>NZ_JACNMP010000020.1 GCF_017592335.1 Pseudaestuariivita rosea | reverse complement strand
CGCTGGACGGGCAAACGCACGATCAGGCATATCTCAAACCGTCGCGACCAATCCCGGTGGCGGCATAACCGAGCGGAAAATCCAACTAAGATAAGGCTTGAAACTGTTCAGACAAACCGAACCACCTATATCTCATTCATAACAGATACTTAACAGACAAATGTATTACACGGTAGTGTTAACAGGCCCTAGTTGGGCCCATAAGCGCTGACGTCAGACGCACCAACTTTTTTGTTCACATAAGTTTACCAACGAACAATTTCCCAATCGGTAATCGCTACATCGCACCTGCCTGGAAATCTGAGCGCTACCAAATTATATTTTATATTCCTCAAAATACTTTTGCATATCAAACTGTATACAATAGAAAAGCACCCAACAGATATCTCTGATGGATGCAAAACTTCTTTAGTAAGATGCTGTATACCTTTCTAAAAAAGGCAGGATCGCACCAGATTAAAAGCCTAGACCTTCGTACTTTTTCTTGAACTTCGATACGCGACCGCCGGTGTCCAGCAGTTTGGCATTGCCGCCTGTCCAGGCAGGATGCGCCGACGGGTCGATGTCCAGCGACAGCGTGTCGCCTTCCTTGCCCCAGGTTGAACGCATTTTCACGATATCGCCGTTTGTCATCTTCACGTCGATGAAGTGATAGTCGGGATGTGTTTCTTTTCTCATGGCTCCCGCTCCTCTCAGGCTTTTTTGGGCTTGTATGTCGTATCTTCAGCGATACGGGCGGATTTACCACGACGGCTGCGCAGGTAATACAGCTTGGCGCGGCGCACGCGGCCGCGGCGCACAACGGTGATGCTGTCGATATTTGTGGAATAGAGCGGGAACACACGTTCCACACCTTCACCGAATGAGATTTTGCGAACAGTGAATGATCCGGAAATGCCTTCACCATTCTTGCGGGAAATGCACACGCCTTCATAGTTCTGAACACGGGTGCGGGTGCCTTCGGTCACTTTATAGCCGACGCGAATGGTATCGCCAGCTTTGAAATCGGGAATATCTTTCCCGAGCGAGGCGACTTGTTCCGCCTCAAGTTCTGCGATCAGGTTCATCTGACCTACTCCTATAAATGCTCACGGTTTTGCCCGCGAAATTTGCGCGTCCTCAGAGCTCTTGGTCTTCATCCGGGTCCCTACCATGCCTTGCACAATAAGCCCGCCAGAGATCAGGACGTCGTTCCTTAGTCAGCCTTTCGGCCATAGCCCTGCGCCAGGCGGTGATCTTCGCGTGGTGGCCGGACTGAAGAATATCCGGTATCGCGCGACCGTCCCAAACGGCGGGCCTTGTGTACTGAGGGTGTTCCAGCAACCCGTCGGAAAAGGATTCTTCTTCGGTGGATGCGTGATTCCCAAGCACGCGCGGTATAAGGCGAACTGTTGCATCAATCAAGGCTTGTGCGGCAATCTCACCCCCGGTCAGGACAAAATCCCCAAGCGAGACCTCTTGAAATCCGAAATGGTCGATCACGCGCTGGTCCACGCCCTCAAACCGGCCACACAGCAGTGTGATTCCGTCGGCTTGCGAAAACTGCTGTGCCATCGCTTGGGTCAGGGGCCGCCCCCGCGGTGACAGATAGATCAGCGGCCAGTTCCCGTGCGCGTCCCGCTGCGCATGGGTGATCGCCCGGCCCAAGACATCGGCCCGCATCACCATGCCGGCCCCACCGCCCGCAGGCGTATCATCGACGTTGCGATGCTTACCTTCCCCAAAGGGCCGCAGGTCAACGGTTTCCAACTGCCAAAGCCCGTCTTTCAGGGCCTTGCCGGTCAGGCTTTCGCCCAAAACCCCCGGAAACGCCTCAGGAAACAGTGTGATCACCTTGGCCGTCCATATACCTGCCAGCTTGGGCGCATGAGTCATCAACTCACGCGGCTTTAGTGTCGCACTGATCGATTTGCGACCATGGGATTTGGGTGTGTCGGTCATTGGCGGTTTTTAGGATAAATTTGCAGAAATAGAAATGTGTCGTATTTTTGTAATGAGACTACAGCGAATTGAACACTACAAACTTCGCGCCAAACGCGTGTCGCCTTCCTGGGCGATCTGTTCAAAACAGCTATCGAGAACTGGAAATATGTCCCATCTGTCTTGCCCAAGCAACGCAGCGGTGTCGTCAATTACCTGTAGCTCAAGATCAGAAACGCGTTTGCCTTTCCATAGCTTATCAGCCAATGCGATAAGCTTTTCTTCAAAACAAACATGCATTACGCCGTATTGTGCATGGCTAAGGCAGCAGCGTGCGATCTCTTTTTGGACACCTCTGCTCAGCAGTAGATGTTCTCCGGCTTGTTCATGCATGTTTCCTTTAGCATCAAGCTCATTTGGATGCACAATTTTACCCGCGTCGTGAACCGCAATGCCAAGGCGTACAAAGTTACTGTCAAATGGTACTTTCAGCATTTCAAGCTGCTTTATAATCAAGTCACCTGCTTCAGCCACCAGTTCATGATGCTTGATAAGCCGTTCTGGGGCCCCCAAGGATACAAGTAACTGAATAGCGTCGTGCGATGATGTCAGCATCGAAGTCCCAATGTGATATAGATAGGCAATTGCTACTGACGCGATACGTCACTGCAAAGAGATGCTATCAACCACAAATAAGTGTTTTCGGTGGCCAAGACGAAAACCATTGCGATCAGCTTTCGCCAGTCAGACCTGCGGCCTCGATCCCGGCCATACCTGCGGCGGCGTCGTTGTCGGATGTGTCCCCTGTCACGCCAACTGCACCGATCACAGCGCCTTTTTTATCTTTGACCAGCAGACCACCGGGTACCGGCACCACTTGTCCGCCATAAAGACCATTGATTGCTGTCATGAAATAGGCCTGCTGTTCTGCCCGCGCCATCTGCGCACTGCCTGCCATGCCCAGCATGATCGCGCCATAGGCCTTGCCGTGCGCAATGGCGAACCGACCAGGGCTGGCGCCATCTTCGCGTTCAAACGCTATCACATGGCCACCGGCATCCAGAACGACGACGGACAGGGGCTTCATTTCCATTTCCTGACCTTTGGCCAATGTCGCCCGGATGATGCTTTTCGCTTTTCTCAGATTGATATCGGCCATGTCAGTGTCCCTTTTCCTTTAGCTCAAGCCTGCGGGCGTGCAACACAGGTTCGGTATAGCCAGACGGCTGCACGCGCCCCTTGAATACCAGATCGCAGGCGGCTTGAAAGGCGATACTGTTAAATTCCGGCGCCATGGGGTGATAGGCCGGGTCATTCGCGTTCTGCCGGTCCACAACGGCGGCCATCTTCTGCATCGCGGCCATCACACGGTCTTCGCTGACCACGCCGTGATGCAACCAGTTGGCCAGCGCCTGTGAACTGATGCGGCAGGTCGCGCGGTCCTCCATCAGGCCCACATCGTTGATATCGGGCACTTTTGAGCATCCAACCCCGTGATCGACCCACCGCACGACATAGCCCAGTATACCTTGTGCGTTGTTTTCGATCTCGGCCGCGATATCGTCATCGCATAGGTTTTCGCCCCCCATCACAGGGATCGTCAGCAGATCGTCCAGCGTGCCGCGACGCCCTTGCGCCTTGATCTCGTCCTGACGAGCAAAGACATCGACCTGATGATAATGCATCGCATGCAGCGTCGCAGCTGTTGGGCTGGGCACCCAGGCACAATTCGCGCCCGCCTTCGGATGGCCGATTTTCTGGTCCAGCATATCGGCCATCAGGTCGGGCATCGCCCACATTCCCTTGCCGATCTGCGCCTTACCCTGCAGACCGCATTCCAACCCGATATCGACATTGCGGTCTTCATAGGACGCAATCCAGGGTGTCGATTTCATCTGGCCCTTGCGAACGAACGGCCCAGCCTCCATCGAGGTATGAATTTCATCCCCTGTCCGATCCAGGAACCCTGTGTTGATGAACGCGACCCGCGCCTTGGCGGCGCGGATACATTCCTTAAGGTTGACCGAGGTGCGGCGTTCTTCGTCCATAATCCCGATCTTCACGGTGTTGGCGGGCAGGCCCAGGATGCCTTCGACCTTTGTGAAAATCTCATCTGCAAAAGCGACCTCCTCGGGTCCGTGCATCTTGGGTTTGACTACATAAACCGACCCGGTTTCCGAATTGCGCGGGCCTTCGCTCTTGGCCAGATCGTGCATCGCAATCATGGCAGTGCAAAGCGCATCCAGCAGTCCCTCGCCAATCTCGTGGCCGTCATCATCCAGCACGGCGGGCGTCGTCATAAGGTGCCCCACATTACGCACCAGCATCAGCGACCGGCATTTAACCATAAACGGCTGACCATCCGGCGCGGTATATTCGAAATCATCGTAAAGCTTGCGGGTGAAGGTTTTGTCGCCCTTTGTGACCTGCTCGGTCAAGTCGCCCTTCATCAGGCCCAGCCAATTGCGATACGCCAGTGCCTTATCAGGGCCATCGACGGCGGCGACTGAATCTTCGCAATCCATGATCGTCGACAGAGCGGCTTCCAGGTTGACGCCCGCGATATGGGCCGGGTCGTCCTTGCCGATCTCGTTATCTGCGTTGATCATGATCTCGATATGCAAACCATTGTTGCGCAGCAGGACCATCTGACAGCCGTCGTTTTCCGCATGGCCCGCGTATTGGTCAGGATCTTTCAACGTTGTCGGACCAGCAGTGGTGGTGATCTGAAGCACCTCACCCGCTTGCAACCCCGCAACATCGGCCCAGGTGCCCGAGGCTAGCGGCACAGATTGATCCAGAAAGGCCTTCGCCCGCGCGATCACCCGGGCGCCGCGGTCTTTGTCGTAGCCGCCACCACTTGGCAGATCGCCCAAGGCATCGGTGCCGTAAAGGGCGTCATAAAGCGACCCCCACCGCGCATTGGCCGCGTTCAGCGCGTAGCGGGCGTTCATGATGGGCACGACCAGTTGAGGACCAGCGATCGTCGCAATCTCAGGATCGACATTCGTGGTTTCTATCTGAAAATCATCGCCCTCAGGCAGCAGATATCCGATGTCCTCCAAAAAAGCCTTATAGGCAGCCGCATCGTGGGGCTGACCCTTGCGCGCCTTATGCCAGTCGTCAATCTGGGTCTGTATCTGCTCGCGCTTTTCTAGAAGCGCGCGGTTCTTCGGCCCACAAGTATTCACCAGATCCGCAAGCCCATCCCAGAAGGCGTCCGCGGCAATACCGGTACCCGGCAGAGCCTCTTTTTCAACAAACTCGGCCAGCGCCGTATCCACCTGCAAACCTGATCGTTCCACGCGGTCCGTCATTTCAGTCCTCCCTTGGGTTGGGAAATAACCTAGAAGGCGACCCAGGGTAACGCAACCGGTCCACCCCCAAGAGTTTTTGAACGTCGGTTAAGTATTTCTTTATAACGCGTCAGACTGATCGCCTGACGATGCTCTGTTCGATTGACATCATCGCTGTTCGACCACTAAAGGCGACATATGTGGCGCAAGCAAAGGGTTTAGAATGATCGATTGGCTGATATTTGTTCCCGCCTGCTTCGCGCTTAACCTTGCTTTTGGTCCAAACAATCTGCTGGCTATGACGCATGGCGCCCGACATGGTGTTCTTTTTGCGCAAAAAGCAGCGGTTGGACGTTTGATTGTGTTTATTGCCATGATCACGGCCAGTGCGCTTGGCCTAGGGTTGCTGCTGACCGCGTCTGCAGCGCTTTTCAACATTGTCAAAGTCCTGGGCGCGATTTACCTGATTTGGCTTGGGATCAAGCTTTGGCGAAGTGCGGCGACCCTTGAAAATTCCGATACAATCGATACCGCGACCTCTACGACGTCTGCTTTCCGGTCCGAGGCTTTGGTCGCGATCAGCAATCCCAAGGCTATTTTGATTTTTGCGGCATTCTTTCCACAATTCGTGTCTGTCGAGGCCTATTGGCAAAGCTACGCGTTGCTGGGTCTGTGTTTCTTGGCGCTTGAGGCTATCGCAATCTTTGCCTATGCGACCGTCGGACGGTTTGCATCGCGTTTCGCATCGGGAAAACTGTCATGGATGCAGCGTGGATCCGGCGTGACCATGTGCCTGTTCGGGGTGTTTTTATTGTTCAGGCCACAGCCGTCGCGATCGTGATCAGAAACGCATAGAATAACAAAGGCAGCCGCGACAGTTGGAAACCAAGCCAGGGTTTATGACCGTCTGACGGCTTTGTTCGATTTTTCGCGCCTGCATCTTTCACTGCAATAGCGGACCTCATCCCAGACTTTGGCCCATTTTTTGCGCCAGGTGAAGGGCAGGCCGCAGGTTGCGCAGGTCTTTTGGGGCAGGTCGGATTTCTTGCGATGGCGCGTCATAGGTCCAACTTCAGTTGTTCGGTGCGCGCCGGGCGTTTGCGCGGCGGATTTTTACGCGGCGCGCGATCGTTGACAAAGTGATTGTTGCTGTCTTTCCGGCTGGCATGTTTTTCGACGATCTGCGCGGCCTCGGCCCGGAAAGCGTCCCCCCGACGAACCGCCCAGACCCTGTCCCGCGCTTCGGCGGCGGCGGACTTCACATCGACGATCGGATGTGGATAGCGCTTGCCCAAAAGCTGGCCCGCGCCATCCCATTTCCAGGGCTCTTGCAGGAATGCGTCGGGAACGTCCGCCAGTTCAGGCACCCAACGCCGGGTGAAGATGCCGGTTGGGTCCTGATCGTAGCCCTGTTTGACCGGGTTATAAATGCGCACAGTATTCATGCCCGTGGTGCCCGATTGCATCTGCGTCTGTGACCAGTGAATGCCCGGTTCATAATCGGTAAACATCCGCGCCAGATGGTTGCCCGTCGGTCGCCAATCGAGCCACAGGTGATAGGATGCCACAGCCATCAGCATCGACCGCATCCGGAAATTCAGCCAACCCGTCGCTGTCAGATAGCGCATACACGCATCTACGAACGGCAGGCCTGTTTCGCCCACCTGCCAGGCATGCAGTCGGGCGGCGTCAGGTTCTTTCGGCCGCAGATTTTCGTAAGCTGAATGCAGGCAGTGGGTTTCGATCCTGGGTTCATCTTCGAGCTTTTGCATGAAGTGATCACGCCAGGCCAAGCGGCTGGTAAAGGAACTCAGCGATCCTGACCAGCCATCACGCTGGCCTTTGACCTGGGCTTTGCGCTGGTTTGCGGCCTGAACGACTTCCTTCATCGACAAGGTGCCCACTGCCAAATGGGCCGACAGCCTGGAACAGGCCCATTCCCCCTGAACTGGGGATGACATCGCCTTGCGATAGGTCTGCCCGCGCGTGTTCAGGAAACTGTCCAAAAGCGCCAAACCATTGGCCCGCCCGCCATTTTGTCGTTGTGGGCATCGATCGGGTTTCAGACCAAGCTGATCTGATGTGGGTATCTGGCCGGGATCACATTCTATAGCCTTCAGCGCCACTGGCGCAGCTATGATCGGAGCGCGGACAAAACGTTCGCGCCGCGCCGCCCAGCCATCGCGACCCTTTAATCGTCTGACCACCCCACTTTGCGGCATCTCATGCCAAAGGATACCATTTGCCCTGCACCAGTCTGCCACGCGAAGATCGCGGCGATAAGTCCAAAGATTGCCCGTTTCTTCGTGACTGATGATACGTGTCAGTCGATGCTCTTCATGGAATTGACCAAACACATCAATCGCGTCACCAACCCGAACAATCAGCGGTGCGCCGAACTGGGCCATGGCTTGCCTTAGCTCATGCAGGCTTTCCGCGATAAAGTCGTACTGTCGTGCAGACGTATCGCTTAGACGCCAATAGTCGGGTTCGACAATATACAGTGGTAAAACGGCATCCGAATGGCCAACTGCCGTCAGAGCCGCGTTATCATGTGTGCGTAGATCACGTTTGAACCAAAGCAAAATTGTCATAGCAAACAGATAAATTTTAATCGACTTATGTCCACGCCTTCCTTTTCCGCGTGCAGTGACATAGCGATGTTTCACAAAACTATGATGTCATCTGCTTTCGAAATCAGGCATCATTGAAGCGAGGGAATGTAAAATGCTGTATCGTATCTATAGTTTAATTGGCGCGATTGTGTTGGGTGGCAGCCTTGGATATCTAGGATTTCTTTTGTTTTCCGGTACGCCTGCTCAAACTGGCAATCGCCGGGCACAATTGTTTATGGATGCCCAGAATTGGCTGATCGAACAATTGGGCATGACAAACGCTGGTCTTTTACTTATGGGTCTTGGCGCTGTCATCGGACTTTACTTTGTTTGGTCCGCGCTGTTTTCCAAGCATGATGATGAAAAAGCTTAAGCATTGTTAAGACTAACTTTTCGCTGCTGCTATTCGATGCCAGCCAAACTGGCTGATTGACCTGCATAAAAGGTCCAGCCAAGCAGTAATGTCAGTAAAACAAGCGCGAATACAACGACCAACGCAATGCCTATCAAAGGTGGACGATGGTTTTCGCGCTGTTTTTCAACGTTTGTATCGGGGGCAGACATTATCAACTCCTTATTGCACTACTCTGGCCAATTAACGGACCGCAGCAGAAAAAGTTCCAAGCATTATTGATTTTCGATGCCTTCGCATTCTGCCTTATGATAAAACGCAATCAGGGACTTATCCGGATCAGGCTTAAAATGGCCAACGCTGCGGGCCTTTTGGATGCGATCAACTCGGAACATTCTGAAGTCGTCGCGCAACTCGCACCATGACATCAGCGTCCAGACCTTGCCCCAAAACCAAAGCCCAAGCGGGCGAATATGTCGCGTCGATCGTTCGCCGTTCGCATCGCTGTAAGTGATATCCAGCACCTGACACTTTTCTATAGCAGCGTCGATCTGATCCAGCCTGGCGCGTAACTTATCATTCATTTCAGGCGCAATTGAGCGTATTTCAACCTTGTCCATCACGGCGCGATCACCTTCAGACAGGACGGCTTCGATCTTGATCAGCGCCTCTTCTGCAGCGCGTGCCATGGAAAGACCGCCCCAGGCCTTGGTCAATCGCGCGCCTGCGACCAATGCGGTGATCTCATCATGGGTAAACATCAGGGGCGGCATGTCAAAACCGCCCTGCATGACATAGCCTACGCCAGCCTCGCCCGTGATCGGAACGCCACTGGCCTGCAGATCAGCGACATCACGATAAATCGTGCGCTTTGAAACCTCGTGCAGGTTCGCCAGCTTTTCCGCCGTGACCAGCCGACCGCCCCGCAGATCTTGCACAATCCTGAAAAGACGGTCGGCGCGTCGCATCACTTGGCCTCGAACAGACCGACAGAGTTGCCGTCAAGATCGTATATATAAAAGAAATCACCGGCAGGGATCGGGATTGCAGGTGACAGCACTTCTCCGCCTGCGGCTTTGACACGGTCCATCGTATCCTGCAGTTTGCCGGGCGCGATCAGGTGGATAGTCGGACCTGTTCCCCTGGTGGCTGGCTTGCCGGGGTAGATATGACCGGCAATGCCCTTATCCCTGTCTTTGGTCTCAAAGTAGGCAACTGGGTTCGGTCCGGTTTCATCATACCGCAGCTTGGTTTGCAGGACCGCTTCGTAAAATTCAGTTGCACGCGCCATGTCGGTGACCGGAATTTCTGCCCAAACTGTAAAATGATCAGGATGGAATGTCATTGGTTTGCTCCTTGTTGTATATCGTGACACATCATTGGCACAGGCCTGCTGACAACGTTATGTCAGCATCGTGTCAGGATCGAAACAGAAAGGGCCAAGATGCGCACCGATACGCCTCAGACGATTTATCTTGCTGACTACACGCCACCGGCTTTTCTGGTGGATGCGGTTCATCTGACCTTTCGTCTTGATCCGAATGCGACGCGCGTCATCAGCCGGATCGAATTTCGTCCGAACCCTGATGCGACATCACAGGATTTTATGCTGCACGGCGAACATCTGAAGCTGATCTGGGCCAAAGTCGACGGTCAGGATGTTCAGACCAATCTGACAGGCGACAGTCTAAAGCTGGATGTACCCAACGCACCATTCATCTGGGAGGCCGAGGTTGAAATCAGCCCCGCCACCAACACCGCACTTGAAGGTCTTTATATGTCGCGCGGTATGTATTGCACCCAGTGTGAGGCCGAAGGGTTTCGCAAGATCACCTATTACCCCGATCGCCCCGATGTGATGGCCGTATTCACTGTACGCATTGAAGGCAACCTGCCGGTACTATTGTCGAACGGCAACGCAGTGGCGCAGGGCGAAGGTTGGGCAGAATGGCACGATCCATGGCCCAAGCCCGCCTATCTATTTGCGCTGGTTGCGGGCGATCTGATTGCGAAGTCCGATACATTCACCACGCGGTCCGGCAGGCAGGTCGATCTGAACCTGTATGTCCGCCCGGGGGACGAACACAAGTGCGATTTCGGGCTGGATGCGCTGAAACGGTCCATGGTCTGGGACGAAAATTTCTATAACGCTGAATATGATCTGGATATCTTTAACATCGTCGCTGTGGACGACTTTAATATGGGCGCAATGGAAAACAAGGGGCTGAATATCTTCAACTCTGCCGCCGTTCTGGCGTCGCCTGAAACCTCAACTGATGCCAACTATGAACGGATTGAGGCGATCATTGCCCATGAGTATTTCCATAACTGGACGGGTAATCGGATCACTTGCCGCGACTGGTTTCAGCTTTGCCTGAAAGAGGGTCTGACCGTTTTCCGCGACCAGCAGTTCACCGCAGATGAACGCAGTGCGGCTGTTGCACGGATCAACGATGTGATGGCGTTGCGTGGGCGTCAATTCCGCGAAGATAACGGACCACTGGCACACCCCGTGCGGCCCGAAAGCTTTGTCGAGATCAACAATTTCTACACCGCCACCGTTTACGAAAAAGGGGCCGAGCTTATCCGGATGCTCAAAACGCTTGTGGGTGATCAGGATTACTACAAAGCGCTTGATCTGTATTTCCGCCGTCACGACGGTCAGGCTTGCACAATCGAAGATTGGCTGAAGGTTTTCGAAGACACCACAGGGCGCGATCTGACCCAATTCAAACGCTGGTATTCGCAGGCCGGAACACCGCGGTTAAAGGTGAGTGAGGCATTTGAAAATGGTGCCTATACGCTAACCTTCCGCCAGAATACGCCACCCACGCCAGGGCAAGAGGCCAAGCAACCGGTTGTCATCCCCATCGCGGTTGGGCTGCTGAACCCGGATGGGGGCGAGGTCGTGGAAACCCAGGTGCTTGAGATGACTGAGGCCGAACAAAGTTTCAGCTTCGATGGCCTTGGGGCAAAGCCCATTCCATCCATTCTGCGCGGATTTTCTGCCCCGGTCATTCTTGAAACAGACGGGATTGGCGATAATGCTGCCTTCCTTCTGGCCCATGATACAGACCCGTTCAACAAATGGGAATCCGGTCGCGCGCTGGCCCGTAGGACCCTGATCGACATGATTACCAAAGGTGCGGCGCCCGATCAAGCATTCCTTGATGCGCTGTTGGCGGTTTTGCGGGATGATAGCCTTGATCCGGCTTTTCGTGCGCTTGTTATGCGCCTGCCGACACAGGATGAACTGGCACAAACCTTGTTTGACATGGGGCACACGCCCGATCCGATGGCGATTTATCAGGCGCTTGAAACGCTGCGCCAGACAATGGCACAGCATATGCAGGACGCTCTTCCGCGGATCTATGCAGCAATGCATGTCGATGGCTCCTACTCCCCCGATGCCGAAGCGGCGGGAAAACGGGCCTTGGGCAATGCTGTTTTATCCTTAATTTCGTTGACCGACGGCGGTGCGCAGGCGCAAAAGCAATATGATTCTGCTGACAATATGACCCAGCAATTGGCGGCATTCGGGTGCTTGTTGAATATCGATCAGTCCGACACTGCAACGCAATCATTTTATGAACAGTGGAAAGCCGACCGACTGGTCATAGACAAGTGGTTTGGCCTGCAGATTTCATATGCCGCCCCGGCAAAGGCGGCCGAGATTACTGAACACCTGACCCAGCATCCTGATTTTGACTGGAAAAACCCCAACCGGTTCCGCAGTGCTTTGGGCGCATTAACGGGAAATGCAGCTGGCTTTCATCATCCAAGCGGCGCAAGCTATGATCTGTTGGCCGACTGGTTGATCCGGTTGGATCCGTTCAATCCGCAGACCACCGCGCGCATGTGCACCGCATTCGAGACCTGGCGCCGTTATGACACAGATCGTCAGGCAAAGATGAAAGCCGCATTGCAAAGAATCGCAGATACACCGAATTTGTCACGCGATGTAACCGAAATGGTGGGCCGCATATTGAACGGCTGATTATGTGCCATTCTTGACGATGTAAAGGACTGAAATGCCATTTTTAATTGCTTTGGCAGGTGCTGCCGTTGCTCTATATTTCTTTGTTCTGCGGTCAAGGAATGCGGCCAATATCGCAGGTGACATATTCGACGCCGCCCTGGACGTGAAAAATGCGGCTCGCAGATTTGGGTTCAAGCGCCGCGCCAATACTCATCCTGTAGAAGATATCGACGACCCCAAGATTGCCATTGCGGCGCTGGCGGTGTCATTTCTTGAGCTTGATGATTATCCCACCCAGGAACATCGCAATGCGCTGCACCGCAATTTGCAATCAGTTCTAAGTATGTCCGACAAGGACGCCGAAGAAATGACCGTTTTGGGACGTTGGCTGATGAACCAATGTGGTGGTGCGGATCAGGCTGTATCGCGCCTGTCTCGCAAGTTGTATAAAATGACCGGCGGCGAGGCTTTCACCCCCCTGCTAACAGTTCTGCGCGATACGCTATCGACGAATGGCGACGATATGAATGACAAACAACGCGATGCGCTGGATGACGTAAAACGGGCCTTCCATATCACCTAGGCTGTGCGGCGCATTAGCTGATATTGGCGGATAATTTCCGACCGACTTGTAGCGCTGTGAAAAATACACACCTGTCATGCAAACGTTGCATTTATCTGATGTGTCAGGCCCATGCAGGAACGGATCGATCCCCTTATTCAGGAACGTGCCCCTTGGTTGTTCAGGGACCGGCCAGGTACGCATTTAGCCCGCACAGCGCTTCACAATATGCTGGGCTACGCGCGCACTTTGGAACTGGCAGAAGAGTTTCGAAGCCAACCCACTGATCAGATCATGCATCGTCTGGGTGCGTTGCTGGCACGCGATGTGACGGTCAGCGGCTTGCAGCACATTCCGCGCCACGGACCCGCTTTGATTGTCGCCAATCATCCGACGGGTATCGCTGATGGTGTCATTCTGAACCACCTGATCAGTCAGTTGCGGTCTGACGCGTTTTATTTTGCCAACGGGGATATCCTGCGCGTTCTGCCGCAGATGGAAACCATGATAGCCTCGGTCGAGTGGCGCGAAGAAAAGCGTACGATAGCCAAGACGCGGGCCACGATGGACTATACACGCAAGGCCGTGAACGATGGCCGCCTTGGGGTGATCTTTCCATCCGGTCGACTGGCCAAACGCCGCGGATTGCGTCTTTATGAACGGCCCTGGATGGCCTCGGCTGCGATGATCGCGCGCAAGTTCGACCTACAGGTGATCCCCGTCAATATCCGCGCCCGAAATTCGGCGCTATTTTATCTGTTCGATCTGATCCACCCCACGCTGCGGGACATCACACTGTTTTATGAAACGCTGAACAAACACCGCCAACCGTTCCGGATCACGGTCGGCGATCCCATTTCCGCCAAGGCTCTACCAGCCAAATCGGAAGACGCCATTCGGGTTTTACGCGACGCAACACTCGCCCTGGGCGGCCGCCACGCACCTGCTGTGTCTTTGGTGCAAATGACACGACGCCCAAGCTGGGTCTGACTTTACGCAGGTCTCAGCTTCATCAACCCTTAAGAGGGCGTTGCTCTATCCAGTTGAGCTACGTGGTCGTGTTGGTTTTTGGTTTTCTGAAGCGTGCAGCGGTTCAAAATGGGAAGCAAGGCGGGAAGCAGAAAACTCTATACAAATCAGTTACATTTTTTTGCCGCTGGTCAGCAGATCATTAAGTTGTACCCCGTGAAAAAACAGCCTTGATCACGCATATTAATGGCTTGCTACTCCTAGCCTATTTCCGTTCTCCGCTTCTACTGGAAATTGTGCCGTGACTTTTTTATTGTGCGTTGACGGTGAGCAAACCGACTCAAAGATAGTTTTCAAATCGAAAGCACTTCATAGATGGTATCTATATAGGAAATTTTTATGGCACTTTTAAAGCAAACGACACAAATCTACACAAAGCTTGGGGAATTTTTTGATAAGTTGCGCGAAGGCCAAGCGCCTTCAACATTTAACCGAACTTTTTTGAAAGACCTTGGTTTAACATCATCAAACTGGCATTCTACAATCGGCTTGATGAAGGGTCTCGGTTTCTTGTCAGCCGATGGGACACCAACAAATCAATACATGGACTTCCTCGACAAAACCCGCTGGAAGATCGTGTTGGGTGAAGCCGTCAGAGAAGCTTATAGTGATATTTTCGTTATGAAACGAGAGCCTTCACCTGCCGATCTCGACATGATCGTAGGTAAGTACAAAAGCACCTACAATATGTCAGATACATCAGCTGACAGGGCCGCGCGGACATTCTTGGCGCTCTATGAACTTTCAGACAAGCAATCGATTATAGGTGGAGGGGTTCAGGCACGCGAACCTGAACTGGAAGTTAAAAGACCTGATAAGTCCGCAACCAGCGCAGTAAAAGAAACGACAGACTCCGTTCAGCCGCAGATTCCAGTGATGCAACCAAATAGCATCGGGTTGAATTATAATATCCAAATTCATCTACCTGCTACCAAAGACATAGAAGTTTACAATGCTATCTTCAAATCCCTGCGGGAGCATATCATTGAGTAGCTCAGTCAGAGATTTCGTCTTTCGTGGATTACTTTTTGAGTCGGAGTCGGAGATTTTTAGGCAGGCAGGAATTAAGGTTGGAGCAGATATCGGCCAGACCGAAGAGAAGCTGCTGCTAGAAGCTCTAAGTCCATTTGGCGTGCAGCGAAGAAACGACGCACTCGAAATGGCTCGCTTGTACTCTGTTTTGCATGCGTTCGAGAATGAAGTGCGTTCTTTGATACGAGACACCCTGGATGAGAAAGTCAGCCCGGAATGGTGGGAAACAGACTCTGTTCCAAACAAGGTCAAGAGCATGGCCGAGTCTCGCCAAAAAACTGCTGAGAAAGATTCGTGGCTAGAAGGTGCCAAAGGCGATCGTCTGGAGTTTGTCGATTTTGGTGATTTAGCCTCGATCATCATCGAGAACTGGGCGCATTTCAAAGACACAATGCCAAGCCAGGCTTGGATTCGACAACGAATGACAGAACTGGAAAAAGCTCGTAATTTTGTTGCGCACAATCGCATGCTTCTACCGTCGGAATTCCAACGCATATACATGTATATCTCGGATTGGAACAAAGTGGTTGGCCTTTAAAGTGAGGCTTACAAAGCCAGAAAGCCGTAACTGGACACGTTGTCAGCCCCCAAACCACGGGGTATGGGTTTGAGTGGTTAAGTCAAGGGAGGGTATCAAAATCCAACTGGCTATTCGTCATGTGGCTTTAGCCATATTCCGTACTTCTTAGAGCACGCCAGACATCGGCTTTATAAGCTGCAGTAGCTTTGCGACGACGTCCAGGCGGCCATGCTTTCGCGTTTTTCCGCGCTGACAAATGGGCCCCAGTCGGCGGCGACGCCTCCGCGGCGGCCGTCTTCTTTGAATGCCACAGCGTTATCGCGCGTGACCGTTGTGGCCATGATGCGGATGGCGCAGCTTAGGTTTGCCTCACCATCCTGCAAAGCAAGGCCTGACTTGGCCCGGCACCCATACCCACGTGCCGTTGCGGGTGATATCTGAACCAAACCGAACCACTGCCCACCCCCGCCGACGGCCTGTGGGTTCCAGGTGCTTTCGTATTTTGCCAGGGCCGACAAAAGGCCAGTCCAGAATGCGCGACGTTCGGCGGCACTGGCCTCAGGATAAGCAGGACACCATGTAGCGATGTCGTTGGGTACCGTGTCTGTCAAAGCTGCACCATGGGATTCCAGCGCATCCATACTGGCCTGCGTCCAGTCCGGACCTTGTTCATGAAAATCCCATTGCATGACAGGCAGATAGGTCGAAGGTTCTTCGGATGTATCTGCACCGCACCCCATCGGAAGGGCCAGCAGTGTCAGACTAAAAACTGTTTTCAATGCACTCATGTCACCAGCTTTTAGAACTTGGCAGCATCATTCAAGCAATTTCTGCATCACATGGCTTTATCGGCAGGCTTGCCCCCTTTGTCTGGCTGTCTTAGAACGCACTGACAGACAAAGGACTCACAGCCATGCTTGATCTGACCTACGACACCCCGAAACCCAAAGTGATCGCTGGCGCGAAACATGATTGGGAACTGGTCATTGGGATGGAAGTCCACGCGCAGGTGTCCAGCAAGGCCAAGTTGTTTTCCGGCGCCTCGACCCAATTCGGGGCCGAGCCTAACTCAAACGTCGCCTTTGTGGACGCGGGCATGCCGGGCATGTTGCCGGTGATCAACGAAGGCTGCGTGGCGCTGGCCGTGAAGACCGGGCTGGGGCTAAAAGCGCAGATCAACCTGCGGTCGGCCTTTGACCGCAAGAACTATTTCTACCCCGATTTGCCACAGGGCTATCAGATTTCGCAGCTGTATCATCCCATTGTGGGCGAGGGCGAAGTTCTGGTCGAAATGGGCGACGGCACCGCGCGCATGGTACGGATCGAACGCATTCATCTGGAACAGGACGCTGGCAAATCCATCCACGACATGGACCCTGCGATGAGCTTTGTGGATCTGAACCGGACAGGCGTCGCACTGATGGAGATCGTCAGCCGCCCCGACATCCGCGGCCCCGAAGAAGCCGCCGCCTATATCGCCAAACTGCGCCAGATCCTGCGCTATCTGGGCACCTGTGATGGCAACATGCAGAACGGAAACCTGCGGGCGGATGTGAACGTATCGGTCTGTCGTCCGGGTCAGTATGAAAAGTATCAGGAAACGCAGGATTTTTCGCATTTGGGCACGCGGTGCGAGATCAAGAACATGAACTCAATGCGGTTTATCCAGCAGGCGATTGAGTATGAAGCTCGCCGCCAGATCACCATCCTTGAGAGCGGCGGCAGCATTGATCAGGAAACCCGCCTTTATGATCCTGACAAGGGCGAAACGCGGTCGATGCGATCCAAGGAAGAGGCGCATGATTATCGTTATTTCCCCGATCCCGATCTGCTACCGCTTGAGATCGAACAGGCCTGGGTCGATGAGATTGCCTCCGATATGCCCGAACTGCCGGATGAGAAGAAGGCGCGGTTTATCAGTGACTTCAGTCTGTCGGACTATGACGCCAGTGTGCTGACGGCCGAGGCTGAGAATGCCGCCTATTTTGAGGAGGTCGCCACCCACGGTGACGGCAAACTGGCCGCGAACTGGGTAATCAACGAACTGTTCGGGCGGCTGAAGAAAGAGGATCACGATATCACCGAAACCCCCGTCAGCCCCGCGCAATTGGGCGCGATTATTGAGCTGATTGCCAAGGGCGATATCTCGGGCAAGATCGCGAAGGACCTGTTTGAGATCGTTTATACCGAAGGGGGCGATCCTGCGCAGATCGTGGAAGAGCGCGGGATGAAACAGGTCACCGACACGAGCGCCATTGAGGCGGCGGTGGATCAGGTGATCGCGGACAACCCGGCTCAGGTCGAGAAGGCCAAGGAAAACCCGAAACTGGCGGGATGGTTCGTTGGTCAGGTGATGAAGGCGACGGGCGGCAAGGCCAACCCGAAGGCCGTAAATGAAATCGTTGCAAAAAAGCTGAACGGATAGCTGTTCAAGCTATCCGTAATGCGTCACCGGCGTTCCGGCTAAAGCTGACATATTCAGCAATCCACGCGCAGTGATCGACGGGGTTACGATATGCGCGCGGTTGCCCATACCCATCAGGATCGGGCCGACCTCAAGCCCGCCACCCTTCATCTTAAGTACGTTTCGCACGCCCGAGGCGGCATCTGCATTGGCAAAAATCACGACATTCGCCGCGCCTTCCATCCGGGCGTCGGGGAAAATCCGGTTGCGCAGTTCCGGGTCCAGGGCGCTGTCGATGTGCATTTCGCCTTCGTAGATAAAATCGCGCGGGGCTGCATCCAGAATTTCCAACGCCGCGCGCATTCGACGGCCCGTATCACAATCCAGATTGCCGAACTGAGAATGCGAACACAGCGCGATCTTCGGCGTAATTCCAAAACGGCGGACATGACGCGCTGCACCAACCGTGGCCTCGGCGATCTGTTCAGGCGATGGTTCGGGATGAACCTGCGTGTCGGCGATAAAAAGCGGGCCATCTTCCAGGATCATCAGGCTGAGCGCACCAACCGGGCGCATATCCCCGGTCGCCAAAACCTGTTCGACGTAATTCAGATGCCACAGATACTGGCCGAAAGTACCGCAGATCATGCTGTCGGCTTCGCCCATATGCACCATGACAGCGCCGATTGCGGTGGTGTTCGTCCGCATGATGGCGCGGGCCAGATCGGGGGTGACCCCACGGCGTGCCATCAGCGCATGATATGTGCCCCAATATTCGCGGTACCGCGGGTCATTCTCAGGATTCACGATCTGCATGTCTGCCGCACAAATGCTAAGCCCCAGACGCTGGCAGCGGGTTTCGATCACATCCGGGCGACCGATCAGAACGGGTATATCGGTGTGTTCCTCCATCATCGCCTGAGCAGCGCGAAGCACCCGTTCATCTTCGCCTTCGGCAAAAACGATGCGGCGGTTGGCGGTTGCAGCCGCCTCGAACACAGGGCGCATCAGCAGGGCTGACTTGAAAACCGACTGGTTCAGCTTGGCCTTATAGGCCTTCATATCCTCTAGCGGGCGCGTGGCCACGCCGGTTTCCATTGCGGCCTTGGCCACTGCACTGGCCACAACGCCCATCAGGCGGGGATCAAAGGGTTTGGGGATCAGGTAGTCCGGCCCAAAGGTCATCTGTTCACCCTGATAGGCCGCGGCGGCCTCGGCACTGGTGGTGGTGCGGGCAAGTTCGGCAAGACCTTCGATGCAGGCGATTTTCATCTCATCATTGATATCGGTCGCACCGACATCCAATGCACCGCGAAAGATAAACGGGAAACACAGCACGTTATTGACCTGATTGGGAAAATCGCTGCGCCCTGTCGCGATGATAGCGTTTGGAGCAACTTCCCGCGCCAGGTCAGGCATGATTTCAGGCGTCGGGTTGGCCAAAGCAAAGATGATAGGCTGCGCCGCCATCTTACCCACCATTTCGGGCGTCAGAACATTCGGGCCCGACAGTCCAAGAAACAAATCCGCACCTTCAATCACCTGATCCAGCGTGCGCAGATCGCTTTTCTGCGCATATTCGGCTTTCTGTGGGGTCATACTGCTATCTCGGCCCTCGTAGATCAGCCCATCGATATCGCACAGCCAAACGTTTTCGCGTCGCACCCCCAATTTCAACAGCATGTTCAGGCACGCAATGCCAGCAGCCCCACCACCCGTTGAGACGATCTTGATATCTTCGAATTTTTTATCGGCGACGCGCAGTGCATTACTGGCAGCGGCCCCCACCACAATAGCCGTTCCATGCTGATCATCATGGAAAACGGGGATATTCATCCGTTCGCGGCACAGCTTTTCCACGATAAAGCAATCAGGCGCTTTGATATCTTCCAGATTGATCGCGCCAAAAGTGGGTTCCAGCGCGCAGACAATATCGGCCAATCGTTCCGGATCAGTTTCGTTCAGTTCGATATCAAAACAATCAATATTGGCAAATTTCTTAAACAGAACCGCCTTGCCTTCCATCACAGGTTTTGACGCCAAACCGCCGATGTTGCCAAGACCTAAAACGGCGGACCCGTTCGAAACAACCGCAACAAGGTTACCGCGGGCGGTATACGTGGATGCGCTGGCGGGATTGGATTGGATTTCAAGACAGGCTTCGGCAACACCCGGTGAATAGGCACGTGCCAGGTCGCGACCATTCGCCAAAGGCTTTGTCGCACGGACCTCTAGTTTTCCAGGCTTTGGATATGCGTGATAGTCAAGTGCAGCCTGCCGCAGGCCATCATTCGCGCCGTCGTTCATACAAACAAATCCTTCATCCCCAGAATTTGTTTAACGTTAAACTATTTTTCACAGCTTTGAAAAGCCGATAGTTTGCAAGAGTTAAAACCGCTGGCTTTCGGCTATTTTTTCTTGCCCTTAGCTTCCAGCGCTTCGATGCGTGCCAAAAGGGCTGCGTTTTCTTCACGTGCCTTTTGTGCCATTGTACGAACGGCTTCGAATTCCTCGCGCGTGACGAAATCACGATCAGCCAGCCAACGGTCAACCATACCTTTAAAGGCCGTCTCGGCTTCGTCTTTGGCGCCTTGGGCCACGCCCATCGCATTCGTCATCAACTGAGAGATATCGTCAAAAATTTTATTACGGGTCTGCATCATTCGTCCCTTAAGCATCACATTGATTTTATATATGGGCTGCAAAAGGCGAAGTCACAAGGTTGACTTTATCGCATCGTCACAGCAGGAACGCATTTATGCTTGCAGCCATCCCATTCCCCGATATCTCGCCCGAGATCTTTTCGATTTCTATTGGCGGCTTCGACTTTGCCCTGCGGTGGTACGCTATGGCCTATATTGTCGGCATCATCATAGGTGTTACGCTGGTGATCCGCGCGACCAAGCAACCTGCTTTATGGCCCAACAATACCCCACCCCTGACGCGTCAGCAGATTGACGATCTTTTAATGTGGTTGGTTTTGGGGGTCATTCTAGGGGGGCGCCTGGGCTATGTGATTTTCTATAAGCCCATGGAGTATCTTCAGGATCCACTGGCGATCTTCATGGTATGGGAAGGCGGCATGGCCTTTCACGGCGGCTTTCTGGGCGTTATATTAGCAGCCTATATCTATTGTCGGCGCTATGACATTCCAAAGCTATCTGTAGGTGACGCCATTGCCTTGGCGACACCCCCTGGTTTGTTGTTGGGGCGCATTGCGAATTTCATCAATGCCGAGCTTTGGGGTAGGCCAACCGATCTGCCGTGGGGTGTGATTTTTCCTGGGCGAGCAGCGCAGAACTGCCCTGACATCGTCGGTCTATGCGCGCGGCACCCGTCGCAGCTTTATGAAGCATTGCTAGAGGGGCTGATTTTGGGTGCGGTTCTGATCTATCTGGTCTGGCGACGCGGTGCGCTTAGAACACCCGGCCTTGTCGGCGGTGTTTTTCTAATCGGATACGGTCTGGCCCGCTTTATGGTCGAATTTGTCCGGCAGCCTGATGCGCAGTTTGTCAGCGAAATCAATCCGATCGGCTTTTATGTGCATATTCAGGGGTATGGCCTGACGGCAGGTCAGCTTCTGTCGCTGCCCATGATCATCTTTGGCATCATCCTGATCCAATACGCCCGCCGGACCCGACAGCATGAGCCTGCGTGAGCTGCTGATCCAACAGATTGCCACATCTGGCCCCATGACGATTGCCGAATACATGCACCAGTGTTTGATGCATCCTCGTTATGGTTACTATGCGACGCGCGATCCCTTCGGTGCATCTGGCGATTTCATTACAGCGCCGGAAATCAGCCAGATGTTCGGCGAATTGGTTGGATTATCGCTGGCCCAGACATGGCTGGATCAAGGGGCGCCTGCGGAATTTCTTCTGGTTGAACTGGGTCCGGGTCGCGGCACCCTGATGAAGGACATCCTGCGTGCGACCAGACATGTTCCTGGCTTTTCCAACGCTCAGGTTCATTTGATCGAAACCTCAGCGGCATTGAAAGAGATACAAAAACAGACACTGGGACCTGTAATATGGCATGATAATCTGAATAGCTTGCCGGATTGCCCCGCTTATTTTGTGGCGAATGAATTTTTTGATGCCTTGCCGGTACATCAATTCGTGCGACGTGGTGCTGCGTGGGCGGAACGCTGCATTACTGTTAACGGGGATGATCTGGCATTTGCGCTGATGCCGCCGCGTCCTGTTCATGATCTGTCGCATCGGCTGGAAGACACAGCCGAAGATGATATCGTAGAATTCTGCCGCCCTGCACGTACTATCGCATGCCAGATCGGTGAACACATCGAAAATCACGGCGGTGCCGCGCTGATTTTTGATTATGGTGAATGGCGCAGTCTGGGCAACACTCTGCAGGCACTGAAATCCCATAACCCCATTAATCCGCTGGAAACACCCGGCCAGGCCGATCTGACCACGCATGTTGATTTTGAGATGCTTGCGCAGGCAGCCCCTTGCGCCCACACAAGGCTAACACCCCAGGGCGTCTTTCTGGAACGTTTGGGCATCACCGAACGTGCGCAGATTCTGGCCCGTCAGCTTGATGGTCCGGCGCTGAAGACGCATGTCGCTGCACATCGTCGCTTGACGCACCCCGAAGAAATGGGAACGCTATTCAAAACGATGGGATTCTATTCAACATCGCAAAAACCACCACCTGGGCTTGAGGGATGACACTGGAAATTCTGACCTCTGACGAACTGGACGGCGTGCGTCACGGGTTCTTTACCCGTCGTGGCGGGGCGTCATCGGGTGTTTTCAGTGGCCTGAATTGCGGCATGGGCAGTTCAGACCAGGCCGAGGTTGTCGCAATCAATCGCGCCCGTGTCGCAGCAGCGATGAACGTCGGCCAAGATGATCTGCTGACCGTACATCAGGTACATTCGTCTGACGTGGTCGTCATCGAAGACGCACGCGATGCGCATACACAGGCTGATGCCATGGTGACGAGGGTTCCCGGTTTGGGGCTTGGGGTCTTGGCCGCAGATTGCCAACCGGTTCTGTTTGCTGATCGCCACAATAGCATTATCGGTGCAGCACATGCCGGCTGGAAAGGGGCCCTTGGCGGCGTGCTTGAAGCGACGATAGATGCGATGGTCCGTACCGGGGCCATGCGTGAAAATATCAGAGCCGTGATTGGCCCATCCATCAGTCAGCGTGTTTATGAGGTCGGGCCAGAGTTTCTTGATCAGTTCATTGCAGAAGATACAGATAACAGCCGATTTTTTGCCAATGGTTATGGGGATCGATACCATTTTGACTTGCCGGGTTTTGGACTACACCGTCTGCGCCGGGCCGGTATTGCATCGGCCAGTTGGACCGGACACTGTACCTATTCCGATCCTAAGCGCTTTTACAGCTACAGACGCAGCGTGCATCAGAAAGAAGTCGACTACGGTCGTCTTATTTCGGCCATCCGTCTCTGAATCTGGCGTGATGATGTCAATTTTGGTCTAATTCTTGCCAGACTTCAGATTATTGCCGCTTTAAACACGTTGTTTTTAACACTGTCGGCCTTTCTACCATAAATGCATAGGTAATTAAAAATTGGCGATAATCGTCATGCTTCTGACAAAACCACGCCGCAAAAGATCTTCATCATAGTATTAACCAAGTAATAAGGGTCGCTCGGCATGATGCATTATGAAGTGATAGAAGGTCGTGAAATGACAGTTTCTGAAAACACGTGGGTCCAATCCATTCTTGATGCAACCGATAGGGAAAATTTTCAAATGCCGTGGGCCCGTGGATCGCGCAGAAAAGCGATGTTTCAGCGGCTGAAAGAAGATGCTCATATCGCTGGTGAATAACGGTACGTTCATTCTAATAAATTAGAATTTTTATACTTCAAAGACAAAGGCTTGCTTTCACGATTAATTCTTGTGCAATTTAATCTGGCGATATCGCCTTGTTAGCAAGGCATTTTCCTAACCCCAAAAAAATGTGATCCCAAAAGACGGTTTTCTGTCAGGAAATAATTGACAGCACCACGATCAATCGGCAAATTTACGCCTACTTAGTTGGTGTTTGTTTCTTAGGGCCGAATCAGCCGTTGAAAGTCCGTTTTCTCCAGAATGGGCATTCCATGATCAAGAATGATCCTGCCCTTGGCCCGGTAAATTATTCGTCGCTCGTTCAGTTTAGGCGACCTCGGTGCAAGCTAGCCTCATTGCACAATAGAGGTCGCCTTTCTGATCAAAGGTCGCATATCCACGTATCGACACAATTCTACGTGCCGCTTACGGGCAGAATTTCTGTCTTGAACGGGCGCATGTTCCAACAGAATTATTTATAAGAACAACAAACCAGGCTACTACAAACAAAATTCACATGAACAACACTGTCCAGATCAGAGTCACACACCCAACACCAGAGCAATTTGTTATCAATTTCTAAATAAATTAAATTTTCCGGAATTCAGGGCAACGTAACTGACCTGACATCACTTGAACGGCGGTACCATTGACATAGACACACTGCAATTTGTCTGATTGGATCACTGCGCGCGTCCCGATGTCACTGGGACGACCCATTTCGATGCCTTGGCGGATCGTGAAGCTGTTTTCGCCAGTCTTCAACAAACCCGCCCGCAGCAATTGATCTGCTAAAATAGCCGCGGCTGATCCGGTGGCGGGGTCTTCGGGAATGCCTGCCGTAGGTGACAGCATGCGGGCGCGGATCTGGTTTTGCCCCTGCAACACATAAAAATAGCCACTGTCGACGACGGCGACGTTCATCATTTGCGACCACGCGGGCTGAGAGGCGTGAACCTGCGCCAAGGCATCAATATCCACGACCGGAATATACAGAAAACTGGGGCCGCCCTGCCCCAACCCCGGCTTTAGACGATCCGTCACAATCTGTTCGGGTCGCAATCCGGTTGCCGCGCAGATCAGATCGATATCTCAGGCACCTGCCCCTGGTCCGGCTGAAAGGGTAAAACGGGGGCCAAGAACTCAGCGCGCACCTGACCGGCCTTGCGTGTGACCTGAACGGGGACGAGGCCCGCCTGTTCCTCAAGCACGAGTGGCACGTCGAAATCACCCGTCGGATGATCCAGTGTCGCCAGGTAAATCGCGCAGCCAATGGTGGGATGCCCGGCAAAGGGGATTTCGGCTGTTGGAAAGAATATACGAACCTGGGCGCGGTGCGATGGGTCTGTGGGTGTCTGAACAAAGATCGTCTCAGACAGATTGAATTCCCGCGCGATGGTCTGCATCTGTGCGCAGGTCAGATCATCGGCGCCCAACACAATGGCCAAGGGATTACCTGCAAAGCGCGTGTCGGTGAAAACGTCGTAGGTGACGAACTCAAGCCGCTCAGGCAAGCATGCCACCGTCGCTGTCGTCGCCTGCTTCATCCAGCAGCATGTTCATATCAGGAATGGTCACAGCACGTTTGCCTTCCAGATGGATCACGCCATCCTTTTTCAATGCGCTGATCTGGCGACTGACGGTTTCCAGGGTCAGCCCCAGATAATCTGCCATCGCTTCGCGTGTCAGCGGCAGGTCAAAGGACAAACTGTTGTTCGTTACCGCCTGATCCAAAGCCGCCGTACGCTGAGCAATAATTGCCAGCAGGCTTGCGATTTTTTCGCGCGCGGTTTTGCGGCCCAACAGCAGCATCCATTCGCGGGCCGCATCCAGTTCATCCAGCGTCATCTGCAACAGACGTTCCGCGATATGCGGCGTCGTTATCATCAGCTGTTCAAAGGGGCGGCGGCGAAAACAGCACATCACCAGATTGGTGGTGGCCACAACATCGTAAGCTGCATGCTCGCGTCCGGGGCGGCCGACAAAATCGGAGGGCAACAAAAGACCCACCATCTGGCGGCGTCCGTCTTCCATCGTTTGGGTCAGCGAAGCAATGCCGGTCACAACCGAGGCCACGAACTCCATCTTGTCACCTTGCCAAATGACGGTCTGGCCGGCCTCAAAACTGCGATAATATTTGATTTCTTCCAGCAGCTTAAGCTCATCCTGCTCACACCGGGCGCAGACGGCACGGTGACGGATCGGACAGTCCGAACAGTCCTGAGAGGTTGGCTTAAGATCCTGCATATTTTCTCCGCCCTTGATATTTTGATCTGTATCAAAGCACCGTGTGACCACACTATCCTAAACCTATGCGCATGAGCACCATGACGCAACTCCGACAGCTTGGCCTTTTTGATGCAAAAGTGCCCCGCTACACCAGTTATCCCACGGCACCACATTTTTCTGACGCCGTAGGGCCAGCGGAATATGCTGATTGGATCGCTGATATTCCGCCGAATTCTGACATATCGCTTTATGTGCATGTGCCATTTTGTCGCCGTCTGTGCTGGTTCTGCGCCTGCCGCACACAAGGCACAAAATCGGATGCCCCCGTACAGGCTTATGTCGACACGCTGCTGTCCGAACTTGATTTGCTGAAACAGCGACTGCCACAGGGTACAAAGTTGGCGCGGCTGCATTGGGGTGGGGGTACGCCCACTTTGCTTCCGCCCGCACTGATGGAAAAGCTGGCCGGTGCGATTTTTGCGACCGCTCCTTTGGCGGCCAGCTATGAATTTTCCGTGGAAATTGACCCGAATGAGATCGACGACACCCGTATCAGCACCCTTGCCAATCTGGGCATGAACCGTGCCTCGATCGGAATTCAGGACTTTGACGAAGATATCCAGAAAACCATCGGTCGCCAGCAATCCTATGACATTACGAAAAAGGCCGCGGACGCGTTGCGCGACGTTGGCATCCATTCTCTGAACGCAGATATCCTTTATGGCCTGCCCCATCAAAGCCGCGAAAAAATCGCCGATAGCGTTCAAATGCTGCTGAGCCTGTCGCCGGATCGTGTGGCGCTTTATGGCTATGCGCATGTGCCCTGGATGGCCCGACGTCAGGGGATGATCCCGTCCGATGCGCTTCCCACGCCCGAGGAACGTCTGCAACTGTTTGAAACCGCGCAACAGCTTTTCGCCTGGGACAGTTATGTGGATATCGGTATCGACCATTTTGCCAAACATGATGATGGTCTGGCCGTGGCGCAACGTGCAGGCCAGCTGCGGCGCAATTTTCAGGGCTACACCGACGATACATCACAGGTGCTGATCGGTGTCGGGGCCTCGGCCATTTCGCGTTTTCCGCAAGGCTATGCGCAGAACCAGCCTGCCACGTCGAAATACACCGGCGCACTGCGGGATGGGCAATTTGCGACCAGCCGGGGCCATGCGATGACACCACAAGATGCCCTGCACAGCCGCATCATCGAAGCCCTGATGTGCGATTTCAAGGTTAGCACGAACGAACTTCTAAGCGATTATCAGGTCAGTGTGAAAGAGCTGGGCGCGCTTTATCAGAAGGCATTAAGTGCCTTTCCCGGCATGGTCGCCGTGACCAAAAACGGGCTTGAAATCCCGGTCAAAGGGCGGCCACTGACGCGAATGATCGCGCGCTGTTTCGATGCCTATGCGCTGGACCAAGCGGGACATTCGCACGCGATCTGACCGGATTATTCGCCGTAGGGTACCCAGATGTTCTTCACCTCGGTTGCCGCATCCAGAAACGTGCGGGCGTCGTTCGCCCACCAGTCCCGTGCCATGCCATGATTGACCCATGTACGTTTCAGGTTCAGTGTGGCGGATTTTTCGACCACGCCGCTGATGTCTGACGATGAAAAGCTCCAAACAGCGTCAACATCCATATGCGACGCCATGGGCTCGGCCAGTTCAGCATGCGACCCGGTCAGAATGTTCACGACACCACCCGGCACGTCGGATGTCTCTAACACCTGAATGAAATCCGTGGCCGCCAGAGGGAACGGCTCTGACGCTACCAGAGCCACGCGGTTGCCCATCGCGATGGCGGGCGCCATGACTGACACCAAGCCAAGCAGCGGTGCCTCATCCGGACAAAACGCACCTATCACACCGACGGGTTCTTTCATGGCCAGCGCGACACCGCGGATTGGCACATTATGGATTTGCCCGTCGTATTTATCGGCCCAGGCGGCATAGGTGAACAGACTGTCAATGGCCTGTCCGACCTCATCCTGCCCCGACTTTCCGCCCTGCATTTCGTTCAGCCGTGCGGCGAATTCATCGGCGCGGGCCGACAGGTTTTCGGCGATATAATACAGGATCTGCGCGCGCAGGTGCCCGGTGGTGGTGGACCATGACTTGGCGGCATGGGCTGCCTCGACCGCGTTGCGGACATCCTTGCGATTGGCGATGGAGACATGCCCCAGCAGCGCGCCTTTTGGTCCCCAGACCCGGCGGGAATAGCCCCCATCCGGCCGCGCCTGTTTGCCGCCGATATATAGCTTGGCGGTGCGGTCTATAGGGTCAAACGGGCCCTCATCACCTGCAAAAGCCGCAATGGGTTTCAGGGCCTTGGGCTTGGTTTTGGATTTTGTGTAGGCGCTCAGCCCCTCCCACCCGCCTTCGCGACCAAAGCCGCTTTCGCGCACCCCGCCGAAACCCACAGCCGCGTCGAAAAGGTTCGTGACGTTAACCCAGACGATCCCCGCTTTCAACTTGGGCGCCATATCCAGCGCCAGGTTCACGTTTTCCGTCCAGACCGTCGCGGCCAGCCCATAGCGGGAATTATTTGAAATCTCGACGGCCTCACCCGGTGTGCGGAAGGTCGTGGCACACAGGACGGGGCCAAAGATTTCGTCCTGCATCAAGTTTGAGGCGGGCGAGAGCCCCGTGATCAGTGTGGGCGGATAAAAGCAGCCTTTTTCAGGGACTTGGCCCGCTTGGAATATCTCACCTTCGTCATTGGCTGCGACTTTGGCGCGGATGCTGTCCAGTTGAACGGGGTCCACGACCGCGCCGACGTCGATACATTTGTCCAGCGGATCACCAATGCGAAGGTTTTCCATCCGGGCGCGCAGCTTGTCATAAAAGCGATCGGCGATGCCTTCCTGCACCAACAGACGACTGCCCGCGCAGCAGACCTCGCCCTGATTGAACCAGATGGCGTCGACCAACCCCTCAACAGCACTATCCAGATCGGCGTCGTCAAAAACGATGTAAGGGGATTTGCCCCCCAGTTCCAACGTCAAAGCCTTGCCCGTGCCTGCGGTCGCTTCGCGAATGCGGCGACCCACGGCGGTTGAGCCGGTGAAGGCGATCTTGTCGACGTCCGCCTGTACGATCATTTCGCCCACCGCGCCGTCGCCGGTGACGATGTTCACGACGCCCTTGGGTACACCCGCCTGACGGCAGATATCGGCAAACAAAATCGCGGTCAGGGATGTGTATTCGGCGGGTTTCAGGACGACCGTGTTGCCCATGGCCAGCGCCGGCGCGATCTTCCACGCCAGCATCAGCAGGGGGAAATTCCACGGGATAATCTGCCCGCAGACACCCAAGGCCTGACGGTCAGGCAGCTCGGTGTCCATCAGTTGCGCCATGCCCGCGTGATAGTAGAAATGCCGTTGGGCCAGTGGGATGTCGATATCGCGGCTTTCGCGGATGGGTTTGCCATTGTCCAGCGTCTCCAGCACCGCGAAAAGCCGGGCGTGTTTTTGCAGCAGCCGGGCCAGAGCATAAAGCACCCGTGCGCGGGCGTGGCCGCCCGATTTTTCCCATTTGGGTTGGGCCTTGCGGGCGGAGGTGACGGCGGCATCGACATCGTTTGCCATGGCCTGTGTCAGCTTGGCCAGCGTTTCGCAAGTGGCCGGGTTTTTGGCTGCGAATGTTTTGCCGGGTTTGGTGAAGGTGCCGTCGATGAAGTGCCCGAACTTACCATCAAAGCCCTTGATCCACTCTAACGCCTCCGCCGCGCTTTCGGGGGCTGGGCCATAGTCCATGGTGTCGAATTTTTCTTTTATGGTCATGAGTATATCCAGATGCCATAGGATTGAGGGCTGCGACCGTCCGCGGGTGGGCGTGAAGCGCCCGCCCATGGGGGGCGGTCGGGCGCTGCCCGGTGGTGCCCACCGGGCGATATGTTGGTATTAGTTATCATCACCCCATCCCATGCCGCCACGCGGCCGAATAGGCGCCTGTCACGTGGTGTTCTAACTGCCGTTCGATATCGCCCAACAGACTGGACGCGCCAAAGCGGAACAGGTCGGGCTGCAGCCAGCGGTCGCCCAGTTCTTCTTTGATCATCGCCAGATAGACCAGCGCATCTTTGGCCTTGTTGATGCCGCCCGCGGGTTTGTAGCCCACGCGCAGCCCGGTGCATTGATAATAGTCGCGGATCGCGCGGATCATCACCAGAGTCACAGGCAGTGTCGCATTGACCGGCTCTTTCCCGGTGGACGTTTTGATAAAATCCGCCCCGGCCATCATACAGATCAGCGACGCGCGGGCGACGTTGCGCAGCGTGCCTAACTCTCCGGTCGCCAGGATCGCTTTGACATGGGCGTCACCGCAGGCCTCACGAAAAGCGCGCATTTCGTCGTAAAGCGCCTGCCAGTTCTGGGTCAGGACATGGCGACGGGAAATGACGATGTCGATCTCGTCCGCGCCTGCCTTGACGCTTTCGCGGATTTCCTCGACCCGCAAATGGAAGGGCGACAGGCCCGCGGGGAACCCGGTTGAGACAGCGGCGACGGGGATGCCCGACCCCTGCAACGCCTGCACGGCGGTCGGGACCATATCGTGATAGACGCAAACCGCACCCACGGTCAGGGGTGGCATATCCAGCGCGGCCAGCAGATCGGACCGGACCGGGTGGCGCGCCTTTGCACATAAACGACGGACGCGACCGGGCGTGTCGTCCCCCGCAAGCGTCGTCAGATCGATGCAGGTGATTGCCTTCAAAAGCCAAGCCGCCTGATAGTCTTTCTTCACCGACCGGCGTCCGGGCAGGGTCACGGCGCGGCGTTCGATGGCGGATGTATTGGCCTGCGCCCCGCGCACCCAATCCAGATCCAGCGCCATACCGTCGTTGCGGCGTTCAACAGCAAGCGGCAGTTGAGTTGTGGCTGTTTTGTTCATTGCGCCCTCCCCCATAAAATCTGTCACGGGGGCGCGGCAAGTACAAGCCTTGATGGCGCGCGGCAAAGGGCGTAGATCAGCAGGACGCACCATAGGACTCTGCATATGACCTTCGACCGATCAGTCAAAATTGCCCCATCGATTCTGTCAGCCGATTTCGCCAATTTCGGCGCCGAGTGTGAGGCAATCGAGGCGCAAGGCGCCGATTGGGTGCATGTTGACGTGATGGACGGGCATTTTGTGCCGAATATCACCTTTGGTCCAGCGACCTGCGCGGCGATCCGTCCGCATATCAAGGGTGTTATGGACGTGCACCTGATGATCGCACCCGTCGATCCCTACATCGAGGCCTTTGCCACGGCGGGGGCGGATATCATCACGGCCCATGTTGAGGCCGGCCCGCATATTCACCGCACCGTGCAGGCGATCCGCGGCGCGGGGGCCAAGGCGGGTGTGGCACTGAACCCCGGCACGCCTGCAGAGAGTGTCGAGTATCTGCTGGACATGGTCGATTTGATTTGCGTGATGACGGTGAACCCCGGTTTTGGCGGGCAGAAGTTTATCCAGTCTCAGGTCGAAAAGGTACGTAAGCTGCGCGCGATGATCGGGGATCGGCCGGTTCACATCGAAATTGATGGCGGCGTGACCGCTGACACTGCACCGAGGGTGGTTGCTGCGGGGGCCGATGTTCTGGTCGCGGGATCAGCCGTGTTCAAAGGCGGGTCGGTCAGCAATCCTGCACCTTACGGAGATAACATCCGCGCCATTCGTCAGGCCGCTGCGGCGCTGGCAGCTGAATAGAGTGATAGCCGCGGCTTAGAATGTCTTTCCAGACGTTAAATACTCTGCCCTAAGTTTTTCGCCCGGTGGGCACCACCGGGCAGCGCCCGACCGCCCCCCCACGGGCGGGCGCTTCGCACCCACCCGCCGGTCTGTCGCTGCCCTCGTATTTGCAGCAGCAGGTTTCAGATTTTCAGTGCAAAGTTCTAGATTTCGACGGCCGCCTGTTCCGCAATCGCACCCAGTTCCGGCTGACCTTCGGGACCGATCACGACGTAATCAGCACCATTTGCTGTCCAGCTGACGAAATCGAAGCCGTTGATCGTGCGTTCGCGGAAGGCCAGGGTACCTTCGGCGTCGCTACTGCTGCGCTGCAGGCACAGGGCGATCACCGTTCCATCCGCTTGCCGATACATCAGCTGCGCGACGGGTTTGCCATTAGCCACCAATAGCCGCCCGCCCTGAAACGTCAGACCGAATTCAGCCAGATCGGGGATCATAAAACTGGCACCGACCGTATTGCCCAGCCAGGTTTCGATATGGTCGGACTCATCCGCGCCGACCTCAACCAGATGGCGGCCCTGGCTGGCGTAGACGGCGTGATAATCGGCGATGTCCTGTAACCAACTGGCCACCTGAACAGGTTGTTCGGTCTGGCCCTTGAACCAGTATCCACCAGCGCTGCCCAAGGCGAACATGATCAGACTGGCGGCCAGAGCCCCCCAGATCGGGCGTGTATTCATATTCGAAGAGGCAGGTTTTTCCTGCAACGGGGTCGCCTTGATCATCTGCGCCAGTTCAAAGGGAACCGGATCGTTCAGCTGATCCTCAAACTGCTCCTGTGCCATCGCATCAGCCCCGATCAGCGCATCCAATTCGGCCTGAACGGCAGGATCGGACGCCAGCTGTGCCTCAAGCGCTTCGGCTTCGGCCGGGCCCAACTCGCCATCCAGATAGGCACTTAATTTTTGCGACAGGTCAGTCATTGCGCCACATATCCTTCCTCTGACAGACTGGATATAAGCAGTTTTCGGGCCCGGTGAATGCGACTCATGACCGTTCCGATTGGTATATCAAGCAATTCAGATGTTTCGCGGTAACTGTAGCCCTCGGCACAGACCAGCATCAGCGGCTGCGCCAGTTCAGGGTCCAGATTATCGACCTTGCCGCGGATTTGCTGGGCGGTCAGCATGTCATCGGCAGTGCCGTGCGATTGCAGTTCGGTCGCCTCTTCGGCAGGCACCTGGCCCTGCCCCTGACGGGTTTTGCGTTTGCGGACCTCACTGATCCAAAGATTGCGAACAATGCGAAACATCCAACGATCCATAGGCTGGGCAGGATCATACTGCTGCCAGCGCTGAAGAGCGATTGTACAGGCTTCCTGCAACAGATCGTCTGCGTCCGGGCCGGACCGTGTCAGACTTAGCGCAAAACGGCGCAACCGCGGTAAAAGACCGATCATCTGGGTCTTGAACTGATCAGGTGTCATCGCCACCGCATTGATTTGTTTCGGGCCCGTCTTTGCAGCTATGGCTGCAGTCCCGACATCATGGCGAGTCTTGACGTCGGGTTCAATGCCATGCGGGTCAGTTTTCGGCAGTTTGACACCTGAGGGGTTGGTGGTGCCCATCCATGATGCAGATGGGCACCCAGCCTGACAGATCAACGGGCGATGTGCCAAACGCCGCCAACGCCGTCACCTGTTGTGTCGCCAGGCTGACGGTCGCCAACCCAGAGGTAAAGCGGGGCGCCATTCTTGGCCCACTGACGCGTGCCGTCGCGGCGTTCGACCACCGTAAAGCCTTTGCCTGGGGCCGAGGCACCGCGTTCAACCAGATAGGGTGGCCAGCTTTCAGCACAGCTGTCATAGCAGTTCGATGTGCCTGCCTGATCGCGGTCAAATGTATAAAGTGTCATTCCGTTTGCGTCGGTCAGGACGCTGTGCCCGGCAACGGGGGTCACGTCGTTCGACCCATACCCATATCCGTCTGCATAGGCCTGGTCGCATCCGGCGACGATTAAACCCAAGGTGATTGCGGCGATCAGTTTCATGTCCAAAGCTCCTACTTTTATGTGGGTGAGCAACCATCTTTGCTGCTCTTGCCATGACTACGCCTGGGGCTTTGGGTTTATTCTGGGGATTTTGTATTTCTTCTGAAAAATCTTTTAAGTATTTGTTTTTGTTAATTAAATAAAATAGATAACTCTGAAATAACTATAATTCCTGCAGTTTAGCCCACCCAATGAACAACATCAGGAGGGCCTTTACGTAGCTATTCTTCGGCCTTGGCGACGTTCGTTTTCACCGCCAGGTAACTGTCAGGCGTGACCGAGATTGTGTCTATGCCAGCATCCACCAGCAGCCGCGCGAATTCGGGATCGTTGCTGGGCGCCTGACCGCACAGACCGATTTTACGCCCCGCGGTTTTGGCCTTCGAAATCGCCGTTTCGATCATCCATAAAACAGCCGGATCGCGTTCGCTGAACAGATCGGCCAGAGATTCCGCATCGCGGTCAATGCCAAGGGTCAGTTGGGTCAGATCGTTAGAGCCGATCGAAAACCCGTCAAACCGTTCGGCAAAAGCCTCGGCATTGATCACATTCGACGGGATTTCGCACATGACATAGACCTGCAGGCCATTTTCGCCCCGCGTCAGACCCTGATCCGCCATGACCTGCAGAACGCGGTCGGCTTCCTCGACCGTGCGGCAGAAGGGGATCATGACGACGACATTGTCAAAACCCATTTGTTCGCGCAGCCGTTTGATGGCGCGGCATTCCAGGGCAAATCCGTCGCGATATCCGTCAGAATAATACCGCGATGCGCCGCGAAACCCGATCATCGGATTTTCTTCCTTGGGTTCGAACATCTGACCGCCCAGAAGTTCAGCATATTCGTTTGTCTTGAAATCGCTCATCCGGATGATAGTCGGGTTGGGGTACCAGACGGCAGCGATCCGCGACAGGCCCATGGCCAACTTGTCGACAAAGTATTCAGACTTGTCGTCGTACCCCTGGGTCAGCTTGTCGATGGTCGCTTTGTCTTCTTCCGACGTCAGCTGATCGTACCGTGTCAGGGCCAGCGGGTGCACTTTGACGTCGTTGTTTACCACAAACTCCATCCGCGCCAATCCAACGCCATCGGCGGGCAGGCGCCACCAGCGGGCTGCGGCAGACGGATTGGCGATGTTCAGCATCACCTTGGTCTTCGTTTCGGGCACGTGATCAAGGTGAATTTCCTCGACCGAGACCTCGGCTTTTCCGGCATAGATAATGCCCTCTTCCCCCTCGGCGCAGGATACTGTGACCATCTGGTGGTCGTGCAAAACATGCGTGGCATTACCTGTGCCCACGACCGCTGGCACACCCAGTTCACGGCTGACGATGGCCGCGTGGGACGTGCGCCCGCCGTGGTCTGTGACAATCGCCGCGGCGCGTTTCATGATCGGCACCCAATCAGGGTCCGTGGTTGAGGTGACCAGCACCGCGCCATCAATAAACCGGTCAATGTCGGCCGCGCTTTCGATGATGCAGACCTCGCCCGTCGCAACGGCACCGCCGACGCTGAGACCTGACAGCAGCTTTTCGCCGCGATCCCCAAGGGTATAGGTTTTCATCGCCCCGGTTTCGGCGCGGGATTGCACGGTTTCGGGACGTGCCTGCACGATATAAAGGCGGTTGTCTTCGCCATCGCGGGCCCATTCCATGTCCATCGGGCAGCCATAGTGGGCCTCAATTTCCACCGCGGCGCGGGCCAGTTCCAGAATTTCGGGATCGGATAGAACGAAACTGCCGCGCTCGGCCTTGGACGTCGGGACATTACGTGTGGCCATGTCACCGTCGCGGCCATAGATCATCTTTATTTCTTTGGCGCCCAATGACTTATGCACAATCGGCACCAGATCATCGCGGTCGAGGAAGGGTTTATAGACCTGATATTCATCGGGACTGACGGCGCCTTGCACAACGTTTTCACCCAGGCCCCAGGCGGCGTTGATCAGGACAGTTTTTTCAAAGCCGCTTTCGGTGTCGATTGAAAACATCACACCCGATCCGGCGATATCGGACCGGACCATCAGCTGAATGCCGATCGACAGGGCGACCTCCATATGGTCGAAGCCATTGATTCCACGATAAGTTATCGCCCGGTCGGTGAAAAGCGAGGCATAGCAACGTCGGCAGGCGGTCATCAGGGCATCTTCGCCCACAATGTTCAGAAAGGTTTCCTGTTGACCCGCAAAGCTGGCATCGGGCAGGTCTTCGGCAGTGGCCGAGGACCGAACGGCGACTGACGGATCCTTGCGGCCCAGTCGTTCGCCCAACTCGCGGTAGGCGGCGCGGATATCGTTTTCGATGTCTCGCGGCCAGATGCCGTTGACAATGGTTTCGCGGATGGCGCGGCCAGCGGCGGCCAGCGTTTTACGACCCGAGGCCAACTGGCCCAGTTCATCCCGCAAAATCTGACCAAAATCATTGGCTTGCATATATTGGCGGTAGGCGTGTGAGGTGGTTGCAAACCCGGGCGGCACCCGGATACGGCCTGCGTCAAGCGATTGCACCATTTCGCCCAGCGACGCGTTCTTGCCGCCAACAAGCGCCACATCTTCGCGCTTTAGGTGTTCAAGCCAGATCAGGTTCTGCGTTTCAATCTTGTCTTGCTGTCCCATGAGAATCCCCCTCTAATCAGTCCTTGTTGAACCCTAGGTTGCGCTATCCTTCGGGGCGTTGACACAAATCAAGGTCGGCAGACCGCCGGTGCATTAATCATTTAAAACAAGGGATTGGAGTTATAAAAAGGGATTCCCATGGCCGTCGACCTAGCAGATATCCGTGATCGTCTGGAAAAAGCCGAACAACATGATGCAACCAACCTGCCTGATGCCGTTGCGTTCATGATGCAGAACCGTGTGGGCGATGGTTCAGACGGTCCGATCACGGTGGATCATGTCAAATCATCCGATGCGGTTTTGCACCTGATCGACGATGTTGTGCCCGGCTGGACCATTTGGATCACAGGCAAGGCGACCGAGCCGAACGGGCAGTGGCGATGCACTTTGCGGCAGTCGTCGTCGCAGGACAATGACGAGTTTATCGGAAGCGGCCGCGGCAAGGTTTTATCCCATGCACTGCTTTCGGCGTTGCTGGCTACCATCGATTATCTGTCCAGCCGCCAATAGGCCGATTTTTCCAGTAAAAGCAGGGCTTTCATCGGTTAGAGCATTTTGCGCCGCAACGTCACGAAAGTTAACGGCCCGTTCGATCGGAATTTTGCTTAAAAATAGATGTGCAAATTGCACATTTTCGGTGCTTTTGGCCCCTCGGCGAACCGCGTTTGTGACAATTCGTACGTTTTGTACGCAGGTTTTGTACGAACTGAAAACGGTGTTTGTACGATTCTTCCGTTGCGGACGGGTGCGTCAAGGCGGACGGTTTGGGTAGAGTTACTTCATAAACAATCGATGTTAACCTTTTCGAGCCGCTACTAACGGTTTTTTAACCTTGTCGCGTGGGCATCTCGATAACGGCGTCCTTAAAGCCCGAAACGCTTTGTCCAATCATCCCGCCCGGTGGGCACCACCGGGCAGCGCCCGACCCGCCCCCCAGGGCGGGCGCTTTTAGCACCCACCCTCGGGCCGGTCGCTGCCCTGCTTTCGTAGTATCCACAACGCAGATTTCCAAAACCGCACTCTAGCTGAAAATCCCGGTCACGCGGCCCAACAGCATAAAGGCCACCGCGGTTCGGGTCGTCGTGAACCGGTCGATTTCGGCGTCTGAGGCATCAGGTTCGAAACTGTTGAGCATCTTGTCGAACAGGCGCAGGAAGTGGTGTGCCGCGTCGCGGAAGATCGCGTCGTCGCGCATGCGTTGGGCAGCCAGGGCCAGAGACGACCGGTCATGCACGCCGCCCAGGGCCGACATCATCGGGCCGCGTTCGCCCTGCGCAAAACGGCGCCAAAGGTCGGGCCGCGCGCGGTCATAGGACAGGTCATCCATATAGATGCCTTCCTGACTAAGCAGGGTCAGCATATCCTGCGCGGATTGCACCAGCTTTTTGCTGCCGGGATGTTTCATAGCACGGCGCAGCGAGGCAAAGCCCACAGCATCATCGGTTGTTTCGGGGAAATGAAGCGCGCGGATCAGATCCTCGGTCGGCAGGGGCGCGATGTCGTGGTTTTGATGCCCGTCGAAGGCCAGACTGGACTGCGCCGGTTCTTCGCCATTGTGGGCACGGGCCGACGAAAAGGCGACGGGGTCTTCCGGCGCAGCTGCCGGTTCATTGGCTTTGGCAATCGCGGCGATGGGTTGGGCGGCAGGTTTGACGACCATGCCGCCGCTTTGTTGCTGTTTGATGTAGTTCTGGCGCATGCCGTCCATCATCTGGCGCATCAGTTCGCTTTCTTCGCGGACGATCCGCAAGGACCGCGCGGCCGATGCCGCCACCCAGATCATCGCAATCGGCAACAGAACTGACAGCACGATCATCAGAACGCCCAAGACGCCCAAGACGCTGGTATCGGGTTTGAGCGCGATGAAAAAGATGGTCGAGGCCACCAGCCAAACAGCACTCAGCGCACCTGCGATCACCTCGGTCGAGGTGATCAGCTTGGGCTTGGGTGGGTCCGTCAGGATAAGTGGCGTTTTATCCGAATGCGCCATGGCAGCCTTTAATCACGTCAAGAATACGCGACGCTTACCACTTCATAGGCGCGGTCACCACCGGGTGTGCGGACTTCGATGCTATCGCCCTCATCCTTGCCGATCAGGGCACGTGCGAGCGGCGATTTTATGTTCAAAAGACCCTTTTCGATGTCGGCTTCGGGTTCGCCGACGATCTGATAGGTCTTTTCTTCTTCGGTGTCTTCGTCCACCAGCGTCACGGTCGCACCGAATTTGATGGGACCGGACATCTTCGACGGATCGATCACGTCTGCACGGCCCAGGATGGATTCAAGCTCTTTTACGCGGCCTTCGATAAAGCTCTGTTTTTCGCGGGCGGCGTGGTATTCGGCGTTTTCGGACAAATCACCATGTTCACGTGCCTCGGCGATGGCCTTGATCACAGCCGGGCGTTCGACCGTTTTCAGGCGCTTCAATTCTTCATCAAGGCGGGTGTGGCCCGCACGGGTCAAAGGTATCTTTTCCATGGGCTGACTTCTGTGGCTACTCGAATTAAAACGATAACTCGCATCTTTATGATCAGTTCAGACAAACGCAGTGGGCCAGCGATTGCAAGAGAAATGCGGATATAATGTCGCAGATCGGTTGTAAAGCGCTGCCATAGGCCGGATTGCATCCATATAACGCTGTGTCACAATTGACCGTGCGAAAGGCTTCACGATACCACGTCGCGAAGACACAAAGAGCCACGCCCAAGAGGAGAGCCACAATGGCCGAAGTCGAACGCGAAACCATGGAATATGACGTTGTCATCGTCGGTGCCGGCCCCGCGGGCCTGTCTGCCGCGATCAAGCTGAAGCAGCTGGATGACAGCCTGGACGTGGTCGTGTTGGAAAAGGGGTCCGAGGTGGGCGCGCATATTCTGTCGGGTGCGGTGCTGGACCCCAGCGGTCTGGATGCGCTGATCCCCGATTGGAAGGACAAGGGCGCCCCGATTACCGTGCCCGTCAAGAAAGACAACTTTTATATGTTGGGCGAAGCCGGTCAGATGCGCATCCCGAATGTCTTGATGCCACCGCTGATGAACAACCACGGCAACTATATCGTCAGCATGGGCAACGTCTGTCGTTGGATGGCAGAACAGGCCGAGGGCCTGGGGGTCGAGATTTTCCCCGGTATGGCCTGTTCGGAACTGGTTTATGCCGAGGATGGCAGTGTGAAGGGCGTGGTTGCCGGTGAGTTTGGCCTGAACGCCGACGGCACGCCGTCTGACGGATATGAGCCAGGGATGGAGCTGCACGGCAAATATGTCTTCCTGTCCGAAGGCGTGCGCGGGTCACTGTCAAAGCAGGTCATGGCCAAGTTCGATCTGGCCAAGGACGCCGAGCCGCAGAAATTCGGGCTGGGCATGAAAGAAATTTGGGAAATCGACCCCGAAAAGCATAGCGAAGGCACTGTGACCCATACGATGGGCTGGCCTTTGGGTGGCAACGCCGGTGGCGGGTCGTTCATTTATCATCTGGGCAACAATCAGGTTTACGTGGGTTTCGTGGTGCATCTGAACTACGAAAACCCGCATCTGTTCCCCTATATGGAATTCCAGCGGTTCAAGCATCATCCGATGGTGGCCGAGTTGCTAAAAGGCGGCAAGCGCGTGGCTTACGGTGCGCGCGCGATTTCCGAGGGCGGCTGGCAGTCGATCCCTCAGGTGGCCTTCCCTGGTGGCGCTCTGCTGGGATGTTCCGCCGGTCTGGTCAATGTGCCGCGGATCAAGGGGAACCATAACGCGATGTTGTCGGGTATTGCCGCGGCCGAGGCTGCGCATGAGGCGATCAAGGCGGGTCGCGCCGGTGATACGCTGGACGCCTATGAAACCAGCCTGCGCACCGGTCCGATTGCCAAGGACTTGAAGCGCGTGCGCAATGTAAAACCGCTGTGGTCGAAATTCGGGCTAACCGCGTCGCTGGCCGTTGGCGGGTTTGATATGTGGACGAACAACCTGTTCGGATTTTCGCTGCTTGGCACGCTGAAACACGGCAAGTCGGACGCCGAGGCGACGGGGCTGGCCAAGGATCACAAGGAAATCGACTATCCCAAACCCGACGGTGTGCTGAGTTTCGACCGGCTGACCAACGTCAGTTATTCGATGACCAATCACGAAGAAAGCCAGCCTGCGCATCTGAAGCTGCTTGATCCGTCGATCCCGGTGAACATAAACCTGCCGAAATACGCAGGCCCCTCGGCACGTTATTGCCCGGCCGGTGTCTATGAGTTCGTCGAGGAAGAGGGCAAGGACACACGCTTTGTCATCAACTTCCAAAACTGCGTACACTGTAAAACTTGTGATATAAAAGACCCCAGTCAGAACATAAATTGGGCAACACCCCAGGGGGGCGACGGGCCAAATTACCCAAATATGTAAGATTGAAGACACATTCACGCCTTTGTTGAACTGCAAGGATTGTAGGCAGAAGAATCGCTGACTAGCCTACATCCAAGCAGTTCAAAGGAGGCTTCTGGTGCCACTACGTCCTTTCCGCATTTTTGCTATGGCCACGATCGGCCTGTTACCCAGTGTTCCTGTTGTCGCGGATACTTTGCCCGGCGCTTATCTGTCGGCCCGGCACGCAAGCCTGAACAAAGACTATGAAAGTGCAGCCCGGTTTTATGTGCAGGCGCTGCTGCAGGACCCGTCTAATCCTGAACTGATGGACGATGCCATCACCGCCTTTGTCCGGCTTGGTCAGTTTGACAAGGCTGCGACGATTGCCCGGGAAATGGAAGCGCTGGATGCGCAAAGCCAGGTCGCGCATATCGCGCTGACGGTCGATCTGTCGACCAAGGGTGAATATGCCAATCTGATCACGGGCATCGAAAACGGCCGCAAGATCGGGCCGCTGGTCGATGGTCTGATCACGGCCTGGGCGACTTTGGGCAATGGCCAAACCTCTGAGGCGATTGGACTTTTTGACAAAATTGGTGGGTCAGCGGGCCTGCGCAGCTTTGCAATGTATCATAAATCGCTGGCGTTGGCGTCCGTTGGTGATTTTGAGGCAGCAGAGCTGTTGTTTTCCGGTGAACAGGCCGGGCCGCTGCACAAGACACGCCGCGGCATCATGGCCCACGCCCAGGTGCTAAGCCATCTGGACCGCAACGATGATGCGATCGCCATGCTGGATGATCTTTTTGGCGCCAACCTTGACCCTGGCCTGCGCGCGATGCGTGATACTCTGGCCACGGGTCAGACGCTTGAGTTCACCCATGCCGCCACCGCCCGCGATGGCCTGTCCGAGGTGTTTTATTCCGTCGCTGCTGCCCTATCTGGCGATGCGTCCGAAGAATACACACTGCTTTACAGCCGTGCGGCCGAGCATCTGCGCGATGATCATGTGGACGCGATCCTGATGTCGGCAGATCTGCTTGAAAAGCTGGAACTTTTCAAACTGGCCACGGAAACCTATGACCGTGTTCCGCGTGAACACCCGGCGTTTTATTCAGCCGAACTTGGCCGCGCCGAAGCGATGCAGCGCGCCGGGCGGGATGATACAGCGATTGAAATCCTGAAACAGCTGACCAAAAGCCACGGCGATGTGCCAATGGTTCACGTCAGCCTGGGCGACACCCTGCGCGGCATGGACCGCTTTGGCGATGCCGTTGCCGCCTATAGCCAGGCGATGGATTTGACGACGGAACCAACGCGGTCGAACTGGTTCATGTTCTATGCCCGCGGTGTCAGCCACGAACGTCTGGATATGTGGGATGAGGCCGAGGCCGATTTCCGCAAGGCGCTGGAATTGAACCCCAATCAGCCGCAGGTATTGAACTATCTGGGCTATTCGCTGGTCGAAAAGCAGATCAAGCTGGATGAAGCGCTTGAGATGATCCAAACCGCCGCCAAGGCACGCCCCGACAGCGGGTATATCATCGACAGTCTGGGCTGGGCGCTTTACCATCTTGGCCGTTTTGACGAGGCGGTCGTGCAGATGGAACGCGCGGCCGAACTGATGCCGACGGACCCCATTGTGAATGATCATCTGGGGGATGTTTACTGGGCCGTGGGTCGTTATACTGAGGCCGAATTCCAATGGCACCGTGCCCTGTCTTTCGACCCGGAGGCTGAGGATGCAACACGCATTCGTCGTAAACTGTCCATCGGCCTTGATGCCGTTCTGGCCGAAGAAGGCGCAGAACCGCTGCAAATGGCGAACGAACAGAACTGATCCTGTATTGACGGCGGGCCATGTTGGATAAAGCGGTGAAAACCGCCACAGTCTTTGCGCCTGCCAAGGTCAACCTGACCCTGCATATCACCGGGCAACGGGATGATGGCTATCATCTGATCGACAGCCTTGTGGTTTTTGGCTCGGTCGGGGATGACCTGACGATTGAACCGGCCCAGCGTGTATCGCTGACTGTTACGGGCCCGGAAGCAGCCGGGCTGTCGGCGGGCAGTGACAATCTGGTGACGCGCACGGCGCAGATCTTTCCGCCCGACCTTGGGGCGCATATCACGTTGACCAAAAACCTGCCGTCCGCCTCGGGTATCGGGGGCGGATCGGCGGATGCAGCAGCAGCCTTTCGCGGTCTTATGGCGTTCTGGGGCGGCGACACCCCGACAGATGTGCTAAGCGAGACCTTGGAAGACGAAGCTGCAGCACTGATGCAGCTTGGCGCCGACATTCCCATGTGCCTTTTTTCGTCCCCCTGTCGGGCGCGGGGGATAGGCGAAATTGTTGATCCGGTCGCCGGACTGCCCCGGGTCTGGGCTGTTTTGGTGAACCCCAGGGTATCGCTTTCAACGCCAAAAATCTTTTATCTGCTTGAGAAAAAAGACAATCCGCCCATGCCGGATGTCTTGCCTGATTTCAAAAAACCCGCTGATCTGGCCGATTGGATGAGCGAACATCGCAATGATCTTGAACCGCCCGCGCGTAGTGCAGCCCCTGTGATTGGTCAGGTTTTGTCCAGCTTGCGCGCAACCGAAAGCTGCCTGATTGCGCGCATGTCGGGGTCGGGCGCCACATGCTTTGGGCTTTATCCCAACAAGACAGCGGCCAAAAAGGCCGCAAAAGCGATTGGCGAGCAGCACAAAACGTGGTGGGTCAAGCTGTGCAGTCTAGGCGATCAGCACGCTGATGCCATGCCCAAGACGACAGCTGAGGCTTAGTTCACCCGCGCCACAACATAGTCGGCCAGATCGATCAGCATCTGTTTGATGTCGTGATCGGGCAATGGCCCCAGCGCGGATTTTGCCTTGTCCGTCCAGGCAATCGCATCGCTGCGCGTCTTAGCCATGGCATCGTGTTTGGCCAGCAGGTCAAGCGCATGATCCAGATCACCGTCGCGTTGATCGCCGGCCTCGATCACGCGGGACCAAAACGCGCGTTCATCTGCATCCGCCCTGGCCACGGCCTTGATCACAGGCAGCGTCAGCTTGCGTTCGCGGAAATCGTCGCCGATGTTCTTGCCGGTCGCCGTGGCCTGGCCGCCGTAATCCAGCAAGTCATCCACGATCTGGAACGCAATGCCCAGCGCGTCACCATAGTCAAACAACCCCTGCACCAGATCATCAGGCTGGCCAGAGATCACGCCGCCGACCTCGGTCGCGGCGGAAAAAAGTGCGGCCGTCTTGCCGCGGATCACCTTTAGATACAGCGCCTCGTCCGTGGCCAGGTTCTGCGCCGCGGTCAGCTGCAGCACTTCACCTTCGGCAATCGTTGCAGCAGCATTGGCCAGGATGTTCAGCACGCGGATATTGTCGGTTTCCACCATCAGCTGAAAGGACCGCGCGAACAGATAATCGCCCACCAGAACGCTGGATTTATTGTCCCACAGCAGGTTCGCCGTGGGTCGCCCGCGGCGCTGGCCACTTTCGTCCACCACATCGTCGTGCAGCAGGGTTGCGGTGTGAATGAACTCAACGGCGGCGGCCAGATGCACGTGATAAGGCCCCGGATAGCCGCACATCTTGGCACTGGCCAGCGTCAGCATGGGGCGCAACCGTTTACCCCCGGCTTCGATCAGATGGGCTGTCACCTCGGGGATGCGCGGCGCATGTTCAGATGCCATACGGTCGCGGATCAGGTCGTTGACCTGCGCCATATCGGCCTGCAGCACGGCGCTGAGTTGTTCGTGTGGTTTTACTGCGGCTTCGTCCAGGCTCATTACATCTCCGTCAGCAGACCTCGACAAGGTGGGCCAACTGCCCTTAAGTCGATCTTATGAAAGAACTTCTTCGCACCAACGATCCAACGATCATCGCATTCGCGAAAGCCCTTCTTGAAGGCGAGGGTATAGACTGCTTTGAAATGGACGTAAATATGAGCGTTCTGGAAGGATCGATAGGCATAATGCCGCGCCGGCTGATGGTGCGGACCCAGGATCACTGGCGCGCCAGTGTGGCCATGCGGGACAATGACATCGACGTGTCGGAATGACGGATCTGACCTGCGATGATTTTCTGGGCGGGGCCGTGCGGATCTGGCAACCCAAAGCCGGCTATCGCGCGGGGATTGATCCGGTTTTGCTGGCAGCGGCGGCGCCTGCAAAGGCGGGGGATCATGTGCTGGAGCTAGGCTGCGGGGTTGGGACCGCCAGCCTATGTCTGGCCCACCGCGTGCCGGGCGTGCATCTGACCGGGGTTGAGCTGCAGGGCGACTATGCCGATCTGACCCGCCGAAATGCTGCTGAAAATGGCATCGACATGCGGGTTGAGACCTGTGATCTGACGCAGATGCCCGCCGATCTGCGCAATATCAGCTTTGATCACGTCATCGCCAATCCGCCCTATTACACCGACGGCACCCCTGCCCCCGACCCCGGCCGCAGTATCGCCAGGGTCCAGGATACACCGCTGGTCGATTGGGTCGAAACCGCCAAAAAACGTCTGAAGCCCAAGGGCTGGCTGACGTTTATTCAAAGGGCTGAGCGGCTGCCAGACCTGTTGTGGGCTATGGACGATCGTGTTGGGGCGATGACCCTTTTGCCGATCGCGGCGCGCGCGGGCCGCCCGGCACGGTTGGTCATTCTGCAGGCACAGAAGGGATCGAAAAGCGCAGCGCGGCTTCTGGCCCCCCTGATTCTGCACGAAGGGGACCGCCATGCACGCGATGGCGACAGTTACCGCGTCCCGGTTCAAAAACTGCTGCGTGATGCGGCGCCATTGTTGATGGACCGTTAATGCTGCGTGAGCCACACGCAATTGAATAAAATCTTTTTGATAATTGTGCAGCTGCGGCGTGACACATTCCGATATCTATGATGCACTGTCAAAGTTGACAAAAATCAGAGAGAGGAGACTGCCGATGGCCCTGAAATCCCATATCGAGGAACTCAGGAAGAAACACCAACACCTCTCAACAGAGGTTGAGCAAGCTCAACGAAGTCCGGGCGTGGATCAGTTAAAGATCGCCTCTTTGAAAAAACAGAAATTATATCTGAAAGAGCAGATCGAGCGTTTAACCGCAAACTGAGCACGTCAAGCGCTGGCCCGGGCTGCCAGCGCCGCGCCTGCGGTGATCAGCAAGGCCGCCAAACCCAGTGTCAGACTGGCGTCAGCAAACCCAGCCAATACCAGAACCAGTGTCGATAACAGCGGCGCGGCGTAGGACAGCGTGCCCAGCACCTGAATATCGCCGCGTTTGACACCGATATCCCAGACATAGAACGCCAGCCCCACCGGCCCGAGGCCCAGCAAGACGGTCGCGGCCCAGCCCGTTGCATCGACCGGCCAGCGGGTATCTTCCAGTGCAAGGTGGGCGACTATCGACAAAAGCGCCGTAGCAATGCAGAACACAGCGACGCTGGCCGTTGGAATATCGCCCAGTTTGCGCGACAGGACTGAATAGCCCGACCATGTCAGCGCGCACAGGAATGCCAGCCCAAACCCTGGCAGCGCACTGATGTCAAACCCCTGCGCGCCGCCCAGCACGATCAGCGCAGCACCGGCAAAGCCGATCAGGGCACCGATGATGTGACCCGCGCGCAGCCGTTCGCCGGGCAGCAGACCGGAAAACAGGACAATCAGCAGGGGCCAGAGATACGCGATCAGCCCCGCTTCGGCCGGGGGTGCGATGCGCAGGGCGCTGAAATACAGAAAGTGATAACCAAACAGGCCCACGGTGCCAAAGGCATAGACCTTCCACGATACGTGCCGCAGTGCACCGAATTCCCGCCGGGCTGCCAGCCAGATCAGCCCGATGACCCCGCCGATCGAAAAGCAGATCGCATTCAGTTGCAGGGGCGGCACCGGTTCTGACCCTTTGGTGAACAGCGCCAGCAAGGCCCACAGCAAAACCGCGACAAAACCGATTGCGGTCGCGCTGCGTTTTGTCATTCGGCGGGTTCCGCGGCCGAAACAAAGCGACGCCCCTGTTCGAAACTGCTGGCCTGGCTGGCCTCAGCCATGATCCAATCCAGAAACGCTTTGATCTGGGGTCGTTTTTCGGCCCTCATCGGGCACAGAAACCGAAAATGCGCCTTGGTCGTCAGTGCGGTTTCAAAGGGCGCGACCAGGCGGCCCTCTTGCAGTTCTTTGTGGGCCAGTGAAATCCGCGCCAGCACGACGCCCGTTCCGGTCAGGGCCGCGTCAATGGCATGGTCTGCCTGGCTGAAACGCGGTCCATGGCTACTGTCGACATCGACCCCTTCGACCTTGAACCAGGCCGCCCAGTCACATGCGGGTTTCAGAAAATGCAGACTGTCGTCGTGCAGCAAGGTGACATTCGCCAGATCCACGGGCGTCTTGACCCGCTTGGCCAGATCAGGCGTCATGACCGGGGTCATCCATTCATCGGCCAGACGCTGTGAAAACAGTCCTTCGTCGGGGCCATAGCCAAACCGGATCGCCACATCGATTTCGTCGCGTGTGAAATCCATAATCCGCAGGCTGGCGGACAGGCGCAATTCGATGTCAGGATTGGCCTGGGCAAAGTCGTAAAGGCGCGGGGCCAGCCATTTTGCGGTAAACGCCGGGCCCGCGGTGACGGTCAGCGTGCTGTTGTCCTGCAACCTGCGCGTATTGCGCCATGCGGCGGTCAGGGCGGCAAAGCCATCGGCCGTGCCGGGGGCCAGCGTGCGGCCCGCCTCGGTCAGTTCAACAGCGCGATTGAGGCGTCGAAAGACGGGTTGGCCCAGATGTTCCTCAAGCGATTTGATCTGAAAACTTAGTGCAGCGGGGGTGATGTTCAGTTCAGCCGCGGCTTTGGAAAACGACATGTGCCGTGCGGCGGCATCAAAGGCGCGCAGGGCGGTTAAGGGGGGTAATCTGTCATTCATTTCGCTTAAGTATAACTTAACTGAAGGATTGAAAAGTCTCGTTTGTCAGGATTGTGCAAAAGCAACATATTAGAAACAGTTAATTCAACCGAGGATCCTGAGATGTTCGAAAGCACAACAGATACCCGCACCCGCCAAGCCCTGCAAACCGCCCACACCCTGCGCGGACAAGTCGTTGCCGACGCCTGGGCATGGTTGTTCGGAAAAACTTCCCGCTGATCGTTGCAAGTCAAAAGGAAGTCGAAAGGGGCCGGTCTGATCCACCGGCCCTTTTTCTTCCTTTGGTGTCGCATATTTTTATGCGCAAAACCGGTATCCACTTTTGCGCGACATGCTCTAAACGAAAAACTGTGCACCATTGGCAGTGATTGTCGATCCAGTAATGAACCCGGCATCATCAGAAGCTAAGAAAACCACACAGCGCGCGATTTCTTCCGGCTCGCCCAGACGGCCCACAGGAATTTGGGGGATGATGCGTTCGTTCAAGACCTTTTCGTCGATCGCTTTGACCATTTCGGTCGCGATATAGCCGGGACAGATGGCATTAACTGTAATACCAGCCCGCGCACCTTCCTGAGCCAGCGCCTTGGTAAAGCCCAGATCACCGGCCTTGGCTGCGGAATAATTGACCTGACCCGCCTGCCCCTTTTGTCCATTGATCGAACTGATGTTGATCACGCGGCCAAACTTGCGGTCGCGCATGCCCGGCCAGATCGGGTGGGTCATGTTGAAGACACCGGTCAGGTTCGTGTCGATCACCTGCTTCCACTGATCGGGCGTCATGCGGTGGAACATGGCGTCGCGGGTTATCCCTGCGTTGTTGACCAGCACGTCGATGGGGCCGTTTTCCTCTTCGGCCTTGGCGATACCCGCCGCGCAGGCCTCGTAATCGCCGACGTCCCATTTATATGTTTTGATTCCAGTCGCTTCGGTAAAGGCGGCGGCCTTTTCATCGTTGCCAGCATAGGTCGCGGCGACGGTATAGCCTGCGTCCTTTAGCGCCTTGGAAATCGCCTCGCCAATCCCGCGTGAACCGCCGGTCACAAGTGCAACACGTCCCATATGTCTCCTCCGTATTGGTTATTTTTGTGTGATAGGCGATGCCTCCCGCATCGCCCATGATCTGGATCAGTTAGCGTTCAACGCACAGCGCAACGCCCATACCGCCGCCGATGCACAGCGTGGCCAGACCCTTTTTCGCGTCGCGGCGCTTCATTTCGAACAAAAGCGTGTTCAGCACACGGCAGCCCGACGCACCGATGGGGTGACCGATAGCAATGGCGCCGCCGTTGACATTCACAATCGCGGGATCCCAGCCCATGTCTTTGTTCACGGCGCAGGCCTGCGCGGCAAAAGCTTCGTTCGCTTCTACCAGATCAAGATCGTCGACCTTCCAACCGGCTTTTTCCAGCGCCTTGCGCGACGCATGGATCGGGCCGACCCCCATGATCGATGGGTCAAGACCGGCAGTGGCATAGCTGACGATGCGGGCAAGGGGTTCGATGCCACGCTTTTCAGCTTCATCCGCTGTCATCAGCAATGTGGCCGCCGCACCGTCATTCAGGCCCGAGGCATTGGCCGCCGTGACAGACCCGTCTTTGGTAAAGGCCGGGCGCAGTTTCTGCATGGCTTCCATGGTTGCGCCGTGGCGGATGTATTCGTCTTTGTCGACCACGATGTCGCCCTTGCGGGTTTTCACGGTAAAGGGGATGACCTCATCATCAAATTTCCCCGCTTTTTGGGCGGCTTCGGCTTTGTTTTGCGAGGTGACGGCGAATTCATCCTGCTGATCGCGGCTGATCTGCCATTTTTCAGCAACGTTTTCAGCGGTTTGCCCCATGTGATAGCCGTTGAAGGCATCCCACAGGCCGTCGCGGATCATCGTGTCGATGTATTTCACGTCGCCCATCTTGTGCCCGGCCCGCAGATGGGCCGCATGGGGGGACAGCGTCATGTTTTCCTGACCACCCGCGATAACGATATCGGCGTCACCCAACTGGATGTGCTGGGCCCCAAGGGCAACCGCGCGCAGACCTGATCCGCAGACCTGGTTGATCCCCCAGGCCGCAGATTCGATCGGCAACCCTGCGTTCACATGGGCCTGACGGGCGGGGTTCTGACCCTGTGCAGCCGTCAGAACCTGACCCAAAATCGTCTCGGACACCTCAGACTTGTCGATCCCGGCGCGATCGACGACGGCTTCCAGAACCGCGGCGCCCAGATCGTGGGCCGGTGTGTTTGCAAAACTTCCGCCGAAACTTCCCACTGCGGTCCGCGCAGCCGATGCGATCACGACATTGGTCATGGGTGACTCCTTTATCCTCATCCCGTGCGGACAAAGAGCATGTCACAAAATAACCAGCGCACCAAACTCTTGCCGCTTGACGCATGGGTAAGCGGTTGATCGCCCAAGGGCAATAGCTGATCGCGGTTGAGATCAGGCCTTCTTTTGCGAAGGCTCCTGTCGCCAAAGCGGTCGTGTGGTGGGGGCACCGACGTGATAGCCCTGGATGCAATCGATCCCGGCCTGCGCCAAAAAGGCTGCATCTTTCGGCCCCTCGACACTTTCGGCCACGGTGAACATCTCGAACTGACGGCCAATGGCAATCAGCGCTTTGACCAGCACCTGATTGTCGGGGTTATTGTGAATCTTGCGAATGAACTGACCGTCTATCTTTATGATATCAAAGAAAAAATCGTTTAGGTAACGAAAGGCGGTGTAGCCCGCGCCAAAGTCATCCAGCGCAAAACAGACGCCCATCTGCTGCAGGTCATCCATGAAGCTGATCACAACTTCGGGCATCATCATGGCCGAGTCTTCGGTGATTTCCAGAATAAGCCGTTCGGCCACCGACGGGTTATCGGCCAGCCCGTTTTCCAGCGTACGGATAAAGCGCCGATACCCGATGGAACGGGCCGACATATTGATCGAAAGTCGTATATCGGGAACCGAGTTGAGGGTGTTCAAACCCATCTCAAGCGCCAGACAGTCCAGAATTCGGCCCATTTCGTGGGTTTCGACCACCGACATGAATTCGCCCGCCGGGATGATCCGCCCGGTCGAATCAAGCACCCGCGTCAGCCCCTCATAAAATGCGACCTTGCCGGGGTTGTTGGCCAGAACAACAGGTTGATAGGCCAGCATCGTTTCTTTGTGCAGCAATGCGGCATGGACCATGTCCAGTGTTGACTGATCGCGTTGTTCCAGCGCGATGTCCAGCGGGCTTTTAACCTTTTGGTCATCGTCCTTTTGCCGCTTTTTGCTGCCCATCATCATCGGAATGCTCCTGCCTTATCTTTGGCGCACTCTTGCGCAGCAGGTTCTAACATGGCGTAAACGGATTGAATTTAAACGAAAGGAAATTCCATGGGCGAACGCTGTGGCTGGGTCGGGACAGAACAGATTTACATTGACTATCACGACACCGAATGGGGCGTGCCCGAATGGGATAGCCGCGCGCTGTGGGAAAAGCTGATCCTGGATGGGTTTCAGGCGGGGCTGTCATGGATCACAATCCTGAAAAAACGCGAAAATTTCCGACAGGCGTTCGCGGGGTTTGACCCGAATATCGTGGCCGATTGGGGTGAGGCCGAGGTTGAGCGGCTGCTGCAGAACGGCGGCATCATCCGCCACCGCGGTAAGATTGAGGCCACCATCGGCAACGCCCGCGCCTGGCAGAAGATTGAGGCGCGTGAGGGGTTTGACACCTATTTGTGGAATTACATGGGCGGGGTGCCCCTGCAGAATAGTTGGGCCACTTTGGCCGATGTGCCCGCGCAAACCGAGCTATCGCAAAAGATCTCAAAGGACCTGAAGAAAGAAGGGTTCAAGTTCTGCGGCCCGACGATTGTCTATGCGTTTATGCAGGCGGTGGGCATGGTGAATGATCACCTGATCACCTGCCCACGATACGAAGAGGTTAAGGCGCTTGGCAAGCGCCCTTGATGGGCACGGGCACGCCTAAGACCCACGATTAAGCAGGGTCGCAATAATCGCCTTGGCGCTGTCGCTGTTCCAATGGGCGTCGCCGCGCATCCGCGCGATCTCTTGCCCCTCGGGGTTCAGGATCACCGTGATCGGCAGGCCCAGCACCGCCATGTCGCGGGCGACGGCCTGTTTCGGGTCACGGTACTTTGGCAGGTTTTCCACCTCAATCTCGGCGAAGAACTTATCGATCCCAGTGGGTGAATTCCGCCCCGTGGCCAGCGTGACCACCGCAAAGTTCTCACCCCCGAATTCGGTCTGCAACTCAGACAGCATCGGCATTTCCTTGCGACACGGCGCGCACCACGTGGCCCAGAAATTCAGCACGACATATTTGCCCTGATAATCAGCCAAAGTCTTTTCGCCACCATCCTCGGTCACGAAGGCCGTCGTCGAAACATCAGCCGGGGTCGAATGAAACATCAGCTTTTTCATCGTCCCTTCGCGCAGGGCTTCCAATTCAGCATCGGCAAATGCACTGTTTGCACTGAACAAAAGGGCCGTATAGACAAGCGCTGACGTGATAAATTTCATTTTCCCTCCGAAGGGCTGACGATGACTGATACCTCGAACCAGATGTGGGGCGGACGCTTTGCCGCCGGGCCGGACGCGATCATGGAGGCAATTAATGCCTCGATCGATTTCGACAAGCGGTTGGCGCGCCAGGATATCGACGGCTCAAGGGCCCATGCCGCCATGCTGGCGGCCTGTGGCATCATCAGTGATAGTGATGCAGACGCGATCCGGGAAGGGCTTCTCACGGTCTTGTCAGAGATTGAAACAGGTAAATTCGAATTTTCGAAAGCGCTGGAAGATATTCACATGAATATCGAGGCGCGGCTGAAAGAGATCATTGGTGAACCCGCAGGGCGTTTGCACACAGGCCGCAGCCGGAATGACCAGGTGGCGACCGATTTCCGGCTGTGGGTTAGGGATCAGATTGATGAGGTGGACGCAGCGCTGGTGGCACTTTGCAAGGCGCTTGTGGCGCAGGCGGAAAGCGGGGCCGATTGGGTGATGCCGGGGTTCACACATCTGCAAACAGCGCAACCTGTGACCTGGGGCCACCACATGCTGGCCTATGTCGAGATGTTTGCCCGTGATCTTTCGCGGTTCCGCGATGCCCGCGCGCGTATGAACGAAAGCCCCTTGGGGGCGGCGGCCCTTGCAGGCACGTCCTTTCCGATTGACCGCGATATGACCGCGCAGGCGCTTGGCTTTGACCGCCCCGCCGCCAATTCGCTGGATGGTGTCAGTGACCGGGATTTCGCGCTGGAATTCCTGAGCGCCGCCAGCATCTGCGCCATGCATCTGTCACGACTGGCCGAAGAGCTGGTGATCTGGTCGTCAGCCCAGTTCCGCTTCGTCACTTTGTCGGATCGCTTTTCAACCGGCAGTTCGATCATGCCGCAGAAGAAGAACCCTGACGCGGCCGAACTGATCCGCGCCAAGATCGGGCGTATCTTCGGGGCCAATGTCGCGCTGATGACGGTGATGAAGGGGCTGCCGCTGACCTATTCCAAGGACATGCAGGAAGATAAGGAACAGACCTTTGATGCCGCAGACAACCTGATGCTGGCCCTGGCCGCAATGGAGGGGATGGTTAAGGATATGCAGGCCAACCGCGCCAGTCTTGAGGCCGCCGCCAGCAGCGGGTTTTCCACCGCGACCGATCTGGCCGACTGGCTGGTGCGCGAACTGGGCCTGCCGTTTCGGGATGCACACCATATCACCGGTGCGCTGGTGGCGCGGGCCGAAACGCGCGGTGTGGACCTGCCGGATTTGACCCTGGAAGAAATGCAAAACGTACATCCCGACATCCGCGCCGAGGTTTTCGACGTATTAGGTGTACACAACTCGGTCGCATCCCGCACCAGCTATGGCGGCACGGCGCCCTTGCGCGTGCGCGAACAGATCGCGCGGTGGAAAGGAATACTGGGATGAAAAAACTGGCAATTCTAGCGCTTCTGGCCCTGGCCGCTTGTGGCGTTGACGGCGAACCCATCCGCCCGTCCTTTGATGCGGGTGTCAGCACCAATGACGACACAGTGCGTGGCGGGGCTGCAGTGGGTGTGGACAGCGGACCGGTTTCCGTTCGCGTCGGCACCGGCGGCGCCGGCATTGGGATCAGACTATGAGGTTGCTCGCCCTACCCTTGATCTTGCTACTGGCCGCCTGTGGCCCCTCGCAAGACCGCGAAACGCCTGAACCCGGCATCACAATCTCTGGCACTGCAGAAATCGGAATCGTCAAATAATGTCACCTTTACGCATGTTGTTTCTGGCCCTGGCCATCTGGGGTGCGATCCACCCGATGTTCCACTTTATCAGCTGGTTTGCCGCCAATGGCGTCAGCCTGTCGGCCATGGTCGACGCGTGGAAGGTTAACGCGGCGACCACCGGCCTTTACTGGGATCTGGTCATCGCCGCCATCGCCCTGACGGTCTTTATCGTGGCAGAGGTCTCGGTCCGCAAAAACTGGATCGCGCTGGTGGCGATCCCGGCGACCTTCTGCATCGGGGTCAGCTGCGGCCTGCCGCTGTACCTATTCCTGCGCTCGCGGCCCGTGGACTGATGGATCATTTCCTGTACCGCGACGGCGAACTTTATGCCGAAGATGTGCCCATTGCGGCCATCGCAGCCCAGGTCGGCACACCGTTTTACTGCTATTCCAGCGCAACGCTGCTGCGCCACTACCGCTTGTTTGATGACGCGCTTGAGGGCACCGACCACCTTGTCTGCTTTGCCATGAAATCCGCCAGCAATCAGGCGATCCTGAAACTGCTGGCCGATGCAGGTGCAGGCATGGATGTGGTGTCGGGCGGTGAATACGCCCGTGCGCGCGCCGCCGGTGTTCCGGGCGACCGCATCGTCTTTTCCGGCGTGGGTAAAACGCGGGACGAAATGCGCATGGCGCTGACGGATGGCATCAGACAGTTCAACGTTGAATCCGAGCCCGAGATGCACGCGCTTAGCGAAGTCGCGACCAGCCTTGGCCTGACCGCCCCCATCACCGTGCGCATCAACCCCGATGTCGACGCCAAAACGCATGAAAAGATCTCAACCGGCAAGAAGGGTGATAAATTCGGCATCCCGATTTCCCGTGCGCGTGAAGTTTATGCCCTGGCCGCGTCGCTGCCCGGCCTGCAGGTCATCGGCATCGACGTGCACATCGGATCACAACTGACCGAACTGGAACCCTTTGAGCTGGCCTATCAGAAGGTCGCCGAGCTGACCGAACAGCTGCGCGCCGACGGCCACACGATCACCCGCCTTGATCTGGGCGGCGGGCTGGGCATCCCCTACACCCGCTCAAATCAGGCCCCGCCCCTGCCCACAGAATACGGCGCGCTGATCAAGCGGACCGTGGGACACCTGGGTTGTGAAATCGAGATTGAACCGGGCCGCCTGATTTCAGGCAACGCCGGGATCATGGTCAGCAAAGTGATCTATCTGAAATCGGGCGAGGATCGGGATTTCCTGATCCTGGACGGCGCGATGAACGATCTGACGCGCCCAGCGATGTATGGCGCCTATCACGATATCATCCCCGTGATCGAAGCTGAGCCAGGCGTTGATCAGCAGCCTTTCGACATCGTGGGTCCTGTCTGCGAATCGGGCGATACCTTTGCCAAGGGCCGCATGATGCCGCCCGTTGCGGCCGGTGATCTGGTCGCCTTCCGGTCCGCCGGGGCCTATGGCGCTGTAATGTCCAGCGAATACAATACCCGCCCCCTGATCCCGGAAGTTTTGGTGCAGGATGATCAATTCGCGGTTATCCGCGCACGTCCGACCTTTGACGATATCATAAAACGCGATACCATACCCCCATGGCTGTGACGCTATCCCGTGACATGGCCCACCCGGAAAGATATAACCCGGAGAGATGATGTCAGACAGCGTCCAACTGCCCAAATCCACCCTGCGTGCCGCGAAAATCACTCGCATCGGCATGGCCGCCGAACGGATCACACGGGCCTTTTGGCCCTTCTGGACGATCCTGTTTGCGGGTCTGGCTGCTGTGATGATGGGGCTGCACGACACCCTGCCGGTCGAAGTGGTCTGGGGCGGCATCGTCGGTTTTGTAGGCGGAAGTCTTTGGACGCTGGTGCGCGGGATCAGGTTGATGCACTGGCCCGATCTGGCCGAGGCGCTGCAACGGATCGATGCCACCCTGCCCGGCCGCCCGATCACCGCACTGGCCGATACGCAAGCCATCGGCGCCGGTGACACGCAGTCCGAGGAAGTCTGGCGCATCCACGTGGCCCGCATGGCCGACCGCGCCCGCGCCGCCAAACCCGTTGATCCGAACCTGCAGATCTCGGACCGCGACCCCTTTGCCCTGCGCTATGTCGCCCTGATCGCCTTTGTCACGGCGCTGCTCTTTGGATCGATCTATCGCGTCAGCACCGTCAGCGGCATGACCACCGCCAATGAACCGCTGGCCGTCGGTCCCACATGGGAAGGCTGGGTCGAACCGCCCTTCTACACCGCCAAACCCAGCCTTTACCTGAACGACATCGAACCCGGCCCCCTGCAAGTGCCCGAAGGCAGCCGCATCACCATCCGCCTTTATGGCGAGGTCGGCGCACTTGCGGTCAATGAAACCGTCTCGGGCCAACCTGCGCCCGCGGCCGACCCCGAAACACCGCCCGCAATGGTCCATGATTTTGAGGTCACGCAAAGCGGCACCATCGCGATCGAAGGACCGGGTGGCGTGGCGTGGAATATCTCTGTCCTGGATGACACGGCACCGACGGTCCGCGTAAACGGCCCGGTCGAGCGCATGGCCAGCGGCGAAATGAACCAGCCTTTCGCGGCGCAGGATGACTATGGCGTGCTGTCCGGTACGGCGCGCATCGTGCTTGATCTGCCATCGGTCGACCGCCGCCACGGCCTGACCACCGATCCCGAACCACGTGAGGCCATTGTCGTCGATCTGCCGATCACCATTTCAGGCGACCGCAGCAACTTCGAAGAAACCCTGATCGAGGATTTTTCACTACACCCCTTCGCCAACCTGCCCGTCACGCTGACGATGACCGTGCAGGATGAACAGGGCCAGACGGGGCAGTCCGAACCGGCGCAGATCGTCCTGCCCGGCCGTCGCTTCTTTGATCCGATGGCGGCTGCGATCATCGAACAACGCCGCGATCTGCTGTGGACCAAGGAAAATGCCCCCCGCGTGACCCAGGTCTTGCGGGCGGTGTCGCATCTGCCTGACGATATTTTCCGGTCGGAAACCGCCTATCTGCGCTTGCGCGTCACCCTACGGCGGCTTGAAAACATGACGGAATTCGGTCTGACCACCGAACAACAGGACGAAATCGCCCAGGCCCTTTGGGATCTGGCCGTGCTGTTGGAAGAGGGCGATATCTCGGACGCCGCCGAACGCCTGCGTCAGGCGCAGGAACGCCTGTCCGAGGCGATCGAGAACGGCGCCAGCGACGAAGAGATTGCCCAGCTGATGCAGGAACTGCGCGACGCCACCCGCGACTACATGCGTCAACTGGCCCAACAGGGTCAGGAAAACGGCGACCAGCAAATGGCGCAGGACGAAAACACCATCACCATCACGCAGGACCAGCTGCAACAGATGATGGACCAGATTCAGGAACTGATGGAACAGGGCCGCATGGCCGAAGCGCAGGAATTGCTGGATCAGTTGAACCAGATGATGGAAAACATGCGCACCGCCCAGATGCAGCCCGGTCAGGGTCAGGGCAACCCGGCGATGGAAGGTCTGGCCGAAAGCCTGCGCGAACAGCAGGGCCTGAGTGACGAAGCCTTCCGCGATTTTCAGGAACAGTCCAATCCGAACGCGCAATCGGGGCAAAGTCAGCAAAATCAGGGCCGCAGCGGCGATCAGGGCCGTGGCGAACAGCACGACAACGGTCAGCAACAGGGCCAGGGTCAGGGTCAACAACCCGGCCAACCGCAACAGGGTCAGGGCGGCACGCAATCGGGCGAAAACAGCCTGGCCCAGCGTCAGGGCGACCTGCGCCGCGAATTGGAACGCCAGCAGCAAAACCTGCCCGGTGCCGGCACGCCCGAAGGTGACGCTGCGCGCGAAGCCCTGGACCGCGCCGGTCGCGCCATGGATCAAGCCGAAGATGCCCTGCGCAACAACGACCTGCCAGGCGCGCTGGACAATCAGGCCGACGCGATGGAAGCCCTACGCGAAGGCATGCGCAATCTGGGTGAAGCGCTGGCGCAGAACCAGCAAAACCAACAACAAAACGGCCAATCTGGTGATCGTATGGGCCAGGCCCGCCCCCTTAGCCGCGATCCCCTGGGGCGCAATCTGGGCGATGACCGTCGGGGGGCCCAAGGCACCGATCAGGAACTGCTGCAAGGCGAAGACATTTATCGCCGCGCCGAGGAACTGCTGGACGAAATCCGCCGCCGCTCGGGCGACCCAAACCGGTCAGAGACCGAGCTTGAGTACCTGCGCCGCCTGCTGGACCGGTTCTAAAGCCCCGCGGGTCCCGGACCTGATCCGGGACCTCTTGCCTATGCCACACCCCGGTACCTTGCACTCACCCCCATGACACGTCATAGAGGGGCAAAGGGCGACATCGAAATTTATTCAGGAGTTCACAATGAACCTCTATTTCCGTGCGGCCCTGGTTGTTCTCAGCTTCTCTGCCCTGTCCGCCTGCAACATCAGCATCAGCAATGACAGCAGCGACTCACCCAGCGCCAACCTTGATTTCAACAGCCGCCTGCAAACCCCCAGCGCCGAAGGCGAATATCCCGACGACCGCAACGACTACGCCGAATTTCGCAGCGGCCGCGTAAACAACAACGGAAACGGATTTGCCTATCAGGTGGGCCGGGTTTCAGGAACAGATGACATTGTTGCCGTTGCGGGCGTCTTACCGACCACGACTGTCGGCAGCGCCCCCACCGAAGCCAGCGCCACCTACGACGGCGAATATCAGATGACAATCGCGTCTGAAACCGGCAGCCGCAGCGACCCCATTAGAATACGCAATGAAGAGGGCCGTATCACCCTGAATGCCGATTTCACTCGTCAAACGCTGACAAGCACGTCCGGTGACCTGCAGGTCGATGGCACGATAGACGGCCAGACCGTCGGCGGCACCGTGACACACTCGGGCGTCACTGCGAACATGGCTGGCTCTATCGGCGCAGACCGCGTTGTCACAGCGTTTTCAGGCGACAACGGCCGCACCGCCATTGTCGGCGGCATCCTAGCCAATCGCGACAGATAAGCCCGCGGCAACGCCCACCTGTCACAACCACCGATGCGACTGATATTTATCTGCATAACGGCCCTACTGGTTACGGCGGCCAGCGCCGGCCCCAGCCGCGCCCAAAGCCTGGATCAGCAACTGGTCACACTGATCGCCCAGAACCGCTTGGCCGAGGCCGAGGCGCTGCTGAATACCACAAACCCAACGCCCACCGACCGGCAGTTCTTTCAGGGTCGCATCCACAAGGCCAACGGCCGTTACGATCAGGCCATCGCCACCTTTCAGGATATCCTGGCCCGCGACCCTGACTACCTCAACGCCCGCCGTGAACTGGCCCATACCCTGCTGCTGGATCGGCAATACGGGGCCTCGGCACGTCAGTTTCGGCTGCTTCTGCGCATCGATCAGAATGAAACCATGCAGGCGGGCTATCGCACCTTCCTGCGTGTGATTGAAAACGAACGGCCCTTTGGCGTGGGGGTAAGCTTTGCCCTGCTGCCCTCGACCAACATCAACCGGGCCACCACGAACGAAACCTTCGACCCCGATGTGCCCACCCTGCCAACGCTTCAGATCGACGGCGAAGCCACATCCGGCACCGGTGTCCTTTTCGGCCTCAACGGCTTCTATCGACACAGGCTGTCCGAGCGGGACCGGCTGATCTTTGACGCCGGGCTGACCGCACGGCGCTATCCCGATGACATCTTCGACAGCACCACGCGGGTCGCCGCGCTGACTTTTGAGCGGCGCGAGCGCACATATGGCTGGGCCCTAAGCGCCTATCAACGCAACACGGAAACCGAAGACGACGATGATAACATCGCCACCGGCCTCAGCTTCGGCCTGAACCGCCAAATTGGCCCGAAAACCGTCCTGTCGCTGTCCGCCCTGCAGGAATACCGCAGCTATCTGACAACCGACACACTTGACGGCGGCTTTCTGTCGACCGGCATCGGCCTGTCATACGACCTGCAGCCCAACCTGACGCTGGCCGCAGGCACACGGCTTAGCCAATACAGCGCCCGCAGCGATGCGCAGGCCTACGTCGGACGAGCCTTTTTCGGGCGCGCGACCAGAACGTGGGACAATCAGACAGAAATCGGACTGGGCCTTGAAATCGGCGAACGCGATTATGCGGGCGACTATCCCCTGACCACCCGCGCCCGCGCCGATGACTACTACCGCGTCGACATCACCCTCTCCAACCGCCGCCTGAACTGGCGCACCTTCACCCCCCACCTCCGCTGCGCCTACACCGACAGCACATCAAACATCGAGTTTTTCGACTACACCGTCACCGAATGCGAACTGACGCTAAGACGGACGTTTTGATCGGGTCCGAGCATCATTCTGAAAACCTGAAGCGCTGTTCAAACACTCCCGCCCGGTTGGCACCACCAGCCAGCGCCCAACCTGCGCCCCGTCACGCCAAATGCGTGCTTACAGTACGACGGGAGGGCGCTTCTCGCCCACCCTCGAACCGGTCGCTGCCCTCAGGATCAAAGTATTGGTTTTAAAGATTTATCGTACAACACTTTGCGGACATTTCCGCCTTTCGATAGCAGTACTTGAATGCCTGTTCCGGGAAATCGGAGATTGTCAAAGTGGTAGTTCTTGGGCTGCCTGCAGTACCTTAAATGGGCAATCGCTTTGGGGCGCATGAATTTCCACTCTGCGGATGAGATGGCTGCCTCATATATCGCTCAGCTTCACAAGAGCAAACCCAAATCGTTTCCAGAGCTGAATATCAATAACCCGTTTGCTTATGACCTGCTTATAAAAAGGGTTTGAAGGCCGCAAATACAGTCAACCCCGCTATTGCATCTTGCTGGTTACGTTTCTACGATAAAAATGAATTTTATACGTTTGGGCCATGTTCGTATTTGAAACCATCGACCAGCCGGAACTTTTTGATCATCCCTTCTCCGACGAAGAAGCGCTGCCGTCATGGATTTTGGACAGGTTGACCGATACAGATAGCGGTGAGACGCGCAGGCTATACGCCGTTGTGGACGCCGCCAAAACGGTGAACTTGCCTGAACTGCTACAGGCAAGCGGGTTGCCTCATACGTGTCTTTTCGACGGTAAATCCGCCGAGGAATTGGCAAATGTCTGCCCATGGCTCGTTGAGTTGGATCGTACTACAACCTTCAGTCGCGCGTTATTTTCTAGCGATCCGGAAGGCAAAGATTCATGGTGCCACTGGGACAAGGGCTGTGCCATGTTTGTGCTGTCCTCTGCCGCACTAAAGGATATCCGAAAGCATTTCCGTAAATTTCTCAAAGTTGAACGCAGCAATGGCAGTTGGCTGTATTTTCGGTTTTGGGAAGATAGCGTCCTGCCCTACTTTTTGAATGCATTGCCCGCCAATGATCAGCGCCGTTATCAAGGATTGTTTTGCGGAATTGGGACAACACGACTTGACCAGGTAATCTTTTGTCAACCCTTGTTGGAGCAAGCGTTGGTTGTCAGTGGTGCTCCAAGGGGCAGCCTGTGGCACGACAGACCGCCTGAAAGACGATACGGCCAACGTTATTCTGGAGAGAAACGAGCCTGAGGATGCACGACAAGATCAGTCGGCAATGCGCCATAAGAGATATCAATGGCAAGACACGCCTGTTGTGGCCAAGATGTAGGCATGTGATGAGGTGAGACTATGCTGCTGCGATGACTTGTATATAAAGGGCAGCCACAATGATCCAAACCATTGTTGCGAACGAGACTGACACAAGAAACAAGATGGTAGCAATCGCGATGCTGACCAAGGGACCCCTGGCGAGGCTTTTTTCTGTAACACCGCTGAACGAAAACTTAATGATCTTCGCCCCAATAGAGATAATCGAGAACAGGCCAAGAGATAAGCCCAGAACCAAAGCGCCCATAGATTGGGATTGGTCATAGATCAATAGAACAGTTACTGACGCGATAATCCACCTTAAGGCTTTCCAGGCATCATCGGCAAATGCCCACGTACTGTCTGCAAAAGTACTGAATGCGTCCCAAAATTTTTGATTGTTCATATGATATACCTATGATCTGCGTTTCAAAATGTGCTGCAGATAAGACCTTCCTGCTTTAGGGCAAGATCCCCCAAGCGGCGCGCCTGGTGCATCGGGCCACTCACCTTCTGGGCATCGCGGTTTGGGACAGAGGCGAAAGAGCGCCGCCGTTATCTCATGCGATGCCCTATGGCGGTGCTCTGGGGAAGACGTCTTGAGGTGCCCCTAGATTTGTAGACGCTTTGCCGCCTATTGGTGCGTGATGAACCTGCAGCCTCCATCATCCAAGAAGTCATGAAAGGCTACGCCTCTGGCCGCTTTGAAAGTCAGGCCGAGGTGAAACGCTACCTCGAAAACAGCACAGACTTCCCGAACATCAA
>NZ_JACNMP010000001.1 GCF_017592335.1 Pseudaestuariivita rosea | reverse complement strand
CGAGACGCCGCCGAACGCACGATAGAGGCAACATGGCGCAGGATCGGTAAGCTGCTCGACCGCTTCACCCCGCAGGAATGTGCGAATTACCTTGTCAACTCAGGATACGCTTCAACCTGATCTCATCCTGCTCTAGTTGAAACATCTAGCCCCAGTGCGGCGTTGCCGACCGACAGGCCAAGTTCGCGCGGCGGATCAAGCAATTTGCACAGGCCGCACAAATCAATGCCAGCGCTTTTGAATCCAGTGTGGGCTCCGCTGCGTTTTCCGGAATTGAGACGCCCTGCAAGAGCCAACTCGATAATGTGTTCGATACTGCATGGACCTGTCACGTTTTCGTGCCGCTCCGATTACTCACTTAAGCTGCCTTTCGTTCGAAAGCCAAGGGACTCTTCCACCCGAGGGCTGAATGCACCGCTCCGGGTTTTCCGGAGGCTCCAAATCAAGGAAAGATTGGAGCCATGGAAAAGGACAACAGAGCGAACCGCTGTTCACCTGAGACACGCGAGCGAGCGGTGCGGATGGTGCTTGACAATCAAGGCAGCTATCCGATCTTAGGCCCTTGCTTTTGCGGTGACTTCATACCCCAAATGTGACGCGTTTGATCAGTCGCACAATGCTGAATCATGGCACTTTTCCTCTTTACAAAAGGGATCCCTTTTGTAAGTGGCGCTGTGCTTGGGTTCTGTCGGTCGAACTCCGCCGAAAAAACTGTGGAAAACTAACGCTGGCGGACTTCGAGGGTGAGTGTGTGATAGCCCTAGAAAGAGGGGTCCCTTTTGTGTGGCGATCAAGACTTGCCGCCAAGGATGCCTATCATGAGGACCCATACTATTCTGATCGCAGCCGCTGTCTCTGCTCTTCCCGGCCTCTACGGCCTTGGCTATGTGCAGGGCACAGGTGCCTGTAACGCTCAAAGGATCAAAGAAGCTTTTGGCGAGCTATCCCAAGGTGTTTTGATGAACACGCCTCTGATTAGTATCCTTTATAAGCTTGGGCTGAAGTCAGGTATTGAGGGGAACTGTAGCGAAGACGAACTGGTCGCACTGGTTTTCACTGGTCAGAGCGATTTGATTAACTTGGACACGCCTGAGGCATTGCGGTAGACAGGTTTCACCATTTGACGGCAAGCACAATGGAACTGGAGTGGCTGGCCTCATCTACCTTTCTCTCTTTCATGGTCATGATTGGTTGCTCTTGCAACCGAACTAGGCCTGTCCTTAGTCAGATAATTTGGTACAGCTGAGCGTTTTTTGATTGGAGGCTCTGGCTCAAGAAAGCCGCTGCCCCGAGTATGCTGCAAGCAAAGGGTATCTGGTTGCAGCGGTTTTCCCCGACACGATTTCAGGCGGCGGGGATTTCATGAAACGCCTTGGCATGCTGGCTTTGCTGTCGTTCTTGGATGCCCAGCCGAACACCAACTTCGTGGCGATGATTGACGATCTCAAGCGCTTTGCCCGTGACACGCGGTTCCATCTCGACCTGCGGGATGCGTTCCGCTGCCGCGGGGCCAGTATCGAATGCCTGAACTTTAAGTTTGAAGATACGCCCGAAGGAGAATTCATTGAGACCATCATGGCAGCCCAGGGCGCATTAGAGCGTAAGCAGAACGAGCGGCAAGTCTCTCAGAAGATGAAAGCGCGCATGCAAGATGGCTATTGGGTGTTCCCCGCCCCCATCGGCTATCGCTATGAGAAAATCCGCGGCCACGGCAAGATATTAAAGATGGATGGGTGCGCCAACAGGAAGTAACGCGCCTGCTGGACAGAGAGATTTATGCAGGGCTGATCAGCTATGGTCCCTGGGGCCTGTCGCGGATCAAGGGGCACCATGCGCCCATTATCTCGGCCGAAACCTTTAGACGCCTCCAAGAGCGCCGGTCGCAAAAACAGCTCGCCCCTGCAAGAAAAGACATTGGCGAGGATTTTGCGCTGCGGGGCTTTGTCACCTGCCACGATTGTGGCGCGGCCCTGCGGTCCTGTTGGTCGAAAGGCAAGACCAAGCATCATCCCTATTATCTGTGCCAGACGAAAGGATGTCCTTCTTACGGCAAGTCAATCCGACGCGATGTTCTGGAAGGGGATGTCGGCAAGCTTATCCGTCGCCTGGAACCGACCCCAAAGCTGATTGCCCTCGCAAAGCTGATGTTCCGCAAGGCATGGGACATGCGGATCGCACAACACCGTCACGATGCTAAGACCTTCGCAAAGCAGATCGCGGATATCGACAAACAGATCGATGTCTTGGTGGGTCGGCTCATGGACACCGACAATCCGACCGTGATCCGAGCCTATGAAACCAAGATCGCGGCGATGGAACAAGAAAAGATAAATTTACAAGATAAACAGGCCCAACAGCCCGCACCACACAGAGACTTTGATGCTGTGCTAGAACTCTCCCTCAGCTTCCTGGCAAGCCCTTGGAAACTTGGGGACTCTGGCCATATAACCTTCCGTAGAACCGTCCTGAAACTGGCCTTTGCAGACCGCCTTGCATACTGCCGGGAAACAGGGCCTAGAACACCCCAATTGTCCATACCGTTCAAGGCTTTAGCTGGAGCGGAAGGTATGTTGGGGACAAATGGTGGAGCCTAGGGGAGTCGAACCCCTGACCTCTTGCATGCCATGCAAGCGCTCTCCCAACTGAGCTAAGGCCCCAACACCAGCGTCACTTAAAGAACGACGGGGGCGAGATCAAGTGAAAACTCGCCCTGCGTTTAAGCTTTAGGAATCGTCGTCATCCGATGCGACATCGGCAATGTCGTCCAGCGAAACGCTGTCATCGTCGTCGTCTTCCAACACATCGTCGCCCAGATCAACATCCGCGGCGTCATCATCATCCAGAACCGCATCATCTTCTATATCAGCGGTTTCCATTTTGGCGGTTTCAGGATCTGCCTTGTCCGCGATCATGTTCTGGTTTTTTCCAGTGTCCAGCGTGACAACTTCACCAGTGTACGGGCTGACGACCGGATCGCGGCCCATGTCATAGAACCGCTTACCGGTCGTTGGGCAAAGGCGCTTTACACCCCATTCTTCCTTGGCCATCGGTTTTCCCTTTGAAACTTGTTCACATTGCAAGGTAATCAGCGCGAACTGCCATATGTTGCGCGTAGTGTCAAAGTGATTCACAGTCTTTTTGCAACCAGACGGGACGCGGGATGAATAAATATGTGCTAAAGGGCAACCCACCGGTGGAAATTGCGCTTAGACGCTCGGCCAGGGCGCGCCGTTTATCATTGCGGGTGTCGCAGTTGGACGGGCGCGTGACCTTAACCATGCCATCAATCATGCCCGCGACCGAGGCCCTTCGGTTTGCCGATGAAAAGGCGACGTGGGTCCGTGAAAAGCTGGCGGATCAGCCGGGTGAACTGCGCCCGGTCTTTGGTGAAAAAATGCTGTATCGCGGTGAATACCTGGACATTGTGGCCGGTGGGGGGCGCGTGGCACGGATCGAAGGCCATCAAATACGTGTACCTGGCAATCATGATGACGTTGCCCGGCGGATTGGCGCCTTTCTAAAGGCACAGGCCAAGGTCAATCTGCATCGGGCCAGCGAAAACTATGCGGATAGGTTGGGAAAGACGTACAACCGTATCACTCTGCGCGATACGCGGTCGCGGTGGGGATCATGTTCGTCGACCGGCAACCTGAACTATTCGTGGCGTCTGATTATGGCACCGCCCGAGGTACTGAACTATGTCGCCGCACATGAGGTCGCTCATCTGGCACAGATGAACCATTCACAAACATACTGGAATACGGTGCAGGCCATTCATGGCCCTTATGATGCGCCGCGACTGTGGTTGCGTCAGAATGGTCATCTGCTGCACCGATATCGGTTTCAGGATTGACGTTGCCGTGTTTTGTGATCACGTTTGACAGATGCTGATCCAGTCCAAATCCGAAGGCGGTATTCCCCCGCAAAGCGCCATTCACGATCAGATTTACCGCACACTGCGCACACGTATCATGCACGGAGAGCTTCTGCCAGGACAGGCCCTGACCCTGCGCGGGATCGGCCAGGAATATGGCGTGTCGATGACCCCTGTGCGCGAGGCGATGCGGCGGCTGGTCGCCGAGGGCGCACTGTTTCTGTCATCCTCGGGCCGCGTTTCCACGCCCGAGCTGTCAGACGACCGGATTGAGGAACTGGCGGCATTGCGCGCGCTTTTGGAACCTGAACTGGCATCGCGTGCTTTGCCACGGGCGCATATCGCGCTGATCGATCGGCTTGGTGCGATCAATAACACCATCGCGATCGTTGTCGCCAAAGGCGACGCTGTCGGCTATATTCGCAGCAATCTGGAGTTTCACCGCACGCTTTATCTGCGCGCGCAGGCACCCGCGATGCTGGCGATTGCGGAAACCGTGTGGCTGCAACTGGGGCCGACGATGCGCAAACTTTACGGCAAGCTGCAGCGCACCGAACCGCCGCGTCATCACCGTCTTATTCTGGCCGCCCTGAAAGCGGGGGATGAACCCGGCCTGCGACTGGCCGTCCGCACGGATGTCACAGCCGGGTTAAAAATGCTGACACAATAGCAGCGTCAGAGCGCCCCGTGGCAATGTTTAAATTTCTTACCTGACCCACAGGGACACGGATCATTACGACCGGGATTGCCCCAGGTTGAGGGATCATCTTCAACAAAGCCTTCAATAGCATTTGGAAACTTCTCGGCGGGCCCGGCCACCTTTGCCATCGCATCCCGTTGCGCCTGGATTTGGGCCAGCATCGCTTCCTGTTCTTCCGGGGTCATTGGACGGACCTGGGCCAGTTTTTGCGTAACCTCTTCACGCAAACTGTCCAGCAAACTTTCAAACAATTGGAAAGCTTCGGTTTTATATTCGTTCAACGGGTCGCGCTGCGCATATCCACGGAAACCGATAACCGTGCGAAGCTGTTCCAGGGTCACAAGATGTTCGCGCCACTTGGTGTCGATGGTCTGCAATAGTAGCTGCTTTTCAATCTGCCGCATCTGATCGGAGCCAAACGCAACGGCCTTTTTCGCCATGAATTCATCGCTGGCCTTTTCAAGCCGTTCGCGCATGATTTCGTCATCCACGCCCTCTTCCTGCGCCCAATCAGCGACGGGTGCGTCCAGCCCAAGGCGTTCCAGAACCGCATTTTGCATTGCCTGAAGATCCCACTGATCGGCATAGGTTTTGGGCGGCATGTATTCATAGACCAGATCATCGATGACCTGGTGACGCATGTCCTGAGTGATTTCGGACACATCATCAGTTTCCATAATTTCGCGGCGTTGGCCAAAGATCACCTTGCGCTGATCGTTCATCACATCATCGAACTTCAGCAACTGTTTGCGGATGTCAAAATTGCGGCCTTCGACCTTGGCCTGGGCTTTTTCAAGCGACTTGTTGACCATCGGATGCACGATGGCTTCGCCTTCTTTCATGCCCAAGGCCGACAGAACCCTTTCAAGACGTTCCGACCCGAAAATCCGCATCAGATCATCTTCCAGCGACAGGAAGAAAGATGAACGCCCCGGGTCGCCCTGACGCCCCGACCGACCGCGCAGCTGGTTGTCGATCCGGCGGGATTCATGGCGTTCAGTGGCAAGAACGAACAGACCGCCCGCCTCTTTCACCTTTTCCTTTTCATCAGCGACCTCGGCCTCGATCCGGGTGCGGACCTGATCCGGGTCAGCTTCGGGGTCTTCGGCCAGCGCCTGCAAGACGCGCATTTCGACGTTGCCGCCAAGCTGAATGTCTGTACCGCGTCCGGCCATGTTGGTCGCGATGGTCACAGCGCCCAGCTTGCCCGCGTCTGCCACGATCTGGGCTTCCTGTTCGTGTTGACGGGCATTCAGAACGTTATGCGGTATCTTTTCCTTGCTTAGAAGCGCGCTAAGGAACTCGGACTTTTCAATGGATGTGGTGCCGACCAGAACCGGCTGATGCTTTTCGTGGGCCTGTTTGATTTCGTCGACAATGGCACCGTATTTTTCCTCAGCGGTACGGAAAATCTGATCATGTTCATCAATGCGGGCAATCGGGCGATGGGTCGGAATTTCGATCACACCCAGACCGTAGATCTGGCCAAATTCTTCGGCCTCGGTCAGAGCGGTCCCGGTCATACCGGCCAGCTTGTCGTAAAGGCGGAAATAATTCTGGAACGTCACACTGGCGTGGGTGACGTTTTCAGGTTTGATGTCCACCCCTTCTTTGGCCTCGATTGCCTGGTGCAACCCCTGTGACAGGCGACGGCCGGGCGTCATGCGGCCGGTAAATTCGTCGACCAGCACAACCTCGCCGTTGCGGACGACATAATCCTTGTCTTTGGTAAACATCTTGTGGGCCCGCAGACCCTGGTTGATGTGGTGTACAATTGTGGTGCTTTCGGGGTCATAAAGCGTTTGATCTTCGGGCAAGATCGTCAATTCATGAAGGCGCTCTTCAAGAAACTCGTTGCCTTCATCGGTCAGCGAAACATTACGCTGTTTTTCATCCAGCTCAAAATGGTCATCTTGCAGTTCTGGGATGACCTTATCGATCGCCTCATATAGGTCAGATCGATCTTCGGCCGGGCCCGAGATAATCAGCGGTGTACGGGCTTCGTCAATCAGGATGCTATCGACTTCATCCACAATCGCGAAATTGTGTTTACGCTGTGCGATATCGCGCAGGCTGGGCTTCATGTTGTCGCGCAGATAATCAAAGGCCAGTTCGTTGTTGGTGGCATAGGTGACATCAGCAGCGTAAGCCGCTTTTTTCTCATCATCTGGCTGCATCGAATAGACAACGCTGCAGGTCAGACCCAATGCGTTATAGACCTTGCCCATCCAATCCGAGTCGCGCTTGGCCAGATAGTCGTTCACGGTCACGATATGCACGCCCTTGCCGGTCAGGGCGTTCAGGTAGGCGGGGAAGGTCGCAACAAGTGTCTTGCCTTCACCGGTCTTCATTTCGGCAATATTGCCACGGTGCAGAAAAATGCCGCCGATCAACTGCGTATCAAAAGCACGCAACCCAAGCGCACGGCGCGCAGCTTCGCGACAGTTGGCGAAGGCTTCGGGCAGCAGATCATCCAGACTTTCGCCCTTCATCGCCCGTGTGGCCAATTCTTCGGTCTTGTCTTTCAGGCCGTCGTCTGACAGCGCCTCGAATTCAGGTTCCAGGGCATTTATCTTTTCAATAAGCAGTCGGGTCGCCTTGACCTTGCGGTCGTTTGTTGTGCCAAAGACCTTCTTGGCAATTGTTCCAATACCCAACATAATCTCTCCGCGCCGTCGCTTAACGTCATTGTCATGAGGGAGTTGCTTGCTCGTCCGGGTTCCTGCCCATAGAACATGCCAGATACAGGCCCTCACGCACGCAAGCGATGTAAGGGGCCGGTTCAAGAGTGTCAACGTCGCCCTTACGTGCGGCTGATCCAAAGGATGAATAGATGTTGAAACGACATAACCTTCTGACCGCAACTGTGCTGACAGCGGCATTGGCGTTGCCCGTTTTGGGGCAGGACGCATTGCCCGACGCAGAGGACGGTGTAACGGCCGAAACTGTCGTCGCCACAGTCAATGGTCAGGACATAACAGTGGGCCATATGATCATCGCGCGATCGCAGTTACCCATGCAGTATCAGCAGCTTCCCGACGATGTGCTGTTCGAAGGGCTTCTGGATCAACTGACACAACAGGCGTTGCTGGCACAGTCAGTGGAAACGACCCCGCGGCGCGTGGAAATGGCCCTTGAAAACGAACAGCGCAGCATGCTGGCTGGCGAGGCCATTCAAGGCGTCACTGAAAGCGCCATCACTGACGAGGCGGTCCAGAAACTATATGACGAAACCTATGTGAATGCCGATCCTGAACAGGAATATCAGGCAGCCCATATCCTGGTTGAAACCGAAGAAGAGGCGATTGAAATCAAAGGCCAGCTGGACGAAGGCGCCGATTTCGCAACGCTGGCGCAGGAAAAATCGACCGGCCCATCGGGACCGAACGGTGGCGATCTGGGATGGTTTGGTGCAGGCATGATGGTTCAGCCTTTCGAAGATGCCGTTGTCGCACTTGAAGCCGGGCAGGTTTCAGACCCTGTTCAGACACAGTTCGGCTGGCATGTGATCAAGCTGAATGAAACCCGCGTCAAATCGGCCCCTGCACTGGATGACGTTCGTGCCGAACTGGAAACGCAGGTGCAGCGCGATGCCGTCGATGCGCGCTTGGCTGAACTGCGCGAACAGGCCGAAATCACCACCTCTGAAGAGGGCGCGGTGAACCCGTCGGTCCTGCAAAATGTCGATTTGTTGCAGAACTGAGCCATGAAAAAATCCCCATTGGCGCCGGATCATTTTCCGGCGCTTCCTATGATTCAGGGCGTTCGCTTTTCGGCGCTTGAGGCAGGCGTGCGTTATAAAGGTCGCGCCGATGTCATGCTGGCCGCCCTTGATGCGGGCACAACAATTGCGGGTGTCTTTACCAAGTCCACAACGCGCGCGGCACCTGTTCTGGATTGTCAGACCAAAATCGGCGGTGCCGCAGATCAGGGCGCTGCTTTCATTGTCAATTCCGGCAATGCCAATGCTTTCACCGGCAAAAATGGGCAAGAAGCTGTTTCGCGGATTACCTTAGCCGTTGCAGATCAGCTTGGCGTGCCCCAGGCACGCGTTTTCAGCTCATCCACTGGTGTGATTGGTGAACCCCTGCCGCATGACAAGATCACTGCGAAAATCGCACAGCTTTGGGATGGCTTGTCGCCCGATGGCATCGAAAGTGCGGCCCAGGCCATCATGACCACAGACACGTTTCCAAAGGGCGCTGGTTGTAGCCTGCTGATAGACGGGAAACAGGTCAATATCGCAGGTATCGCCAAAGGGTCAGGCATGATTGCCCCCAATATGGCAACGATGCTTGTATATATCTTTACTGATGCCGCAATCCCGCAAGCTAAACTGCAGCAGACGCTGACCGAACTGACCAATGTGACCTTCAACTGCATCACCGTCGATAGTGACACTTCGACGTCGGACACCTTGCTGATGGCCGCAACCGGTACGTCGGGCATAGATGTTAGCGGCGATGACAGCTTTCGAGAGGCGCTGCACAACATCATGCTGGATCTGGCCCATCAGGTCGTCAAGGATGGCGAGGGCGCCACGAAGTTCATCGAAATCAATGTCACCGGTGCCGCCAATGACGCCGATGCCAAAACCATTGGACTGTCGATTGCAAACTCACCTCTGGTGAAAACGGCAATTGCGGGCGAAGATCCGAACTGGGGGCGCATTGTTATGGCTGTTGGAAAGTCCGGTGCGCAGGCCGATCGGGATCGCTTGGCAATACGTTTTGGGGATATTCTGGTCGCTGAAAACGGGTGGGTATCGCCTGAGTATAAAGAAGAGCTTGGCGCGGGTTATATGAAAAATCAGGATCTGACGATCCGGGTTGATCTTGGGCTGGGGGACGGTCGGGCACGTGTCTGGACCTGTGATCTGACCCACGGATATATCAGCATCAACGCGGATTATCGGTCATGAAGGTTGTTCTGGTGTCCGCCGTTGCGCTGATTGACGTGGACGGCCGCGTTTTACTGGCGCAGCGCCCCGAAGGCAAATCGATGGCCGGTTTATGGGAATTCCCCGGCGGCAAGGTCGAAACCGGCGAAACACCGGAGGCTGCCCTGATCCGAGAATTAGACGAAGAACTGGGCATTAACACATGGCAAAGCTGCCTGGCGCCCCTGACGTTTGCCAGCCACAGTTACGATGATTTCCACTTGCTAATGCCACTGTTTGCCTGTCGTAAGTGGGACGGCATCCCCCAATCGAAAGAGGGTCAGAAACTGGCCTGGGCCCGCCCGAACGAACTGCGCAACTACCCGATGCCAGCGGCAGATATTCCCCTGATCCCGATCTTGCGCGACTGGCTATAGGTCACATCTGCACAAAAAATCTTCACATATTGCGTGAAATTTGTGCAAAAATATCAGTAATATGACGAAAATATAGCTGTTCAGTAAACAAATTCCGGCTATATTCAGCCTACCCAGAGAGGAGGGTGTGAAATGCTAAGAACTATAACAATAGGCAGTTGCGTTTCCGTGCAAGGTGTTTTGGTATCCAAGCTTTCCAATGGCAAGATCCGCATTCGTGTGGGCGAAAAGACTTACGAAGGCTTTCCCGTTTCAACAAAAATAGCCGCGTGAAGGCTAATAAACGACCAACGTAAAACAGGGGCGCTTTTGCGTCCCTTTTTGATTATTTCGCGTCCCTACATCGAAGGTTTGACGCAAAAATACGCAATCACCGGATTTATGTCCCGTCTTTGCCTTATTCCCTGCGATTTAATCGGGCATTCATATCCTGATGCTATGAGTTTTATGATTCCGGGCTGGACAGATGACGATCTGCTTACGTAACATTGACGTGAGGATCTGAAACATACAGCCTTGGAATCAATCCAGGTGTAACGAGCAGGACCAAGGTGTGACGCGATTTTTCTGTAAAGTGGTTTGCGGTGTTTGTACGGCAAGTGTGATGCTGACAACCCCGCTGATGGCCGAACGGAACAAGCTGTATCTTGAGGCAACGACATCCGCCGCGACCATGGGCGGGGGGACGTCGGCAAATCGCCAGAAAGCACCATTTTCCTATTATCGTCAGCTTGAAGCGAGCTATGTGCAACGCGGTCATCTGCGCAGCGAACATGCGCCGCAAGACGTGCCATGGGACCGTGCGACACTGGCTGAAAACTTCATTCAGATCGCGCTTTATAACGAATACAACAACCGCAATGGCGGCTTTTCATCCTCAAAAACAGAAAGTGTGCTAAGACGATGGGAAAAGCCCGTGCGCATCAGCACTGTGTATGGCAAAGGCGTTTCGCCTGAACGTCGCCAGGCCTTTTCCCGTGAAATCAGCCGGACGGTGCAGACCTTGCGATCCGCGACCGGTCATTCGATTTCCCGCAGCAATGATAAACCAAATCTTCTTGTCCTAGTGGTGGGCGAGAAGGAACGTCAAAACCTAAAGCCATTTCTAACCCAGAAACTGCCCGACATCAGTCCGCAAGGCCTTCGCGCGATCATCAATATGCCGAAAAACGTCATGTGCATGGTTCTGGCGCGCCCGTATTCGGACCTTAGACATGGGTATAAGGGGGCCGTTGTGGTGGTCCGGGCCGAACATTCGCAACGTATGCGTAAATCCTGCATTCAAGAGGAATTGGCCCAGTCCATGGGTCTGCCAAATGACAGCCCAATGGCGCGCCCATCAATTTTCAACGACAACGAAGAATTCGGGGTTTTGACCAATCATGATCTGGCACTTTTGCGGATGCTGTATGATGACCGCCTAAGGCCTGGAATGACGATTGAGCAGGTCAAACCGCTGCTGCCGGCCCTTACAAAAGCAGCATTACATTAACGTAAAGCAGATTCGCTGGGTCCCAGACTTGATCCTGGGCCGCATGAATCAACCAGCTGAAAACAAAAGACCCCGGATCAAGTCCGGGGTCTTTTAAGTTCCGCAATCAAAGCGTTAGTCCAAAGAACGCTCAATCTCTTCGCGTTCAAAGATTTCAATCACATCGCTAGGGCGGATGTCATCGTAGTTTTCAAACGCCATACCGCATTCCTGACCTGACTGGACCTCGGCCACTTCGTCCTTGAAACGTTTTAGGGTTTTCAGTGTACCTTCGTGTATCACCACGTTATCCCGCAGCAAGCGCACCCCGGCAGACCGGCGGGCAACGCCCTCTGTGACCAAACAGCCCGCGACCTTGCCAACGCCCGAGACTTTGAAGACTTCTCTGATCTCGGCATACCCGATGAAGTTTTCCTTGATCTCGGCACTCAGCAGACCACTTGCAGCAGCTTTAACGTCATCGACCAGATCGTAGATCACCGAATAGTACCGTATCTCGACACCCTTTTGGTTGGCCGTATTCCGCGCCGATGCATTAGCCCGAACATTAAACCCGAAGACCGGCGCACCGGACGCTTCGGCAAGACCAATATCAGTTTCGGTGATGGCACCAACACCCGAATGCAGCACGCGCACGCGCACTTCGTCGTTTCCGATCTTTTCCATCGCCTGAACGATCGCTTCGGCAGAGCCTTGAACGTCGGCTTTTACCAAAATAGGCATCTCGGTGACGTTTTCGTCTTCTTTCGCCTTGGCCATCAGCTGTTCCAGCGTTGTGGCAGCACCCGCCGCCGCACGCTTTTCTTTCGCGGCTTTTTCGCGATATTCTGCAATTTCGCGCGCCTGACCTTCGGTATCGACGACATTCAGAACATCGCCAGCCTCTGGCGTGCCGTTCAGACCCAGAACCTCAACCGGAACGGATGGGCCAGCTTCCTCGACACGGTCCCCCTGATCGTTGATTAGCGCGCGTACTTTACCATACTGCTCACCCACGACAAAGATATCGCCCTGACGCAAGGTTCCGTTCTGGACCAGAACAGTCGCAACAGGTCCACGCCCCACATCCAACTGTGCTTCGATCACAGCGCCCGACGCGGCACGTTCAGGGTTTGCTTTCAGCTCAAGAATTTCGGCCTGAAGCGCAATAGACTCAAGCAATTCGTCCAGACCTGTACCCTTGACGGCCGAAACCTCGACGTCCTGCACTTCACCAGACAACTTTTCGACGATCACTTCGTGCTGAAGCAGATCCGTTCGCACCTTGTCAGGGTTCGCACCGGGCTTATCAACTTTGTTGATTGCCACGATCATTGGCACTTTGGCAGCTTTTGCGTGGTTGATCGCCTCAATCGTCTGAGGCATCACAGCATCGTCTGCCGCCACCACCAAGATCACGATATCAGTGACCTGAGCACCCCGTGCCCGCATGCTGGTAAAGGCCGCATGGCCAGGCGTATCCAAGAATGTCAGCTTTGTGCCATTCTGGTCAACCTGATAGGCACCGATATGCTGTGTGATCCCGCCCGCCTCGCCAGATACCACCTTGGCATTGCGGATCGCGTCCAGCAATGACGTCTTGCCGTGGTCAACGTGACCCATGACCGTGATAACCGGCGGGCGCGACTGCAGATCGTCATCAGAGTCTTCGACCTGATCGATCACGTCCTCGACATCAGAATCCGAGACACGGGTGACCTTGTGACCGAATTCTTCGATAATCAACTCAGCCGTATCAGCATCGATGGTTTGGTTTTGCGTCACCATCATACCGTTCTGCATCAACGCCTTGACCACATCAGCCACACGTTCTGACATCCGGTTCGCCAGTTCTGACACCATGATCGCTTCGGGTAATTGAACGGTGCGGATAACCTTTTCGCGTTCCTGGCTACCGCCCATGGCTTTCTGACGGGCGCGTTCCTGTTTCCGCTTCATCGCGGCCATGGACAACTGGCGTCCGCCTTCGCGACCCGAAAGCGCCTGATTCAACGTCAGCTTGCCCGAACGGCGTCCACCATCATCACCACGACCGCGACCGCGATTATCGCGATCAGCCTGTTCAGCTTCACGACCCTTGTTGCGTACTGGTTGCTTGGCTGCACCGCCCCGCGCACCGGCATCATCCTTTGGTGCCGCTTTTTCCGCTGCAGCCCGCTTGGCCGCTTCTTCTGCTTCGCGCTGGCGGCGTTCGTCTTCCTCGGCCTTGGCTTTGGCACGTTCCTGCAGTTCGCGTTCTTCGCGTTCCTTGGCTTCTTGCTCTTCCCGGCGGCGCTGACGTTCTTCTTCGCGGGCTTTTTCTTCTGCTTCGCGCTGCGCTGCATCTTCCGCTTCACGCGCCTTAGCGGCCATCAGGGCTTTGCGCCGACGCTCCATCTCAGCATCGGTGATGCCTGCGGGCCGCTTTGATGCATCGCCTTTGACCGGCTGACCGCCACCACTTTTGGCCGCACCGGGCTTGGGGACCACAACGCGTTTACGTTTGGTTTCAACCACGACGTTTTTCGTCCGCCCATGGCTAAAGCTTTGCTTTACATTGCCCGAGCGTGGTCCGCCGCGCAGACCCAAAGTTTTTTTACCGTCGTCTTCACTCATCTAGAGTCTTTTCCTTTCCGGCGATCCTTACCACCGTCTATATCGCGCACGCCTTTCAGCTTTGCAGCAGTCTCTACAACACGTGTCGTGAGTCCACCAGTGGCGAGTGCGCCGTGTATCACACTTTCCCGTCCAAATGCCAAACCCAATTCTGCAGAAGTCAAAACACCGATAAAATGCCCACCTTCTGGCGTCCTGAGCTTGGATTTACCCCTTTCAGAACCGTCCGAAGCCTGCAACAGCACCTCGGCCACGTCCTTGATCAACCAGTCCTTGACCTTTTCGTATCCTGCGACCGCCTCGCCTGCTTTCCGCGCAAGTGAGATCAGATCAACCATGCGCCGCACAAGCTGGCGATCAATCTCGGCCATCAGACCGTCTGGCACTGTGACCTGTCGTTTCGCCCCGCGCGAAAACAGCCCCTTACGCGACGCGGTTTCCAGCGCTGTCTTATCGGCCGAAACCCACAGGCCGCGTCCTGGCAGCTTTTCCAGAACATCAGCGACCACATCGTCGTTTGGCCCTACGACAAAGCGGATCAGCCCAGCTTTTGGCTGAACCTCACCCGTCACCACGCATTTGCGTTCGGACAGATCGCGGTTTTTTGTTCGACCACCACGCGTCATCGGACCCCCAAGAAACAAGGCCCAAGATCAGGCCTCGGCCTCTTCTTCGACAGTATCTTCTTCATTGGCCGTCAATTCTTCGGGATCGACCCAGCCCAACATGACGCGCGCTGTCATGACCAGGTTCTGCGCTTCCTCAAGGCTGACATCGAACGGCTCAAGAATGCCGTCGTCTTTCACACGTTCGCCCTCAACAGTGGTCCAACCACCTGCCAATTCCCAATCAGCGCAGGTTGCGAAATCTTCCAATGTCTTGATGTCGTCCTTCGCCAAGGCCTCAATCATTTGGGGTGTCAGCCCCTCAAAGTCAACCAGGCTGTCCTCAACCCCCAGTTCGCGCGCCGCATCCAAGGCCTTTTTGTTCATCGCCTCCAGATGATCACGGGCACGGGCCTGAAGTTCGTTTGCGGTGTCTTCATCGACACCGTCGATGACCAACAGTTCGTCGATTTCCACATAAGCGACCTCTTCCAGATTGCTGAAGCCTTCGGACACCAGCAACTGCGCAAAGAATTCATCCAGATCCAGCGTGTCCATGAACAGCTTGGTGCGTTCGGCAAATTCTGCCTGACGACGTTCGGATTCATCGCTTTCGGTCATGATATCGATGTCCAACCCGGTCAGTTGGGATGCCAGCCGCACGTTCTGACCGCGCCGCCCGATGGCAAGCGACAGTTGATCGTCGGGTACAACGACCTCGATTCGCTCGGCTTCTTCGTCCAGAACAACCTTGCTGACCTCGGCCGGTTGCAGTGCGTTCACCAGGAAGGTCGGCTGATCTTCGTTCCAGGGGATAATATCGATCTTTTCGCCCTGAAGTTCGTTGACAACCGCCTGAACCCGGCTGCCACGCATACCGACACAGGCACCCACAGGGTCGATTGAGTTATCGTGGCTGATCACCGCAATCTTAGCGCGGCTGCCGGGGTCACGCGCGACGGCCTTGATATCGATGATGCCGTCATAAATCTCGGGCACTTCCATTTTGAAAAGTTCCGCCATGAATTCAGGTGCTGTCCGGCTGAGGAATATCTGAGGCCCCCGCTGTTCACGCCGCACATCTTTGATGTAGCAGCGGATGCGGTCGCCATTGCGATAGCTTTCGCGGCCGATCTTTTCGTTCCGGCGCAGCACAGCTTCGCCCGCGCCGATATCGACGATGACATTGCCGTATTCCTCGCGCTTGACCAGCGCGTTGATGATCGTGCCCGCGCGGTCCTTGAATTCTTCGTACTGACGGTCGCGTTCTGCTTCGCGGACCTTCTGCAGAATGACCTGCTTGGCGGACTGTGCGGCGATCCGGCCCATCTCAACGGGCGGTATTTCTTCGATCAGCAGATCACCAACGGCGGGGTTTTCCAGATATTGCTTGGCCTGCTCAACGGTGAACTCGGCTTGATAATTCTCAAGCTCTTCATCCTCGACCACCGTGCGTACGCGGGTGAAGGTCGCCTTACCGGTCTTGCGGTCAATGGACACACGAATGTCCATCTCGGCGCCGTAGCGCGACTTTGCGGCACGGGCCAGACTTTCTTCCATCGCTTCGACGACCAGACCGGGGTCGATCATCTTTTCGCGGGCCACGGCCTCGGCCGTTTGCAGCAGTTCAAGCTGGTTGGCGGATGTTATTGCCATATCAGTTCTCCTCGGACTGTGTCTCAGTCTCTATTTCGTCAAAATCATCTTCGTTCACAACGCCCGCCGCCTTGCGCTGGCGCAACATTTCCTTGATCAGATCATCGGTCAGCACCAGCTTGGCATCTGCCAGCCAGTCGAACTTCAGCCCGATCGTGCCTTCTTCGATATTGATCAGCACCTCATCGCCTTCGGTTCCGGCCAATTCGCCCTTGAACCGACGGCGCCCGTCGATCAGTTCAGTCGTCTCGATCTTGGCTTCATAACCTTCCCACTGATCGAAATCCTTCAGACGGGTCAGGGGGCGGTCGATCCCGGGCGAGGACACTTCAAGCGTATAGGCATCCACGATCGGATCTTCGACATCCAGCGTGGCACTGACCGCGGTCGAGATATCGGCACAATCGTCAACTTCAATCGTACCATCGGGCCGCTGCGCCATGATCTGCAGGGTCGAGGTCTTGCCCCCCATCAGCCGCACGCGCACCAGCTCATAGCCCATGCCTTCGATGACAGGGGTAATGATTTCAGCCAGACGGCGATCAATGGCAGCTTTCGCGATAAGGTCATTCATAGTGATCAGCTTCTGCGTATCCAGAGCACAAAAAAACGGGCGCGCGGCCCGTTGGTGTTTCCCGGTGGAGCGTCGGTGTGGACCCGAACGCGCCGCTGTTGTTGGTCATATACGCGCGGGTAGGTGAGTCTGCAAGGGCTTTTGCCAAGCTTAAATCAATCCTTTGACAGCAGCATCCTCAAAGCGCGTTGCCCTTTGCACATCGATATGCATAGTCAATATCGGCTTCTGATAATTCCGGATGACTTTCGACGTATTTCTTGACGATATTTTCGGTATCAGGATGGGCAACATGATTAAGCCCATGGAGCGCCGCCGATTGGCAATGGACAGATTCAAGCAGAAGTATCTTGGATAAGACTTCAAACATTGCATCCTGAATGCGTTTGTCATGCGGATTGTTTTCTGGGTCGGCACGTTTCAATGGATGAATTTCATATGCCAGACCATCCCACCACATTTCACAAGCCTCTCCTAATGGATCGACCGCAAAGAGATCGCGATATATGAAATACATTGATGCAATCAAATCTTCCTTGGTCTTGATTGGAATTGCGCTGTCCCAGATCAGGTAGTTCAAGTTTCCATCGAAACCTGAAAACATAGCCCAGCACCCCTGCTCCAACTTTTCTGAGTCGTATTTTGACAGTAATCCTTTTGCGTCTGTTAACATTTTGATGAAACAGCGCGCGTTGTGTTCGTCATCAAATCTAATTTCCAAATCAAATTGATGATACCACACCTGATCGCTACCGATGCTATGTACAGCATGATCAAAAACAAAATCTTTGAACTGATCTAATGAAGCGTTTCGGATATCAATAACTGTTCTCGGCATTAAAACTTTATGAGACAAACCGTTTTGTTTTGAAAGGGCGCTCGACGATGAGCGCCCTTAACTTCGTTTCAGAAATCAGTTGCTCGCCTCTTCCCAAAGCGTGTTGTCCCAGTATGGGAACGGACGCTCGTCGCGGACTTCGAACAGGATGCGGTCGGAGAATTCTCGGCCGTCGTCCAGTACTGCCGTCACCTCGATTACATGGGCCCCAACGGGCAGATTGGCGGGCATCTGCAGGCGCCACAGGTGGGTTGAGCTGTCGGCAATCATCCACGGATCAGCCGACTGGGGACTGGCCGGGCCAAAGCTGGATCCTTGCCAGACCTCAAACCCTTGCGCGCGCTGATTGTCCGTCTGCGATTGCCAGGCATAGCGTCCGATGGTCATCTGCCGCGGAACCGAAAACGGATCGGCCCATTCGGCCCCTGACAGAACATCTTCGCCGTTGCCGGGTTGAGTGCGGGTCATCGGCAGACGCTCACCCCCATTGATCGTCGCATAGACCTGCGTGTTCCGGTCCCCGCGCCAGATGTTCGCGGTCAGCCAGACGGTTTCACCTAATTCCTCGGGCGTGAACAGCTTTTGGTCGACCAGATCGTTGACGGTGACAGGCGGAAGTTCGGCCGCAGGATCTTCGCGGTTGGATGTCCATTCAAAAAGCTCATCAAACCAGCTGCGGAATTGCGGTGTATTGAAGCTAAGCGCCATTTGGCGATCCGGGTCCTGATTGGCCGCGTGGAAATGCACGGTGAAATCCGAGCCATCAAAGTCGACAATCATATACCCGGGGGGTGTTCCACCACGCGCGAATGACATCGGTGTTCCATCAAACCCCAGATCGCCCCAGAACCAGTTACCGGACGGCGCGCCGCCTACAACGTGATCAAAGGGCAGCCGCTTTACACCGACCTGTTCTTCCCAGCCCTGAAACCATTCCCCTGCAGCCAGATATTCAAATGTATGCGTATGACCGGAAAAGGATACCGCAGGCCGACCGGCCAAAAGCGCGTGAATCTCAGCCAGATTGTCCGTCTGATGCCGCCCGGTATTCGAATCGATGAAACTGACGAACGGAATGTGGTGCATCATGACGATCAGGCGATCTTCGGGGATTTCGGCCAAGGTCGCCTCAAGCCACTGCATCTGGCGATCATTCACACGACCATTATACACAACCCGTTCCGGATCGGTGCAGGCATCGCGCCCACCGGGGCCGTCATCTTCGGGTCCGCAAGGATAAATCACATTATCCAGCGCTATGAAGGTTACATTGCCAATATCGAAACTATAGTAGGCTGGCCCGTAAATCTGGCGCCAGCTGTCGGCAGAATGTTCATCGGTCGTCGCATCGAAATCAAAATCGTGATTGCCGTGGATGTAGTATTGCGGCAGATCAAGCACCGACCAGATGTTCATAAACCGGGGCAAAAGACTAAGGTCATCGCCCATCACATCGCCCAGCATGATCACACATTCAGCTTCCGACAGATCCCGATCCAACAGGCTGTCCAGAACGCCGTCACGAACATAGCTGACCTCGGTGTTCGAATAGGGTTGCGCGTCGCCCATCATAACGCAGGAAAACTGGTCATCCGTGCCAGTGCGGATCATCGGAAAGTTGATTTCTTGCGGCAAAGCCCCGGTGGCCTGCAAACCGCCATAGCGCAATGTCTCGGGCGTACCTTCGGGCAGGTGATGATAGAAAAACTGTGGCACGCCGTTTTCGTCAACGGGCACGTCCCAGGCCGATGGTTCATGCACCATGACGGTCATATTGTTATAAACCGGCAGGGAATAACTGCCATCTGCGGCGGTTGTCGTTACATCACGACCGTTCGACACGATCACGCCCGCCACACCGGGTTCATCATCCTGACGCGTGCCGTCGCGGCTAAGATCGTGGAAAACATGGCCAGTCACGGCCTCGGCTGTACCATCGTTACTGCCGCGGATCACATCGATGTCAGCAACGTAATCGGTTCTGGCTGAACCGGCTGTTGTGAAACCCATTGAGATGGCCGCGATTAAGCATACTCGACCTGTGAACGTCGTTGTCATTGGCGTCTCCGAAATTGTCGATAATGTTGCTTTAAGTTTTGAGTGCTACCACATCTGCCCGAGTCGGATGACACGCATATGGCAGCCAAGTTATTTAAAGGTGATACGGCAATAATCTGCCAAGCTGATTAGGCATGATGCACTGGTCCGAAAAGCCGGTTGAAGTCCTGTTCACCCGCTGGCGAAAACCGGACGACACGGCTGGCGCTGTCGCGCGTGGACCAGCCCAGATCTTCAAACCGGTGCATGAAGGCGCGGCCAAGGCTGCCTGCCAGATGCGACCTGCGTTCGCTCCAATCCAGACATTCTTTGCACAGGGGGGATTTTTTGGCCTTCAGCGCGTCCAGATCAATTCCAAAGTCGACAACAAACTGCTGGCCGGTTTCGGTCAAAACAGGCTCTTTCCCATCCGTGACCAGATGCTGACGTGCAATCAGCCCATCGAAAAGCTGAATGCCCATGTCACCGGCCAGATGGTTATAACAAACCCGCGCCTTACGCATGGCCGTGTCTTTTGGACCTGTCCGCGTCCTTAGATGCCCCGCACCGGCGGCAAGGCCCATCAGGCTTTCCAACACATGGGCCACATCATCGCTGGTCAGCGAAAAATACTTATGCCGACCTTGTTTACGCTGGCGTATCAAACCGCCATCGTCCAGTTTCGCTAGATGAGAGCTGGTGGTTTGCAGTGTTATCCCGGCCTCATTGGCCAGCTCACTTGCGGTCAATGCCTTACCGCTCATCAACGCCGTCAGCATATTCGCACGCGCCGGATCGCCGATCAGGGCGGCAATACTGGCAATATCGGGGCCTTCTTTCATAGTTCGATGATAACCGAAGCATTTGGGATACGCAATTCTTTAAAGTAGCCTTGTGATTACTTCAAAGGACCCAAACCATGCTGACTTGCATCATCCGCTATCACATCGACCCGACCAAAAAGGAACACTTCATCCGGTACGCCCAAAACTGGGGGCAGGCCATTCCCCGCTGTGGTGCCGATCTGATCGGGTATTTCGCGCCGCACGAAGGGTCCAGCACCCTGGCCTATGGCATCTATAACATTCCCAGTCTGGCCGATTACGAAACCTATCGCGCACGTCTGGCTGCTGACCCCTTGGGGCGCGAAAACTATGAATTTGCGCAGAAAGAAAAGTTTTTGTTGCGAGAGGACCGTACATGGCTGACGCTGGCCTCTGCACCACATGGGGGAAAAGAATGATCGCCGTGATTTTTGAGGTCGAACCAGCGGATGGCCGCAAGGATGAATACCTGGACATCGCTGCTGCGATGCGCCCGATGGTGGATCAGGTTCCGGGGTTCATATCGGTCGAGCGGTTTCAAAGCCTGACCGATCCCAAGAAAATCCTGTCACTGTCATTCTTTGAGGATGAGGCCGCCGTTGAACGCTGGCGCACCCTGGCCGCGCACCGTTCAGCGCAATCCAAAGGACGTGGCGGGATTTTCGACGACTACAGATTGCGCATCGCCCATGTGATCCGCGATTACGGGATGTTTAATCGGGCCGAGGCACCGAAGGACAGTAAAACTGTACATGACACTAAGATATCAAACCGTGAAGAGTGACGTGTCCGAATAGACGCGCCAATCGGCGATACGATCACCTTCAAAATTATATATATCCGTGCATGGGATGACGATCTTTGCGCCATCTTTCAGCCGCGTGAAATGAGAGTCCACTTCGAAAACCGCCGTCTGCCCCCGGCTAAATTTCATACGCAGATCATGGCCGTCCCAACGCACCAGCGCATTCTGCCAGGTCATGTAGTCCTTTATGCCCGAAAGTCCGAAAAACGGTGGTCTGTGGCCGACACGATATAGGACATCTGGCGTGAAGAATTCATCGGCCGCATCCCAGTTGCCCTGACCGACGGCGGCTTCCATTTGTTCAACGCGATCGGTCAGTAGGCTTGGGTCGATCTTGGGCAGCATCGCTTCCATCGGCTATGCCTTAATCCCATGTGTCACCATGGTTTTCTGAACAACCTCGGTTGCGCAGATACGATCGTAGAATGCATTTGTCGCAGGCCATTCGCCCAAACCGCCCTCGATCATCAGCGTGACCCACCGCAGCATGGGAACGGCATAGAAGTCAGCGACCGTGGTGGAAGCGCCAACAAACTGTTCGCGACCCCCAAGATGCGCTTCGATCTGGTCCAGCCCGTTGCGGACCAGTTTCATGCCCGCCTGCTTTACCTTGTCGCGGGCGGCATCACTGTCATCTGCGGTATAACGGTGGGGTACGAAAATGGGAAAGAAAGCGGGGTGAAAATCGCCCGTGAAAAAGGCGCACCACTTGGCAGTTTCGGCCTTAAGGCGCGTGTCATCCCCACCCAGAAGATCTTCGCGCCCTGCATCTTCGCAGATGTACTGCAAAATCGCGTTGCATTGGGTCAGCACATAGCCATCGGACAATTTCAGCGCAGGTACAGCACCATTAGGATTGATCGCGCGGTAGGATGCATCGCGTGGGGCCAGAACAGCGTCATACTCAGCACCAATTGCGTTCAACAGGATATGCGGTGCCAGCGCGCAGGCGCCGGGCCGATAGTACAAGGTCATTTTTGACATCAGCGTCCCCTATGTGGCTTAGTGTGCCTCGGCCCAGTTGGCCCCGCGTCCTGCATCGACCGTCATAGGCACGTCCAATTTAATCGCGGGGTCCGAGGCGTTTTCCATCACACCCTTGGCGACCCCGATCAGATCATCCACGGCATCCTCGGCGACCTCAAACAGTAGCTCATCGTGAACCTGCAGCAGCATTTTAGCGGGCAATGCTTCAATCGCGTCTGGCATACGGATCATCGCACGGCGGATAACATCGGCCGCGGTGCCCTGAATAGGCGCGTTGATCGCAGCGCGGCGAGCGAACCCGGCTGTCGGGCCCTTGGCGTTGATCTCGGGCGTGTTGATCTTGCGCCCGAACAGCGTCTGCACATAGCCGTTTTTCTTCGCAAAATCAGTCGTCTGATCCATATAGGCGCGAATGCCGGGGAAACGTTCGAAATAGGTATCGATAAACGCCTGCGCCTCGGCGCGCGGGATGCGCAGGTTGCGCGCCAGACCAAAGCCCGAAATCCCGTAGATCACCCCGAAATTGATCGCCTTGGCCTGACGGCGGATCATCGGGTCCATCCCTTCGATGGGCACATTGAACATCTGACTGGCGGTCATCGCATGAATATCCTGACCTTCGTCAAATGCCTGTTTCAACGCGGGAATATCGGCGATGTGGGCCAGGATGCGCAATTCGATCTGGGAATAATCCAGCGCGACCAACACATTACCGGGTTCGGCCACGAACGCTTCACGTATCCTGCGACCTTCTTCGGTGCGGATCGGGATGTTCTGCAAATTCGGATCGGTCGAGGCCAGCCGCCCCGTGTTCGCCCCCGCAATCGAATAGCTGGTGTGCACGCGGCCCGTATCCGGGTTGATGTGATCCTGCAGCGCATCGGTATAGGTCGATTTCAGCTTCGACAGTTGCCGCCAGTCCAGCACGCGCGCGGGCAGCTCATGTTCGGTTGCCAAGTCCTCTAACACATCGGCACCCGTGGCATAGGCCCCGGTCTTACCCTTCTTGCCGCCTTCAATCCCCATTTTATCAAACAGGATTTCGCCCAACTGCTTGGGCGATCCGACATTAAACGTTTGCCCGGCCAGTTCATGAATTTCCGCCTCAAGCCCCGCCATTTTCTGGGCAAAGGCATTGGACATCCGGCTAAGCGTATCGCGGTCAACCTTGACGCCCGTCATCTCCATCTGCGCCAACACAGGCACCAACGGACGTTCGAGTGTTTCGTAAATCGTCGTGACCTGTTTTTGATGCAACTGCGGTTTAAAGGTTTTCCAAAGGCGCAGGGTGATATCGGCGTCTTCGGCCGCGTATTTAAAGGCATCATTGATTTTGACCCGGTCAAAGGTGATCGCAGATTTACCCGTGCCAATCAGGCTTTTGATCGGGATCGGCACATGACTTAGATATCGTTCGCTTAGCGTGTCCATGCCGTGATTATGCAGCCCTGCGTTCAGCGCGTAGCTCATCAAAAGTGTGTCATCGATCGGCGCGACCACCACGCCATTGCGCGCAAAAATCTTCTGGTCATACTTCATGTTCTGGCCGATTTTCAGAATGCTGTCGTCCTCCAGCATGGGCTTCAGCATCTTCAGCGCTTCGTCTAGATCCATCTGCCCTTCGGCCAAAGCGTCGGATCCAAACAGATCATCCGACGCGCCATCCTTATGCGTCAACGGGACATAGCAGGCCTGTCCAGGTTCAACACACAGCGAGATGCCCACCAGATCGGCCAGCATTTCGTTCAGGCTGGTCGTTTCGGTATCCACTGCCACATAGCCGCGTTCATAAATCCGGTCGATCCACACCTGCAGGCCAGCGGCATCGCGCACCCATTCGTAATCATCTGGCTTGAACGGCAATGCTTCGGGCGCATCCACCGGGTTGGCACCTGCGGGATCGACATCGGCAATCACAGGCGGCTCAACGTCCAGCGCGGTGGCGATGCGCTTGCTGAGTGTCCGGAACTCCATTTCCACCAGAAACCCAAGCAGCTTATCCGCGTCGGGTTCACGCACCTCAAGATCGTCAATCGTGAAATCCAGCGGTGTGTTTTCGTCCAGCTGAACCAGCTTTTTCGACACCCGTATCTGATCGGCAAAATCAATCAACGTTTGGCGGCGCTTGGGTTGCTTGATCTCGCCCGCCCGTTCCAACAGCGTGTCCAGATCGCCGTATTCATTGATCAGCAGCGCCGCCGTTTTAACACCGATCCCCGGCGCGCCGGGGATATTGTCGACCGAGTCGCCCGCCAGCGCCTGCACATCGACCACACGGTTCGGCCCGACGCCAAACTTCTCCTCGACCCCTTCGACATCGATGCGTTTGTTTTTCATCGCATCCAGCATCTCGACCCCGCCGCCCACAAGCTGCATCAGGTCCTTATCTGAGCTGATGATCGTGCACCGCCCGCCCGCATCACGGGCCTGAACGGCCAGCGTGGCGATGATGTCGTCGGCCTCATACCCCTCAAGCTCTTTGCAGGCGATGTTGAACGCCTCGGTTGCGGTACGGGTCAACGGGATCTGGGGGCGCAAATCCTCGGGCATGGCTTCGCGATTGGCTTTATATTGATCGTAAATTTCATTGCGGAAAGTATGACTGCCCTTGTCGAAAATCACCGCCACATGGGTCGGCGCATCAGGGCCGGTGTTGCCTTCAACATAGCGCTGCAGCATGTTGCAAAAGCCGCTGACCGCGCCGATGGGTAGACCGTCAGACTTCCGTGTCAGGGGCGGCAGCGCATGATAGGCCCTGAAGATAAAGGCCGATCCGTCGATCAGATGCAGATGACATCCCTTGCCAAACGTCCCCATGCCGCGCCCCCTTGTTCTGCTGCCTTCCGACAGCTACCGCGTTGGCGGGGCGGGGTCCAGATACTGGTTAGCTATCTTCGGTCTCAATCCCGAATTTCGCCAAAACCTCGGCCGCGCGGCTTTCATGGACAAACAGCTTGTCGCAATAGCCGCATTCGACATACCCCGTGTCACGATCAACCGAATAATAGACACGCGGATGCCCCAACGCGCCTTCGCCCCCGTCGCAATGCACGCGCCATGTGGTCACTATTTCATATTCAGGCACGGGAACGGGCATATATGGCTCCTTTGGTTGTCGGCGGGCTGTACATGGCCTAAGTCGAAGCAGCAATAGTGCATGACGCGCAGCCGGACAAGGCCAGAGAGGGATCGAAATGCCAGAATATGCGATTGAAATCACTGGCCTAAAGAAAACCTATGCCGGCAGTGGGGGTGAACCGCCCAAGGATGCGCTGAAGGGTATTGAACTGACGATTCCAAAGGGATCGATCTTCGGCCTTCTGGGTCCCAATGGTGCCGGAAAATCCACGCTGATCAATATCCTGGCGGGCCTCGTGCTGAAAACCACGGGCCAGGTTCGGATCTGGGGCTTTGATCAGGATGTGAACCCCCGCCAATCGCGTGCATCCATTGGGGTCATGCCGCAGGAACTGAACCTTGATCCGTTTTTCAGCCCCCGCGGCGCGCTTGAGGTGCAGGCGGGGCTTTACGGTGTGCCCAAATCCCAACGTCGCAGCGATGAAATCCTTGAAATGATTGGCCTGACCGACAAAGCCAACGCCTATGCGCGCACCCTGTCGGGCGGCATGCGGCGACGGCTGTTGCTGGGCAAGGCGCTGGTTCATCACCCCCATATCCTTGTGCTGGATGAACCCACTGCTGGCGTCGATATTGAACTGCGCAACATGCTTTGGACCAATGTGCGCAAGCTGAACGAACAGGGCATGACGATCATCCTGACGACGCATTATCTGGAAGAGGCCGAACAGATGTGCGACGAGATTGCCATCATCAACCACGGTGAAGTCGTGGCCCGTGACAGCACCCGCGCGCTGTTGGGCCGTCTGGATGCGAAAACCATGCTGATTGAACCCGAAAATGCCTTACAGGGCGATCTGCACATGCCTGATGGGATCGAATTCTGCCCCCGCGATGATGGCTTGCTGGCGTTCAATTATAACCGTGTCACAATCAGCGCTGAAACTGTGCTGGAAGCCGTGCGTGACGCGGGCATCCGTATTAAAGACGTTAAAACCGTCGAGGCCGATCTTGAAGATGTGTTTCTGTCACTGACATCATCGGAAACCCTGGTATGACGACCCAGATAACCATCCCGGCCAAGGAAAAGGGCGTGGTTCGGATTTTCAGCGTCAACCCGCCCGAACCGTTCAATCCTGCAGATGACGACGCGCCACAATGGCTGTTGACCGCATTGGGCCTGTCGCATCTGCCTGAAGAAAGCTACGAGCTGTTCCCGATCCGGCAGTTGGACGGCATCGGACTAAGCGGATATCTGACCGAAGGCTGGGGAATTTCGACTGACGAGCTTGCACAACTTGCCCCACAACTGGATGCCTTGAAAGACCATGTTCTGCTGCTGCGGCCCAACGCGTTTGATACCGAAACCACGCTGGCCGTTCAGCAGCCCGTCCGCTATGTTGCCACTTTGCAGGAAGATCGCCCGCCGGTTCATTTCGATGCTTTGCCAAGCGGGTCAGCAGAGCTTCAGCTGGCGGAAACCCCGCAAAAGCAACCCTCAGAAGCCGCTATCATGGGTCGCGTTGCGATGGTCGCTTTGCTGGTCCTGTTTGCCTTGGTCGGCCTGATGATCTGGATTGCGTGATCAGACCTGCCAAATACACAAAGGGTCTATGATCTGACGCAACGCGTGATAAATGACAGATATGACAACGCTTTTCACGAACGCGCGCCTGATTGATCCTCAGGCTGGAACCGACCAGATCGGATCACTGCTTGTTTTGGATGGGCTGATCAGCAAAGTATTTGGGCAAGATACTGATTTAAAAGAAGAAAATATAACTGCCGTTAACTCTTTCGATTGTGCGGGCAAATGCCTGGCCCCGGGTATCGTCGACATCGGCGTCAAGGTGTGCGAACCGGGCGAACGTCACAAGGAAAGTTTCCGGTCCGCGGGGCAAGCCGCTGCTGCGGGTGGGGTTACGACGATGGTGACGCGGCCAGATACCCTTCCCGCCATAGATACACCCGAAACACTTGAGTTCGTCACCCGCCGCGCACAGGAAGACAGCCCCGTCAACATTCGCCACATGGCTGCCCTGACCAAGGGCCGTGAGGGGCGCGAGATGGTCGAAATCGGCTTTCTGCAGGATGCAGGTGCGGTGGCGTTCACCGATTGCGATAGGGTTGTTCAGTCCACAAAAGTGTTTGCGCGCGCGCTGACATATGCGCGTAGCCTGGGTGCTTTGGTCATGGCGCATCCCCAGGATCCAGGGTTATCGCAGGCAGCGGCTGTGACCTCGGGCAAGTTCGCGTCACTGCGCGGTCTGCCGGGTGTGTCGCCAATGGCTGAACGCATGGGTCTACAGCGCGATCTGGCCCTGGTCGAGATGACGGGTGCCAAATACCACGCCGATGGCATCACGACGCAATCGGCGTTGCCTGCGCTTAAACAAGCGAAAAGAGATGGTCTGGATGTCACAGCCGGTATCAACATCCACCACCTGACGCTGAACGCGCTGGATGTTGGTGATTATCGCACCTTCTTCAAAATCAAACCGCCCTTGCGCGATGAAGACGACCGTGTGGCCATGGTTGAGGCCATCGCGGATGGCACAATCGATATCATCAGCAGCATGCACACCCCGCAGGACGAAGAAAGCAAGCGCCTGCCGTTTGAGGAAGCCGCCAGCGGCGCCGTCGCACTTGAGACGCTGCTGCCTGCGGCGATGCGACTTTATCATTCGGGTATGATTAAGTTGCCCATTTTATGGCGCGCACTGTCGTTGAACCCGGCCAAACGACTGGGGCTGCCAGCAGGTCGTCTAAACCCCGGTGCGCCTGCCGATCTGGTACTTTTCGATCCAGACGCGCCCTTTGTTCTGGACCGGTTCAAACTGCAATCAAAGTCCAAAAACACACCCTTTGATGGACAACGGATGCAAGGCAAGGTCATCGCAACATTCGTGGGCGGCAAACAGGTTTTCGGCGCATGATACCGGCCATTGAAACCGCACCCGCGATGCTGTTGCTTTGGACAGCGGTTGGATATCTGTTGGGCAGCATTCCGTTCGGAATGGTTCTGGCCAAACTGATGGGGCTGGGCAATCTGCGCGATATCGGGTCGGGCAATATCGGCGCGACGAATGTTTTGCGGACGGGCAACAAGGCGGCCGCGTTTCTGACCCTGGTTCTAGATGGCGGCAAAGGCGCTGCCGCCCTGATCCTGGCGCGGGTTTTTGCGGGTGAAGATGCCGCACAGCTGGCGGGTTTCGCGGCCTTTTTGGGTCATTGCTATCCGGTCTGGCTTGGGTTTCGTGGTGGCAAGGGGGTCGCGACCTTTTTCGGCCTTATGTTTGCGCTTTATTGGCCACTGGGTTTGATCTGTGGGGCGATCTGGCTGTCGGTTGCGTTTATCTTTCGCTACTCATCGTTGGCAGCTTTGGTGAGCGCTGCCATTTCACCCGTTGCCGTCCTTTTGATCGGGCGGCCAGATGCAGCTCTATTGTGTCTGGGACTTGTCGCATTGATTTATCTGCGGCATGGCGCAAACATTCAGCGCCTGATCGCGGGAAATGAACCCAAAATCGGGAAATCCAAAGCAACTGATAGCGCTAAAGTTGAATAAAACTGCTTAAAAAGCGAAAAATGGCCAAGACAATTGATTTTCAGCAACGCCAAGCGTTTTTGAACAAAAAACCTTGGCCCGATGCTTGATTTTGGAAGCGATTCGGGAATTGTGGCAACCAGAATAAAACTAAACAAAGAGAGAGACAGCCAATGGGTTTTATGGAAGCGGTAAAGACGTGTTTGAATAAATACGTCACATTTTCGGGTCGTGCACGTCGATCTGAGTACTGGTGGTTTTATCTTTTCGCATTTCTGGTGACGCTTGTTGCTACGATTATTGATGGTGTCTTGGGCATCATGATCCTTTATCCTATCACTGCTTTGGGGCTGTTGCTGCCTTCAATTGCGGCTGGTGTGCGTCGTCTGCACGACACAGATCGTTCAGGGTGGTGGTACCTGATTGTCCTCGTGCCAATTGTTGGTCCGATCGTTCTGCTGGTTTTCTGGGTCATGGATGGCACCAAAGGCGACAACCGCTTTGGTCCTGACCCTAAGGGCGACACAGCTGACGTTGACGCCTTCACCTAGGATCAAAAAGATGTAAGAATGAAACGCCGTCCGATCTGGGCGGCGTTTTTTGTTTCAGTAGAAGCTTTGCGGGTCGATATCGATTGTCAGGCGCAGGTTGTTTGGCTGCTTGAATTGTGCGACCCAACGCGAAAGCGCTGCTTGCAATGGTACTGATTTATCCGCTTTGACCAATAACCTGACGCGATGACGTCCACGAACCCGTGCAATGGGGGCCGGTGCAGGGCCGAAAAGCTGGGCGTTCACCTGCCGAAGTGGTCCATCGTTGCGCGCCATTTCATTCCCGAAATCAAAGACTTCCTGAATATCGGGGCTGCTAAGAACAATGCCCGCCATCCGACCATAGGGTGGCACGGCCGCATGGCGACGTTCGGACGCCTCGGCGCGCCAGAAGTCCTCCTCATCCCCCGACAGGATCGCGCGGATCACCGGGTGGTCGGGTTGATAGGTCTGCAATAGCGCCTGCCCTGGTTTGTCAGCGCGGCCGGCCCGGCCAGACACCTGCCGCATCAGTTGAAATGTGCGTTCCGCCGCGCGCAGGTCGGACCCCTGCAGACCCAGATCAGCATCGATCACGCCGACCAGCGTCAGATTTTTGAAATTATGCCCCTTGGCCACCAACTGCGTGCCGATGATCAGATCGGCGCCGCCATTCGCAATTTCCTCGATCTGTGCCTTCAGCGCGCGGGCCGATCCGTAAAGATCCGACGACAGCGTGGCGATCCGCGCATCAGGAAACAGCTTCGTAGCCTCTTCCGTCAAGCGTTCGACGCCCGGCCCGACGGCGGCCAGCCGGTCCTCGGCCCCACAATTCGGGCAGATCTTTGGGATAGGCTTGGTTTCCCCACACTGATGGCACATCAGGCGTTTTTGAAAACGGTGTTCGACCATCCGCGCATCACAGTGGTCGCAGCCAATCTGATGCCCGCAGGCGCGGCATAGCGTAATGGGCGCATAGCCCCGACGGTTGATGAACAAAAGCGCTTGTTCGCCCTGATCCAACCGAGTTTGCACGGCCTTTTGCAGTGTATCAGAAATCCAGCGATCCGATGGCAGGGTTTCATCCCGCATATCAATCGCCCGCATATCCGGCAGCATCGATGAGCCAAACCGCGACGTCAGTTCAAGCCTGTTGTACTTGCCGGCCTCGGCATTGGCCCAGGTTTCCAGCGATGGCGTGGCCGAGGCCAGAATAACTTGCGCCCCAAGGATTGAGGCGCGCAAAACAGCCATATCGCGGGCGTTGTAAAGCACGCCGTCCTCTTGTTTGTAGGATGTATCGTGTTCCTCATCTACGACGACCAGACCCAGGTTCTGATAGGGTAAAAACAGCGCCGATCGCGCGCCCACCACCAATTGTGCTGCCCCCTGACCCACCATCTTCCAGGCGCGACGGCGTTCGGTCATGGTGACGCCGGAATGCCATTCAGCGGGCTGCGCGCCAAAGCGGTCTTGGACACGCGTCAGAAACTCAGACGTCAGCGCGATTTCCGGCAACAATACCAGGGCCTGCCGCCGCTGGCGCAGACATTCGGCGACGGCCTCAAGGTAGACCTCGGTCTTGCCAGAGCCTGTGACACCTTTCAGCAGCGTCGTGCCATAGTCGTCTGTGCGAATACTGGCGCGCAAAGCATCGGCGCAGGTGGCCTGATCGGTTGTCAGATCCTTGCTGGCATGATCGGAATCAAGATGGGGATAGGGCAGGTCGCGCGGGCTGTCTTCTTCGGCGACGGCGCTCAGTTTCACAAGCCCTTTGACAACAGACGTGGTGACACCGGCCTGTTCGGCCAGTTCCTTCAGTGTAAATGACAAACCACCATAATCGCGCAAAACCTGCAGCACGCGCGCCCGTGCATCGGTCAGGCGATCCGGCATGCTGGACCCCAAGCGATAAATCTTGCGCATCGATGGCGGATCCCCCAGGCCCGGCGCGCGGGTGGCCAACCGCAGCATCGCCGGCATAGGGGTCAGCGTATAATCGGCCGCACGGGTCAGAAACAGGCGCATTTCCTCGCGCATCGGGGCCGCGTCCAAGACACGGATAACACTGCGGATTTTGGCATAGTCATAATCACCGCGCCCTTTGCCCCAGACAACACCGATGACCTTGCGCGGCCCCAACGGCACCTCAACAAAAGCCCCCAGAGCACAGCCGCCCTCGGGCGCCTTATAGTCCAGCAGCCGGTCCAGCGGTTGCGTTGTCAGCACCGCGACCAGATCACCTTCGTCAAAGAAATCAGAAGTTTCCACGCCACGTCCATCAGGGGTTTCAGCCAGCCGTTCCTTGGGGTAAACGCTGAAGTGCAAAAGGCCAACCCTAACAGGATCACCAACATGAAATTCTTCGTCGACACCGCTGAAATCGATCAAATCGCAGAACTGAACGATCTGGGTATGGTGGATGGGGTCACGACGAACCCGTCACTGATCCTGAAGTCGGGTCGCGACATTCTTGAGGTCACAAAAGAGATCTGCGACCTGGTCGATGGCCCCGTCAGTGCCGAAGTTGTTGCAACCGAAGCGGACAAAATGATTGCTGAAGGTCGCCATCTGGCTGAAGTTGCGCCAAATATTGCCGTTAAGCTGCCATTGACCTGGAATGGCCTGAAAGCCTGTAAGGTACTGACAGGCGAAGGAAAAATGGTAAATGTAACGCTTTGCTTTTCGGCAAATCAGGCACTGTTGGCCGCAAAAGCGGGTGCTACGTTCATTTCCCCCTTCATTGGCCGGCTGGATGACATTAACCTAGATGGTATGGATCTGATTGCAGATATTCGTCAGATCTATGACAACTATGGGTTCGAGACGGAGATTTTGGCAGCTTCTATCCGGTCGGTGAATCATGTGCTGGACAGTGCGCGGATCGGCGCAGATGTGATAACGGCACCACCAGCTGTGATAAAAAAGTTGGCCGAACACCCGTTGACTGATAAAGGACTTGAAATGTTTCTGGCTGATTGGGCAAAAACAGGCCAGAAAATATTGTAACGATATAACGATAGTGGTGGGATCGTGGAAAATCAGCGTGAGGAACAGCTAGAGCAGCCTGCACAGATCGCTGAGGATGTGCGCGCAAAAATAATCGAAGAACCTGATCTTATCCTTGAAGATCAGGATGTTATGCGGGCGTTGGTCGATGGCAACACTCAGTCGATGGGTGACAATATCATTGATCTGCGTGGCATTGCCATGCAACGGCTTGAATCGCGGTTGGACCGCTTGGAAGGCACTCATAAATCCGTCATCGCCGCCGCCTACGAAAATCTGTCGGGCACAAATCAGGTGCATCGCGCCATTTTGTCGATGCTGGATCCGCTGGAATTCGAAGATTTTCTTTGCAACCTGAACGGTGACGTTGCCCAAACCCTACGAGTCGATGCCATTCGTCTGGTGCTGGAAACGGTGCAATCTGATCCTGATTTGAATGTTGATCAGCTGGATGACGTTCTGATCGTTGCCGAACCCGGGTATGTCGACAATTACATCACCTTCGGCAACGGCGTCACTGAACGCCCTGTTACTCTGCGCAGCGTCGAATACATTGACGAGGCGCTCTATGGCGAAGGGGCCGAGGAAATTCAGTCAGAGGCCTGCATCAAACTTGATCTGGGCAACGGACGTCTGCCTGGCATGTTGGTCATGGGATCGAAGGATAAAGATCAGTTTCAACAAAGCCAAGGCACTGATCTGTTGACCTTTTTCGGCGGGGTTTTTGAAAGATCGATGCGCCGCTGGTTGTCGTGACCCAGATTTCGCCTGCCGCACGCGATGCACTTGAAAACTGGCTGAAACATCAAAAATCGCTGTCGACATCGTCTGATAACACGATCACAGCTTATCGCACGGACGTCGTCGCTTTCCTGACATTCATGACGGGTCACAAAGGCGGCCCCTTGGGTATCAGCGCCTTTTCCACCATTAAAATCAGCGACATGCGCGCGTGGATGGCCCATGAGCGGGGGCGCGGTATCAGCGCACGGTCTTTGGCGCGGATGCTGTCGGCAGTCAAAAGCTTTGTCCGATGGCTGGCCGAGCGTGAAGGGTTTGGCCCCACCGCCATTCTGGCAACGCGATCCCCGCGCTTTCAGAAAAAACTGCCCCGGCCTTTGGCCAAAGACGCCGCAAAGACGCTGATTGAAACGGTTGAGCTGCAATCCATGATACCCTGGGTCGCCGCCCGCGATGTGGCTGTTGTGACGTTGCTGTATGGCTGCGGTTTGCGCATTTCCGAGGCCCTGGGCCTGACCGGGCGAGATGTGCCTTTGTCCGAAAGCCTTAGAATTATCGGCAAGGGTGGAAAAGAACGTGTTGTTCCGGTGATCGGTGCTGCGCGCGATGCGGTTCAGGCCTATGTCGACATCTGCCCGCATCCGATCACGCCTGATACGGCGCTGTTCAAAGGCGTTCGTGGCGGCGCCTTGTCCCCCCGTCTGATCCAGAAGGTCATGCAGCAAACACGACTGCAGCTTGGCCTGCCCGCAACCGCGACGCCGCATGCAATGCGCCACTCATTTGCAACGCACCTACTGACGGCGGGTGGTGACCTGCGGGCGATACAGGAATTGCTGGGGCATGCCAGTCTGTCGACAACCCAGGCCTATACCGCCGTTGACACCGCCCATCTGATGGAAGTTTACGAAAAAGCGCACCCAAAAGCCTGATTGAACTACCGATTTTTTTACGTCATGACATTTTGATGAGCCAACGTATCAAAGCCCTTCTAGTGCATCTTTTCACCGCAACCGGCGCCGTTTTCGCGATGCTGGCCCTGATTGCTGCGGTGGAAGAGGACTGGAGCATGATGTTCTTGTGGCTGGTCGTGGCCCTGGTGGTCGATGGCATCGATGGGCCCTTGGCACGGCGATACCACGTCAAATCCCACGCCCCCGAATTTGACGGCGTGCTGTTGGATCTGATCATCGACTATCTGACCTATGTCTTCATTCCGGCCTATGCGCTGTTCAAATCGGGGTTGCTGACGGGTTGGCCGGGTTGGTTTGCGTTGATTGTCATCACCTTCGCCTCAGCCATGTATTTTGCCGATACCCGCATGAAAACAAAGGATAATTCATTTGCCGGATTTCCCGGATGCTGGAACATGGTTGTGATTGTCCTGTTCACAACGCAACCGGGCGATTTGATCGTTCTGGGAATTGTGACCGTCCTGGCCATCGCGATGTTTGTCCCGTGGAAATTCATTCACCCGGTGCGAACCCTACGCTGGCGACCGTTGTCGCTGACCATGATGATCCTTTGGACGATCTGTGCGGTTTGGGCCGCTTGGGTGCAGTTTGACCCCAATCCGTGGATCATCTGGGCGCTTTCGATCAGCAGTCTCTATCTGGTGCTGGTCGGGTTGGTGCAGCAGGTATTTCCGGCGTCAAAGGCCTGATCCATCGGAAAAAGATAGAAACTGTTAACTAATTTGCCCCATCAAGGTGAACAGATGGTAAATCAGTTCAGAGGCCGGGTGTAACGTCGGATGGGGCGGTTTTGCAGATAACGCCAGTTCTTTTGTGTGGAGGGTCGGGGACCCGTCTTTGGCCACTGTCGCGGGGCAGCTACCCAAAGCAGTTTGCATCGCTGTTGGGGGACGAAAGCCTGTTTCAGGCGGCCGTGCGCAGATTTAGGGCGTCTGACTTCACACAGCCCATGGTCGTCACGGCTGATCCGTTCCGATTTATCGTTACAAAACAACTGGATGTGGTTCAGGCCCGCCCGACCGATATCCTGATTGAGCCTTTCGGGCGAAACACCGCACCCGCCGCTGCCGTGGCGGCATTAAGGGTGATGCAAGGCGACCCTGATGGTCTTATGGTTCTTGTTCCCTCGGATCACGCGATTTCTGACGCCAGGCAATTTCGTCAGGCGGTTAGGGCGGGCGTGCCAGCAGCGCTGGATGGTCAGATCGTGACCTTTGGGATCGTGCCGACGCGGGCCGAAACCGGCTATGGCTGGATCGAAGCGGGAACGCAGACGTATCCAGACACCAAAACACTGGTGCGGTTTACCGAAAAGCCGGATGCACCGCAGGCCCAGGCTTTCTTGAAAGACCCCAATTACCTTTGGAATGCAGGCGTTTTTTTGACCAAGTCCCGCGTTCTGATCGACGCCTATGCCGCTTATGCGCCTGATATCCTGGCTGCGGCGCGTCAGGCGCTGGAAGACGCGCAAATGGATCTGGGCTTTACCCGGCTGGACCAAAATGCGTGGCAGGCCATGCCGGATCTGTCGATCGATTACGCGATTATGGAGAAGGCAGACAACATGGCTGTCGTCCCCTTTGACGGGCAATGGTCTGATCTGGGCAGTTGGGGGTCGGTCTGGCAGGAAAGTGAGAAAGATAACGATGGCAATGCGTTAAGTGAAAACGCAACCGTGCTGGATTGCGAAAACACGCTGTTGCGGTCCGAGGCGGACGATATCGAGTTGGTTGGAATTGGTTTGAAAAATGTGGTGGCAGTAGCGATGCGTGATGCAGTGATGGTGGCCGATATCTCAGAGGCGCAAAATGTGAAACAGGCTGTGACGGTCCTGAAGGAAAAACAGACCCGTCAGGCCGACCAGCTACCGATCGATCACAGACCCTGGGGCTGGTTCGAAACGCTGGTGCTGGGCGACCGGTTTCAGGTCAAACGCATCCATGTGCATCCGGGTGCATCGCTTAGCCTGCAAAGCCATGTGCACCGGTCGGAACACTGGATCGTGGTGGCTGGAACCGCGCGTGCGACGGTGGGCGAAACCACGAAACTGTTGTCAGAAAATGAGTCGATCTATGTGCCGTTGGGCGTGCCGCACAGGCTGGAAAACCCGGGCAAAGTGCCGATGGTCTTGATTGAGGTTCAGACGGGCAGCTATCTGGGCGAAGATGATATCGTGCGGTATGATGATGCTTATGCGCGTAAGTAAGCGATTAGACTCAAGAGGTCCCGGATCAAGTCCGGGACTGCGACAGAGTTTGGCAAACATGCGCCGCCCCTGAAATCAGCACAAAATTTCAATGATGAAACAGCTCTTCGCTGGCGTGGCCCAGTCTTAGCAGGCGTTCTTCGGCGAAGGGCATGCCCAGCAAAGTAACCCCGACGGACGGTGTGTGGGTGGGTAGTGTCAGACCGCATAGGCCCATCAGATTGCCGATGCGTGTGTTTCGCAGGGCCAGCAGGTTTTGCGTCACGAAGTAATCGGAATCCGCGATCAGGCGATCAAGTTTGGGCGGCATGTTGGGGGCCGATGGGACGATGGCCGCGTCGAAGCCCGACAGGCGGGCCAGAAACGTGGTGCGCAGCTGATCCAGCTTTTGCCAGGCGGCGACGTAGTCCGGGGCCTTCACCTGGGCCCCCGCGCGAAAACGTTCGCGGACCTGGTCGAACATCATATCCGGGTTAGCCTCAATCATGGTGCCCCATGTGCCATAGGCCTCGGCCGTGAAAAGGGGACCGGCGATGGCTATTGCTTCGGCCACCTCGGGCGCGTCGACCTCGACCAGGATAACCCCTGCCCTAGCAAGCCGGTCAAGGCTGGCGGCGAATTCGGCCGCAATAGGTTCGGCCAGATCGTCGTGCGCCACGGTTTTCAGGACCATCATGCGGCGCCCTGAGAGCCCCGCACCGTTCAGATCGATCGGCGTGTTGCCCTCAAGCACTGCCAGCGCCAATGCCGCATCTTCGACCGAATGGCACAGCGGGCCGACGGTATCGAACTTCGGACAAAGCGGGACGACGCCCTGCAGCGACACCCGGCCCGAGGTTGTTTTCAGCCCGACCAGATCGTTCCACGCCGCGGGCAGGCGCACCGACCCACCGGTGTCGGACCCGATGGCCAGAGGCGCCAGATGAAAGGCGACCGAGGCCGCGGCCCCCGACGATGACCCGCCCGACACCGCCTGATCGTCATTCACACAGGGCGGCGTTGCGGTGACCGGGTTATAGCCCAGCCCCGAAAAGGCCAGTTCAGACAGATGGGTTTTGCCCAGGCAGATCAGGCCCATGGCGGTTGCGTTTTTCAGGACCTGCGCGTCGTCATCAGGTATGCGGCCCTTTAGCAGAGCTGATCCGGCCTCGGTCGCGGTGCCTGCGGTGTCGAACAGATCTTTCCAGGATGCGGGCACACCGTCCAGCGGGCTAAGGCGCTGCCCGGCCTTGGCGCGGGCGGCGGCGGCTTTCGCCTCGGACAATGCCCGTTCGGGGGTCAGGCGGGCATAGATGCGATCTTTCAGCGGGTGTGCGTTGATGGTGTCCAGAAAGCCCTGGGTCAGCTCAACCGGGTCAATTTCACCCGCCGCAATGCCACGGCCCAGGGCGGCTGCGCCCATTTTCTTCCAACGCCACATGTGACCCCCATGGATGGTTTTGCGGCAAGGTAGCGACAGCCAAACGCATGGACAATCCCGATCCGATGCCCATATTGCCAAATATGGAAAATATAAGCGATATTTTGATTGTGGGGGCCGGGTTAAACGGGTCAGCCATGGCGATTGCAGCCGCACAGGCGGGCTTTCGTGTGACGCTGGTCGACAGCCTGCCCACAGCGACCCGACGCCTGCCTGCTTTTGACGGGCGCAGCTATGCGCTGGCGCTGGCGTCACAACGGTTGTTGTCGGCCATCGGGGTGTGGGGTGCGGTTAGGGATAGCAGCCAGCCCATTTTGGAAATCAAGGTATCAGACGGTCGTGCGGGCGAAGGGGCGTCGCCGTTTTTCATGCATTTCGACCATGCCGAGATTGAGGAAGGCCCGATGGGCTTTATGGTCGAGGATCGGCATCTGCGGCGGGCGTTTCTGGATCAGATCAAGGCCGAGGATCGCATCACTTATATCCCCGAAGAAACGGTTATCACGCAAGAGGTTCACGCGACCCATTTTGTCGTGACGCTGGCGTCGGGTCGTGATCTGGCCGCGCGGATGATTGTCGGGTCGGATGGGCGGCAAAGCGGAACGGCGGAACGCGCCGGGATCAAGCGGACCGGGTGGGATTACGGGCAGACGGCGCTAGTTTGCGCGATTGAGCATGAAAAGCCCAACAACGGCATTGCACATCAGTTTTTCATGCCAGCCGGACCCCTGGCGATTTTGCCGCTGACGGGCAATCGGTCGTCGATTGTCTGGGCGGAAAAGACGGAAACAGCGGCCAAGATTACGCAGATGAGCGATAGTGATTTTCTGGATGCCCTGCGGCCGCGGTTCGGGGATTTTCTGGGTCAGATCAAGCTGGCCGGCAAACGGTTTTCCTATCCGCTGAACCTGACGCTAGCGAATAGTTTTGTGGCGGACCGGCTGGCGCTGATCGGGGATGCGGCCCACGGGATTCATCCGATTGCGGGTCAGGGGCTGAACGCCGGGCTGCGGGATGTGGGGGCCTTGGTTGAGGTTCTGGTGGAGGCACGGCGGCGCGGCGAAGATCACGGTACGCGCCCGGTGCTGGACCGGTATGAAGGCTGGCGGCGGTTTGATTCAGCCACGCTTGCGCTGGCGACAGATGGATTTAACCGGCTGTTTTCGAATGATAATGCGCTGCTGCGTTTGGGCCGTGATCTTGGGATGGGGCTGATCAACAAGCTGCCCCGTGCACGTCGCGCCTTTATCCGAGAGGCCGCGGGGCTGACCGGCGACGTGCCGAAGCTGTTGCAGGGGAAACCAGTTTAGGACAGCTTGCGCGCCTCATCCACCAGCATGATCGGAATGCCGTTGCGGATGGGAAAGGCCAGTTTGGCCCGTTTTGAGATCAGTTCCTGCTGGTCCGCGTCATAATCCAGACGCTCATGGGTTTGCGGGCAAACCAGTGCCTCAAGCATATGGCGGTCAAAGGTGGTTTCGGTCACTGCAGAATTTCCTCGCTGGTGCCGCCGCGCAGGGCGAATTCCATCAGCGTTATCAGCGTTTCGCGGCGCGTGGCAAGCGACGGGGCCTCGAGCAGGGCCTGTTTATCTTCGGCGTCGAAAGGACAAAGCATTGAAAGTGAGTTGATCAGCAATTCGTCTTCGGCCTCTTTCAGGCTGCTCCAGTCTGTTGACAGTTGCTGCGCTTCGAAAAACTTGCCCAGAAGGTCCAAAAAACCTTCGCGTTTAAAGCCAGTGTCATGTTCGGGTGCGCCGATATCGCGTTCGAAGCCCTTCCACGATACCTCGCACCGGCGGTAAGGGGTGAAACCGGTGATCTCACTCGTGACGCGAAACCTGCAAATTCCGCTAAGCGTGATCATATAGCGGCCGTCCTCGGTTTCGGAAAACGCCGTAAGACGCCCCGCGCAGCCGATAGAGTGAAGACGTTTTTCATCGGTCCCTGGCACTTCGTAGGGTTGGATCATGCCCAGCAGCCTGTGCGATGTCTTTAGCGTATCATCCAGCATCGCCAGATAGCGCGGCTCAAAAATATGCAATGGCAGCCGGGCACGGGGCAACAAAAGCGCCCCGGGCAGTGGAAAAACTGGAATGACGTCGGGCAAATCCGCAAGTTTCAGCATAGCGGTCTACCTAGGCCGATTTGGGTATTAGACAAATATCATCGATGAAAGTTTGCGACGTCCGTTCAAGGCAATCGGATCTTCGGGTTTCAGGGCGTCGAAGATGGTGAAAAGCTGTGTTTTTGCGGCCCCGTCGTTCCAATCCCGATCGCGGCGGAAAAGTTCCAGCAACTCGGCTACGGCTTCATCCACCTGACCACCGGCATGCAGGGCTGTGGCCAGATCAAAACGGGCCTGATGGTCGTCGGGGTTGGCGTCGACCTGGGCCTTCAGATCACCGATGGGACCGGCCCCGGCGGCTTGTTTGGCCAGTTCCAGCTGAGCGTGGGCGGCCTCAAGTTCGGGCGCGTTGCTGATTTCAGCCGGGGCGCCGTTCAGGATGGCTTCGGCCTGATCCAGATCGTCCATGGCCAGATGGGCGCGGACCAGCCCGCCATAGGCCGCGGCATTATTCGGTTCTTCGCCCAGAATGGCGGCAAAGGTCTGGGCCGCGTCAGCAGCGGCACCTTCTGCCAGCATCGCCTCGGCAGCTTCGACCGCGTCGGCCAGACCGCCATCGTCACCGGTCAGGGCGACGACGCGGTCGATAAACTGCTGCACCTCGGACGCGGGCAAGGCGCCCTGGAAACCGTCAACCGGCTGCCCCTGCCAGAACGCATAGACCGTCGGCATCGACTGGATGCGCAACTGTGCGGCGATCTGTTGATTACGGTCAACGTCAACCTTGACCATTTTGACCTTGCCACCCGCCTTGGTCACGGCATCTTCCAAAATAGGGCCTAATGTTTTGCAAGGCCCGCACCAGGTGGCCCAGAAATCGACGATGACGGGAACGGTCTGGCTGGCCTCGATCACGTCGGCCATGAATGTTGCTTCGGTCGAATCTTTGATCAGGTCGCCCGCGGGGGCATCAGAGGTTTGGCCTAGTTCAATCATGTCTCAGAATCCTTCTGTTGGACGTGATATGTGGAATGACGCGGCAGTTGTCAAAGGTCGAACGTCGCAAAAACCGGGGCATGGTCACTGGGTTTGTCCCAACCGCGCGCATCGCGCATGATACGAGAGCTGTGCGCGGCCCCCGCGATATCAGATGTAGCCCAGATGTGATCCAGCCGCCGCCCTTTGTCGGCCGCATCCCAATCCCGCGCGCGGTAGGACCACCAGGAATAAAGCTTGCCATCGGGAATGTCTTTGCGCGTCACATCCTGCCAGGCCCCAGCATCCTGGGCGGCTTTCAGGTGGTCGACCTCAATCGGGGTGTGGCTGACGACTTTCAGCATCTTTTTGTGGTCCCAGACGTCATGGTCCAGGGGCGCGATGTTCAGGTCACCGACAAGGATCGATTTCTGCGGTTTGTCTTGGTGGAAGGCGTCGCGCAGTTCGGTCAGATAATCCAGTTTCTGGCCGAATTTTTCGTTCTGTTCGCGATCCGGTGTATCGCCGCCCGCGGGCACATAGTGATTGTGGATGGTAACGCCGTTGTCTAGCCGTGCCGAGACATGGCGCGCGTGGCCGAGCGAGGCGAAATCGGTGCTGCCCACATCCTGCAGCGGCTGTTTGGCCAGGATCGCAACGCCATTGTAGCCCTTTTGCCCGCGGGCAACCATGTGGGTGTAGCCCAGCCCGTGAAACGCCTCGACCGGGATTTTGTCGACGGGGCTTTTGCATTCCTGCAGGCACAGAATATCGGGCGTCTCTTGCTGCAGAAGTTTCAGGACAAGCGCTTCGCGCAGGCGGACCGAATTGATGTTCCAGGTGGCAACGGTGAAAGGCATGGGGCACTCCGACAATGGTGCCCTAACAGCCCATAAAAAAGGGCCGGGCACAAGGCCCGGCCAGTCCAACAGGGAGGTACATGCCATAACCCCGGCATGTGGGGGATTTCAGGCTCGGTCCGTAGAGCGATGCTGGTACCCTAACGGACCGATGTACTGGTCAAACAACTACTCGTTATGCCACCAATCTATAGCCACCGGATTCGGTCACAAGAAGGCGCGCGTTTGACGGATCTGGTTCTATTTTTTGTCTCAATCTATAGATATGCGTTTCAAGTGTATGTGTTGTGACACCCGCATTATATCCCCAGACTTCGTGCAGCAGAACGTCCCGCGCGACGACGCCTTCGGTGGCGCGATAGAGGAACTTTAATATATTGGTCTCTTTTTCTGTTAGGCGGATTTTCTTGTCGTCTTCGGTGACCAAAAGCTTCTGCGCGGGCTTAAAGGTGTATGGCCCAAGCTGGAAAACGGCGTCTTCGGATTGTTCGTGCTGTCTTAATTGTGCCCGAATGCGGGCCAAAAGCACCGGAAACTTAAAAGGCTTGGTGACATAATCATTTGCGCCTGCGTCAAGGCCCAGGATGGTATCAGCATCCGAATCATGGCCCGTCAGCATAAGAATCGGGCACTTCACACCCTGCTTGCGCATCAATCTGCACAGTTCACGGCCATCGGTGTCGGGCAGGCCCACATCCAGGATCACCAGTTCGTAAAGCGATTCGCGTGTCTTCTCCATGGCCTCGGCACCGTTGCCAGCCTCAAACACGTCGAAATCTTCGGTCATGACAAGCTGTTCGCTAAGCGCTTCGCGCAGATCCTCGTCATCATCGACAAGCAATATTTTCTTAAGCTGAGCCATCTGCATTCTCCGGTTTTGTTGAAACCCACATGGAACGCGATCACGCATCTGACAAGATTTCCTGCAAAAGGATCACGCTGTCGTGTCAGGAATCGCCTAAATGTTTCATCTTGCAACAAGATCGGCTAGGTCATCGGTATGAGTTTTGCACCGAATCCCATAGAACGCCTTGCGCGCGCTCGGTCTGATCTGCGCATGGGTGTGCCCGTTGTGATTGCGGGTGAAGAATCTGCTGTCGTTTTTGCGGCTGAGACATTGACTGAACGCCGTTGGCGTAATGCGCTTGTGCAGTTGGACGAGCCATTGCTGGCAATCACAGTGTGGCGTGCTGATACCTTGCGGGCACGGGCCTATGACGGTGATCTGGCGCGTGTGAAGATCCCGAAGAAAGCGAAAATCGATTGGATGCGGTCGATTGCAGATCCTGCCTTCGATCTTGAAATACCGCTGAAAGGGCCGATTCGTACTGAACGTGAAGGATCAGCGGACCTGCATCGCGCCGCGATCAAGTTGGTGAAATCCGCACGCCTTTTGCCGGCGGCCATTGTATTTCCTGTTCCCAACGCCTGGACGTTTTCATCTATCAACGATTTGACAGCGGTTGAGCTGGATAGTCTGGGGATGGTCGATGAACCCCGTGTCATGACCGATATCGTGCGCGCCCGCCTACCGCTTGAGGTATCCGAGGCAGGACAGTTGCATGTGTTTCGCCCAGATGATGGCGGGGAAGAGCACTATGCCATCGAAATCGGCCAGCCGCCGCGGGATAAGCCCGTTTTATCGCGGCTGCATTCGGCCTGTTTCACCGGTGATCTGCTTGGATCCCTAAAATGCGATTGCGGCCCGCAATTGCGCGGTGCATTGCGTCATATGGGCGACGAGGGCCACGGCGTTTTACTGTATCTGAACCAGGAAGGGCGCGGTATCGGCCTGGCCAACAAGATGCGCGCCTATTCCCTGCAGGATCAGGGCTTTGATACGGTTGAGGCGAACCATCGGTTGGGTTTCGAAGATGATGAACGCGATTTCAGGATCGGCGCAACTATTCTGAAGACTATGGGCTTTTCGGCCGTTCGGCTGATGACGAATAACCCCGCCAAGGTCGCCCGGATGGAAGAAAATGATATTACCGTTGCCGAAAGGGTTCCTTTACGGGTGGGCGAAAATCGCCACAACGCACATTACCTAAAGGTCAAGGCCAGTAAATCAGGGCATCTTTTGTGACACCTGAAGATTTGGTTGTCACACGTCGGGGGGTGCGATTTTGGAGGCAATTTTTTCCCATAAGTATTGGGCGTGGTGGTTTGAGCGACAACAAACGTGAAGGCGACGGCGCGACACCACGGGGCATTCACAGGATCGTTGGGCTGCTGTATCGGCCTGATCGTCTGGCTAAACCGGTCAATTGGGCTGTTCCGATCCGGCCCTGCGATCTTTGGTCGGATGACCCGGCGGATGATAACTATAACCTTATGGTGCGCGCGCCGCACAGGTTCAGCCATGAAAGGCTGCGCCGCGCCGATCCGCTATATGATCTTGTCCTGATCACTGATTGGAATTGGCCGCAGGCGGTCAAAGGCAAGGGGTCCGCCATTTTCCTGCACCAATGGCGACGACCCGGCTATCCGACCGAGGGCTGCGTGGCCTTCCGGCGGGATCATCTGCAGTGGATCGCGCAACGGATCACCTATCAAACACGTCTGATCGTCAAGTAGCCGCAGGCGCCGGGCGTTCGCCAAAGATGGCGGACCCGACGCGGATATGCGTCGCACCCTGGGCGATGGCGCGTTCGAAGTCACCGCTCATGCCCATAGACAGGCCAGTCAGTCCGTTCCGGGCGGCAATCTTGGCGAGCAGCGCGAAATGAAGTGAGGGTTCCTCATCAACGGGCGGGATGCACATCAGTCCAACAACGGGTAGGTCAAGTCTTTGACATTTCTTTATAAAATCATCAGTTTCGGTCGGAATAACGCCAGCCTTCTGATCCTCTTCGCCCGTGTTGACCTGAATGAACAAATCCGGGCAGTGACCCAACTCCTGCGCCAGTCGGGCCAGGGTCTGGGCCAGTTTCGGACGATCGACGGAATGGATCGCGTCACATTGCTCCATCGCCTGCCGCGCCTTGTTCGTCTGCAGCGGCCCGATCAGATGGACGGATGTATCCGGAAAACGGTCCTTAAACGCGGGCCATTTCGCTGCGGCCTCTTGCACGCGGTTTTCACCGAAAAGACGGTGCCCCTGTTCCAAAACCGCCTCAACGCGTTCATTCGGCTGCTTTTTGGATACGGCGATTAGATGGGTTGAGCTCGGAACGCGGCCCGCCTTTTCTTCGGCCTTCGCGATCTTTACCTTGATCTCAGCCAGCGACATCAGCGTCCCCCCATTCATCCAGAAAGGGCTGCATGTCATCGCGGTACTTTTCCCAGTTGCGGGTGGATGAGGTATAGATCAGCTGACGCACCTGATGGATACTGAGGGTTTTCACCTGGCGGTCGTTGCTGCTGTAATCCAGACAGGCGTCGTCCCAATCCAGCCCCGCCGCGGCGATCAGATTTCGAATCTGGGAATCGGGGTCGGAAACCAGATCTTCGTAGTTGATCTGATGAAAACACTCGGGCCATTTTTCACGCCAGAAGTCGATGATCTTATCCGACGCCTTGATGTACCGCGCCAGGTGTTTCAGATCATAGGCATAGCGGTGAGTACCATCGGCGAAGACGTTTTTGTAGATCGACAAGGCGATGTCGCGCGGGTCACGGCGCACAACGATGATCCGGGCCGACGGGATGGCATATTTCAGAAAACCCATGATCAGGTGGCTTTGGATTGATTTATCGGTGATGTGGCTGTCGAAATCCCACTGCTCGCGCAGTTTGTCCTGATAGGTCGTGGCAAAGGTCTTGATATCATTGGATTTCACATCTGCCATCGGTCGGAATGTTGTGGGCGATGTCTGAAGCAGACCATAGGCCAGTTGCAGGCCGTGGCGCATTTCGCCGCCCGCGGTGACCTTTGGGTGGCTTGAGATGATCTGTTCCACCAGCGTCGTGCCCGACCGTGGCAGGCCTGTCACGAAAATGGGTGCAAAACTGTTGTCTGGCTTGGTTTCGGGTTTGAAATCAAAGCCCTGGAAGCTGTCGATCAGCGCATCAATTTCGGCCTCGCGCGCGGCGATGTCATAGGGGAAGGCTTTGGCCATCGCGCGGTTGGCGGGTGTCAGGTATTTGAAGACCTTTTCGGTTTGGCCGGTTTCCTCCATCGCTTTGGCCAGCGCAAACCCAAGGTGGGTTTTGCTGCGCCCTTTGACCTGGGGGTTTTGATAGGCCTTTTTCATTGTGGCGATCAGCGGGTCGCCCGGTTTCAGCTTTTTCGTGGCCAGGTACGTGCGGTACAGATCGCCGTCTAGTGGATTGAGTTTTAAGGCCTTTTTGAACTCAACCTCGGCCGCTTTGAAATCGCCCATACGCTGCAGCAACAGGGCTTTGTCGGCGCGGGGTTTGATAGACTTTGGGGCCAGGTTGATCAGGGCGTCATAGGATTTCAGGGCGTCAGTTTCGCGGTCGGTGCTGGCCAGCAACGCAGCTTCAGCCATCAGGATCGCGGGTTCGGTGGGTTTCAGCGCCTTGGCCTTGGTCAGATGGTCCAGTGCCAAGGCGGTGTTTCGTCTGGCTTGCGCGATTTGTCCCAGTTGGAAATGCGCCTCGGCCAGTTTGGGGGCGATGGCCAGAATGGCTTTGTAAATCGCCTCGGCCTCGGCCAAGCGGCCAGTCTTCTGCAGTTGCAGCGCCTGTTTGAAGGATGACGGTATTTGCGCGGTTGAGATATTCAGCATGGATCGCCCTGATCAGGAATTCCTCCAACTGCTATCACCCTATCCCCCCAAAAGAAAAGAGCGGGCAATGCCCGCTCTCTCTTTAAGCATGTGACGTTCGATTAGAACGAGAATGCCAGACCCAGTGAGAAGTCGTCGAAAGACTCGTCATCATCACCATCGTCCAAAGTGCTGATTGCATAACCAGCTTGAACAGATGCACCACCGCCTAGGTCATAGGCACCGACAAGGGCAAGACCTGAAGCTGAGCTATCATCGTCAAAATCAAAGATACCGTAGTTAGCATGCAATGAAACAGGGCCTGTTTCATAACCGACACCAAGGCTGTAGTGGCTTGAGTCTTCTCGGAACAGGACATCACCGGTTGTGTATGTGAAGCCAGCTTCAAAACCATTGCCGAAATCGGCTGCAACACTTGCACCAATAATATCAGCAGAGTCTTCATCATCAGAACCACTGGCTTCGAAATCGATCGATTGGTAACCTAGGCCTAGGTCAAGATCTACACCACCAAATTGTGCAGCATAGCTAACACCAACAGCAAAGGCATAGTCGATCTCGGCTACAGGCTGATTTATACCAACATTAGAAGAAGTAGTGATAACGTCGTCACCAGTACCCAGAATACCATCAGGTCCAGCATCTACATCTGTTGAGATTTCAAATGAATCTCCTACATCACCTGTAGATTCACCTTGCTCAATCGAGACTGCAAATCCAAAGTTTCCGATTGTGTTGTCGTAACGCAGGATCTGACCGTCATAATCACCAGCGCCATCGTGATAAGCGCCGAAGTAACCAGCATGCTCAGTCTCTGTGTCGCTGATTGTGCCTGGGTTGCCGATGTTACCGGCTTCAGTCATCGCCCAGTCCATAGCACCATCAGTGTCACCCAAGGTGATTGTACCGAAACCACCCGAGATGAAGACACTAAAGTCCGCATCATCTGTTTCGCCATCAGCATCCAGGTCAGGTGCTTCATCCAGATCAACAGATGTACCGAAAGACAAGCCGCCGTCCGTTTCACCAGTCATTGTGAACTTTACGTCAACATCTGTCCAGAATTGAGTTGTCGATTCCAGATCATCAATGTCTATGTCACCATCGAAGTTACCGAAACGATAGTCACCACCAACAAGGCCCATTTCGGCCGAGCCGGAGATTTCAATTTCAGCCAAGGCAGCGCCTGAGAAGGCGACCAGAGCTGTAGTAGCTAGGAGAGTTCTTTTCATCGTTTTCCCTCGTTTTTTCAAAAACGTGCACCTCAAGCCGGGGGAATCCGGTTTGGGTATGCAGCGTATTTCTAGCTTTCGTAGGGTGATTGCAAGGAACGCCGCAAAACTGGACGTTAACAAAGCCCCGGTTGGTGCATCTTTGCCACAAATCTGATCACACTATTGTAATTATTGGAAATGACAGGCCCTTGTAGGCCAAAGCAGGCTTGGGTATTGGAGTGTGGATCGTTTGGATGGAGCTTTTGCGATGCGCCTCACTTATTTGGCTAAATCAGGCATTGTTTTACTACTTTTGGTATTGCTGGCGGGCTGTGGCGACACCTTCAGAAGCATTACCGAGCCGAATGATGTTGAGGTCCCCGATGAAGACCCGCGCGTTCGGCAATCGACTGTGTGGGATTTGTTCAGCAATAATGATGACCCCAACACCAAGGTGGCGGTGAATAAATATCTGTGGGATGCGTCGCTGGATGTGCTGAATTTCATGCCGGTTCAGTCGGCCGATCCATTTTCGGGAATCATCGTGATGGGGTTTGGCACGCCGCCCGGCGGGAATCGCGCCTATCGCGCGACAATCTATGTACGTGATCCGGCGCTGGATGCGCGGTCTTTGACGGTCGCGCTGCAGACGCGCAACGGGCCTGCGTCGATTGAAACGGTTCGGGCTGTCGAAGACGCCATCATGACACGGGCGCGTCAGTTGCGGATTGAGGACACGCAGCTTTAAAGGCTATGCACCCAGTCCAGCTGTTGCGGCAGGCACTTTGTCTGTAGATCGTAGTTTTCCACGATATGCTGCCGCGCCGCCCGCCCAAGGACAGCGCGTTTGTCAGAATCATCTAGCAAGGCGCTAATATCCTGAACCAGCTGATCCTTGGCAAAGAAATCGACCAGAATGCCGATTTCATCATTTCTGATTAGTTCCCGGACAGGGCTGGTGTCGCTGCCAATGATGGCGCATTCGGCGCTCATCGCTTCCAGCAGGCTCCAACTCAGGACGAAGGGGTAGGTCAGATAGACATGGACGGTCGAGACCTGCAGGAATTTCTTGAAAACCGGATAATCGACCCGCCCCAGAAAATGCACACGCGCCCAATCGTTGTCGCTGATCTGCGCGCGGACCTCATCAATGAACATCTGCTTCCAGCTTTTGCCTCCATCGGGCGCTTTTGAATAGCTGACACTGTCACCGCCCACCATCAGCACATGCGCGTTGGGGCGGGCGCGCAGCAGTTCCGGCAAAGCGCGCATAAAGATGTGATAACCCCGCATCGGCTCAAAATTGCGGTTGATAAAGGTGATGACTTCGTTCTGGCGGGTCAGGGTCGGGCCATCCGGCACCCGAAAGACGACATCCGGATCGGGGCGCACGTCATTTGTGTCAATGCCGTCATGAATGACCGAAATGCGATCCTGAAACTGCTTGGGGAAGGTCTGAAACTGAAACTGGGTGGGTGTGATGCCGGCCTTGGCAAATTCGAAATGCAACTTTGTGCTAAGGTTTTTCATATCCAGACGGCACATCGCATCGGTCGTCACGGGGTCCTGAAATTCAGGGTCGAAGTAATTCGTCTGGTCGGTCGTATCGTAATAAAGTTCACAAAAAATCCCCACACGGGCGTTGGGCCAAACACGTGGCAGGTATAGGCTTTCACCCCACCCGGGGTGGCTGACGATGATGTCGGGGGTGAACCCGGCCTCTTTCACTTGCAGCGCCGCGCGATAGCAGGCCTCGGCCCGGATGATCTTGGTCTCAAAATCGATCAGCCAGGGATGTTCAGATGTCTGAAATCGTTTCTGCAGCGGATAGGGCAGGATATCGACGCCGCGCCACTGTTTGCGTTCCTTGAACCGGCAGGTCAGGGCGACAACGCGATGCCCTTGCGCCGCCAGCGCGGGGGCCAGATGTTTGAACTGACCCGGAAAATTCTGGTGGATGAAAAGGATATTCATACGGGCCTGCACAGTTTTGGTGGACAGGTGCTGTTGTGACGCGTCTTTCAGCGCAAGAAAACCAGTTTTTTGAACATCCTCTGGACCATGCCCGCTGTGCGCCTTATCACCCATGCTAAATGTAATACCGCTGGCGCGGTTCAGACCGGGGAATACAGATGTCGGGTTACGACGCGGCTAAGATCGAAAAGAAATGGCAGGCGGCCTGGGATAAGGCCGAAACATTCAATGCTGTGCGCAGCACGGATAAACCGAAGTATTACGTGCTTGAGATGTTTCCCTATCCATCCGGGCGTATCCATATCGGACACACGCGCAACTATACGATGGGCGACGTGATCGCGCGGTACAAGCTGGCCAACGGTTTCAATGTGCTGCATCCGATGGGGTTTGACGCCTTTGGGATGCCTGCGGAAAACGCCGCGATGGAAAGCGGTGGGCATCCCAAGACCTGGACCTATGAAAACATCAGGATCATGACCGAACAGATGAAGCCCCTGGGCTTTGCCATCGACTGGTCCCGCAGTTTTGCGACCTGTGATCCGGAATACTATGGCCAGCAGCAGGCGCTGTTCATCGATATGCTGGACGCCGGGCTGATCTATCGCAAGAACGCGGTTGTGAACTGGGACCCCGTCGATATGACCGTTCTGGCCAATGAGCAGGTGATCGACGGCAAGGGCTGGCGGTCGGGTGTCGAGGTCGAACGGCGCGAGCTGACACAGTGGTTCTTCCGGATCAGTGATTATTCCGAAGAACTGCTGGACGCGATCGACAGCCTGGATAACTGGCCCGCCAAGGTGAAGCTGATGCAGGCCAACTGGATCGGCAAATCGCGGGGGATCGAGATTTCCTTCCAGCGCGTGGATGGCGGCGATCCAATTGTCTGCTATTCGACCCGGCCTGATACAATGCGCGGAGCAAGCTTTATCGCGATCTCGCCCGAACATCCGCTGTCTCGCGCCCTGGCCAAGGATGACGCCGCATTGGCCGATTTCATCGCAGAAACGCGCAAGATGGACACGACCGAAGCGGCAATGGAAAAGGCCGAAAAGAAAGGCCTCGATACCGGCTTAACCGTTCGGCATCCGGTCTATGATGATATCGAGCTGCCCGTCTGGGTTGGTAATTTTGTCCTGATGGATTACGGTACAGGCGCTGTTTTTGGCTGCCCGGCACATGACCAGCGCGATCTGGATTTCGCCCGCAAATACAACCTGCCTGTTCGTAACGCGTTCTACATGCCGGGTCACGAGGTTGAGGTTGAGAATGACGCGTTGGTGCCCGTGAAGACGGAAAAGGTCGTCTATGTCGACCATTTCGCTGGCGTAGGAGAGGCAACGAGCCAAGAGGGGATCGATGCCACCATCGATTGGTTCGAGGCGAAAGGCCTAGGCACCAGCGTCGTCAAATACCGCCTGCGCGACTGGGGGTTAAGCCGCCAGCGCTATTGGGGTTGCCCCATCCCCGTTGTGCATTGTGACGATTGCGGCATTGTGCCTGAGAAGAAAGAAAACCTACCGATCGCGCTGCCCGATGACGTTAGCTTCGACATCCCCGGCAACCCGCTGGATCGGCATCCGACATGGCGCGATTGCATTTGCCCGGCGTGCGGGAAACCGGCCAAGCGCGAAACCGATACGATGGACACATTCGTCGACAGTTCCTGGTATTTTGCACGTTTCACCTCGCCCCACGCCGATGTGCCGGTCGATCAGGACGATGCCGCATACTGGATGAATGTTGATCAGTATATCGGCGGGATTGAACACGCGATTTTGCACCTGCTTTATTCCCGCTTTTTCGCACGGGCGATGCAGATCACGGGTCATTTGCCGAAGAAGGCTATTGAGCCGTTTGATGCGCTGTTCACTCAGGGCATGGTGACGCATGAAACCTATTCAACGCCGCACCGCGAACGCAACGATGTGCGGGTCTGGCACTTTCCGCATGAGATCGTGCATGGGGACAGCGGCCCCCAGTTGGCCGACGGAACACCGGTTGAAATCGGCCCGATCATCAAGATGTCGAAGTCCAAGAAGAACGTGGTCGATCCCGAAGATATCATCGCCACCTACGGCGCAGATACGGCGCGGTGGTTTGTGCTGTCAGACAGCCCGCCCGAGCGGGATGTGGAATGGACGGCCTCGGGGGCCGAGGCGACGTACAAGCACTTGTCGCGCGTGTGGCGCATTGCTGAAGATATTGCCAAGGCAACGGGTGATGGCACCGGTGATGACGAGTTGCTGCGCGCGATGCACAAGGCGATTTTCGATGTGACGCAGGGGGTCGAATCCTTCGGCTTCAACGCCGCCATCGCCAAGCTTTACGCCTTTACCAACACCCTGCAGAAATCGAAGGCGGGTGCCGACACCAAACGGCAGGCAGCCAAGGTTCTGGCGCAACTGATGTCGCCCATGACACCGCATTTATCCGAAGAAATCTGGTCGATGCTGGGCGGCGAAGGGCTGATCGCCAATGCACCCTGGCCCCAGTTTGATGAAGCCATGCTGGTCGAAGACACCGTGACGCTGCCCATCCAGATCAACGGCAAACGGCGGTCAGAAATTACTGTGGCCAAGGATTTGCCGAAAGATGAGGTCGAAAAACTGGCCCTGGCCGATGCTGCAGTTATGCGCGCACTGGACGGGGGCAAACCCAAGAAACTGATCGTTGTGCCGGGGCGGATCGTAAATGTTGTTCTCTAGACGGCTTTTCGTTTTAGGTGGCTTAGCGGCTTTGTCCGGCTGCGGCTTCGCGCCGGTATATGGACCCGCGGGCGAAGCGACCAAGCTGCGCGGCCGTATCAGTTTTGAAGAACCCACAACACGAGCAGCCTTTGATTTTGTCAGTCAGTTGGAAGACCGCCTGGGTCGCCCGCAATCTGCGGCCTACATGCTAAGCTATACGATCGAAACCGACGAAACCGGTGTAGCGGTGACATCCGATCAATCGACGACACGGTTCAACATTTCGGGCCGCATTCAATATGCCCTAAGCGATGTCGCAACTGGTGCACTGCTGACAGATGGCGATGTGATGAATTTTACCAGTTATTCCACCACGGGCACGACCGTGGCAACCCAGGCAGCCGAACGCGACGCCTATGAACGACTGATGACGGCGATGGCCGATCAGGTCGTCAGCCAGTTGATCGCTGCGTCCAACGATTTCTGACGATGAAGCTTTCGGCCCGCGATGCAACTTCCTATTTTGGCAAGCCCGATCCGAATAAGACCGGGCTATTGATCTACGGCGCTGATGCCATGCGGGTCGCTTTGAAGCGGCAAGAGATCATCGCAGCCCTGATCGGCCCCCAGGGCGAAGAAGAAATGCGCCTGACCCGCATCGCGGCCGCCGATCTGCGCAAGGACCCTGCGATGCTGTCGGATGCCATCAAGGCACAGGGTTTTTTCCCCGGCCCGCGTGTGGCCTTTGTGGAAGAGGCGGGCGATGGGCTAAGCAAGACAATCGCAGCGGCGTTGGAAGATTGGCAGGCAGGCGATGCGCAGGTCATTGTTACAGCCGGGCAACTGCCTGCACGATCCAGCTTACGCAAACTGTTTGAAGGTCATACAAATGCCTATGCAGTGGGCATTTACGACGACCCGCCATCGCGGGCTGAAATCGAAGGTATATTGGCCAAGGCGGGTCTGGACAATATCGATAGTCAGGCCATGGCGGACCTGACGGACCTGTCCCGCGTGCTTGATCCCGGCGATTTTCGTCAGACCATCGAAAAGCTGGCGCTTTATAAACTGAACGACACGTCCCCGGTCAATTCGGACGATATCACAACCTGTGCGCCCGCCTCGACCGAGGCGGATATGGATGACATCCTGCATATTGTCGCCGAAGCACGCACATCTGAGATCGGGCCGCTTTTGCTGAGGCTTGAGGCGCAAGGGGCGCAGCCCGTCGGGTTGTGTATCGCGGCAACACGGCATTTTCGGACGTTACACGCCGCCACCTCAGATCCAGGCGGGCCAGGGTCCGGTATTGCCAAGGCACGACCCCCCGTTTTTGGGCCGCGACGGGATCGGATGCTGCGACAGGCACAGTCCTGGGGCATGTTCAAACTGGAACAGGCACTTGGTATTCTGACCGACACCGATCTGCAGCTGCGCTCCACCGCGCAGGCACCGCAAATGGCTTTGATGGAAAGGGCCCTGATCCGTTTGTCGATGCTGGGCCGACGATAGCGCGGCAGTCCAGTGACACCCGGTGTTAAAACAAACACAACCCCTTGCTTTTCGGACACGCTCTGCCACCATGGATTGTGTGTTTAGGAGGGTTTGATGCGCGTATTCCTGGGATCGGTTGGACTGATTTTCGTTTTGGCTGCATGCGAAGCCCCCGATCCCATTGCAACAGCATTTCCAGAACGGCAAAGCTTTGAATTTGAGACGGCCGATGGCACGGCTGTAATGCGATATAAATGTGAGGTGGGCGCAGATAGCGAAGAAACCGAACAGCGCGCAGCCTCAGCGCATGAATTTGTTGACACCAGCCTGACAACCTTTGCGACGGAATATGCGGCACAAGCGGTTGAAAACGGTGATCTGGATCTGGAAACGGCAGAACAGGATGCCGCGATCTTTGCCGAACAGGTCGTGCAGGATGCCGAAACGCAGTATCAGTGTTTTTTCTATGACCGGGAAGCGTTTTGAAGCCACCGTGCAGCGCTTTGACCCGCGCGTCGTCCGGTGGCCAGGCAGGCCGTGATCAGATAGCCGCCCGTTGGTGCATCCCAATCGATCATTTCGCCTGCGCAGAATGTGCCGGGCCGCACCTTTAACATCAGATTTTCGTCCAATGCATCCCAACTGACCCCGCCCGAGGTCGATATCGCCTCGTCCATCGGTCGGGGCCCCGCGTGTTTGATGGGTAGGTTCTTGATCAGCGACGCCGGATCAGCGGGTAAGGGGCGGCCGAATTCCATCAGCAAGGCCGTTTTCGCGGGCGAAAGCCTAAGCGCCTTGCGCAATCGGTTTGTCAGGCTGGTTTTGGGCGAAGTTTGCAGCCGCTTTTGGATATCCTCTTCGCTTAGGTCCGGGGCCAGATCGAAATAAAGCGGGGCGCCGTCGCGCACCGGCTTCGATACGGCATAGATACCGCCACCCTCTAGCCCCGTACGCGATATGGTGCATTCTGCGCGCAATTGCTGGTTTCCGGCTTTAAGGATCAGCGGTTTTATCGGTTGGCCGAAGTGGGGCGCCATGTGGTGGCTCCAATCGACAGTCAGGCCCATATTGATCGGCTGAAACGGGGTCAGTTTTATATGGTTTTCCCGAAAAACCGGCGCCCAGGCGCCATCTGACCCCAGCCGCGCCCAACTGGCCCCACCCATTGCAAAGATCGTGGTGGCGGGCCGTACGGTCTGAGGTCCGTCGGGGGTGTCGAACATATGGGCATCGCCATCCCACCCGGTCCACCGCCAGCGCGTCCTGATCTGAACACCGTGATCATCCAGCCGCGCCAGCCACGCGCGCAGCAGGGGCGAGGCCTTCATAACCTTCGGAAAGACCCGACGGGATGACCCGGTGAAGATGTCTTGACCCAAGCCGTCGGCCCAGTCCTGCACTGCGGCTGCGTCAAAATCTGTGATGATACGGTCCAGCGGTGCTTCGTATTCCCCGTATGCCGTCAGAAGTTGCGATAACGGTTCGTCTTTCGTCAAGTTCAGCCCGGATTTCCCGGCCATCAGGAATTTTCGCCCGACAGACGGCTTTGCCTCGGCCACCAACACCCGGTGGCCCGCTTCGGCCAACTGTTCGGCCGCCATCAGACCGGCAGGGCCAGCGCCGATCACCAATGCGTCGGTCACTTGGCAAATCCACCTGATGCGCTAGACCTGACACTATGGAAGACGCGCCGATCTGCCCCTTGTGTGACCGCCCGATCCCACAGCACGCCAAGCAAAGCCTGCATCATCTGATCCCAAAGCTGAAAGGTGGTAAGGGCGGGCCGGTCGTTTTGTTGCATCAGATTTGTCATAACGAAATCCACGCGACGGTGACCGAGGCTGAATTGGCCCGCAGCTATAATACGATCGAGGCGCTGCGCAGCCACCCGCGGCTTGAGAAATTCATCAAATGGGTCAGCAAACGGCCCCCTGATTTTCATTCGAAAACCCCCGGTACGCGGCGCAAACGTTAGCGGCACAGCGCCTTGATCCCGTGATGGATGTCAGGCGATGCGGCCAGCGCATCGATGCACAGCGTCTTCGCCGTTTCCATAAGATCGTCAGGTTGAACGATCTGTTCGATCAGCCCAAAGTGATAGGCCTGTTCAGCCGTGATCTTTTGACCGCCCATCAGAATATACTTGGTCCGCGCCGCACCAATCAGGGCTGCCATACGTTTCGGATCGGACGGTTGGGGCAGAAAACCCAGCTTCATCACTGGATAGAAAAACTTGGCCTGAGGCACGGCAATCCGCAGATCACAGGCCAGGGCCATACCAAAGGCACCCCCAGCAAGCGTACCGTTCAAAGCCGCAATCGTCAGGCAGGGCAAAGCGGCGATACGGCCGGACAGTCGTTCCCAAACGTCATCGGTGGCAAGACCCGCACGCGCCTCATTCAGATCGGCGCCTGCGCTGAAAACCTTGCCACTGCCGGTCATGATCACAGCGCGGGCCGCCTGCGCGCGATCTGCGATATCGGTCAGTTCTTCCATCATCGCCTTGGTCAGCGAATTGGCCTTGTCCGGTCGGTTCAGCGTGATGATCCAAAGCCCGTCATGATCGTGAAGATCAATCATATCAGCCCGACCCGCCGGCGGATATCTTCGTCACGCAATGAGATTTCATCGCCGATAAACTCATCCGCATCTTGCGAACACATCCACAGCAGTGCCCTGGCAGGCCAATCGGCGGGGATGTGCACGTCCCAATCCAACTGACTGACCGGGTTGATGCCACTGTCCTTAATTTCACGCTGCATCTGCGTGGCGACCGTTCCGGGGGACAGACCCATAGCCCGGATGCCTTTATCGCCGTATTCATTGTCAACACAGCGGGTTAACATGGCGACACCGGCCTTTGATGCGCAATAGTGGCTCCAGGCCTCAACCGGGCCATGGGCTGCGCCGGATGAAATGGTCAGGATCGTCCCCGCACCTGCGGACAGCATAACCGGCAACGCGGCACGCATTCCGTAAAAGACGCCCTTCAGATTGATATCGATAATTTGCCCCCAGGCATCGGGATCAGCGTCGGCCATATGCGCGATGGGTTCGATCACACCGGCGTTGTTGATCACAATATCGAGGCTGCCGAATTCCTTGTGTGCTGCGTTGATCGCGGCCTCGACCTCCCAAAATCGACTCACATCACATGGGATCGCCAGCGCCTGACTGCCGATATCACCTGCCAGCTGCGCGATTTCGTCGCTGCTGCGCGCCAGCAGGGCAACATTCGCCCCCGCTTTTGCAAAAGTTTTCGCCGTTTCAGCCCCAATCCCACGACTGGCACCCGTGATCAGTACCGTTTTTCCAGTTAAATCCATGATGATCGCCCCCTCTGTCCATATTTCTATGTCGCGCAATTTCCGGCGTCCAGATGCTTCGGCCCTTGCACTTCCCCGTCGGTCAGCAGAAAATAGCGCCAGTGTTTACTCTGGGTGAGAGGATTCAAATGACCCATATATCAAAAAGTGCTTTAAGCGCTGCAGCAATTTTATTGAGCACAACAGCTATTTCAGCCGATATTACTGCCGATCAGGTTTGGGAAGACTGGCAAAAATCACTGGTTCAATACGGTGACACGATCGACACGGGATCAGCAGACCGCACCGGTGATACCCTGCGGGTGACAGGCGTCAGTGCGACGACAACAGACGATCAGACCGAAATGCTGATCAGATTTCCCGATATGTCCCTGCGCGAAATGGGCGACGGCACTGTTTCGGTGACAATGGACACCGACTACATCATCACATTCACCGATAATTCGCCCTTTTCCGAGTTCGACGAAATGCGGATGAGCGTTGGCCAGCAGGCATTTTTGATGACGGTCAGCGGATCGCCCGAAGAAATGAACTATGATCTGTCCGCCGACAGCATGACATTCTCTATTGACGAAATTCGCGATGGTGAGGATGTGTTTGAACTGATCGCTGATTTCACGCTGAACGATATATCCGGGACGTATCTGGTTACGCCTGGCGGAACGCGGCGCGTTGAACAGGACGTGACCGCTGAAACCGCGGTGATTGACGTCGATATCCAGGATCCACAGGGTTCGGGCCGGTTCATTGTCGATGGCACGATCAACAATCTGGTGATGGATGGCCTAAGCAACATGCCCGACGACTTGGATATGGCCGATCCGAATTCACTGTTCGCTGATAATGTCACCATTAATGGCGGCTACCGGTTTGATGACGCAAACTACACTTTCAGCTTTGAGGAAGGCAGCGATACCGCATCCGGCAGCATGACGTCGGGCGGCGGGCAAATGAGCCTTGAAATGGGCGGCAACACCATGCGCTACGAAGGCGAAGCCCAGGATCTGGCCGTAAACGTCCAGTCCAGCGAACTGCCCATACCGGTCGAACTGGACATGGCAAGCTATGGGTATGCCTTCGAAATGCCGGTCGCCCAGACGGAAGAGCCCGCGGATTTCGAACTGGGTCTGTCTTTCAGCGAATTTTCCATGAGCGATCTTTTGTGGAATATGTTCGACCCGGGCGAAGCACTGCCACGCGATCCGGCGACCGTTGCGTTTGATCTGACAGGCACGATGAGCTGGCTGTTCGACATCATGGACCCCGAGCAGTCGCAAGAGATGATGATGGCCGAAACGCCGGTTGAGCTGTATGAGGTGAACCTGAACAACCTTCTGGTTCAGGCTGTCGGCGCACGGCTGACCGGCGATGGTGCCTTTACCTTTGACAACACCGATCTGGAAACATTCGACGGCATGCCCCGCCCCCTAGGGTCGATCAACTTCAATCTCGAAGGTGCCAATGGCTTGCTGGACACGCTTGTTTCAATGGGTCTTTTGCCCGAAGATCAGGCGATGGGCGCACGCATGATGATGGGTATGTTTGCCGTTCCGGGCGAAGGTGAAGACACCCTGACATCGACTGTTGAAGTCAACGACGAAGGTCACGTTCTGGCAAACGGCCAGCGCCTGCGCTGATCAATTGGGGCAGCCCTTGGCGGTTGCCCCGCTTTACTTGCCCGTGACACAACCTATTGTCCCGGGCAAGGAGTAGGACTTCCATGCATAAGCTTGATGAACTGACGCAGTCAGCCGTTGCGGCGGCGCTGAAAGCCGGCGCTGATGCCGCCGATGTAATCGCTGTCGATGGCACTTCGATTTCAATCGATGTGCGTGGCGGTGTGATTGAACAGGCCGAACGATCCGAAGGGGTCGATCTTGGCTTGCGCGTGCTGATCGGTAAACGACAGGCCTGTGTGTCGACCTCGGATATCAGTCCGCAGACCGTCGAAAAAATGGCGGAACGTGCGGTCGCCATGGCCAATGAGGCGCCAGAAGACCCCTTTGCCGGTTTGGCTACAGCTGATCAGTTGGCACAGAATGCCGATATCGATGCGCTTGAACTAACCGATCCTGCTGCTGAACCTCAGCCAACCGATCTAGAGGCAGATGCCCGTCAGGCTGAAGCAACAGCGATGGCAGTCAAGGGGATCAGCCAGGTTCAGTCAAGCTCAGCCGCCTATACAAAACGGCACATCCATCTGGCCGCCAGCAATGGGTTCTCGGGCGGATATGCCCGCACAGATCGTAGTCTGTACTGCGTCGCGATTGCGGGCGAAGGTACCGGGATGGAACGGGACTATGATGGCGACAGTCGCATATTTCAGGCCGACCTGCGCAGCCCGCAAGACATCGGCCAATCCGCAGCCGACCGTACCATCGCCCGGCAGGGCGCGAAAAAACCGAAAACGGGCAGTTTTCCGGTTCTGTTCGATGAACGCGTTTCGTCCTCGTTGATTGGACACCTGATTACAGCGATCAATGGCACCATGATTGCGCGTGGGTCTTCGTGGTTGCGCGACGGCATGGGCGAACAGGTTTTGCCTGGGGCACTTTCGGTGATCGAAGACCCGCATCGACGCCGGATTGCTGGATCACGGCCCTTTGATGCTGAAGGGCTGCCAACCCGCCGTCGTGCGATTGTCGAAAATGGTATATTGTGCGAATGGACGTTGGATCTTGCCACAGCCCGCAAGCTGGGGCTGGACAGTACCGCAAATGCAGTCCGCGGCACATCCGCGCCGCCGTCGCCCAGTGTCAGCAATATAGAACTGACCCAAGGCGATAAAACGCAACAGGAACTTATCCAGGATATGGGAACGGGCCTGTTGGTCACATCTATGATCGGCAGTTCGATCAATCCGACCACAGGGGACTATTCGCGCGGTGCATCCGGGTTCTGGGTGGAAAACGGCGAAGTGCAGTACCCGGTGAATGAATGCACCATCGCCGGAAACCTGCGGGCAATGCTGAAAACGATCATTCCGGCCAATGATGCGCGGCCCTATCTGTCGCGCGTTGTCCCATCGCTTTTAGTTGAAGGTCTGACCATTGCCGGGGAATGACCTGACGCTGCTGATGGACGCAGCAAAAGACGCAGGTGAAATCGCAAAACGGTTCTTTCGCAGCGAACCTCAGGTCTGGGACAAACCCGATGGCGCAGGACCGGTGACCGAGGCTGATCTGGCCGTCAATGCCATGCTGCGCGATAGGCTGATGGGCGCCCGCCCTGACTATGGCTGGCTTAGTGAGGAATCCGAGGACGATCCGGCCAGATCAACCGCTGAACGAACATTCGTGATCGATCCTATTGATGGAACGCGGTCCTTTATGGAGGGCAATGCAACCTGGGCGCATTCACTGGCGATCGTCGAAAATGGCGTGCCGACCGCCGCAGTTGTTTACCTGCCAGCGCGGGATAAGATGTATCACGCCGAAACAGGTCAGGGTGCTTTTCACAACGACGCACCCCTTTTTGTGACCGGTAGGGATACCATGCAGGATGCCACCGTGTTGGCGGCCAAGCCCAATCTGTTTGCCGAAAACTGGAAAGGTGGCGCGCCACCGTTGAAACGGCATTTCAGGGCATCCTTGGCCTATCGCCTAAGTCTGGTGGGCGAGGGTCGTTTTGACGCCATGATGACCCTGCGTCCGACGTGGGAATGGGACATTGCCGCAGGTATGTTGATCGTTCAGGAAGCGGGCGGTGTTGTGACGTCGCCCGATGGGCAAGAATTGGTGTTCAACAATCGAAAACCTCAAGTTGCTGGCGTTGTGGCTGCAGGACCGCGTCTGCATGATCAGATCACGAAGGCTTTGTTGACTTAGACTTCTGCTGCTCCGCTTCCTCAAAAGCAGCATCAAAGACCGACCAGTCATCGATCTGCAGACGAACGGGCACAGTCAGAACCTTACGGCGGAAGCTATCCGGCAAACGAACGGCGTCTTTTTCCGTTGTGACCAACTGGGCATTCAGCATCTGCGCTTCGATCTCAAGCCGCTTCATCAGGACTTCGGTCAGTGGTTGGTGATCTTTCAAAGCCTCGCCCCGCAGCACATTGGCCCCCATGTTGCGCAAGGTCTCAAAGAACTTTTCCGGGTGTCCGATGCCCGCGAAGGCCAGACATGGCAGTCCGGCCCAGGGCATGCCGGTCGGCAACGGCTCTAGGCGCCCGCGGATATGCGGAATGGCAATGCGATCAGACCAGAGCTTGGCAAATCGATCCTGCGCGCGATCCGGCCCAATAGACAGCACCATATCCGCCCGTTTCAAGCCCGCTTCAACCGGTTCGCGCAAAGGGCCCGCCGGAATGACACGCGCGTTGCCAAAGCCTTTCCACGCGTCGACGACAACGACCGAGATATCCTTGACGACACTTGGGTTCTGAAACCCGTCATCCATGATGATGACATCCGCGCCCATGTCTTCAGCCATCCGAACACCGGCCGCCCGATCCTGCGCCACAATCGTTTCTGTGAAAGCTGCAATCAAAAGCGGTTCGTCGCCCACATCACATGCCTGATGATCGGCTGCGACCTGGATCGGGCCTTTCATCTGGCCACCGTAGCCGCGCGAGACACAGATACACTTCAGCCCCCGCGCCTTAAGACGTTCAACCACGGCAATCACCATCGGTGTTTTGCCCGTACCCCCCGCGTTGATATTGCCGATGCAGATTACGGGGCAGGCCGCTGCAGTACCGCGTTTCTTCAGACGTCTTGCGGTCGCTTGCGCGTAAAGCCAGCCAAGCGGCGCCAAAAGGCGCGCTTGCCAGGCCGGTTTATGCGGCGCTGAAAACCAGAAAAGTGGTGCTTTCATCGATCAAACGCCTTGATCATCAAGGGCTAACAGACTGATTTCAATCAGATGATCGGTCGCTTCTGCTGCATCTGATATAACATCCCATGCACCATGGGCCATTTTCGCAGCGTTGTTGGGTGATATCAGGTATTCGACGGCGCCTGCCAGTTGATCTGCGGATCGAACCGTTCTGGCGGCCTCGGCCTGCGCCAGACGCTGATAGCTGTGCCGATAACGCGCGATATTCGGGCCGTGAATGACGGCCGAACCAAGTGCTGCGGGTTCAAGGGGGTTGTGTCCAGGACCATGGGCCAAAGAACAACCGATAAATGTGATGGGCGCGAGGCGATACCACAATCCCATCTCGTCTTTGGTATCAGCCAGATAGATCTGCGTTGCCTCCCACGGTTCTTCGCCATTGGACCGTGTTGCGACAGACCAGCCCTGACCCTGCAGCATGCTGGCAATGTCTGAACCAGCCGACAGATCGTCAGGCACAAGGATCAATAACAGGCGGTGTGCTGTACGGCACGCCCGCCGGTGTGCCTGGGTGATCAGCTCAATTTCTTTTTCCGACGCATATGCGGCCAACCAGACCGGGCGATTGCTGAGTTTGGCAGACAGATGAATACGTTCTTCATCATCACAGACCAGTGCGGGCGTCCCTTCCTGGATCATGGGGGTGATCGTGACGCGATCAGATCTGGCACCCAAACGTTTCGCCATCGCTTCCGCCTCGCGGTCAGCAGCAAAAATCTGTTGAAAATGCTGCAAAGTATCGTGCTGGAATCCCAGCATCCACTTCAGATTTGAACTGTCGGCTGCGCCCGTTGTCAGATTGATCAGAAACATCGGCACAGATTGCTGCGCGAATTTTTCCAGCAGCACATGGCGCAGTTCGCCATTGCACCAGATCAACAGATCGGGCTTCCATATCTTCAAAAATATTTCGACAGCTTGCGGGGTTTCCGGCGGCAGTGGTTGCACCGTGACAATCTGAAATCGATCATCCGATGGCAGCACAAGCGTCTGCGGGACGGTCAGCAGAAAACGTGCATCATCGCGTTCCAATCGCAGCCGCGCCGCAAGTTCACACATTGCCAGCGCATCGGGTGCTTCGGACGCCTGCAGCCAGATCAGTGGCCCCTCGGCCTTGGTCGACAAAGCTGCGCCCGAGGTCAGGTTTTCACTTTTGTCCAGATGATCCGCAGGATGCGCCATCCGTCACAACTTAAGACCCAAGTTCCTCGGTCGGAGAGGCCTCGGTCTCTTCGTCCCGCAATCTGTGCAGATGGGCGATGTAATATCGCATATGTGCATTATCGACGGTGCGTTGGGCTTCGGCTTTCCAGGCATCAAAGGCCTTTGCATAATCGGGGAAAATTCCCACAATATGAATATCTTCGACGTTCTTGAACGCATTCTTGGTGGGGTCAACCAATTCACCCCCGAAAACCAGATGCAAACGTTGTGTCATGAAATGCCCCTTTTTATGTTGATCGCACTCTATGAATTTCGGCCCCATGGTCAAGCCGCGGCTGCAAAAGACATTTTAGGCACCGTCGTGTTCGTAGATGAACACATAGTGTTGAGTTCTGTCGACTTGCTTTGCGACAAAATAGCGCGAATTGTTAACGACAGATGCAATTTAACCGGAGTGTCCGATGAAACCCCTTGCTTTTGCTACTGCCATTGCCGTCTTGGCGACCCCTGTATTTGCCGCACCAGAAAGATATGCGCTGGATGCAAGCCACAGTCAGGTTCTGTTCAGCTATAACCATCTTGGCTATTCCACGACTTTTGGCATGTTTTCAGGCTTTGAAGGCGAAATCATGTTTGATCAGGAAGATCCCGCAAATTCAAGCGTGACCGTGTCGATGCCTGTCATGAGCATGTTTACAGGCTGGGAAGCGCGGGAAGAGCATTTTATGTCAGATGACTTCTTTGGCGCGACAGAAGATGACATGATTACCTTCAGCTCAACCAGTATCGAAGTGACCGGCGACAACACGGCCAACATTACCGGTGATCTGACAATGAACGATATCACGCAGTCTGTCGTGCTGGAAACTACACTGACGCAGTCTCAGCCGTTTCCGTTTGGCCCCAAGGAAGGCACACCAACCGTTGGCTTTGACGCCACAACGACACTGCTGCGGTCTGACTTTGGGGTAGGTGCATTTGCACCGGCTGTATCGGATGAAGTTGAGGTTCGGATTTCAATCGAAGCGCAGCAGGCTGAATAATTGAACAGCCATCGCCCCATGGGTGGTGGCTATTTCTTTTTCAGGGGCGGAGAGGCCCGCCTTTGGCCCAGGTTCGCATCGGAAAACTGAAATGGTGATCTGACCCCCGGCACGCCCGCGTAATCCTGCTGCATCATTCGGTGTTTGACCTGTGGATCGTCAAAGACCTCGGCTATCGTATTGATGGGCCCTGCGGGCACCCCGGCATCTTCACAAGCCTTCAATAGCGTATCTTTCGTCCAATTGGCGATGTAAGCCCCTAGATCGTTGGCCAGTTTTTCCCGATGCGAAACCCGGTCAGGATTGGTGCGGTATTTGATGTCAGTACCCAGTTCGGGGCAATTCAGCACCTGACACAGCCGAACAAACTGCGCGTCATTGCCCACTGCAATAATGATATGACCGTCGTTGCAGGCAAAAACCTGATAGGGGGCCAGGTTCGGATGCGCGGTGCCCAAACGCATGGGCGACGTGCCCGTAACCAGGTAATTCATCGCCTGATTGGCCTGCACGGCGACTGCAACATCCAGCAATGCCATATCAATGTGCTGCCCGCGACCAGTCACATGGCGCTGTTGTAAAGCCGCCAAAATGGCGGTGGTTGCATAAACGCCTGTCAGGATATCCGTGATCGCAACACCCACCTTTTGCGGCGGGCCGTCGGGTTCACCGGTGATCGACATCAGGCCCGACATGCCCTGGATAATATAGTCGTACCCCGCGCGATGCGCATAAGGTCCTGTTTGCCCAAAACCGGTGATAGAACAGTAAATCAACTGTGGATTCAGCACCGCGACGCTGTCGTAATCCAGCCCATATTTAGCCAAACCGCCGACCTTGAAATTTTCGATCAGGACATCGGCATCAGAAATCAGGCAAAGCACTTCATCGCGGTCGGTTTCCCGGTTGAAGTCCAGAACGACACTTGTTTTCCCACGGTTGCAGCAATGGAAATAGGCTGCAGACCGGGCGCCATCGTGATCGACAAAGGGCGGTCCCCATTGCCGGGTATCATCACCGGCTGGACTTTCGATTTTGATAACCTCGGCACCCAGGTCGGCCAAGGTCTGACCGGCCCAGGGACCGGCCAGAATCCGTGCAAGCTCAACAACCTTCAGGCCAGCCAGTGGCGTCATCAGTTGGAAAGTTTTTCGTCCAGAACACGGGCGAACTCACGATAGCTCATATTCGAGTATCTTTCGCCATTGATCACAAACGACGGGGTCGATTCAATGCGGTCGGCGCTTGCGTTGGCCTCATACCAGTTGATCAGTGCCTCGGCCTTGCCGCGATCTTCCATACAGGCGTTGACCTGTTCGCCTGACATGCCAGCCGCCCGCCCGATGGTGCGCAAGTTGTCAGCAATCTGCACAGGATCGCCCGAGGCCAGCCATTCACGCTGTTGGTCATAGATCATATCGGCGATGCCAAAGAAGCGCATTTCGCCACCACAGCGCGCCACCATTGACGCCCATAAACCAAAGCGGTCAAAATACACTTCGCGATAGACGAAACGAACCTTGCCTGTGTCGATATAGTTTTCCTTGATCTGCTCAAAAGTGCCTTCATGGAAGGTCGCGCAGTGCGGACACGTGAACGAGGCATATTCGACAACAGTCACCGGCGCGTTTTCAGACCCTATGGCCATTTCAACGATATCCGAGGGAACCTCGGTCGTGGTTTGAGCCTGCGCCGCGCCAATGGGGCTTGGCGTTTGGCCGGGTTGCATGAACAAATAAGTCCCACCAGCAGCAAGCGCCGCAACAGCAGCTATGGCAGCGATACGTTTCATTTTGTGCCTCAATCCTTATTTCCGTACTTGGATAGAATGTTTGTGCCCAGTTTTTCAAGGGCCGCGCGCAGGTCATCATTTTCTACGACCATAGCGACTTGTTTTGCCGATTGTTCCACCTGGACAGACGGCATCGGGCGCGCCTTTGGCTTTGGTTTGAACTGAGCCTGACCTTCGGCAAAACCGGTCGGCGCCGTCTGAGTCAGGCGGATCTGCGAAATCGCGTTGTATCCGTAACAGGCATTCACCCGATCCCTGATCTGCGGCAATTGCGCCTGCAACATCGGGGCCTGTGCACCAGTGGTCAGCAAGGTCAGCGTGGCACCGAACCCTTCGCGACCGTATCTGATCTTGACGGGCGTCGCGACATTGGCAACCGCATCACCCACGATGTCGGACCAGTGGGTCAACAGTCGCGTCACAGCGAACCCGCGCTTTTCCGTGGCCGAACGGATCTGTTGCGTCAGAAAACTGGACGCCGATTTGAACCCCGATTTATATGTGCGCTGGCCGATCACCAATATTCCTGTTTTTCATCAGTCACGCTCTATCTTAGACAGACTTGGACGGCAAACCAGTCTTAAACGACCAAACGGGGCGTAAACATTGCGTGACGATCAGTTCAGCGACGTATTGCTAGAATGGTACGACAGACATGCACGCGATATGCCGTGGCGGATTGGCCCCCATGATCGCAAGGCGGGCGTGATCCCTGACCCCTATCGCGTCTGGCTGTCCGAGGTCATGCTGCAACAGACCACCGTCGCTGCTGTTCGCGACTATTTCAACCGATTTACGGTACGTTGGCCGACAGTTCAGGCGCTTGCGGCAGTAGATGATGCAGATGTTATGGCGGAATGGGCGGGGCTGGGGTACTATGCCCGTGCACGGAACCTGCTAAAATGCGCGCGTGCTGTGCGGGACGATCACAATGGTATCTTTCCGGACACGTATGATCAGCTTCTAAAGCTGCCCGGCATCGGGCCTTATACAGCTGCAGCCATCGCCTCGATTGCCTTTGACCGGCCTGAAACGGTGGTCGATGGCAATGTCGAACGTGTGATGGCCCGCGTCTACAACATTCAGACACCCCTACCGGACGCTAAGCCTGAACTGACCAGAAAAGCCGCACAACTGACCCCGCCCATGCGGCCGGGTGATTACGCGCAAGCAGTGATGGACCTGGGCGCGACGATCTGTACGCCCAAGTCACCGGCTTGCGGTATTTGCCCATGGCGTGATCCATGTGTTGCGCGGCGCGAAGGCGTACAGGCAGACCTGCCCCGAAAAAAGCCCAAAGCGCAAAAACCGACCCGCTTTGGTATCGTTTACATCGCACGGCGGCAGGATGGTGCGTTTTTGCTGGAACGGCGGCCGGAAAAAGGTCTTTTGGGCGGCATGCTTGGATGGCCCGGATCAGATTGGGGCGATGATCCGCAGGAAAATCCGCCGCTGACCGCCGACTGGAGCGACCTGCAGGCCGAGGCACGCCATACCTTTACCCATTTTCATCTGCGCCTTCAGGTTAAGACCGCAACGCTGCCCCCTATGCCCGATCCGCCAGGGTTTTTCTTTGTATCAGCCCGAGATTTTCGGCGCTCGGACCTTCCCACAGTGATGAGAAAGGCATTTGACCTTACGACAGACCACTGGTGACAGACTTGAATGAAATGGTAATCTTTTCCTAACATACCTATGATCATCATCTTGGGGAGGATCACGATGATTACAGCCGCACAAGCCGCCCGATTGCAATCTGCATTGCCATTCTGGCTGTCACTGGCCTTGGTGCCATTGGCCTGGGTCGGCGCGATCTATGGCGGCTGGCTGGTTTTACTGCTGCCGCTGACGACCTGGTATCTGTTTTCGATCATCGATGCTTTTGCCGGATTGAATGAAGAAAACGCCGATCTTGAGATCAACGACGATCAGTTGTTCTGGTATCGACTGGTCACACTGATCTGGTTTCCGGTTCAGTTCAGCACCGTTTTCGGCATTCTGCTATACGTTTCGTTGACCGATCACTTGTCCGCGTTGGAATTGATCGGGCTGTTTTTCGGCGTTGGCGTGATCACAGGAACCGTCGGGATCAACTACAGCCACGAACTGATGCATCAGAAAAGCAAGCTGGAACGCTGGCTGGCAGACCTGTTGCTGGCGATGGTGCTTTATTCGCACTTCCGTTCCGAACATCTGCTGGTGCATCATCGCTATGTCGGCACACCCAAAGACCCGGTGACGGCCCGCTATAACGAAGGCTTTTACCGCTTTTTCCCGCGTGTCCTGCGCCAGTGTTTTGTTTCGGCATTCGCGGCTGAAAAGAACATGCTGGCGCGCAAAGGTCTGCCCTGGCATCACCGGTCCAACCCGTTCTGGCGGTATTGGGCGCTGCAGGGCGGTTTTGCTGTGTTGGCCATTATCATCGGCGGATGGGCCGGGCTTGGCCTGTTTTTGATCCAGGCCTTTACTGCAATCTGGCAGTTGGAACTGGTGAATTACGTCGAACATTACGGGCTGACGCGCAAGCATAAGGGCGACGGTAAATACGAACATGTCCTGCCGCGGCATAGCTGGAACGCGTCGCAGAAAGTGTCGAACTGGCTTTTGATCAATCTGCAACGCCATTCCGATCACCACTATAAACCTGACCGCCGATATCCCCTGCTGCAAACCTATACCGAGGCTGACGCACCGCAATTGCCCTATGGCTATCCGCTGATGACGCTGATGGCGATGGTCCCGCCGCTGTGGCGCAGGCGGATGAACCCGCGGGTCAAGCAGTGGCGGGCAATGTACTACCCCGAGATCACAAATTGGAAGCCCTACAAATACGGCACCAATCCGATGCCGCGGTAGAGGGCAATCAAGGCTTTGGATTCGCGCGGCGTACCATGCCAAACAGATCGCGCGGATCATCCGGATCGGCCAGCATATCCAGATCGATATAATGGCCGGTCTTTTGCAGCTGATCATAGACATAGCGCAGCGCTGAAAAATCCTCGGTCGCGAAGCCCACACTGTCAAACAGGGTGATCTGACGATCTGATGTCCGGCCGTCCTGCTGGCCCGCGATGACGCGCCACAGCTCAGTCACCGGGTGATCGGGATCAAGCTGCTGAATTTCGCCTTCGATCCGGGTTTGCGGCGGAAATTCGACAAATATATCCGACCGTAAAAGCACATCACGATGCAACTCGGTTTTGCCGGGGCAGTCGCCACCAATGGCGTTGATGTGCTGACCGGCCCCGACCATATTGTCGGTCAGGATCGTCGCATATTGTTTGTCAGCGGTGCATGTCGTGATGATTTCGGCGCTTGTCACAGCATCTTCGGGCGAAGTGCATTTGACGATATTCAGACCACTGCCCTGCAAATTGTGCGCAGCTTTGTCGGTGGCCGCCGGGTCAAGGTCATAAAGACGGACGCCCTCAATCCCCAGAACCTCGCGAAAGGCCAGCGCCTGAAATTCGCACTGTGCCCCGTTACCGATCATCGCCATCGTTTTGGCCCCCTTGGGTGCCAGATATTTCGCGGCCACAGCTGATGTTGCAGCCGTACGCAAGGCTGTCAGAATGGTCATTTCCGACAACAGGATCGGATAACCGTTATCAACGCGGGCCAACACACCAAAGGCCGTCACCGTCTGAAACCCGCGCGCCATATTTGCCGGGTGACCGTTGACGTATTTGAAACCATAGGTTTCACCGTCGGATGTTGGCATCAACTCGATCACGCCTTCGGTTGAATGCGCAGCCACGCGGGGGGTTTTGTCGAACTCTTCCCATCGTTTGAAATCGCTTTCGATATACTCGGCGATCTCGGCCATCATGCGGGCCGGACCAATATGGTTGACGATTTTCATCATGTTTTCGACGCTGACGAATGGAACCATCGCCAGGTCCGACGGCGCGGGGGGAAGTTTGGGCTGGGTCATCTGTCACCTCGTGATCTGTCAAAGACCTTGCGTCCCATCAGGCTGGCGCAAAGGTCGACCATCAGGGTCGCTGTTTTCCCGCGGTCGTCCAGAAACGGATTCAGTTCGACCAGATCAATCGACGTGACCAGGCCGCTGTCGCAAAGAATTTCCATGATATGATGTGCCTCGCGATAGGTCAGACCGCCGGGGACAGCGGTGCCCACACCCGGTGCAATGCCTGGGTCCAGTACATCCACGTCGAAACTGACGTGCAAGGCGCCACCTGCATCCGCGACGCGCTTAAGGAAAGCCTCAAGCGGCGCCTGAACGCCTTGCTCATCGACCTCACGCATATCATGAACCTGAATCGAGCCATTCAGAATGCGGTCATGTTCTGCGGGGTCGACCGACCGCAGCCCCAACATAAAGATATTTTCGGGCGGAACCGTCGCAAGCAAAGGCGGATAAAAGTCATCGAATCCATCCTCACCCGAAAAATAGGCAACGGGTGTCCCATGCAAATTGCCGCTGGCCGTCGTATCCAGCGTATGCAGATCGGGGTGCGCATCCATCCAGAATACAAATTGCGGCCGATCCAGATCATTTGAATAGCGGGCGATGCCCGGCACAGTTCCGGCCGAGATACTGTGATCACCACCCAAAAAGATCGGCACATCACAGTTCTGGGCCGTCTGATAAGCGATCTTTTGCAAGGCCTCAATCCATGCCGCAATATCAGATAAGCCATGGACCTTCGGATTATGATGCATAGCCGCATTGACTGCTGTTGGCGTCACGTTGCCTAGGTCACTGACATCATGGCCAAGGGCCTGTAATGCCACTTTCAGACCGGCTGTTCGGAACGCATCGGGGCCCATTAGGCACCCATCAACATCAGTTCCCGCCTGAACGGGCGCCCCTAAGATTTTGCATGTTTTGCCTGCCATAATCAGCCTTTCCCATTTACTTGAGTATTGCCATGCCAATTCGCTGTTTTTGAGTTTTAATTTGCTATATTTTCGGAATTTTTCTGACATACTGCTAAAATAGATCAACAATATGATAATGTGATGGATCAGTTGGATCAGGCCCTTATTCGTCTTTTGAAAGAAGATGCGCGCGCATCGGTAACGACCCTTGCCGGACGTTTAAACGTTTCAAGGGCCACTGTTCAGATGCGAATGGCGCGGCTGATCGAAAATAACGTCATCCGTCGGTTCACGGTTGAGCTTACAGATGCGCCCGATGATGCAATCCGCGCTGTCATGATGATCGAGTTACAGGGCAGCATGGCGCGTTCAGTTTTGTCAAAGCTTAGACAGTTACCGCAAATTATAGCGCTGCATACGACAAGCGGCGCCTGGGATCTTGTTGCTCAGATTCAGACACAGACACTGGGTGAATTTGACCAGACCCTGCGTAACGTGCGCGATATTCCAGGCGTGTCCAACAGCGAAACATCGCTTTTGCTGGCGCGGGAATATTAGGGGGCCACGCCCTTAACCAAGTTCACCCGCCAGCCCTTTTTCGATCAAAACAACAGTTTCGTCGACACCGTACAGCGCGATGAAACCGCCAAAACGCGGCCCCTGACTAGCACCCAGAAGAACTTCATAAATAGCCTTGAACCAGTCACGCAATGGCTCAAACCCGTGGTTCTTGCCGACGGCAAAGACGATGGACTGCAGAAAATCTTCGTCGCTGTAATCCGCTTCGGGCAGCGGGTCGTCATTGCCCATGGCTGCATTTTTCTGCGCGATGGCTTTCAGTGCTATATCCTGATCTTTCAGGGCATTCGCCAAATCCTGTAAGGCCGCCTGTTCCTGATCGGTTGGCGCGCGGAATACTTTGGCCGGTTTCACAAAATCATTGAAATAGCGCACAGCATATCCTGCCGCCGCATCCAGACCGGGGTGCGTTTCGGGCGACGCATCAGGCGCATATTTTCCAATAAAGCCCCACATGGTGCCCTTATCTTCGGCGCTTGAGGCACTGGCCAGATTCAGCAGCATCGAAAACGGTATGACCATATCAGACGTCGGTACATTATGGCCGTGGATGTGAAAGACCGGATTGGCAAGTTTCTTATCGGCATCCTGATCGGGATAGGCGCGCAACTGCTGGTGATATTCATCCACCGCTTTGGGGATCACGTCGAAATACAACCGTTTGGCCGTCTTTGGCTTTTGATACATGAAATATTGCAGGCTTTCGGGCGCGGCATAGGTCAGCCATTCCTCCATCGACAGGCCGTTGCCCTTAGATTTTGAGATTTTCTGGCCCTGCTCATCATTAAACAGCTCATACGACAGGCTTTCAGGTGGCCGTTGCCCCAGCACACGGCAGATTTTGGAAGATTGCGTGACGCTGTCGATCAGATCCTTGCCCGACATTTCGTAATCCACACCCAAGGCGGCCCAGCGCATCGCCCAATCGGCTTTCCACTGCATTTTCACATGGCCACCCGTCACAGGGATTTCGATGCGTTCGCCGTCGGGTTCTTCGTAAACAATCGTGCCTTTGGCCACATTGCGTTCCAGCGTGGGCACTTGCAGCACATGACCGGTTTTCGGACTAACGGGCAGAAAGCAGGAATAGGTTGCGCGACGCTCTTCGCCCAGTGTCGGCAGCATGATGTCCTGAATTTTATCAAAGCGTTCCAGCGCGATCAGCAGCATTTCGTCGAAACGGCCAGACGTATAATATTCAGTAGCCGAGGCGAAGTCGTACTCAAACCCGTATTCGTCCAGAAAGGCACAAAGGCGCGCATTGTTATGCTGGGCAAATCCTTCATGCGTGCCAAAAGGATCACGTACCTTTGTCAACGGCAGATTCAAATCCTGCGCCATCTCTTCCTGATTGGGAACATTGCTGGGCACCTTGCGCAGGCCGTCCATATCGTCGGAAAAACAGATCAACCGGGTCGGAATATCGCTGATCAGCTCAAACGCACGACGCACCATGGTCGTGCGCGCGACCTCTCCAAAAGTACCGATGTGGGGCAGGCCACTGGGGCCGTATCCGGTCTGGAATAGCACATAGCCTTTTTCTGGCGCGGCTTTTTCGTAACGTTTCAAGACCCGGCGCGCCTCTTCAAAGGGCCAGGCTTTGGAACGCATTGCACTATCGCGCAGATCAGACATCGAATTCTCCAACAGGATTTTGCATCGCAGCATAAACGCCCCTGTCCTATTGCCGCGGGCGAGCGACGTCAATAAACAGGGCAATGACAATGAAAGGATATTTCCCGTGACCGACGCTACTTCGATGACACCTCAGGATTGTCTTGCCGCTGTGATGATTGCCGTTTCAGCGTCGGATGAAAATATGCGGACCTCGGAATTGGTAAAAATCACCAACAGTGTGAATCATTTACCGATTTTCGCCGGCTATGACTCAGACCGGTTAAACACGATCTCAAACACCGTTTTTGATTTGTTTGAGCAAGAGGACGGCTTAGACGCATTCTTCGGACTGATCCGCAATAACCTGCCAGAACGGCTTTTCGAAACAGCCTACGCGCTGGCCTGTGATGTCGCGGCCGCCGACGGTATGATCGCGGCACCTGAACTGCGCATGCTGGAAGAAATCCGTTATGAGCTTAGCATCGACCGCCTGCACGCCGCCGCCATTGAACGGGGCGCACGGGCGCGGCATATGACGATCTAGCACAACTTCGTAAATCTTTTTGAGCTTGGGCAAGACACAGTCGGCTAACAAAGTGATGTCAGTTGTAATAAGCCTGTTTACAATCCCGGTGAAGCATTTCAACTTTTACCCGCAGTAAAAAGTTATAGCCCGGTAAAACTTCTAAAGAAACAATAACGGATTTGACCCGTGTTTTTGATAAATAGCTTTACGCTTTCATTTTCTGTGCTTTGGCGGCTTATCCTGCTGCTGCCGATCATAGTCATACTTTATATAATCTACATGATCGTGGCATTCATACTTGGGGCTATATTAAGCTGGCTTGTCCCGGCGCTTGGAATTTTACTGTCCTTAGCCGTTTTTCTGGCGGCCAACGTGATACCCGTCATGATCGCCATACGCCTTGGGCTTAGGGCAAAAGGTGAAGAAGTCACAGGCAAATACACAGATCTGTCTTTGCCTGCGATCGGCTATGGATTTGTAGAAGGCTTTGGAATTGTTGTTCTGTCCGGGCTGGTGCTTGGGGGTTACGTATTGATGTCACCACAGGATGCGACTGAAGTGCTTCGGTTTCTTGAAGGTGCGGCATCCCTGACTGGGGCCGAGCTTCTTAGGCTTGAAGAAACCTTGCCCTTCACAACTGTGGCATTTATCTTTGTTGCGATTGCATCAGCGATCCGTGCCGCAATTCTGGTGCCGATGGCGGCCTCGTCTGCGGGTGCGGGCATGTACGGGCGCTCTTATCCGTTCCTATGGAAGTTTGGCGCAGGTTTTGTGCCGTTGTTTATCCTGGTCGCGATATACCAGTTATCACCGTTCTTCATGTCGGATGCTTTAGAGGCCGCTGCAGATTTTATCGGGCAGGGCGACGCCTTACGTAGTGCCTTATTCAATCTGGAACAATTGGCGGAAGGAGATAGCAGATTTATCAGCTTTGGCGCTGAAGAAGCGATTGTTATCGGGTTGTTTATTCTGACGTCCCTCTGGCTTTTCTGCCTGCATTGTGCCGCCGCCGCATTGGTTTTTGTAGATCAAAGAGACAGTCATGATCTGGCAGAGGCGGCTGAGAAACAAGCCCAACAGGCTTCACCAGATGATATCAGGTCATTGCGTAAAAGCAGGTCGTAAGGCTTAGATTGTTATATTCGTTCGTCTATCGCGCTATTTTAGGCAATCAACATCTTCCACATCTGAATTTAGTTTAACTATCTCAGCAGGGTCAGACATGCGCACCGTATGCAATCCTCTGAATAAACAAAACGCCCGCAGCAATTCGCAACGGGCGTTTTCTTTTAACCTGCGCTTATTCAGGCAGCGGCCATTACAGCGCGGCCTGTCAGAACTTTGACCAGATGCGCGCGATATTCTGGGGTACCATGCAGATCGTTGATCATGCCGTCTGCGCTGACGCTAAGCCCCGAAATCGCATCGGCGGCGAAGTTGCTGCCAAGGGCTTGTTCTGCCTCAGTCCAGCGAAACACGCCTTCTTCCGATGCGCCGGTGACAGCGACCCTGACACCATCGGCATATTTCGCCACAAAGACACCCGTCAACGCAAACCGGGATGCGGGTTGCAGAAACTTCTGATAGTTCGATTTTTCCGGGATCGGCATGCGGACCTCGACGATGATCTCGCCTTCGTCAAGGGCCGTTGTGAACATCCCCTGAAAATAGTCATCCGCCGCGATTTCGCGTTTGTCGGTCCGGATTGTGGCACCAGTGGCCAAGGCCGCCGCAGGATAGCACGCCGCCGGGTCGTTATTGGCCAGACTGCCGCCGATCGTGCCGCGATTGCGCACGGCCGGATCACCGATGCGGCCCGCCAGACCGGCCAGACCGGGGAACAAGCTTGCTGCCTCGGCCTCGACCGTGGCGTGGGTCGTGGCCCCGCCGATCGACAGTTCGCCCGCATCGGTTTTGCAGACCCCCTGCATTTCCGCGATACCGATCAGGCTGACCAGCGTTTCAGGCGCTGCCAGCCGCTGCTTCATCGTCGGGATCAGCGTTTGCCCGCCCCCAAGCGGCTGCGCTTCGTCCCCTTGCAGTGCAGCTGCGGCATCGGCAACGGTGCCTGGTTTCACAAAGTCAAAATTGTGCATCTTTCTCTCCCTATTGGAGACCCCGCCCAAAGGGGCAGGGCCCGTTGCCTTAGCTGTTCATTGCCATCCAGACGCGGTCCGGGCTAAGCGGCATGTCGATGTGTTTGACATCATGCCCACCCCGCTGCAGCGCGTCGATGACTGCGTTGACCACCGCGGGCGGCGAACCGATAGCACCGGCCTCGCCACAGCCCTTCACGCCCAATGGATTATGCGTGCAGGGCGTCATGCAGGAATGGTCCACCTTGAACATCGGCACGTCATCGGCGCGGGGCATGGTGTAATCCATGTATGACCCCGACAGCAGCTGACCGTTTTCGTCATAGGCGCAGTTTTCCAGCAAAGCCTGCCCGATCCCCTGGGCCAGACCGCCTTGGACCTGACCTTCGACGATCATAGGATTGACGACGTTGCCAAAATCATCCGCAGCCGTGAACGACAGGATCTGGACCTTGCCGGTTTCGGGGTCGACTTCAACCTCGCACCCGTAGCCACCACTGGGATAGGTGAAATTCGCCGGGTCATAGAAGGCGGTTTCTTCCAGCCCCGGTTCAATTTCTTCCAGCGGATAGTTGTGGGGCACGTAGGCCGCCAGTGTCACATCCCCCCAGGCAACTGATTTATCGGTGCCCGCCACGGTGAATGTACCATCCTTCAGCTCGATATCCGCTTCCGAAGCTTCCAGCAGGTGGGCGGCGATCTTTTTGGCCTTGTTCAGGATCTTCTCGGTCGCACGCACGATCGCAGATCCCCCAACGGCCAAGGATCTGGACCCATAGGTGCCCATACCCATCGGTGTATTTGCCGTATCACCATGAACGATATCGATCTGTTTTTCATCAATCCCGATCATCTCGGCCACGACCTGGGCAAAGGATGTTTCATGCCCCTGCCCGTGGCTGTGCGATCCGGTCATGACACTGATCGAACCTGTTGCATTCACACGGACGGTCGCGCTTTCATAAAGCCCGGCCCGTGCGCCCAACTGACCCACCAGGTTTGACGGCGCAATTCCGCAGGCTTCGATGTAATGTGAAATACCGAAGCCACGCAGTTTGCCATTTGCCTTGGATTCGGCCGCCCGCACCTCAAAACCCGCGTGATCTGACAGCTCAAGCAGCTTATCCATCGTCGCGTGGTAGTCACCGGTGTCATATTCCACGGCGACCGGGGTGGCATAGGGGAATTCGGTGATGAAGTTCCGGCGACGGATTTCGACCGGATCAATCCCCATTTCACGGGCGGCTTTGTCGACCACGCGTTCAAGCTGGAATGTCGCCTCGGGCCGACCGGCACCGCGATAGGCATCGACCGGCACGGTGTTGGTGAACACCGCTTTGACGTTCACCGAGACAATCGGCGTCGTATAGTTACCGGCCATCAGCGTGCCGTGCAGCCATGTCGGAATACTGCTGGAAAAGGTCGACAGATAGGCGCCCATATTGGCCAGCGTGTCGGTATGAATGGCAAGAAACTTGCCATTTTCATCCAGAGCCAGGCGGATTGTAGTCACGTGATCGCGGCCATGGGCGTCGGACACAAAGGCCTCGGACCGTGACGACGTCCATTTGACCGGGCGCATACACTGTTTGGCGGCAAAGGTGCAAAAGGCTTCCTCGGCATAGTGATAAATCTTGGACCCAAATCCACCACCCACGTCGGGGGCCACCACGCGCAGCTTATGTTCAGGGATATTCAGAACAAAAGCGCCCATCAGCAAACGGATCACATGGGGATTCTGGCTGGTGGTGTAAAGCGTATAGTCATCATTCGCGATGCTGTAATCACCGACAGCCACACGCGGTTCCATCGGATTTGCAATCAGCCGGTTGTTGGTCAGTTCAAGCGTTGTGACGTGATGGGCTGAGTTCATGACCTGTTCGGCCTCTTCCGGGCTGTTGCCCAGGTTCCAGTCGTAGCACAGGTTGCTGCTGAGTTCGTCATGCACCTTGGTTGCGCCGTCGGCCAAAGCCGCCCGCATGTCCAGAACCGGGTCGATTTCGGTGATATCGACGTCAATCGCCTCGGCCGCATCGCGGGCCTGCTCCAGAGTATCCGCGACCACACCGACAATCGGGTCGCCCACATGGCGCACAAACCCTTCGGCCAGAATGGGATGCTTAGGTTCCTGCATGGGCTGACCATGACGGTCGGTCACCTGCCAACCGCAGGGAATGCCACCGGCGCCTTCGAAATCCTTGGCGGTAAAGATCTGCACAACACCCGGCATACCTTCTGCAACGCTTGTGTCGATCCCGTTGATCTTGCCATAGGCGACCTCGGACCTTAGAAAATAGGCATAAGCCTGTCCGTGAATGTTGATATCATCGGTGTAACGGCCTTTTCCCGTCAGAAACCGTACGTCTTCGCGCCGTTTTGAGCTGGCGCCAATGCCTCCGTCTTTTGGCATGGTATCCTCCCTTGGATTGCGAGCGTCAGCCGCTTACTCGGCTGCGATTTTGCTAACGTCCTGACCGGCCGCGGCCATGATCGCTTTGACGATATTGTGGTATCCGGTGCAGCGGCACAGGTTGCCTTCAAGATATTCGCGTATCTCGGCCTCGGACGGGTTGGGGTTTTCCGACAGCAGGGCGGCGGCCGACATCACCATACCCGGTGTGCAGAACCCGCACTGAAGGCCGTGATGATCCTGAAACGCCTGCTGGACAACGCCAAGCGACCCATCCGCGTTTGCCATGCCTTCGATTGTCTTGACCTCGGATCCATCTGCCTCGGCTGCCAGCATTGTGCACGCCTTGACCGCTTTGCCATCCACATGCACCACACAAGCACCGCACTGGCTGGTATCGCAGCCGATGTGGGTGCCCGTCAGCTTTAGATTTTCGCGTAGGAAAGCAGACAACAGCGTGCGGCCCTCGACCTCGCCGCTGGCTGGCTTTCCATTCACGTTCATTGAAACTGAGACCATTCAAACCTCCCTGTAAGTCCCAAAAGACGGCTGTCAGCTTTTGACTAAGCGTTTCAGCCACCCTTTCTTTTCCTCTGGCGCGTCCCCATCGTCCGCGTCTGTAATGTCTTCTTCTTCCTCTGGCCCGTGCAGAGTGTTCTGGAAATTCGTGAAAAACTGATCGGCCATTTTCTTGGAAAATCCGTCAATGATCCGGCTGCCCAGTTGCGCCAGCTTGCCACCGACCTTGGCTTCGACCTCATACTGCAGAATGGTGCCATCGTCGGATGGTGTCAGCGTTACCTTGGCGGCGCCCTTTGCAAACCCGGCCGCACCCCCCTTACCTTCGCCATTCATGGTCAGGCAGGATGGTTCCTGCATTTCCTCAAGTTTCACATGGCCCTTGAACGTCGCCTTGACCGGCCCGACCTTCTGCACAACCACGGCATCAAAGCCATCTTCGGGCGATCCGGTCATTTCCTGACAGCCCGGAATGCATTGTTTCAATATCTCTGGGTTCAGCAACGCGTCCCACACCACCTGTGGCGGCGCGCTGATCTCGCGTGAATCATTCATTTCCATAGAGTTTGTCCCTTTTGACGATACCGTATGAAGTCCTGTGGTTTTCGTGAATACGACTTACGGCCTATATATGTATGACACCGGGTGAAAGGACCGATACTTTTTGGTAAGAGACCCCGGCGATGCTTCGCTGTAGGCTGGGTATAGCAGTATAGGGAATAGTAAGATGCAGCTGCGCTCTGACAGCGTGGAAAAGACCAGCTTCAAGAAAGCGCTGGTGGTGGATGATCACCCGCTGTTTTGTGATGCGCTTGCCCTGACATTGAAAATCGTTTCTGAGATCGAAGATGTCAAAACCACTGATCGGCTTGAAAATGCCTTGCAGATGGTGGGCAACACCGAATTTCCCGATGTCATCATCCTTGATCTGAATCTGCCCGATGTCACCGGGCTGGACGGTCTGATCCGGCTGAAAACCGTGGCACCGCGCACGCCCGTCATCGTGGTGTCGTCGATGGCAGACAACCGGATGATTTCCCATACATTGCGCGCGGGTGCCTCGGGGTTTATTCCCAAACACAGTCAGCGCGAGGTCTTTCGCGACGCTTTTGCACGTTTGGCCGATGGTGAGACATTCACCCCCGACGGCTATGTCGAAGTCAGCGATATCGAAAGCGAAAAACACAGCCCGGACGACGCGCTGTCGCGGCTGTCCAGCCTGACGGTACAGCAATCACGCATCCTGCAACTGATCTGCGAAGGTAAGCTGAACAAGCAGATTGCCTATGATCTTTCGATCGCGGAAACGACAGTAAAGGCGCATGTCACGGCCATCATGCGCAAACTTGGCGTACAAAGCCGCACCCAGGCCGTTCTGATCGCACAAGAGGCCCGCTTTGCAAAGGTCTTGCCAAGCGAGCATTAGCGCCCCTATCCTGATCGTCAGATAACAATAAGCGGGAACGCACAGTGGATGGATCTAAAAATCCGTCTGCTTCGGAGGAGAAAGACGTCAGCAGCTTGCGCAGGGCGCAGGTGGCCAGCAATCATACTGCACCGATTGAGGCCCTGCAGGCGAAGTTGGGTTTGGGCGAATTTGCCCTGGTTTGTCTGTTTGTCAGCCCCGATGCAGACTTTGCGAAATTGGTCGGTCAGGCGAATGCTGCATTCGCTGGTACTCAGGTCATGGCTTGCACAACGGCAGGCGAAATTGGCCAGGGCGGATATCTGGATGATCAGATCGTTGCCATTGCTTTCCCGAAATCGCTGTTTCAGGTCAGTTGCCATCTGGTCGAAAACCTGACGGCATTGGATCAGGACAAGCATGTCGATGCGCTGATCCGGATGCGGGTGGACCTGATGGAAAGCGCTGCGAGCTTCGCGCATGAATTTGCCTTTATGGTCGTCGACGGCCTGTCACTCAGCGAAGATCAACTGGCCGCAGCTATCGCACCGGGCCTTGGACCCGTGCCGATGTTCGGCGGTTCGGCCGGGGACGGCACGCGTTTTGAGCAAACCCTGATTTCGCTGAACGGGACCATCCATCGGAACGCCGCGATCGTCGCCCTGGTCCGCACGCGTTGCCCCATCAAAGTTTTCAGCCTTGATCATCTGACACCAAAAGACGTCCGCATGGTCGTTACCAAGGCCGATCCAAGCCGCCGTATCGTCGAACGCCTGAATGCCGAACCGGCTGCCGCCGAATATGCGCGCATTCTTGGTAAAGACCCGCAGCAATTGGATAATTTTACCTTTGCGGCCAGTCCGGTTGTCGTGCGCCTTGGCGGAACCCATCACGTGCGTGCGATACAGCGTGTGACGCCAGACGGTGATCTGGTGTTCTTTTCCGCCATTGATGAAGGCATGGTTCTGACCCTGGCCGAACCAGAAGATATCGTTTCACATCTAAGCCAGGCATTTCACGATCTTCTGGCCGATAAAAAACCGGATGCAATTATTGCATTTGACTGTTTTTTACGCCGCATAGAGGCAACGCAGAAACAGGTCGGCCATCAGCTTGGCAAAATTCTTGACGAAAACCGTGTTGTCGGGTTTTCAACATATGGCGAGCAGCGCGGCGCCCTTCACGTCAACCACACCATGACCGGCGTTGCCATTTTCACGCCAGAGGATACCGAGTGATGTCACTGATCAATCCAGACGACAGTTTGGAACGACAGAACGAAAAGCTGCTTCAGATCGCAGATGCCTTGATGCGGCGCGTGGAACAGGACACTGACAATAGCGGTATTGCTTACGCTCAGTTTGAACGTGCCGCGCTGTTGGAAGATCAGGTACGGCAGCGGACGCTTGATCTGGAACACACGCTGGATCTTTTGCATGAATCGAACGCGCGACTGGCCGAAGCAATGGCCGAGGCCGAAGATGCCCGTACCAATCTGACCGATGCTATTGAAACCGTGAACGAAGGCTTTGGCCTTTTCGGGCCAGATGATCGGTTGATCCTGTCAAACAGTCGATTCTGCAGGCACATGCATGATATCACCGACCACCTTCAGTCCGGTTTGGACTTTGTTGAATACGTGCGGCTGATCAGCGAAAGCCGCTATCTGGCGCTGCCTGATGATGAAACACCCGATGATTGGGCCCAAAAACGGATGCAGCGTCACAAAGACAATCATGTGATGTTCAATGTGCGGCTGCTGTGGGATCGCTGGCTACAGGTCAGTGAACATCGCACCAAGAACGGCGGTACGGTGATCCTGCAGACCGATGTGACCGACATCATGCGGCTTGAGCGGGAAGAACGAAACAAGCTGCGCGATAAACAGGCCCGCATGATCCGCGCGACGCTGGATCACCTTAATCAGGGGGTTTGCATCTTTGACAAGGACGCGCAACTGGTCGGCTGGAACGCCAAGGTTGGTAGTCTTTTGTCTATGTCGATCAACCATTTTCGCCTTGGCGCGCAGTTCGACACACTACTGGATCAGATGCCAGGCGAGGTCGAATTCAGCGGCGGTTTCAGCCCCAAGAAATTTCGCGCCTGGGCTATGCAGCGGACAAAGCGGCGCCCCTTGTCTTTTGAAGTTCAGCGCAGCTCAGGCGTTATTCTGGATGTCTTCGCCCAGGAAATGCCGGACCAAGGCTTTGTGATCAGCTTCACCGATGTCACGTCCGAACGCGAGGCTGCGAATGCTCTGTTCGAGGTGAATGAGCTTTTGGAACAAAGGGTTATGGAGCGCACGCTTGAGCTGGAGGATGCTCTGGCCGCAGCGGAACGGGCCAATGCATCCAAGTCGCGCTTTGTGGCCGCCGCCAGTCACGACCTTTTGCAACCCCTGTCGGCGGCGAAGCTGTTCGTATCATCGCTGACCGAATCCAGCCGCAGCGCAAGCGATCTTGAGGTGATCGCCAAGGCTGAAAACGCCCTGGCCAGTGTTGAACAGATCATAGACGCGCTGCTGGATATCTCAAAACTGGAAGCGGGCAGCGCCAGTTTTGATATCGCGCCGGTGGCGATGAACGATATCCTGTTGCCGCTTCGCAATGAACTGGAACCGATCGCCAAGAAAAAGGGGCTGGATCTGCGGGTTGTGCCGTCAAATCTGACGGTCAAAAGCGACGCTGCCTTTCTGCGCCGGATCGTGCAGAACCTGATCAGCAATGCGATCCGCTATACAAACAGCGGCAAGGTTCTGGTGGGCGTTCGGCGTCTGGGGAAATCAGCGCGGCTTGAGGTTTGGGATACAGGCCCCGGAATTGCTGAAGAAAATCAAGATGTTATCTTTGAGGAATTTCGCCGCCTGGACGCCCGCGCCAGTGCCAGCGAAGGTATGGGGCTGGGCCTGGCCATCGTCGAACGGGCCTGTACGCGGTTAGGGCACCCATTAGGTCTTTGGTCTGAAGTGGGTCGCGGAACCGGATTTTTTGTCAATCTGTCGATCACCGAACCCAAGGGTACATTGGCGAAGAATGCTCCGATCAAGTCGCGGTTGCAGGCGGTGCAGGATGCTGGGCTGATCATTCTACTGGTCGAGAATGACCATGACCTAAGCCGTGCGATCAGCCTATTGTTGGAAAAGTGGAACGTCAGTGTGCTTGAGGCCACGGATGGCGAAGCGGCCCTGCAGTTACTTGAGGAAATCCAACTGAAACCGGATGCCATATTGCTGGACTATCAACTGTCAGATGACATGGATGGTATTGAATTATTTGAGATTTTACAGAAGCGATACGGCCCGGTGCCAACGCGCATTATCTCGGCCAACCGCAGTGCCGAACTGCGCCAGAACTGTATCAGGATGGGCGTTCAGCTGATCAGCAAACCCATTGATCCTGAGCAATTACGGCTGTTTCTGGAAGAGGTTTTAACCTGAGCGCATCAGGACAACAAATCAACGAATGCTAGGGCTGAAATCAATCAAAACTATGTAAGAGGTCCCGGATCGAGTCCGGGGCTGCGTAGATGAAAGCCTAATCGTTCGGTTCGTGCTGCAGTGGATGGTTGTCGATATTGCGCAAGGGCACGCCCGTGCGCACAGCTGCGCGGCCGATCATGTGGGCGGCCACGGGGGCCGTCAGCAGCAGGAACAGCACGATGGCGATGACACGAAAGATGACCTCGCCATCCTGAAAGAAAATCGCAGCGGCGGCCATGACCAGACCGCAGGCCAGGGTGCCCGCCTTGGTCGAGGCATGCATGCGCACCAGCACATCGGGCAGACGCAGAACGCCAAGGGCGGCGATGAAGGCAAAAAAGCCACCGGTCAGGGCGAAGAAGCTGATCAGATAATAGATCATTTCAGTCCCTCCATCTCTTCCAGTTTTTCGCTTTCGCGGCGGGCGGTGCGGCGTTCGGCAAAGCGCGCCAGCGCGACCGTCGCCAGAAACCCAACCAGCGCCAGCACGATGGCCACATCCAGAAACGCACGATCTTCGGCAACGATGGCAAACAGTCCGCAAAACGCGACGATCAGGATCGTCATCATGTCAAGCGCCACAACGCGGTCGGGCAGGCTGGGTCCCTTGATCAGTCGGATAAAACCAAAGACCAGCGCCGCAATCAGCATCCCGAACGAGATATTCAACGACAGGTTCATGAATTCCACTGGTGTCATGATTCAACGGCCTCCTTCACCCAGCGCTCCATCCCGGATTTCAGGGTTCTGCAAACCGCAACCGGATCATCGGCGAACATGGCGTGGACGATCAGCGTTTTGCGGTCTTCGGACACATCCAGACTAAGGGTGCCGGGGGTCAGTGATATCAGGTTGGTCACCAGAAAAATCCCGGTGTCCGAGGTTACATCCAGCGGCATGTGGACCAGGCCGGGGCGGCTGAGTTGCTGCGGTGTGATGACGTCCCAGACAACGGCCAGGCTGGATACGATCAGTTCATAGTGGAACATCACGATCAGGCGCAGCCAATAGTAGACCTTGCGAAAATAGGGGTTGGGGCCACCCAGAAGCGGTTGGATCAGCCACAGGGCAGCATAGCCAAAGACAAATCCAATGCCCAACGACGGGATCGTCAGGCTGCCCGTCAGGAAGGCCCACATAAAGGCCAGGACGGCATTCAGGCCAAAAAGGTTCATGGCGCGCGCTCTCCTAGAACTGTGGTCACATATTCGGTCGGATCAAGCAACTGGTCCGCGGCCCGTTCAGCGAAGGTGACAAAGGGTTCTGGGAATAAACCTATGATGATTGTCAGCGTGGCAAGGCCTGCGATTGGCAAAAGATAGCACCAGCGCTGGAATTTCGGCATATGGGACAGTTTTGGTTCGATGCCGTCTGGGTGGGCGGGCCAGAAGGCCTGCCCCCAGATTTTCGTCATCGAATAGATTGTCAGCAGGCCAACCAGCAGGGCAATGCCCGCGATGACCCAGGCTTCGATTTCGATCGCAGCAGCCACCAGGATGTATTTCGCCCAAAAGCCCGACAGCGGCGGGAAGCCAGCCAGCGAAAAGGCGGGGATCAGGAAAAGAATGCCCAGCAAGGGGGCCGATTTATAAAGTCCGCCGATGCGGGACAGTTCAGTCGATCCGGCGATACGGTTGGCGACACCGGCGATCAGGAACAGGTTTGCTTTGACGATGATGTGGTGAACAAGGTAGAAGACAGCACCGACAAGGGCAAATTTTGTCGACAGTGCCAGGCCCATGATCATATAGCCGATCTGGCTGACGATATGGAACGACAGGATCTTGCGGAAATCACTTTGTGCGGCCGCACCCAGAACACCGACGATCATGGTAAATGCCGCGACCCACAGCAGAAGCGTATGCGTGAATTGCACGTCGTGGTCAAAGACCAGCGTGAACATGCGGATCAGGGCATAGACACCAACCTTGGTCAGCAGCCCCGCAAAAACGGCCGAGACCGAGAACGCAGGCGTGTGATAGGCGGCAGGCAGCCAGAAAAACAGAGGGAAAAGCGCGGCCTTGACGCCGAAGGCGATCATGAACATCACCGCGACAACGGTCAGCAGCCCCTGATTTTCGACGCGCTCGACGGCCAGGCTTAGATCGGCCAGGTTCAGCGTACCCGTCATGCCGTAGATCAGGCCGATGCCCGACAAAAACAGAATGGTCGAGATAAGGTTCAGCGTCACGTATTTGATGCCGCCGTCTATCTGTTCCTTGCGGCCGCCCAGGATCAGCAGGCCGAAGGACGAAATCAGCATGACCTCAAACCAGACATAAAGGTTGAACAGGTCACCGGTCAGGAAGGCACCTGTGACACCGGCCAGCAGCACCTGAAACAGGGCGTGATAGCCCAGGTATTCCATCCGCTCAGTAATCTCACCCATGCAATAGATGGCAACGGCAAAGCCGGTGATGGCGGTGATCACGACCATCACGGCGCTGAGCAGATCGGCGACCAGCGTGATGCCAAAGGGCGCAGGCCAGTTGCCCATTTGCCCAGCGATGACGCCTTCCTGCAGGACGACATACATCAGCGCGGCACTGGCCAGCAGGCTGGCGCCTGAGCCTATGACGCTGATCCATTTACCATAGACCGATTTCCGCGCGAAAAAGGCGAAAATGGCGGTAATGAACGGGATGGCAAGGGGAAGAGACAGATACCAGCTCACCCGGCGTCCTCCGATCTTGGTTCGGCGACGCGCATATCGTCGGAATAGAGTGTGCCCAGCGTCGTGTAGGCGCGATAGACCAGGATCAGGGCAAAGGCGAACAGGCCAAAGCCGATCACGATGGCGGTCAGGACCAGCGCCTGCGGCAACGCGTTTGCCACACCTTCGGGGGGCAGCAATGCGCCTTCTTCGATCAGGGGGGGTGCGCCCAGCGTCAGGCGCCCGCTGGTGAAGATCACCAGATTGGCGGCGTTCGAAATCAGGATCAGGCCGAATATGAACCGCAGCACATTCCGGGCCAGCATCAGGTAAACGGCGGCGGCGACCAGAACGCCGACGCTGATGGAAAGAAGAATTTCCACCTAGATCTCCTCTTCCATAGCAAAGACAAGGGTCAGGATGCTGCCAAAGACCACCAGATAGACCCCGATGTCGAAAAACAGAACGGTTGAAATGGGATAGCCCTTGTCATCTTCGGTTTCGCCAATGAATAGCCATTGCCCGGTGAAGAACGCATCGTCGAAGAAAAACGAAAACAGACCGGCGGCCAGGGCGATGCCCAGACCGGCCATCGCGATGGATTGCGGCATGACGCGCAACGCTTCGCGGGCCATGGTGGTGCCGCAGGCGATGGCGTAAAGCACAAAGCCGGTGGCGCCGACAAGCCCGCCGATAAACCCGCCGCCTGGTTCATTGTGGCCGCGCAGCAGCATATAGACGGAAAAGATCAGCAAAAGCGCAGACAGATAGCGTGTGGCCACGCGCAGGATCAGCGATTTCATTACTGCGCCTCCTTCGCGGTGGTTCTCAGCAGGGCATAGGCCGACAGGGCCGCGACAACGACCACCGCGATTTCACCGAATGTGTCCAATGCGCGGAAGTCGACAAGGATGACATTGACGATATTGCGGCCAAAGGCTTCGGGCCAGCTGGTCTGTTCGAAGTATTCGGTCAGACGCAGGTCGATGGGCTGTTGCAGAACCAGCAACATCGTGATGGTCGTGACCGTCCCGACACCTAACGCCAGCACCGCATCCAGCGGGCGATGATCATGCCGCCCGGGCTTATCTAAAAATGGCAGGCTGAGCATCGCAATGGCGACCAGAACAACAACAAGTGTTTCGACCAACAGCTGCGTGATCGCAACATCAGGCGCGCCATACATGATAAAGATCAGCGCGACAGCGATACCCACCACACCAAGTGCTGCGATGGCCGTAATGCGCGAACGCGTCAGTACAACGCTGATCGTCCCGGCAATAATCAGTGCGACCACCGCCCATTGTTTGGGTGCCAGGACTTCTATGCCTTCAAGATCAGGCAGATCGGTGCGCAAATACAAAGTCGTTCCAATCGCGGCAAAAAGCGTGGCGAACGTAATGAAAATATAGCGGCGTAGAACACCGGACTGGATCAGGCGGGTCTGAAATTCGGCCAGTGCTTTCAGGCCGTCCAACACGCGGTCCCAGCCGCGGTCGAAGTTCGGCGCGCGGGCGTCAATGGCGGCCAGCGTCCGGCGCAGCGGTTGGTGGAAGACATAAAGGACGAAGCCAATGGCAAATGTCCCCAGACTTAGGAAAAGCGGCAGGTTGACGCCCGCCCACAGTTTGAGTTCCTTCGCCTCATCCGCGGACCCAAGCAGGGCGGCGACGGTCGGTGTGACAAGCGTGCCTTGGATCAGCCCCGGTGCGATGCCAACGATCAGGCCCAGCACTGCCAGAATGATCGGACCGGCCAGCATGGGCCAGGGGGCCTCGTGCGGTTCAACTGGTGTCGGCTGACCGGGCCGCCAGAACGGTTTGAAGGCCACGATCCCGGCCACCGCGAACATCAGCGCATTGGCCGCCAGCGCCATTGACGCGACAAAGACGGGGCTTGTCGCAGCCTCAACCGCGCCTGCGTACATCAGTTCTTTGGCGATAAAGCCGATAAAGGGCGGAATACCCGCCATGGACAGCGCGGCCAAAGCCGCCGCCGCGGCCGTGAAGGGCATGATGCGACCAAGACCGCCTAATATGTCGGCCTCTCGCGTGCCGGTGCCGTGGTCGATGCAGCCGACCATCAGGAACAGCGCGGCTTTATACAGTGAGTGCGTGATCAGGAAGGTTGTGAAAGCGGTGATCGCATAGCCGGAATCGAAAGCCAGAAACAGGGTCAAGGTGCCCAGCGCCATCAATGTGGTATAGGCCAGAACCTGCTTCAGGTCGGTCTGACGGAATGCCAGGACCGAGGCGAAAACAGCCGTGACCGCCCCGAAAATCGTCAGTGTCCACATCCAGACATCAGTGCCCGACAGCGCCGGATGCAGGCGCGCCATCAGATAAACACCCGCCTTGACCATGGTGGCCGAGTGCAGAAAGGCGCTGACCGGGGTTGGTGCCGCCATGGCGTTGGGCAGCCAGAAGTGAAACGGAAACTGCGCGGATTTGGTAAAGGCGCCGGCCAGCACCAGGATCAGGATCGGCAGATAGAGTGCATGGGCACGGATTTCATCACCTTTTGCCAGAATTTCAGATATTTCGAACGTGCCCGCCGCGACGCCCAAAATGATCAGACCCGCCAGCAGGGCCAGAGCGCCCGCACCCGTCAGCAGCAGGGCCTGCAAGGCCGAACGCCGCGATTTGGCAGATTCATTGTCAAACCCGATCAGCAGATAGGACGTGATCGTCGTCAGTTCCCAAAACACAAACAGCGATATCAGATTATCGGCCAGCACCAGGCCCAGCATCGCCAGCATGAAGGACGTCAGATACAGCATGAAGCGGCCATATTGCGGATGACCGGCAAGATAGGTGTTGGAATACAGCATGACCAACGCGCCGATGCCGCTGATCAGCAGGGTAAAGGTCAGGCTAAGGCCGTCGATCAGGAAAGACAGCGAAATCCCCAGGCTGGGCACCCAGTCATAGCTAAGGCGAACGACCTCGCCGTTTGACACAGGTCCGATAAACGACAGCGACCAGATGAAAATCGCCAATGGGATCAGAACGGGGACGGGCCCCAAGATACCGTTCGACTTTGGGCCATCCCCAGTGGCCTGCGCCATCTTATCCCCCGTTTCATCACTGCCCGACTGAGGGGCCTTATTGCCGTAAATCTTGCGGACCACAAGATAATCCAAGGCCCCGGTACTGCGGTCCGGGGCCTGCGCCATCAATTAGGTCACATTTTGCCCTGCGCAATATCCAAGCGCGTCAATTTGCGGCATTTTTTCAAAATTGCAGACTCTTTGCCATATTCACACACGATAATACTCGCGGTACCATTCCACGAATGCCGTGACCCCGTCGGCCAGTTCGGTTTGCGGTGCATAGCCTGTCAGTTTTTTCAGCAACTCGGCGTCGGCCCAGGTGGCTGGAACATCGCCCGGCTGCATCGGCATCAAGTTTTGTGTGGCCTGGCGACCGGTAGCTTTTTCTATCGCGGCGATGAAATCGATCAGTTGCACGGGCTGAGAATTCCCGATGTTGACAATGCGGTATGGCGCGACGGGCGACAGGCTGTCGCCTTCGATCGCGGGGCTGTCGGTGTCAGGTACGGCGTCGATCAGCAGCCGGATGGCATGGACCAGATCGGTGATATAGGTGAAATCACGCTGCATATCGCCTTGATTAAAGACATCAATGGGGTCGCCGTTCAGGATCGCCCTGGTGAATTTGAACAGCGCCATATCAGGCCGCCCCCAAGGACCATAGACGGTGAAAAACCGAAACATCGTGATCGGCAGATGGTAAAGATGGGCATAGGAATGGGCCATCGCCTCATTCGCCTTTTTCGTAGCGGCGTAGAAGGACATCTGGGTGTCGACCTTATCGGTTTCGCGATAGGGCATCTGCGTGTTGGCGCCATAGACCGACGATGTTGAGGCCAGCAGCATGTGTTCGGGCGGATAGGCACGGGCCGCTTCCAACAGCTCAAAAGTGCCAGTCAGGTTGGCCTCGACATAATCCTTGGGGGAGTCGATCGAATAGCGCACCCCCGCCTGGGCGGCCAAATGAACGACGATATCAGGGCGGTGATCCTGGAACAGCTGCATCAGACATCCCGGATCTTCCAGCTTACGATTATCCACAGTGAAGCCGCGCGATTGCAGCAACATCTGCTGACGGCGTTCTTTTAGCTGCACATCATAGTAATCGTTCAGCGAATCCAACCCGATGACGCGAAATCCATCGTCCAGCAGTCGCTTGCAGCAATGATATCCGATAAATCCAGCCGATCCCGTGACGAAAGCCGTTCTCATAATGTCCCTATGGCCCGTTGTTTGCCCCCTGTTACCGGACCTTTTATGCCAATGACCAGCCCCCGCAGCGGTTGACTTGGCCAGATCAAGCCGTCATGAGCAGGATTCAAACTGATCTATAAGGACCTTGGCCATGCGCATTGCAATGATCGGAACCGGATATGTCGGACTTGTTTCGGGCGTGTGTTTTTCGGATTTCGGGCACGATGTGATTTGCGTGGATAAGAACCCAGACAAGATCGACATGCTGAATAAGGGCGAGGTTCCGATCTATGAACCGGGTCTGAAACAGCTGATGGCCAAGAATGTCGAGGCCGGGCGATTGTCGTTCACGCTTGATCTGCCAGAGGCGATGGAGGGGGCCGATGCCATCTTTATTGCCGTGGGCACACCCACGCGGCGCGGCGATGGGCACGCCGATCTGACCTATGTGTATGCCGCGGCCAAGGAAATCGCCGCCAATATCAAGGATTATACTGTCGTTGTGACCAAATCGACGGTGCCGGTCGGTACAAATCGTGAGGTTGAGCGCATTATCCGTGAAACGAACCCCGATGCGGATTTCGATGTGGCCTCGAACCCGGAATTCCTGCGCGAAGGGGCAGCAATCGATGATTTCATGCGCCCCGATCGTGTGATTGTCGGCGTTCAGAACGACCGTGCCGCTCAGGTCATGTCAGATGTTTACCGGCCACTGTTCCTGCGGGATTTTCCGATTGTCACAACAGATCTGGAAAGCGCCGAGATGATCAAATACGCAGCCAACGCTTTTCTGGCGACCAAGATCACCTTTATCAACGAAATCGCGGCGCTGTGCGAACGGGTGGGGGCGGATGTGAAACAGGTGTCCAAGGGGATCGGGCTGGACAATCGCATCGGCAACAAATTCCTGCATGCAGGCCCCGGCTATGGCGGATCGTGCTTTCCCAAGGACACCAAAGCGCTGGCGCGAATCGGTCAGGACCACGCCTGCCCGATGGAGATTACTGAAACCGTCATCACCGTGAACGAGGCGATCAAACGCCGGATGATCGACAAGCTGAACGATCTGTGTGACGGGTCGTTCAATGGCAAGAATGTCACCGTTCTGGGCGTGACTTTCAAACCGAATACGGACGACATGCGCGATGCACCGTCGCTTACAATCGTGCCCGCACTGGTCGGTGGCGGCGCCAGGGTCAAGGTGGTCGATCCGCAGGGCAAACACGAAGGCGAAGCGTTGTTGCCGGGTGTAGAGTGGATCGAGGACGTCTATGAGGCCGCAACCGGCGCCGATCTGTTGGTGATCCTGACCGAATGGAATGAGTTCCGCGCGCTGGATCTGACCCGAATCGCCAAGGGCATGTCACAGCCCCGTTTGGCTGATCTGCGCAACATCTACTCGGCCAAAGACGCCAAAGATGCTGGGTTTGAGCAGTATTCGGCGGTTGGGCGTTAACGCAACGACACAACCATCGCGCGAAAAGCGTTAATGAAATATTATAAGTATTTGATTTTTAAATGCTTTTATAAAAAATTTTACATGGCTGGATTTAACTAAAAATTGAGATTTACCCAAGCAAATCGGTGTCAGACAGCACGGACCCGTGCAGGACGTAACCGCAAGGACAGGTCTTGGGATGAAAGATATCTATTCAAATGTTCGCTTTGCCGACGGTACCAAAGCCCCCGCTTACCGGTTTTACACGAGTATAGGAAAACGGGCATTTGATCTGTTATTGGCTGCGATCATCCTGCCTGTCATTCTGCCGATCCTGTCCGTGCTGTGGGTGTGCGTCCGCCTGGATGGCGGGCCCGGTTTTTTTGGTCAGGAACGGGTCGGCCAGAACGGTCGCCGCTTTACATGCTGGAAACTGCGGACCATGTGTCTGAATGCTGAAGCACAGTTGCACCGACTTTGCGCCGCTGACCCAAAGCTGGCGCAGGAATGGTACGAAAATCAGAAACTGGAAAATGATCCACGCATCACGCGGGTCGGGCGTTTTCTGCGCGCCAGCAGCCTGGATGAACTGCCACAGATCTGGAACGTCATCCGTGGTGACATGAGCTTTATCGGACCCCGTCCCTTTACCAGCGATCAGGAACATCTTTACCTGGCTGCGGGGGGCCGTGCCTATTTCAAACTGCGTCCCGGCATTTCGGGCCTATGGCAGGTTGAGGGGCGCAATGACACGACTTTTGTGGATCGCATCAAATTTGATAACCGCTACTATGATCAGGCGTCGTTGCTGTGCGATCTGGTGATCCTGCTGAAAACCGCGGGTGTTGTCATCAGCAGGACCGGTAAGTAGACCTTACAGGGGCGTCAGTCGCATCGATTTCAGCGTCGTCTTTGAAAGCGGTGGCCAGTACCCCTGATCCACGGTCTGGGCCGAAAAGACCTCTGTGCTGTCATCGCCATAGGTGACCGACACATCATAAAGCCCCGTCAGCCCCGTCAGGCCAATCTGATCCGCCGCGCGAACCGTGCTGCCGCCATCCGACAGGATAAAGCTGCTTGGGCTGACCGCTGGTTCCATCTGCATCCCCAGCAGAATAACGTCTTCGCCTGCGGTGCGGGAATTCGGGCCGAAGCCGATATTGAACGCCCCGGTGAAGTTCGGCACATAAGTAAAGCGCATGCGATAGGTTTGCGCGTCGGGCAACAGCACCTCGGCCAGATCCGTGACGGCACCCGCGGCGTTGCTGTCGAGCGTCAATGCACCTGCAGTGCCACCGACCGAGCTGGACGCGCCTGATCCACCATCTTTCAGGGTGACGGCCGCCATGCCCGAGGTTCCGGCGCGATAGTAAATCGTCACCGAATAGGCCTGGCCCATGTTCAACGTGGCATGGTCCAGAATGCGGTGCCAGTTCTGACCTTCCGAGATCACAGAAACGCCTGGAAACAGACCCAGCGCATTTAAAGACACGTCTGTCACCGTGGCCCCACTGCGCGACCAGCTATTTCGCGTGGCAATCGCATGGGGCAGAATGTTCACGCTGGAGGGCTCAATCAAAAGGCCCTGTCCGGTTTCGGGATCATTCGTGAACCGTGCAACATTAACGCCCACCTGGGTCAGATCACCGTTCAGGGCATAGAGTATCGCATCGGAGCTGCGCGAAAACTGGACACCCGCTGGCAGCGGCCCTGACAAAAAGTCAAAATCGATTGCCGATGGCCCCGTCACGCCGTGGCGCTGTGCTGACATGAAATCGAACCCAAAACTAAACATATTTTCCCTCCGACAGACGGTGCATCAACCTTTCGGAAACTTTTATGCGCGATTGGTTAACAGGGCCTTGGGCCACCGTACGCAGGGTTAGACAACGCCATGGGATCAGCAATTCACTTTTATTTGCCAGCCTTTAATGGCGGTGGAGCGGAAAATGCGATCATTCGTTTGTTGAATTACTGGCATGCCCTGGGCCGCCCCGTTGCGCTGATCGTTAACCAGGATACGGGTCCGCTGAGGCACAAGCTTGATGCAGCTATTCCGGTTCATGCCCTGGGATCGAAACACAGCCTGCTGAATACTGGTCGACTGGCCCGGCATTTGCGGCGGCACAGGCCCCGGCTTTTGGTGACGGCTTTGCTTAGTCCGAATGTTGCGGGTGTATTGGCGGGTGGTCTGTCGGGGCGGGTTTGCCCGGTCGTCTGTCTGGTACGCAATCACACCTCAACCGAACTTGCTGCGAAAAGCCGGATGCGTAGGGCGTTGATCAAGCCATTGTTGACACTGGCGTATCGTCGTGCCGATGCTATCGGATGTGTGGCCCAGGATGTGGCGGACGATCTGATCGATCTGTTTGGGGTGACCCCCGAAAAAGTTGGCGTCACGCTGAACCCCGTTCCGGTGGTCAGGTCCACCGCGCGACCCGACGATATGCCGAATGATGGTGCGCCTGTCCTGTTGGCAATTGGTCGGCTGGTATCGCAAAAAGACTACCCGACTGTCCTACGCGCCGTTGGAAAACTGCAAAATGTTCGAAAAAGCCACCTGGTCGTTCTGGGCGATGGTGAGGATAGACCGATTTTATCCCGTCTGGTCAGCGATCTTGGCCTACAGGATCGTGTGCACTTTCTAGGGTATCGCAATAACCCGACCGATTACATGGCGCATTGTGATGGCTTCCTGCTGCTGTCGAAATTCGAAGGTTTTCCCAACGTCCTGGCCGAGGCATTGGCCGCTGGCGCTAGCATCGTCGCCACCGATGCGCCCGGCGGGGCAGCAGACATATTGGACGATGGAAAATACGGTAAATTGGTCCCGGTCGGTGATGTCGAAGCCGCTGCATATGCAATGCAACAGATGTTGGCTAACCCCTTCGACCGCGACAGACAGATGGCCCGAGCACAGGCGTTTCAGATCGATCGGATTGCGGCCCGCTATGACAGGCTTTTTGATCAGGTCTGTCGGCTATGCGACCTTGACGCGGAAATGGCGGCATGACGGGGCGATTGACGCTGACCCACTGCGCGCCACGGTGGCATCATTACGCTTTTGTATTGCTGGGGATTGCGCTTTATTCACGTGCGCTTGATCGGGTTTTGTCAGGTAACCCATCGCATTACGGTATTGTTCAGTCATCTTTAGCCGTTCAGATTGTGGCAGCGGGGCTATTGGCTATCTCGGGGTTGATCCTGGTATGGCGACCGTCCGTGGGCCGACTGGATATCGGCCGAATTTCCGTTGCTGCCTTGACGATCTGGATCTTTCTGTCGGCGCTATGGAGCGCCGATGCGCCGCACAGCCTGCAAAAAGCGCTTAGCCATCTGGGCGTCGTCCTGTTCGCCTTTGCATCTCTGAAAATTCTTGGGCCGAATGCTGTTTTTCAGCTGCTGGTTCGGGCGACTGCGGCATTTGTCTGCATTCAGTTCGCGATTGCAATTCTGGCACCGGCTTATGCGTTTCACAATGCATGGGACCTGGGTGTGGGTGAACATGCCGGGCGGTTTCGCGGGTCATTTTTCCACAAGAACGAAACCGGGCGCATGTTGGGGCTGGCGCTGCTGATACTTATGGCAGGCCGCACGGTTTTTAATCGCAAAACGGTCTGGTGGGGACTGATTGCGATGGTGTGCGGGCTTTTGATCGCGTCGGCATCGGCCAAGTTGTTTTTGTCACTTCCAGCAGCGCTGATAGTCTTCCTGTTTCTAAAATGGCAGGCGCATCTGGCGATCAAGACGGCGTGTCTTGTCTATCTGATCACACTTGTCGCGATGGCCTATCATCTGATCGACGGGCATGCTGTTCTGGAAAGCCTGATTGGGCTGACGGGCCGCGATTTATCCTTGTCAGGTCGGGACGCGATCTGGTCCGTTGGGTGGCCTCAGATCGTGCAAAACCCCATGATTGGCGCGGGCTATGACATGGGCTGGTCACAGCCGCTGAGAGACGCGCTTTTGATGATCAAAGGGCCAAGCGGCGTCGTTAATCATGCTCACAACGGGTATTTTCAGACGATGTTAGATTTGGGCGCGATCGGTGTGGCTCTGGCCCTTCTGCCCCTGATGCTGCTGATCAGCCGCACCCTGCGCGCCCGGATGAAATCTGGTCCGCAAATCCTGGTCGGGCTGATCGTGCCCTATATCTTGCTGCTGAATATCACGGGCAGTTATCTGACGCTGAACGGCGACATTTTCATGTGCCTGACGATCTGGCTGCTAAGGTTTTCGGAACGGCCCCAGCCAAGACCTGATCATAGCACGCAGCCGTCTGTTCAGCGATTTGATCCCAGTCATAGGGTTGCAGATGTGCCGCCCAATCTGGTTTTTCTGCCGGTTCGCTAAGGGTGTTGTCAATGGCATGTTCCAGCGCGTTCAGATCGCTGGTTTTGAAATAGCAGCGGGCGGGCAGGCCCAGCTCAAGATTGCCGGGTATATCACTTGCGACGATCGGCAGCTGGTATTGCATGGCCTCAAGCAAAGCGATGGGCAGGCCTTCGTGGCTGGAGGGCAGGCAAAACAGCGCAGCATGGCTAAAAAGCTGGCGCAACGGCGCGCCGCGGACAAAACCGGTTAGAATGACATTATCTTCTTGCAGAGCCAGGTCATGCAGCTTTTGCGCATAAGAGCTGTCGTGATCAGCGCCCCCTGCGATCACCAGTTTTTTGCCAGCCGCCCTGATCTGCCGGGTGGCTTGTATCAGATCAATATGCCGCTTTTCCGGAACGAGGCGCCCGACGCTGAGAATATATTCGTTTGGCTCTAGACCCCATTGGTTCAGATGATCTGTTTCGTCCGAAGGCCCGGTGGGTGCGACACCATTGGGAATGAATTGGAACGGCTTGCTGTAAGCTTTGTTCATGTCGTAAGTAAGAGCACGGGAAATGGCGATCCTATGGTTGGCCCATCGCGCGGCCAGGGCCTCACCCGTGCGCAAAACAAACCTTGCGAAACCGCCCCATTTTTCGCGGTCATAGTCCTTGCCATGGTGCGTGACAACAACGCGCAGGCCCAACAGACGGGCCAGTGGCGTGACGATACCGGGACCGATGGCGTGGATATGCAGAATATCCGGACGCTTGATGGCTGCGTAAAACACGCCAAACAGCGAGTGCACGATCGTTTCGAACCGCGCGCTTTTTGGGCACCATATGGCAACCGTCGGTATCTGATCTTGCGCGCGGTGATAGGGTGTTCGGGCGATGATCATCACATCATGGCCCAGCTTTTGCAAGCGTGGGGCCAGGGCAGCGACGTGGGTTTCGATACCACCTTGAACGCCGCCCACATCCCGTAGCCCCAGCATCATGATCCGTGTCATGGGATATCCAGTTCTGGTTTGAAGTCCATATCGACAACGGCCTGAACGCGGTCACGATAATTGCCGGATGAGGGCATGTCTTGGTCCGACACCCAGGTCTGTGCGATCCGGTTTATGAAATCGTCATAAGATCCCAGATAGCGGGCCGGCACACCCGCTACGACACAACCATCGGGGATTGACTTTGTAACCACACTGCCCGCCCCGACAATCACACGATGGCCAATGCGGACGCCGGGCATCAGGATTGATCCGCTGCCAATAAAGACGTCATTGCCGATACTGATAGGCCGATAGGAATACTTGCGCCCCCTGTCATCACGCGCCAGCCATCCGGCGCCGTCGTGGTTAATGAATTTGACATCACCCGACACAGTGACGTTGTCGCCGATGGTGATCAGAAACGGCTCTGACCCGAAATCCTTGGTCAGGATGCGGCAATTCTGGCCGACCGTGACACCGCTTTTGCGCGCCAGAGATTGACCCGAAAACATCAGCCGCATCACCTTCCAAAGGATACGACGAATTGGGGTGTGAAAACGTATCATGGCGCAGCGCCCGACGCGCGGTAAGCGGGCCAGACCATCACGGCGCAGTACAAAAACGACAAGGTCAGGGATGTGATTGCAAAGGCCTGGATGGCGATCACGGTATCTTGGGTCAGGGCGTATGCAGCCGCAATGGCAATCGCCCGCATGACCAACTGCGCCGCATTAATGATCAGCGCTGCACGCCTTTGGCGCAGTGCTGTCGCAGCGGCGTTCAAAGGCGTCGTTGCAATCAGTCCGACCATCATAATCGCAACTGACGTGACAAAAGGCTGGGATGCGGCCCAGGCGGATCCCAATGCGATCTCAATGATGTAATGTGCGCCCAGGGCAAGGCCAAACGCCGACGCAAACCCAACCAGCACGGCCCAAACGGTCGCCCATCGTAGAAAGTCATCCGCCCCGTCAAGTTTGATCTTCTCAACCACCAAACGGGCAAAGATCGGTCTAAAACTGGCGGCGACAACCAGATAAGGCGTTAAAAGCAGGTTGAAGCCCAGCCAATAGTAACCGACTTGGTCCATTTCATCCAAGGCGGTCAGGAAGTAAACTGGCACCTGAAACCCCAAAATTGTCATGATCGCAGACGGGCCGCCCAGTGTCAGCTCTCTCCAAACTGGTTTTACTATGCGCGCCGTCAACTTTGTTTTCATGGCGTATCGGAAGCCCTGAAGGCACTCTTGCCACGCCGACACCCCGCCGATCGTTGGTCCGGCCATGCGCGTCAGGATAAGTGCGTTGGCGGTGGGTGAAACCCAGGCGGCCAGAACCTGAAACAGGGCGGTGGATGCCGCTGATAAACCAATGGGTCGCGACGCATGCTGACGTTGTCCAATCGAAGTCATCTGAGCGGGCAGGATATATTGAATGACCGAGTTGGCTATTACGGCAAATGGCAATGCAAGCCAGATCAGGGCGGCACCCATCGCCACCGCCAGGCCGCTGAATACTATCAACAGACTGAAAACTATCAGGTTCAGCTTGTACGACAGCCCTATGAACCGTTTAGTGCCGTGTTTTGTCTTGCAGGCCAGCGCAATCACATCACAGCGGCCCGCACTCAGCTGAGCCAGAATAGCAACAATTGCCGTAAACAGCCCCAATAGGCCAAAGGCCGACGGATCAAAAAACGCCGCACAGTATAAGGTAGACAAAAACAGAATGCCTTGCCCAAAGGCGCGCCCCGTGATGACGATCGCCAAGTCGGTCCAAAGCGATGATTTCAGGGCTGTGTCCAATGTCGATCCTTATTGCAGCAATGGTTAATGCGCTAAGTTCTTAACGTTTATTTTTGGTTAACCGGGGCCAACTCTGAACTGTCGGTGCAAGCCGCTTCATACCTGCGTACGGTGCTGGAAGACTGCGTTAAGGATTTGTTCTTAGATTTTCCCGTGATTTCGCAACGCAAGGATCAAGGGCCAAACCCATGTCGAACCCATTCAAAAACCGCACGCTTCCGCTGAACGGACCGGCCGCTGACATTGCGCCGGTGACACCGAACGACACACAAGACCTGCCAGACGTCGCCTTAGCGCTTTATGCCGAAACCGGCGGCATCATTCGTTTCGTCAGCATCAAGGGCGCCGAACGCACGGTCGAAGTCGCAGATCGCGCCATTCTGCCCGTCGGCGTCACGCGCGTTTTGCAAACAGGAACAACGGCCACCGGGCTACACGCCTTCGTACTTTAAAAGACAGACAAACGGCCGTCTGAAACCCCGCCATTTTGGCGGGGTTTTTGTTTTCAGAATCTCAAGAACACAAACCTGCATCCGATTTCGCAAAATATTGTGCAATTGCGTGACATTGGCCCCTAAACCTCGTATAAAATCGACAAAATACGAAGGAAAAACTGAATGGCCGATAACGAGCAAAATTCTGAAGAGTATGGCGCCGATTCAATCAAGGTTCTCAAAGGTTTAGAAGCGGTTCGCAAGCGCCCCGGAATGTACATCGGTGACACCGACGACGGCAGCGGTCTGCACCATATGGTATATGAGGTCGTCGATAATGGCATTGACGAGGCTTTGGCCGGTCACGCAGACGCCGTTAACGTTAAAATTCACGCCGATTCCAGTGTGTCCGTCAGCGACAATGGCCGTGGTATTCCTGTTGGGATGCACGAAGAAGAAGGTGTGTCAGCGGCTGAGGTGATCATGACCCAACTGCACGCTGGCGGTAAGTTTGACAGCAATTCGTATAAGGTGTCAGGCGGCCTGCACGGTGTGGGTGTGTCTGTTGTTAACGCCCTGTCCGTCTGGCTGGAATTGCGCATATGGCGCGACGGGAAAGAACACTACGCCAAGTTTGAACACGGCGAAACCACCGAACATCTGCGTGTCGTCGGTGATGCGGATGGGCGCAAGGGCACGGAAGTCCGTTTCTTGGCCTCGACCGGGACGTTTTCAAACCTCGAATACAGCTTCGAAACGCTGGAAAAACGGCTGAGGGAACTGGCCTTCTTGAATTCGGGCGTCCGCATTATTCTGGAAGACGAACGGCCCGCCGAGCCCCTTAAAACCGAGCTTTACTATGAAGGCGGCGTTAAGGAATTTGTCAAATACCTTGACCGTTCCAAAACACCGATGATCCCAGAGCCGATCTTTGTCAAAGGTGAAAAGGACGACATCGGCGTTGAGGTCGCGATGTGGTGGAACGACAGCTATAACGAAATGGTGCTGCCCTTTACCAACAATATCCCTCAGCGCGATGGTGGCACGCATATGGCAGGCTTTCGCGGCGCGCTGACGCGGACCATTAACAACTATGCGCAATCCAGCGGGATCGCGAAGAAGGAAAAGGTCAGCTTTACCGGTGATGACGCCCGCGAAGGGCTGACCTGTGTGCTGTCGGTCAAGGTGCCTGACCCGAAATTTTCCAGCCAGACCAAGGACAAATTGGTCAGTTCCGAGGTGCGCCCGGCTGTTGAAAGCCTGATGAACGAAAAGCTGGCCGAATGGTTTGAGGAAAACCCAAATGAGGCGCGGCTGATCGTCAGCAAGATTATTGAGGCTGCCTTGGCCCGCGAAGCCGCCCGGAAGGCACGTGAGCTTACGCGGCGCAAAACCGCGCTGGACGTGAATTATCTGGCGGGCAAGCTGAAGGATTGTTCTGAAAAAGACCCCTCCAAGACTGAACTGTTTCTGGTTGAGGGCGACAGTGCTGGCGGTTCAGCTCAAACCGGGCGTGACCGGCGCACACAAGCGGTTCTGCCACTGCGGGGTAAAATTCTGAACGTCGAACGGGCGCGGTTTGACAGGATGCTGGGCAGTCAGGAAATCGGCAATCTGGTGATGGCCCTTGGTACCGGCATCGGGCGCGACGAATTTGATATCAGCAAGTTGCGCTACCACAAGATCGTCATCATGACCGATGCGGATGTGGACGGCGCGCATATTCGGACGCTGTTGTTGACCTTCTTCTTCCGCCAGATGCCTGAATTGATCGAAGGCGGGTATCTGTATATCGCGCAACCACCACTGTTCAAAGTCAGTCGCGGCAAATCTGAAGTGTACCTGAAAGATCAGGGCGCCCTTGATGACTATCTGATCGAACAGGGGGCCGAAGGCGCCATCCTGCATCTGGGATCGGGCGAAGAAATCGTCGGTCAGGATCTGCTGCGTGTGCTTGAGGAAGCCCGACAAACCAGACGTGTTCTGGACGCTTTTCCAACCCATTATCCAAGCCATATTCTGGAACAGGCGGCGATTGCCGGGGCATTCATGGAAGGCCAGGTCGACGCTGATTTGCAAGGTGTGGCCGACGCTGTGGCGGAACGGTTGGATCTGATTGCCGCGGAATATGAACGCGGTTGGCAAGGGCGCCCAACGCAGGACAAAGGTCTGCGCTTTACCCGTGTGCTGCGCGGTGTGGAAGAGGTGCGGACGCTGGACGGTGCCGTCCTAAGATCGGGTGAGGCCCGACGCCTTGGCGCGATCACAAAATCCCTGCAAGAGGTCTATCGCCAGCCCGCAAAATTGATCCGTAAGGACCGAATGACCAATATCTATGGTCCACTGGACCTTTTGGCGGCGATTCTGTCCGAAGGCGAAAAGGGACTAAGCCTGCAGCGGTATAAGGGACTTGGCGAAATGAATCCCGATCAGTTGTGGGAAACAACCCTTGATCCCGAGGCACGCACGCTGCTGCAGGTCCAGGTCGATGATGTGGCCGAGGCTGACGATCTGTTCACCAAGCTGATGGGCGATGTCGTTGAACCGCGCCGGGATTTCATCCAGACCAACGCGCTGAATGTCGAAAACCTCGACTTTTAGCGCCTATCGAACCTGGTTGAGGTAGTCCAGCAACTGCCTGGCCGTTTCTCGATTAAGTGTTTCGTTGTGCCCCGCATCGGGCACTTCGATCAGTTGCTTTTCGTCCGTCCCAGCGGCGGCATAAACGGCGCGGCCCATTTCGATCGGGATCAACGTGTCGTCTGTGCCATGCACAACAAGCAACGGAACGTCGATTTGCGGAATGGTTTCAAGTGTTTGCCACTGGTTTACCATGACCGGGGTCAACGGGCTTAGCCACGGGTAAAGCGACGCAGTCACATCGGGGATGGAAGTATAGGGCGCCTCAAGCACCATGGCATCGGGTTGTTTCAACCCAGTGTCCCTTAGGGCATTGGCCAGTTGCACCGAAACGCCGGTGCCCATGCTTTCACCGTATAGAACGATGGGATTATCGTTAGACATATCCACCAATTCCGGCAATGCACGATAGAACGTCATGGCATCTGCTTCGATCATATCCTGACGCGGCCGTCCGCCACTGCCCGATGACCCGCGATAGCCCAATGCGGCCAGACCGAAGCCGTTGTCGATGAAATACCTGAACACGTTAATCCGGTTGGCCAGATTGGCCGCATTGCCATGAAAATAGACGATGACCGGGCGACCCGGCGCGGGATCTGCGGCCCAGACAACCAATCGCGTTCCGCCCGCAGCGGTCAGATCATGTGCGGCCAGTCCCGGCACATCGAACTGTTTTGGATCAACCTCGGTCGGGTCAAGGGGGTAAAGCATCATGCGTTCGATCGGCCGTAATGAAAACGCAAGCGCGCCCAGAAAGATCGACCAGATCGCAAGACGGCGGATCACGATTTCACCTGATAAGGTACCAGATTGCGAATATCGGGATTAACCGTCAATCTGCGTTCAAGTGGCGGGACGGACCGCTGATGGCAATTGCTACGTTCGCAGATGCGGCAGGAAATCCCAATTGGTTCAAAGGCTTGCGGGTTCTTGATATCCAGATCATCGGCATAAACCAACTCGCTGGCATGCTTGACCTCACACCCCAGCCCAATGGCATAGCGGCGGACGGGTGCATGGAAGGCCCCACCTGATTTCGACACATCCCGCGCCAGACAGAAGTATCGCACACCATCGGGCGTCTGGGCCAATTGTCGCAAAAAACGACCCGGTGTTTCAAAAGCGCGATGCACATTCCACAAGGGACACGCCCCGCCAAACCGGGCAAACTGAAGCCGCGTTGCCGAATGGCGTTTCGTGATCGTACCCGCCTGATCGACCCGGACGAAGAAAAACGGAATGCCCTTGGCCCCCTGTCGTTGCAGGGTCGATAACCGGTGCGCCACTTGTTCGATTGATGCACCAAAATGATCGGCCAGCCGTTCCAGATCGTGCCGGTCCGCCTTGGCCTGCCGCAAAAAATGGCCGTATGGCATCAGCGCCGCACCGGCGAAGTAATTTGCCAGCCCGATTTTGGCGATACCGCGGGCCTCGGGGGATTGAAAGCGGGCCAGGTCCAAAGTGGCCTCCAGCAGATCATCCTGGGTGATCAGCGCAAACTGTAACAGCAACTGAAAGGTCTGCGTCGACGGCGCGATACGTGTGGACAACTTTAAAACCCTGGCCGCGCTATCGTAGTACCGCAGCACCTCAAGATCATCGTATCTGACTGTTATCCCAAGGTTTTCCAGCCTGCTGATTGTATGCTGAACGATGCTGCCACCTGCATCAGACGCAAAGCGTTCGGCGGCCCGATCAACCGCATCGATATAATTGTCGCAATAGTGAAAGAAATCACGCACCTCTTCCCATGGGGATTGCTGCGCGCTGTCCTCATTGCGCCCAAGGGCTTCGTTCAGCGACGCAAACCTTTCCTGTGTGACTTTGTAGGCGCGATGCAACTCTAGAAACGCACGGACAAAATTCGGCGCGTTGGCCGCGGTTAGTTGCAGGTCCGCCAGTGGCGGCGCGACATCCCCGAAAACCGGGTCGGCCAGGACCTCTTGCAGGTCCATGACGATCCGGCCCGTGTCGCCCGCCGACAGTTCGCGGACATTAAACCCAAACTCGGCCGCCAGCGCCAGAACGACGCCTGTCGACACCGGCCGATTGTTATTTTCCATCTGGTTGAGGTAGGGAAGAGACACCCGCAGCTTTTCAGCAAAGACCTTTTGCGTCAGACCAAGACGCGCCCTGATCTCGCGCAGTTTGACGCCCGCGTATAGTTTCTGTGTGCTCATGCGACTTTGCAATTTACCTTTTTGCAACCTTAGACTTTGCAAACCCAGTCTGCAAAGGGGTCAGACGGCGCCGACACGTTTTTCGCGCTGGATGGTGTAGACGATTGCCGCGACGGAAAATACCGATGTGATCAGCATGATCCAGACCAACGTCGATGATCCGACGCTTACCGCAGACGCCGCGCTGGCCACAGCCGACAGAATGGCGCCACCGCCGATCATGATCGCGCCGCCCAATCCAGATGCCGTACCCGCCAGATGGGGCCGAACGCTTAGCATCCCGGCGCTGGCATTCGGCAGGACCATTCCGTTGCCCAGACCGACAAAACACATGAAGCCAAAGAAGACCGCTGCCGAGTCAAAGGGTGTGTAGGACAGGATCAAACAGGTCAAAAGCCCCGCGCAGGTGACGACAGTGCCCCACAGGATCATGCGGTTCACCCCCACCCGAACGGAAAACCGGCCCGAGATATAGTTGCCCACCAGATAGCCCACGGCAGGTGCACCCATGTAAAACCCAAGCGCGGTCGATCCCAGCCCATAGATATTCGCGCCAACGCCCGGCGCGCCGCCCAGAAAGGCAAAAAATGACCCCGACGCAAAAGCGGCCGCCATGCAATACCCCCAAAACCGTCGGGCGGTCAGCAGTTCAGGGTATTGGGCAAACTGATTGGCCAGACTGGTCTGATGGCCCTGGTGTGTCTCGCCAAGGTCCCGATAAACAAGCCAGAACAGTGCCAGAGCCAGCACCACAAGCATCCAGAAATTCGACTGCCAGCCCATCAGATCATTCAGATATCCACCAATGGCCGGACCGATCATAGGTACCAAGGCCATACCCATGGTCACATATCCGATCATCGAAGCGGCCTGATCCTGCGGATACATATCGCGCACGATGGCGCGGCTAAGGACCAGACCCAACGCGATAATGGCCTGTGCCATCCGTGCGATCAGGAAAAGTTCAGGCGTCGGCGCAACCGCGCAGGCCAGCGATGCCAGGGTAAAGGCTGCAATGCCCCACAGGATCACGGGCCGTCTGCCAAAATAATCCGAAAGCGGCCCGATGAAGATCTGCAAAATGGCGTTCACACCAAGGTAAAGCGCGACCGACAACTGCATGACCCATTCTTCGGTCTGATAGTGTTCGGTCATATTGGGCAAAGCGGGAAGAAAGACGCTCATCGACAGGGCCGACAGCCCGGCCAGCAGGATCAGCGTTGCGATATGGGGCGGGGTGGCGCGGTCCAAAAAGCGCGCCTTTGGGGTCAACGACATTGGTTTGCCTTAGGCCGATCCGCTCGCCTTGTCCATTGGTTCGTTGTAATCTGACTTTGGGAAGGAAGTTTGCAACTTTGCAATTTGCAAAATTATACTTTGCAAGACTTTGCAAATTTTCCACTTTCCTCTTTTCATTTGCGGTAGCCCCCGTAGGCTGCGCAACAAAATGACCCAGGGAGGTTCTGAAATGAAAGATATCCTTCAAGAGCTGGAAGAGCGTCGCGAAAATGCGCGCCTTGGCGGTGGACAACGACGCATCGATGCCCATCACGGCAAAGGTAAGCTGACGGCCCGCGAAAGGATCGAGCTGCTGCTTGACGAAGGATCTTTCGAAGAATTCGATATGTTCGTGGCCCACCGCTGCAATGATTTCGGGATGGATGCCGAACGTCCTGCGGGCGACGGTGTTGTGACCGGTTGGGGCACGATCAATGGCCGTATCGTTTATGTTTTCAGCCAGGATTTCACCGTTTTTGGTGGATCACTGTCTGAGACGCATTCGCAAAAAATCTGCAAGATTATGGATATGGCGCTGCAGAATGGCGCGCCGGTGATCGGCCTGAACGACTCAGGGGGTGCGCGCATTCAGGAAGGCGTGATGTCGCTGGCCGGTTATGCCGACGTGTTCCAGCGCAACGTGATCGCCAGCGGCGTCGTCCCGCAGATCAGTGTGATCATGGGCCCCTGTGCCGGCGGTGCCGTGTATTCCCCCGCGATGACCGACTTTATCTTTATGGTCAAGGACACCAGTTATATGTTCGTGACCGGCCCGGATGTTGTAAAGACGGTGACGAATGAGGTCGTGACCGCCGAAGAACTTGGCGGGGCCAGCACGCATACCAAAAAATCATCTGTTGCCGATAAGGCCTTTGAAAACGATGTCGAGGCGATGGCCGAAGTGCGCCGTCTTGTCGACTTTCTGCCCTTGAACAATCGCGAAAAGCCACCCGTCCGTCCGTTTTTTGATGATCCGGCTCGAATTGACGACAGCCTTGATACACTGGTGCCAGAAAACCCGAACACGCCCTACGACATGAAAGAGCTGATCATAAAGCTGGCGGATGAAGGCGATTTTTACGAAATTCAGGAAGAGTTTGCGAAAAACATCATCACCGGCTTCATCCGGCTGGAAGGGTCAACAGTTGGGGTTGTCGCGAACCAGCCCGTGGTTCTGGCGGGCTGTCTGGATATCGACAGCAGTCGCAAGGCCGGGCGCTTTGTCCGGTTCTGCGATGCGTTTGAAATTCCGATCCTGACTCTGGTTGATGTCCCCGGCTTCCTGCCCGGCACGTCACAGGAATATAACGGCGTGATCAAACATGGTGCCAAACTGCTGTTCGCCTATAGCGAAGCGACGGTGCCGAAGGTCACCGTGATCACACGCAAGGCCTATGGCGGCGCTTATGTCGTCATGGCCTCAAAACACCTGCGCGGTGATTTCAATTACGCCTGGCCCACGGCCGAGATTGCTGTAATGGGTGCCAAGGGCGCGACTGAGATTCTGTATCGGTCAGAACTGGATGACCCCGAAAAAATCGCAGCCCGCGCAGCCGAATACGAAGAACGCTTTGCCAATCCCTTTGTTGCGGCAGAAAAGGGTTTTGTGGACGAGGTCATCATGCCCCATTCCACCCGCAGACGCGTCTGTCGGGCCTTTGCGTCACTGCGCAACAAAAAGTTGCAGAATCCCTGGAAGAAACACGACAATATTCCGCTATAAAACGGTATGGCGTTGCACAAAAAAATATCCGCGGTGTTGATTGTCGGCCTGTGCGCGGGGTGGCATGGTCAGGCCTTGGCTGAAATCAGCCTGCCATCCGGGCAATTGGTTGTTTTACAGGAAATGCGGCTGGACGACGCTGGGGAATCCCAAGGCACGACAGCACGCTTTCGCTATATCGCCCCCGATATCGACCGTGATGCGGGGCGCCTACGCTACATCGACGTTCAGCCGGATTTTGAGGTGCTTTGCAGCCAACATGCTCTGATTACGTTACAAAATCGGGGAATCACTGCATCACAGATCGTTGTCAGCCTGTCTGATCGCCCCACAGAGTTTGGCGAAGCGGCACCAGAGGCGACTCAGTACTTCGAAGCCTTCCGAATTGAAAATGAAACCTGCATTTTGGAGGCCTTCTGATGGTCGCAATAGCCCATTTTTATAAGGCTTCCGGCAAAATGGTGCCGGTCATTGATGCTTTCGCGCCACATCCCGCCAACATATCTTGTGGAACATATCTTTTTCTGCGCAGTTTTAATAGGTTAGAAGCGGCCCGTCCAAAAACGGACCGTATTGCTAGAACCGGGCGTGGGGGGATTTCCGCTAGCGCCTTACGGACAGACAGTAGGAGAAGTAGATGTCGAAGAGCATCAAAGCATTTGCAATTGTTAGCCTTGTTCTTGTGGTTGCAGCTTGTGGCAACCGTAACAACCAAGAAGAAGAACCAGTTATGGTCGAGCCAGTCACAGAAGAACAGCCAATGGGCAAATTCTAAGTGGTATTTTGCGGCGCGGGCCTTCTGGCCCGCCCGCGGATTTTTGGCACCCCAACGCGGTGTAACTCCCCTTTTACTTGATAATTTATCTTCTGCCACACGCAGGCCGCCGTCATGATAAAACATCGCGGCTTTCCCGGGCGATTGCCCGGTACTGACTATCAATTCACCATACGTCGCCCAAGCAAAAAGGGCGCAACCCCCTTAACAACACGCGAACGCTATGCCGATCGCAGACCTGCTGACCGCCGCGCTGACGAAGGTTTCATGATGGCCCTTTGGCACTGTTTTGGCGAAGAACCGTTTGAGCGCGGAAACCTGGATGCCGGCCGTCTGTCCTGGCTTTTCGGACGCGAGGTTATTGCTGCAGAGGATGATTTTGATCCTGCTTCATATGATGCGATGCTGCGTGTCAACGTACCTGTTGCACGGGCGTCATTCCCTGATGTTTTCGAAGGGAACTAAGCATGATGTCGCCTTACATGCCGGAAACTCAGCAAAAACCGGCCCAAAATCGACTAAATTGGCGCCTTTTCTATGCAAAACACACTGAAAAGAGCAAACTTATCAGCATAGTAGAGTGCCTTTCACGGTGCTTTACTTTGGTTTGGCAAAACCATACCCTTCCCCAAACTATTGGTCTGGCCCACAGTCGGGTCAGATCACTTTTTGTGGAAGACAACAAAAAATCACCGCGCCCAAAGCGTGGAGCAGGAGTTAGAAGAAGATGGGTAAAATTTGTAAATTGGCCGTTTGCATTGCAGCGTTTGGGGTGCTGGCCGCATGCGACAACGACATCGAACGTGGCGCCGTCGGCGCTGCATCGGGTGCCGTTATCGCTGGTGCATTGGACAGCAGCATTCTGGCCGGGGCCGTCATTGGCGGTGCCGCAGGTGTGTTCTGTGACGACGCCGGCGTTCGCGTCTGCCAATAAAACGATAAACTCTGGCGCCACGCGCGCCCGCACAACAAAAACAATCAAAGCCATCGGCCAAGGGCGCGCCGGTGGCTTTTTCTATGTGACAAAGGCCCAAGGGGATACGGCATGTTCAAGAAAATACTGATTGCCAACCGTGGTGAAATCGCCTGTCGCGTGATCAAAACGGCGCGCAAGATGGGCATTCAGACCGTGGCGATTTATTCCGACGCCGACAAAAACGCCCTGCATGTGAAAATGGCGGACGAGGCCGTGCACATCGGCCCACCCCAGGCCAATCAGTCCTATATCGTGATCGACAAGGTGATGGATGCCATTCGCCAGACCAAGGCCGAGGCTGTTCACCCCGGCTATGGGTTTTTATCTGAAAATAAGCTCTTTGCCGAAGCCTTGGCCAAGGAAGGCGTTGCCTTTATCGGACCCCCCGCCGGTGCCATTGAAAGCATGGGCGACAAAATCACCTCAAAGAAAATCGCGCAAGAGGCTGGCGTTAGCATTGTGCCCGGCAATATGGGGCTGATCAAAGATGCCGATGAAGCGGTCAAAATCTCAGGGGAAATCGGCTATCCAGTGATGATCAAGGCCAGCGCTGGTGGCGGCGGCAAGGGCATGCGGATCGCCTGGAACGATGATGAAGCACGCGAAGGCTTTCAGTCGTCAAAAAACGAGGCCGCCAACAGTTTCGGCGATGACCGAATCTTTATCGAAAAATTCGTAACCCAGCCCCGTCACATCGAAATTCAGGTGCTGGCCGACGCCCATGGCAACTGCATCTATCTGGGTGAACGTGAATGTTCGATCCAGCGTCGGAACCAGAAAGTGATTGAAGAGGCCCCGAGCCCTTTCCTGGATGAGGCCACGCGCAAGGCCATGGGCGAACAAAGCTGCGCACTGGCCAAGGCTGTGGGATACACCAGCGCGGGCACCGTTGAGTTCATCGTCGATGGCGACCGCAATTTCTATTTTCTTGAAATGAATACGCGGTTGCAGGTGGAACATCCTGTGACCGAGTTGATCACCGGCGTTGATCTGGTTGAACAGATGATCCGCGTGGCCAATGGTGAAAAGCTGTCGATGACACAGGACGACGTGAAGCTAAACGGTTGGGCGATGGAAAGCCGTCTTTACGCCGAAGACCCCTATCGCAACTTCCTGCCGTCGATCGGGCGCCTGACCCGTTATCGCCCGCCTGCGGAAATCGTCGATGACACCCACGTTGTCCGCAACGATACGGGCGTCTTCGAAGGGGGTGAAATCAGTATGTACTACGACCCGATGATCGCCAAACTGTGCACCTGGGGGCCGGATCGGGCGCAGGCCATTGACCACATGCGCAACGCTTTGGACGCGTTTGAACTAGAGGGGATTGGTCACAACCTGCCATTCCTCAGCGCGGTGATGGACCATCCGAAATTCACATCGGGCAACATCACCACAGCGTTTATCGAAGAAGAATATCCCGATGGGTTTCAGGGCGTGACCTTGCCTGATGCTGATCTGAAACGGCTGGCGGCGGCTGCGGCGGCGATGTACCGGGTTGCTGAAATACGTCGCACGCGCGTTTCGGGCCGCATGGACAATCATGAACGCAAGGTGGGTGATAACTGGGTCGTGCTAATCGATGGTCACGAAATGCCCGTGACCATCGCGGCCGATCATGACGGGGCAACGGTTCATTTTGACGACAGTAGCACCCATCGCGTTGTCAGCGGCTGGACGCCGGGGGACAGCCTGGCGCTGTTGCAGATCGACAAGACACCTATGATCGTGAAGGTTGGCAAGGTCTCGGGCGGGTTCAGGTTGCGGTTCCGCGGCGCCGATCTGGCGATCAAGGTCTATAGCCCGCGTCAGGCGGAACTGGCCCGTCTGATGCCGGAAAAGGTGGCGCCCGATACCTCAAAAATGCTGCTGTGTCCGATGCCGGGTCTGATCGTCAGCCTTGCTGTTGACGTTGGGGATGAAGTGCAGGAAGGCCAGGCGCTTTGTACGATTGAAGCGATGAAAATGGAAAATATCCTGCGGGCTGAACGCAAAACGGTTGTATCGAAAATCAACGCAGCCGCCGGGGATAACCTGGCCGTCGACGACGTGATTATGGAGTTCGAATAACCCGCCATGTGCGCCGCTCAAACCGCGACATATCCGCTTGATACCACCGGTTTGAAACTTGGGGCTGGTCAAGTGTTCCTATTTTGTTCTAAATTGGAGCCATCCAGTCAAAATGAGTCGCGCCATGGTACAGACCGTCAACGTTCTGTTTTTCGATATGAATTCGTATTTCGCATCGGTTTTTCAGGCCGAAGAACGCGATCTGGTGGGCAAACCATTGGGCGTCGTAACCACGATTTCGCCACGTGCGACCTGTATTGCGGCCAGTGTCGAGGCCAAGAAATACGGTGTGCGCATGGGTACCCGCATGGCCGAAGCGCAGAAAATGTGCCCGGGCATTCAGTTTCGCGCGGCCAAACACGATATGTTTGTCGACTATCACCATCGCATCCGCGCTGCGGTCGAAACGGTTATTCCGATCGACAAGGTGCATTCGGTGGACGAATGTTCCTGCAAACTGCTTGGGCGGGAACGCGACCTGAATGCGGCTTTGCAGATTGGTGCGGATGTGCAGCGCGTGATCAAGAAACAAGTCAGCACCGCCTTGCGCTGTTCAGTCGGGGTGGCTCCGAACAAACTGCTGGCCAAGCTAGCGGCCGAGATGAAAAAGCCCGAAGGGCTCAATTGGCTGACACCCGATGTGCTACCGGACAAGATCGCAGGTCTGCAGCTGGACGATATTCCGGGGATTTCCCGCGGTATTCTGGGGCGGCTGACACGGGCGGGTATCCACGATGTGCCCAGCCTTTATGCCATGTCACCCAAGGCCGCGCGGCACCTGTGGCGCAGCGTCGAGGGCGAACGCTTTCTGCGCCAGTTGCACGGCGAAACAGTGATTTATCCCGACACGAAACGCAGTTCGCTTGGGCATGGTCAAATCCTGACGCCGAAAAACAGAACGCCCGAGGGCGCGCGACTGGTCGCGCGTCGTCTGTTGGTCAAGGCAGCGTCCCGCCTGCGACGCGAGGGGTTCTTTGCCCGCACGATGTACGTCAGTTTCAAGAACGCCGACAAACAGCGGGCCGGGGCCGAAGGTTCATTTCCAGCAACACAAGATACATTCGCGCTGCTGCAAACATTCGACCGCTATTGGGGCAAACTGAATGTCACCCGTCCGCTGTCAGTATCGATGATGTTGGGCGGGCTGCATCCGATATCGGGCCACATCGGCGATCTGTTCGAAGACCGCCCGGCGGGCGAACCGACAGACCGCGAAAGGCTATGCAGCGCCATCGATGCGCTGAATATTCGTTTCGGGCAGGACACGATACGATTTGGCGAGTTGCCACCGCACCGTGTCCCCTATACCGGTGCAAAAATCGCGTTCGGGCGCATCCCCGATCCGGTAGAATTCAGCGAATAGGGAAGGAACAGAAATGATCTGGCTGGACCCTTATGTAGATCCGCGCGTACAGCAGGCCTTTGTGGCCGGGGCCTTTGTGGCCATTGGCTGGATCGTAAACGGGCGTCAAAACCGTCGCGCCCGCGTGCGCCAGCGGGAAGAACGGCTGCGCGACGTGCACCGCGCCCTTTATGCTGAAATTGCGTCCTATCTTGAAAATTTGCAAAGCGAAGAGGCCTTGCTGGACTATCGCGATCAGATGCTGGAACATATGCAGGAAAACCCCGATTTCATTCCGCTGATCCCAACCGAGCATAACGATACGATTTTTCGCACGATCCTGCCGGAAATTCATATTTTGCCACGCACAAGCATTGATCCGGTTGTGGCATACTACAACCAGCTGTTCGCGATTGAGTCGTTTATTCAGGATATGCGCGGTGAAGGATTTCAGGATCTTGAGCCGGAACGGCGCGCTGCCATGTATTCAGACTATATCGCCATGAAAACACAGGCCCTGGCCGATGGTCGCTATGCGCTGAAGATGATCGATGCCTTCGCGAAGGGCGGAAGAGAAGCGGCGCGCGTCGAACAACAACGCGTCGCGAATGAAATAAAGGCGCTGAAACTACAAGAAAAAGGGTCTGAAACTAATATCCAGGGCGGGGACCCGTCCGGCCAGTCACAGGAATAGGTGTGTTTCTTGTATTCGGCATTGAAATATCCCTCGTATACGGAAAATTTCCGGAATGATCCGTTAATTTTCATATTAGGCGAAAGCTGCCACTATTTCAAGGCGTCACGCCACTATTCACTTCTGTTTCTATCACGAATCTCTTGCCGACGCAGCGGCATTTTATCGATCGTGCGTGATATTTCACGAACATCCCACGGCGAAGGTTTACGCAGTTTTACCCCACCGTCCTTGCCAATCAAAACCAGCATGAAACCGCGGGGCCGCAATTTCTGGCGTATCGCCGAATTTGCCGCGGGATTGCTATCGACCAAAACGACAACATCGCGCACGGCAAGTTCATCGGCCCGCGCGGCCAAAAGATCGACCTGTTCCTGCAGGCGCGGATCATTGGGGCTGTCAGCAAAAACCACGACCGGGCGCGCAATCCATTTGAAATCATCAAGGTTGATCTCAACCGCATCCAGTTGGAGCGTTGGCTCGGACTGCCATTGTTCGACGGGTGGCAATACCAATGCTGTTTCAACCATCGTGTCACCAAAAGTCGGCATGGCAAGACCTGCCATACAGATCAGGGATAAAATTCTTTTCATCATGCCTCCTGCTTATGCAGATATAGGCGCATTTGTCGGGAATTCGAATAGGGGAAATGCTGGTGATGTCAGACAGTTGATCACATCTGGCAACGTAACCGGCAGTTTCGCGGGACAATCTGGTGATAAAGTGAAAAATCACCGCGCCAGCCAAGGGAAAGGACAGCACCATGACCGATAAAACCGAGGAATGGAAAAAACTGGCTGAACAAGAGCTGCGCGGTCGCCCGCTGGATGATCTGACCTGGGAAACGCTTGAAGGGATCAAGGTCAAACCGCTTTACACCGAAGACGATATCGCGGGCCTTGATCATCTGGGCACCATTCCCGGGGCCGCGCCGTTCACACGCGGGGTCAAGGCCACGATGTACGCCGGTCGCCCCTGGACCATCCGACAGTATGCGGGCTTTTCCACCGCAGAAGAGTCAAATGCCTTTTATCGCAAGGCGTTAGCCGCCGGGCAACAAGGTGTCTCGGTCGCCTTTGATCTGGCCACGCACCGCGGTTATGACAGCGATCATCCAAGGGTTGAGGGCGACGTGGGCAAGGCCGGTGTCGCCATCGACAGTGTCGAGGATATGAAAATTCTCTTCGACGGCATCCCGCTGGACAAGGTCAGCGTGTCGATGACCATGAACGGCGCCGTCATCCCGGTTCTGGCCAATTTCATCGTCACCGGCGAAGAACAGGGCCATGATCGCAGTGTACTGTCGGGCACGATCCAGAACGATATCCTCAAGGAATTCATGGTCCGCAACACCTATGTTTATCCGCCTGAACCGTCGATGCGGATTATTGCGGATATCATCGAATACACCTCGAGCGAGATGCCGAAATTCAATTCGATCAGCATTTCAGGTTATCATATGCAGGAAGCTGGCGCGAACCTGGTGCAGGAACTAGCCTATACCTTGGCCGACGGGCGTGAATATGTCCGCGCTGCGCTGGCACGCGGGATGGACGTGGATAAATTCGCTGGCCGTCTGTCGTTTTTCTTCGCCATCGGCATGAATTTCTTTATGGAGGCCGCCAAACTGCGCGCCGCCCGTCTGTTGTGGCACCGCATCATGAGCGAATTTGAACCCAAGAACCCACGGTCCATGATGCTGCGGACCCACTGCCAGACCTCGGGCGTCAGTCTTCAGGAACAGGACCCCTATAACAACGTCGTCCGCACCGCGTATGAGGCGATGTCGGCCGTGCTGGGCGGCACACAGTCACTGCACACTAATGCACTGGACGAAGCGATCGCGCTGCCCACCGAATTCAGCGCGCGCATTGCCCGCAACACCCAACTGATCCTGCAAGAGGAAACCGGGATTACCAATGTCGTCGATCCGTTGGCGGGGTCTTATTACGTCGAAAGCCTGACTGCGCAATTGGCCGATGAGGCTTGGAAGCTGATCGAAGAGGTCGAGGAAATGGGCGGCATGACCAAGGCTGTGAACTCTGGCATGCCGAAACTGCGGATTGAAGAAACCGCCGCGCGTCGTCAGGCCCTGATCGACCGCGGCGAAGACGTGATTGTCGGCGTGAACAAGTATCGTCTTGAAAAAGAAGATGAAATTGACATCCTTGATATTGATAACGCCGCCGTCCGTGACAGCCAGATTGCGCGGCTTGAAACCATACGCAGCACACGAGATCAGGCGAAATGCGATGCGGCGCTGGTGGAATTGGAACATCGCGCGTCCAAGGGCGGCAATCTGCTGGACGCGGCAGTTGAGGCCGCGCGCGCCCGCGCATCCGTAGGAGAGATTAGCATGGCTATGGAAAAAGCATTCGGTCGTCATCGGGCTGAGGTGAAAACGCTGGCCGGTGTTTATGGTGCAGCATATGAAGGCGACGAAGGTTTCGCCGCCATCCAGAAATCCGTCGAAGATTTCGCCGAGGATGAGGGTCGTCGCCCCCGTATGCTGGTCGTGAAGATGGGCCAGGACGGCCATGATCGCGGGGCGAAAGTGATCGCGACGGCCTTTGCAGATATAGGGTTTGACGTTGATGTGGGGCCGCTTTTCCAGACGCCGGACGAGGCGGCGCAGGATGCTGTTGATAATGATGTTCATGTGATCGGGATCAGTAGTCAGGCGGCGGGGCACAAGACGCTGGCGCCGAAGCTGGTTGAGGCGCTAAAGGCGCAGGGGGCGGGCGATATCATCGTGATCTGCGGCGGAGTCATCCCGCAGCAGGACTATGATTTCCTTTATAATTCAGGGGTTAAGGCCATTTTCGGCCCCGGAACGAACATCCCCGAAGCCGCACAGGATATCCTGCGACTGATCCGCGAAGCCAGACAGGACGCGGCTTAGATTATCGGTTTTCGGGTATTCGAACGGCGCCATAGCGGCAGATTTTGACGCAAGGTCACAAATCTTAATGCTGCGTACGGTGGCAAATTCACGTGTGCAAATTGCACATTTACCGTAAAGCTGCACAATTCAGATGTGCAATTTGCACATTTTTCGTAGGATTTGCCGCGATTTCATGATTCGCAGAGGTTTTGTATGAAATCACCCTGTGGATAAAGTTCATGTCAACGCGCGCGGAGGCGATAGAGTTCGGTAACACTCTGCCCTAGTTAACCATTTCCCGAGGCCATTAACGTCTCATAAATCGCACCGTACGGTACCAAACTTTGCAACTTTACAAAAATCGAATCGAAAACTTTGCAAAGTTTGCAGCGTTAAGGTTTGGGTAAGGAAAGTCTGGACTGGTTTGGCTACTGAACCTATGGTCGTGCTAACTGGTAGGCAGCAAAATGCTGAATGTTGACTGCTCTTCTTATGGATGAAGGAAGCTCGGCTCTTCCCGCTTGAGGCGAGACACGCGCTCGATCGTTGCAGGATCAATCTCACGCATCGTCAGCTGAGCGTTCACTCTACGTGCAGCAGGACCCGCGCGAAACCACTTCGAAGCTGATACTAAATTGAAGCGAGGGCGGCGCTGTCCATTTCTCGGTCTGGAGGCCTCCATCAACACCTCGATCATTTCGTCAATGCGATAAAGGCCACCTGCGACAGGGAGAGGCATCTTTCGCTGCTGAAGCGCCTGACGCTTCACCTCGAGCTTCTCAGCAACATCCGCCAGACTCACTAAGTCAGGACGGACCTCGCGCAAGACAGTGCCCGCTGGCAGCACCTTGATCAGTACACGCGCCGCTTCAAGGATAGCACTCTCTGCATCATCTCCTTCAGCTTCCAACTCTACACCCAGCAAACCGGCGCGACCGGTACCAACGAGTGCATTCTCGAAACCAGCCTCGAAAATAGCGTCGGACAGCGCAAATGCATCATGCTCACCTTCGGGGAGCGCGAAAACTAGTTCGAATTCGAATTCTTCAGCCATCTGCTTTTCCTTCATCTTTATTCTCAAGCTTCACACAGGCTAGAGCCTTCTGTCGAATTTTTTTGGCGAACTGCTGCGGATTTTTAGGTGTCGACCAGACAGACATCTGGCAAAATTCACCGCAGCGGCACTCCTTATCGTTAGCAGGGCAACGTAGAATTCCCCATGCGTGACTCCTGCCTTCGATCAAATCCCATCCAAGTTCTTCGAGCTCTTGGATGACAGCCTCAATTTCCTTGGACGTGTGCTTCTTTCTTGGCACCAAACATACTCCACTTTTTTAAATTGTCAATCGACAATATAAATACTCAGTAAAACACCGCTGCTATTACAGACTGGTACCAACGTATCCTAACGCAATGGCGTCACAGAAAGCGCGAAAACGCTCCGTGGTCTAGGACAGGAATAAAGGATAGATATCCTAGATATCAACGTTAACTTTGATACTGCTCTGCCTCTTCATAGCCTCGTATTACTAGTCGTAGACCTGCCGACAAATGTGGCGCGGCTAACTGCCACTCAGTCCGCAGTCAGACTTCAGAAAAGGCTTATGGCGGTTAGAAACAGCTGTGTTTTTATGAACGCTTTACGTCCTTATCTAAGCATCGCCCTAAAGTTCTGCGATAAACTGCGACGTTGCAGAGGATTGCGCCGCCCTGGGGGGCGGATTGGCGCGGCCCGGTGGTGCACACCGGGCGGAGTGATTGGGCGGACGTTTGTCGCCCGCCCGCAGAGGGTCTCAAAAAGAGCGGCCGACCTTACTCCGCGGCGTCTTCGCCCAGAAAACCACCCGATTGGCGTTGCCAGAGGCTGGCGTAGATGCCGGTTTGGGCCAGCAATTCATCGTGCGTGCCGTCTTCGACAACGCGGCCCTGGTCCAGGACGACGATCCGGTCCATTTGCGCAATCGTGGACAGGCGGTGGGCGATGGCGATGACGGTTTTGCCCTGCATCACGCCATACAGCGCGCTTTGGATGGCGGCTTCGACCTCGCTATCGAGGGCCGATGTCGCCTCGTCCAGTACCAGGATCGGCGCGTCTTTCAGGATCATCCGCGCAATCGCGATCCGCTGGCGTTGGCCGCCCGACAGTTGCACACCCCGTTCGCCCACATAGGCGTTATAGCCCGTCCGGCCCTTGGGATCGCGCAGGCCCAGGATAAACTCATGCGCCTCGGCCTGTTTGGCGGCGTCGATCATTTCAGCCTCAGTCGCGCCTTCACGACCGTAAAGGATGTTGGCGCGGATCGAGCGGTGCAGCAGAGAGCTGTCTTGTGTGACCACTCCGACGTTGCTGCGCAGGCTATCCTGGGTGATGGTCGAGACATCCTGGCCATCGATCAGGATGCGGCCCTGTTCGACATCGCGGTAGCGCAGCATCAGATTGACCAGCGACGATTTACCAGCGCCCGAGCGACCCACCAGACCCACTTTTTGCCCGGCGGGGATGGTCAGGCTGACGTTGTCCAGACCGCCTTTGCCCTTGCCGTAGTGGTGGCTGACGCCATCGAACCGGATTTCGCCGGTTTTGCGGATCAGATCGGGTGCCTGCGGGGCATCGACCACGGAATGGGGCACGGAAATGCTGCGCAGGCCTTCGCGGATCACACCAAAGTGTTCGAACAGGCGGATGGCCACCCACATGATCCAACCGCTCATCCCGTTCAGGCGGATGGTCAGGGCCAGGGCTGCGGTGACTTCGCCCACGTTGATGCGGCCTTCGGACCACAGATAGATGGCCAGGCCGCCCATGCCGACGATCAGGAAACCGTTCAGCAGGTTCAGGACCAGGTGCAGTTCCGTGGCCAGCCGCAGGAACCGGTAAAGCCGCAGCCTGAACCGGCGGAAGGCGGACAGGACATAGCGTTCTTCGGCCGTGCCGCCGGCGAACAGCTTGACAGATTCGATGTTGGTATAGGCATCGACGACGCGGCCGGTGACCAGCGACCGGCCATCGGACCATTTTTCCGACGCGTGGGCGACGCGCACCACCAGAAACCGTGTGTAGGCGATGTAAAGCGTCAGCCAGATGATCAGTACGACGGCCAGCCATGGGTTGATCTGGCTGATCACCAGGGTCGCGGTGATGACGTAGACGAAGGAAAACCATACAGCTTCCAGGAAGATATAAGCCGAATCTTCGGTCGCGGGGCCCATTTGCATGACGCGATTGGCCAGACGTCCGGCGAAATCATTCTGGAAGAAGCCCATGGACTGACCCAGCAGGTGGCGGTGCGACCGCCATTGTGTTTGCACGTGCAGGGTGCCCACCAGTGTTTGTTCCAGAAACAGGTGGTTGAGGAAGATCATCGCGGGCCGCAGCAGCAGAATGATCAGCGCGGCGATCAGCATTTGTCCGCCGTGGGCATCCCAGAAGGCACCGGGGCCGGATTGGGTCATCAGATTGATGATATGGCCCGAGTAAAAGATCAGCAGGCTTTCCCCGATGGCCACGATCAGGCTGGTCAGCGCCATGATCGGCAGCCAACCCTTCAGTGGTTTGAGTTGGGACCAGATATAAGGCAGCACCTTGTTCGGCGGCGTCTGCGCGGCATAGGGCTGAAACGGGTCAACGAGGTTCTCGAAGAAGCGGAACATTGGGGAATATCCTTGGAAGAAGGGTCGTCATTTTGCATTGGATGGGGGGGGCGGGCAAAAGCCAGCCCAGACAGGACCGGCGTTATCGCTGATCTGGGGTCCTGTCGTGCATCATGCAAAATCCTCCTGCTTGGATAATTTGTCCTTACCCGATGATTTCCCCGGCGTCACCCCCCACCGGTCATTTTTTGCCGACGCCGCTAGATAAACCCAGGGTTTAGTTTTCCTGACCGTGTTAACCTATCGTGATGTGTTGGCGTCACACACGCCTTGGTTGTGTGCGTAAATATGTCTTTTTTCACGTTTTTTGCTTTACCATTCCGCAACTCTGCGCAAAAGTCAGGGTGATTGTGGTGATTTGAGAATGGAGCCAGTCATCACCAAGGCCTTGAAACATATCTGGAACGAAGCCGAACCGGCCATGAAGATGTTTCTTTTTGGCCCCTTCACTGTGCTTGATGCGAACGGTGATGATATCACGCCCAAGTCCAAAAAGTCGCGGGCGATTCTGGCGATGTTGGCAGTTGCCCCGCGCGGGTCACGGACACGGGTCTGGCTGCGTCACAAGCTGTGGAGCGATAGCGGCGAAGATCAGGCCTCGGCCAGTTTGCGCCAGGCTTTATTGGATATTCGGCGCGCTTTTGGCGATATCGCCGATGATGTTGTACAGGCCGACAAGAACACCGTTTCGCTGAACATGGATGCCATCGACGTTGATGCGCTGGCACTGCTGGATCCCAACCGTCAGGCGGATGAGGACGGCCAGACCAGCTTTAGTCCGACCGAGCATTTTCTGGAGGGGCTTGAGGTCAAGGACCCCGAATTTGACGACTGGCTGATCAGCGAACGTCAGATCTGGCAGCGCCGGGTCGAGGATGCTGATTTCCAGCACTCACTGGACCCGAAATCGGAACGCACCGGTGCTTTGCCCATTCAACCGGTAGGGCAGAATGAGCCGCGCCCGTCGATGTCGGCCCAACGCGACTGGCTGATCGCGCTTTTGCCGCCGCAGGTTTTCGGCGAAGGGCTGGCGGTGGAACAGGTTCAGGCCGATCTGCACCGGATGCTGTCGAAGTCTTTGATGGAGGTCGGAGATCTGAAAATCGTCGATCTGGCGACGGCCTCGGCCCCGACGACGCGTGCGCCATGGATACAATCTGTGCCGACAACGGCCGGACTAGCGCTGCAGATGCGGTTTTATGCGGGGCCTTCGACGTTCCGCGCGGCGCTGATGTTTCAGGACCCCCATGACGGCAGTTTGATCTGGTCGTCTGAACGCAGCATCTATCGTCAGGATGCCCGGCGCGCGGGGTCGGGCTTTGCACACGATCTGATTTCGCGCGGCGTGGATGAGGTGATCCAGCATTTCCTGCATCGCGATGGCGCGGAAATGGCCGAAGAAGACGCCCGTCTGGCCGCGGCGATTGCCTATATGTTCCGCCTGTCGCGCGAAGATCTGGATCGGTCAGAACGTATCCTGCAGTGGCACCTGAAATTCAACAACTCGGCCCAGGCCCATGCCTGGATGGCATTTCTGATGACCTTCCGTGTGGGTCAGCGGTTCAGCTTCGAAGATGCCGAAGTGATTGAAAAGGCGCAGACACATGCCCGCAACGCGTTGGAACTGGACCGGAACAACGCCCTGGTCAGCACCCTTGTGGCGCATGTGCATTCCTATCTGTTTGGTGAATATGACTTTGCCGCGGGGCTTTTTGAAAGCGCGCTGAAACATAACCCGACGATCGCCCTGGCCTGGGATTTGTATGCGATGCTGCACGCCTATGCGGGCCAGCCGAAACGCGCGTCACTGATGGCGCAATGGGCGTGCCATCTGGGCGGGCAAAGTTCACTGAGCTATTACTACCAGACCACCCGCGCCATCACGGCTAATTTCGCAGGCGAACATCAAACCGCGATTGAGGCGGGCGAAATGGCCCTGTCGGAACGCCCCTATTTCAATTCCTTGCTGCGCGTTCTGGTGTCCAGCAATGCCCATCTGGGTCACATGGATCGCGCGAAGATGTATCTGGACAAGCTGTTGTCGGTCGAACCCACATTTTCGATCCATGCCCTGCGCGAAGCCGGGTATCCCGGACTGGAAACCAACGGCGGGCGGCACTTTGTACAGGGCCTGCTGAAAGCCGGTGTTGCCGAAAGATAACCCAACAATTGCAGACTGAAGGTGGTTTCGACGCGATTTGATCGTGGATCGCGCGACATCTGCGCACAAGTTGGTCGGATTGGGCTGGAATTTAGGCGCGGGATGTTGTTAACAGCAAACGGCCAGCGGCGCAGCAAGCCATACTTCGTCTGCGTTCGGTGCTGTGAACAAGGACGGTATGACGACAATGGCTGAGTTTCTGACCACGAACGCCGGGATTGCCCTGATGATATTCCTGCAATGCCTGCTGGTGATGGGCTTTGTGATGGTATCACTGCTGTTTCTGGTCTACGGCGACCGTAAAATATGGGCCGCTGTGCAGATGCGGCGGGGCCCCAATGTGGTGGGGGCCTTTGGTCTGTTGCAGACTGTGGCCGATGCGCTGAAATACGTGGTCAAGGAAATCGTGGTGCCCGCCGGGGCGGATCGGACGGTGTTCATGCTGGCCCCGATGGTCAGCTTTGTGCTGGCCATGGTCGCCTGGGCGGTGATTCCCTTTAACGATGGATGGGTGCTGGCCGATATCAATGTAGCCATTCTGTATGTCTTCGCGATTTCGTCGCTTGAGGTGTATGGCGTGATCATGGGCGGTTGGGCATCGAATTCGAAATATCCCTTCCTGGGGTCGCTGCGGTCGGCCGCGCAGATGATCAGTTATGAGGTGTCGATCGGTCTGATTATTGTTGGCGTGATCATCTCTACTGGACCCACCGGACTGAACTTTAGCGGCATTGTCGCTGCGCAAGACACCCCATATGGCTTATTAGGCTGGTACTGGCTGCCGCATCTGCCGATGGTGTTTTTGTTCTTTATCTCGGCTTTGGCCGAAACGAACCGTCCGCCTTTTGACCTGCCCGAGGCGGAATCCGAGCTGGTCGCAGGGTATCAGGTTGAATATTCATCAACGCCGTTTTTGCTATTCATGGCAGGCGAATATATCGCCATTTTCCTGATGTGCGCCTTGATGAGCCTGATGTTCTTTGGCGGCTGGCTGTCGCCCGTGCCATTCCTGCCCGATGGGCCGGTCTGGATGATTGCGAAGATGGCGTTTTTCTTCTTCCTGTTTGCGATGGTCAAGGCCATCACGCCCCGCTACCGCTATGACCAGCTGATGCGCCTGGGCTGGAAAGTCTTCCTGCCGTTTTCGCTGGCCTGGGTTGTCTTCGTCGCCTTCGCTGCCCAGTTCGGCTGGTTCTGGGGCGCTTATGTGCGCTCGGGTGTTGGGGGATGACGCCGCTTCGACCATATGCACTTGCAATGGGCTTTGCGTTCCTTTTCGGCTTGCATACTTCTTTTGCAAACGCCGACGACAGACAGATATTGCTTTCAAATTACGTGAGCTGCGCACAAGCTGATGACTGGGGCTGTGCCTTTGATAACCTTGCATCTGCTTTTGATCATGAAGAAACGGATTATCCCGAAGCTTGTCGGGGTGATCATCATCATGGGTGTTCCTATGAGATGATCGCAGCCTACGAAGCTGCCATCCGTGCCGCTACAGAAGAAACAGCTGAAAACCAAAAACAAATCACAGAACGTGGCATAGATATTCTTGGCGCTCTAAGCAACAACTTCAAACATACTGGCGGCGGAGAGCTTGGCTTGTCGGTCATTCGCTTTGAAGCGTGCAGAAGTTTAGATGACACTGCGTGCGCCTATGAAAGCGCAGAAATGATAAGCAAGTTTTTGGATTTTGACAAAAACTTCACCATAGATGAGGCGGAAAACGATTTGAGGGACTTTGGATTTTCATCTGATCTCGCGATGATTACGTCACAAGCGAAGTTTCTTTATTCGGAGAGTGCGAAATGACCCAGATCGACTATACCCGAGCGGCCAAGTACTTCCTTTTGGCCGATTTTTTCAAAGGCTTCAAACTGGGGATGAAGTATTTCTTTGCCCCCAAGGCCACCGTGAACTACCCTCACGAAAAAGGCCCGCTTAGCCCGCGGTTTCGTGGCGAACATGCGCTGCGGCGGTATCCCAATGGCGAAGAACGCTGCATCGCTTGTAAACTATGCGAAGCTGTCTGCCCCGCCCAGGCCATCACCATTGATGCCGAAGCCCGCGAAGACGGCAGCCGCCGCACCACGCGTTATGACATTGACATGACCAAATGCATCTACTGCGGCTTCTGTCAGGAAGCCTGCCCGGTGGACGCGATTGTCGAAGGGCCGAATTTCGAATTTTCGACCGAAACGCGGGAAGAGCTGTATTACGACAAAGCCAAACTGCTGGAAAACGGCGAACGCTGGGAAGCCGAAATTGCCCGCAACCTGGAAATCGACGCACCGTACCGCTGATGGGCACTTGGGGAATACATAGCTTTGACAATTCTGACGCGATCCGTTTTCTGGCGCAGTTGGATGCGATGAAGTACGACCCCCCGATCTTCAATTGTGAACGTGTCGAGAATGCCGTGGGGGCTGTGCTTGATGCAGATCCGTCCGAGCTTGATTTGAAGGATGCAGCAATTGCCGTTGCAGCCGCAGAGGTCATGGCTGCGGCCTTTGGGCATCCGCGCGCGGGCTGTGAAACCGATCCCTATGAGGTGAGCACCTGTCTTAAATTTCGTCATAACTGCATCAGCGAGGCGCTAACGGTGTTGCGACATGTTCGGCAGGAAGCGTCGCAACAGGCCGCCCTTTGGGACGGCACTGATCAGGCGCACGAATGGCAGGAAAATCTTACCGATCTTGAGCGCCGGCTGATCGCAGGTGCAGCTGATTTTCGTCTGGTCATCGAGGTGAAACACGCTGATCACGATCAGGCACCCAAACCGGCTTTCAAAAAAGTTGATATCGATAAGCTTCGCGGCGAAAAGCAAATAACACTGCAAGATATAAAGACAAAAGGATTTGATCGGATGGGCACCTGGGGCATACATAGCTTTGACAATGACGACGCGGCTGATCTGCTGGCGGCGCTGGAAGAGGCTGATCATCCCTCTGACCGGGTGGAAGCTATCCGAGAGGCCTTTAGTGCGACTTTCGAAGTAGAATACATTGATGCGTATATTGGCGCCACAGCCGTTGCTGGGGCCGAAGTGATTGCCGCTGCTTTGGGACAACCGCGCACGGGCGATCAGGCGGATCCTTTTGGACTTGAAGCCTCGGTCAAGTTTTATGACGATAGTCTTGGTATGGCGTTGGCTGTGCTTGGTCAGGTCCGTACGGACGCATCTGAGCTGGTCGAGTTGTGGGATGACAGCGACGAGGCAGACGACTGGCGCGCCAGCCTTGCGGACCTTGAAGCGCGGCTGCGTCAGGCCGCGAAGGCCCATGATCTGAACCCCGATTTTACGCCGCCACGCCCGGGTGATTTGCCGGATCTTGCGGAAAGATTGGAAAACAAGCAGATCAGTGTTGATATTCTGGAGGAATATAAGGCCGAGCTGGAAAAGTTGGCCGACCAGAAAAAGGGCGACCCATCGGTCGAGGTGCTGCGTCAGTTGGGCCGCAAGATCTTTCGGATGCATAACGATATCACCAATCTGCATTATGCGATCACCCAAAGCATCGATGAGCTTGCTATGCGGATCGACAGGCTTGAGGGAAAAGGCAAATGACCAGCGACGCCTATCAGCGCGGCAAGGCCAAGGCCGAAGCGACAAACCCCGGCATCGAAGAGGCCCTGCGCGACCGTTATGATGCTCTGCTGCCCGGCTTTTCCAAGACAATGATGGAAGTGCCGTTTGGCCACTATTACACCCGCGGCGTTCTGGATGACAAAACGCGCTATCTGGCCACAGTGGCGGGATTGGCGGCGCTGGGCGGGCAGACGGTGCCTCAGCTGAAAATCCACGTGCTGAACGCCTTGCGATCCGGTGCCACAAAGTACGAAGTGGCCGAGGTCATCAACCAGATGGCCCTTTACGGCGGCTTTCCCGCGATGATCAACGCCCTGAACGCCGCGATTGAGGTGTTCGAGGCAGAAGAGAGTGCCAATGGTTGATGCAGTCGCAAAATATCCGTTTGATCCCGACCTCAAAGAGCCTTTGCTTGAGGAAATCGACGATATGGGCACGGACTTTGCCATAGGCACGCTGGATGCCGTTTTGATGGAGGCCGCTGGTGGGATCGTTGCCGAAGGTGTCACGAAAGAAATGTACGAAGGGCAGGTCATTTCAGCCATGATAGCCGCCGATATGATAGCCGTCAGTCTGGGTGAAGCCGCCACGGTGCTGGATGAAGATTTTCAGAAGGCGACCGCGCCCCATGCCGAGGATTTGCGCGAAACCGAAGGTGCGGCTGATCTGGCGGATCGTGCCCTGGCTATCGTGTCTGATGAAAACAGCGAAACTTACGCGGACTGTTCTGCCGAACTGTCTTCACGCGATGAATTTCTAAAACTGGTTGGTCAATTGCGCGGCAAACTGACAGACGCCAAGACGCGCTATGCCGGCACCTGGGAAGATGCGCCTGCGGGGGCCCTTTTCGAAATCACGATGTATCCTGAGGATGGCGATACCAAATGACTGACCCGAAAAACCCCTTTGAAGTGATGATGGCGCAAAGTCAGGAATGGGCGCGGGCGCTGAACCCGGCGCTGGAATCCTTTACGCCCAAGGGGTTTGAGGCACTTTGGCCAACCATGCCGAAAGAGCTGATGGAAACCTTCATGGGCAAGACTTTCAACCCCGATGGGCTTGACGCCAAGACCCGTTTGCTGTTGACGCTTGGCGCGCTGACCATTCTGGGGGCACAGGCCGAAGCGCAGGTGCGGCTGACGGTGCGTCACGCGGTTGAGGCCGGCGCGACGAAACAGGAAATCGCCGAGACCATCGCGCAGATGGGTGTATTCGGTGGGGTGCCAGCGATGACCAAGGCCATGGAACTGGCCAATGAGGTTCTGGACGAGAAAGAGGATAAAGACGCATGACCGTAGCCGCGATCGCCTTTTATGCCTTTGCCATCAGCACCATCGCCGGTGGGCTGTTCACCGTCCTTAGCCGGAACCCGGTGCATTCGGTCCTGTGGCTGATTTTGGCGTTTTTGTCCTCGGCCGGGTTGTTCGTGCTGTTGGGCGCGGAATTCGTGGCGATGTTGCTGATCATCGTTTATGTGGGCGCGGTTGCGGTGCTGTTTCTGTTCGTCGTGATGATGCTGGATGTGGATTTCGCCGAGTTGAAGGCCGAGATTGCAAGGTACACGCCGCTGGCTCTGCTGATCGCGGTCGTTCTTCTGATGCAACTGGCGCTGGCCTTTGGCGCGTGGGAGTTTTCCAGCGGGTTCGAAGAACGCCTGGCCGCGAACACACCCGAAGATATCCACAACACCGCCGCTTTGGGCCTGCTGATCTATGATGACTATATCATGCTGTTCCAACTGGCCGGTCTGATCCTGCTGGTCGCCATGATCGGCGCCATCGTTCTGACCCTGCGTCACCGCAGCGACATCAAACGCCAGGACGTTCTGGCCCAGATGTACCGCGACCCGGCAAAGGCGATGGAGTTGAAAGACGTCAAACCGGGGCAGGGGCTGTAACCGGAGTGCGCCGTATCTGCTTCATATCCCTTCTCGCGGTGTTGGCACCGCTGAGCGCGCTGGCATGCTCCCCGGGCTATGTAGAAAATCCGGGCCCGATTGAGCACGGCGATCTGTGCAGCTATGTCGAGCCACAGCATATAGGCGAGAATTTTGGCGAACCTGCGCTGGACCTTGGCGAGGGTCGGGTTGCTCAGATCATCGGGTACGGCAATGGCTGCGATCTCGACAGTTCGATCATCTTGACACAGTGCACATCCAGTCAACAGGTGCAGATCGGTCCCGATTTGACGCAGGCAGTACCCAACGGGGGTGGCTTTTTGTATGATATCAAATCCGCGATTGCGCCCAATGGGGCGTTGGAATTGCGCGACCCGCTCCCCGAGCTTGCGGCGAGCGCTGCCCGCAGAGGGCACGACATCACTTGGCTAGAACCGCTTTCCAACCCTTACAAGGCGCGCAGCACGGGACCAGCCGATCTCAGCTGTGCGTGCAGAACGTTCTATCCCGATACTCCAGGGGCGCAGAAACGATGAAACTGCTTTTGGCTTTTGTATGTGCCGTTTATTTCTTTGCTGCAAACAGCACATTTGCATGTACTTTTCCTGAACAGCCAGAAGACTATGTTTTGCCTCCAATCTCTATCAAAAACGATTGCAGCTTTTACCGTGAAGAATTGTATTGGCCAGCCAATGGCCAGGCAGCTCAAGATCTTGGCGATAGCCGTGTTTCACAGATTATTGAGATCAGTTTTGGAACAGCTGTGATCGTTTCAGATTGCAGTAGAGTCGAGACGATAACGATCTTTGGAAAAGAGATTGGTGAAGAAACTTCATGCGGCCAGCCTTATGAAATTGAATCTCATATAAAACCTGAGGGTCGGTTTGATCTGACAAAAGGCGACGATCTGGTGCGCTTGGCGACCGTAGCAAAACGCCAGCGTTTTCAAGTGACTATCGGGGCAGCTCGTTTGAATATATCAGAACCAGTAAATCGGCAAATAGATGCATTTTGCGGGTGCAAAGTTTTCTATCCAGCCTCAGCAGGAGCGATGGAATGATCGGACTTGAACACTATCTGACCGTCGCGGCGACGTTGTTTGTGATTGGCATCTTTGGCCTGTTTCTGAACCGCAAGAATGTCATCATCCTTTTGATGTCAATCGAACTGATGCTGCTGGCGGTCAATATCAATCTTGTGGCCTTTTCCAGCTTTCTGGGCGATTTGACGGGTCAGGTCTTTACCCTGTTCGTGCTGACCGTGGCCGCGGCCGAGGCGGCGATTGGTTTGGCCATTCTGGTCTGTTTCTTCCGCACCCGCGGTACGATCGCGGTCGAAGATGTCAACGTAATGAAGGGGTAAGCGGCCATGGCAACGATCATCCTTTTTGCCCCGCTGATTGGCGCGCTGATCTGTGGTTTCGGCTGGCGGATCATTGGCGAGACCGCCGCACAATGGACAGCGACGATACTGCTGTTTCTGGCGGCGGTCCTAAGCTGGATCGTCTTTTTCATCTTTGATCCGACGGCCCATGAAAACGGCTATTATACCGTGCAACTGCTGACCTGGATCGAAAGCGGCACGCTGACATCTGACTGGGCCATTCGCATTGATCGGCTGACAGCGATCATGCTGGTCGTGATCAACAGTGTTTCGGCCTTGGTGCATCTTTATTCGCTGGGCTATATGGCCCATGACGACAACTTCCGCGAAGGCGAAAGCTATCGTCCACGGTTCTTTGCCTATCTGTCATTCTTCACCTTCGCCATGCTGATGCTGGTGACCGCTGACAACATGGTCCAGCTGTTTTTCGGATGGGAGGGCGTGGGCGTCGCGTCTTATCTGCTGATCAACTTCTATTTCCGCAAACCCAGTGCCAATGCCGCGGCGATGAAGGCGTTTATCGTCAACCGCGTGGGCGATCTGGCGCTGATCCTGGGGATGGCTGCGATTTATCTGCAGGTGGATTCGATCCGGTTTGACGACATCTTTGCCGCAGCCCCCGGTCTGGCCGAGGCGACGATCACTTTCCTGTGGACGGACTGGAACGCCGCCAACCTGATTGGCATCCTGCTATTTATCGGCGCGATGGGTAAATCGGCGCAGTTGTTCCTGCATACCTGGTTGCCCGACGCGATGGAAGGTCCGACGCCCGTATCCGCCCTGATCCACGCCGCGACGATGGTGACGGCGGGTGTGTTCCTGGTCTGCCGCATGTCCCCGATTATGGAGTTCGCGCCGGCAGCACTGGCCTTCATCACCGCAGTCGGCGCTGTGACGGCGTTTTTTGCAGCGACCGTGGGGCTGGTGCAGACCGACATCAAGCGCGTCATCGCCTATTCGACCTGTTCGCAGTTGGGCTATATGTTCGTGGCCGCGGGTGTGGGGGTTTATTCGGTGGCGATGTTCCACCTGTTCACACATGCGTTCTTCAAGGCGATGCTGTTCCTTGGGGCAGGTTCCGTCATCCATGCCATGCACCATGAGCAGGACATGATGAACTATGGCGGGTTGCGCAAGAAAATCCCTTATACCTTCTGGGCGATGATGATCGGGACGCTGGCGATCACCGGTGTGGGTGTCCCGCTGACCTATTTCGGCTTTGCCGGGTTCCTGTCGAAAGACGCTGTGATCGAAAGCGCTTATGTCGGCGCGCAGGGCGCGTTCTGGCTGCTGGTGATTGCGGCTGCGATGACCAGTTTCTACAGCTGGCGTCTGATGTTCCTGACGTTCTATGGGCGCCCCCGCGGTGACAAACACACCCACGAACATGCCCATGAAAGTCCAATGGTCATGCTGATCCCCCTTGGGGTGCTGGGCCTGGGTGCGGTGTTTTCCGGCATGATCTGGTACAACAGCTTTTTCGGCCACACCGATCAGGTCGCGCGGTTCTTTGGTGTGCCTTATGAAGAGGTGCATGAGGAAAGCCACGGCGACACCCATTCTGAAAGCGCTGAGGCTGGCAAGGACGAACATCACTATGTCTTTGCGGGTCAGCCGGGCCAGGGTGCGATCTATGTCAGCCCTGAAAACACCACGCTAGACGACGCCCACAAGGTGCCGACCTGGGTCAAGGTCGCGCCCTTTATCGCGATGCTGGCGGGGTTCTTTCTGGCGTTCCAGATGTATATCCGCCGCCCCGATCTGCCCGGCAAACTGGCCGAGAACCAATGGCCGCTTTATCAGTTCTTGCTGAACAAGTGGTATTTCGACGAAATCTATGACTTCCTGTTTGTGCGCGGTGCCAAGAACATCGGTCGCTTCCTATGGAAGAAGGGCGATGGTGCGGTCATTGACGGCGGCATCAACGGGCTTGCGATGGGGATTATTCCGATGCTGACCCGGCTGGCCGGTCGCGCGCAGTCCGGGTATCTGTTCCACTATGTCTTTGCCATGGTCATCGGCATTGCCGTTTTGATCACCTGGATGACACTTGCTTCGGGGGCTAATTGATGGGCACGATAATCCTGTTCATCCTGCTGGCCCTTGGGGTGGTCCTTCTATTCATCGCGGGTATCCGTATTGGCATCGCGCCTGCGGGTGAAAAACACGGGCCGGTCGGTCTGGCGCTGATCGGTGCGATACTTTATGGCATTCCCGGTTCACTGTTGTGGCACTGGGCGGTCGGCCTGACCACGTTTTTGATGTTCGCCGTGCTTGCCTTTGCGGTGTTTTCGACGAAAGAGGCACTTAATGGATAACCTTCTTTCCATCGTCACCTTTCTGCCGCTGCTTGGCGCGGTCATTCTGGGTGTTTTCCTGCGTGGCGATGACGAAGCGGCGCAGAAAAACGCGAAATGGGTGGCCTTTTGGGCGACGCTGGCGACGTTCCTGTTTTCGATCTTTATCCTGACCGAGTTTGAGCCCGACAACACCGGCTTCCAACTGGTGGAAGAGCGTGAGTGGATTTTTGGCCTGCAATACAAGATGGGCGTCGATGGCATCAGCGTGTTGTTCGTGATGCTGACGACCTTCCTGATGCCGCTGGTCATTCTGGCGTGTTGGGATGTGACGCACCGCGTCAAGGAATACATGATCGCCTTTCTGGTGCTGGAAACCCTGATGCTGGGCGTCTTCATGGCGCTGGATCTGGTACTGTTCTATCTGTTCTTTGAAGCGGGCCTGATCCCGATGTTCCTGATCATCGGCATCTGGGGCGGCAAGAACCGGATTTACGCCAGCTTCAAGTTCTTCCTTTATACCTTCCTTGGGTCGGTTCTGATGCTGGTCGCAATGGTGGCGATGTATGCCGATGCAGGCACGACCGATATTCCATCGCTGCTGCGTCACCAGTTCGGATCCGAGACATTCAGCCTGCTTGGCATGCAGATCTTTGGCGGGCTGCAGACGCTGCTGTTTATTGCGTTCTTTGCCAGTTTTGCGGTGAAGATGCCGATGTGGCCTGTGCACACCTGGTTGCCGGATGCCCACGTGCAGGCGCCCACGGCGGGGTCGGTCGTGCTGGCCGCGATCCTGCTGAAGATGGGCGGCTATGGCTTTCTGCGGTTCAGCCTGCCCATGTTCCCGGTCGCCTCGGACATCTTTGCGCCGCTGATCCTGTGGCTGAGCGCCATTGCCATCGTCTACACCAGCCTTGTGGCTCTGATGCAGAACGATATGAAAAAGCTGATCGCCTATTCCTCGGTCGCGCATATGGGGTATGTGACCATGGGGATTTTCGCGGTGAACCAACAGGGCATCGATGGCGCGATTTTCCAGATGATCAGCCACGGCTTTATCTCGGGCGCATTGTTTCTGTGTGTGGGCGTTATCTATGACCGGATCCACACGCGCGAAATCGACGCCTATGGCGGTCTGGTCAACCGGATGCCCGCCTATGCGCTGGTCTTTATGCTGTTTACCATGGCGAACGTCGGGCTGCCGGGCACCAGCGGGTTTGTGGGCGAATTTCTGACGCTGGTTGGTGTATTCCAAGCAAATACCTGGGTTGCATTGGTTGCGGCGACGGGCGTGATCCTGTCGGCGGCCTATGCGCTGTGGCTTTACCGCCGGGTGGTGATGGGCGATCTGATCAAGGAAAGTCTGAAATCCATTACCGACATGACCCGCCGCGAACGCGCGATCTTTGCGCCGCTGATCGTGATGACGCTGTTGCTGGGTGTCTATCCGTCGCTGGTCACAGATATCATCGGCCCCTCGGTTCAGGCGCTGATCGGACAATATGAAACAGCCGTTGCGACATTCGAGGCCGCGACGCAGGTCGCATCGAACTAAGGGCAAGAAGACAATGATAGCACAAGACCTGACCATCGTTCTGCCCGAGATCATCCTGGCCGTTTACGCCATGCTGGCGCTTTTGGGGGCGGTCTACACGCTGAAAGACGGTGCTGCGTCACTTGTGCTGTGGATCACATCGGCAATGCTGGTGATTATGGCCGCCTGGATCGGTCTGTCGGGGCAGGGCACTCAGATCGCGTTCAACGGCATGTTCATCGACGATGGGTTTTCCCGCTTTGCCAAGGTCGTGATCCTTCTGTCGTCCGCCGCGATATTGCTGATGGGCCACGAATACATGGCCAAGCATGATTTGTTGCGGTTTGAATACCCCATTCTGGTGGTCTTTGCTGCGATTGGCATGATGGTCATGGTGTCGGCCGGGGACCTGATCGCGCTTTACATGGGACTGGAACTGCAATCGCTGTCGCTTTACGTCGTGGCTGCCCTGCGGCGGGACAGCGCGAAATCGACGGAAGCCGGGTTGAAATACTTTGTTCTGGGCGCGCTATCGTCGGGTCTGCTGCTGTATGGCGCGTCGCTGACCTATGGCTATGCCGGGACGACGCTGTTCAGCGGTATTATCGAAACGGCCACAGCGGGCGAAATGTCACTGGGTCTGATCTTTGGCCTTGTTTTCCTGATGGCGGGCCTGGCGTTCAAGGTGTCGGCCGCACCGTTCCATATGTGGACGCCCGACGTTTACGAAGGCTCGCCCACGCCTGTCACCGCCTTCTTCGCCACGGCACCCAAGGTCGCCGCGATGGCGCTGTTCGCACGCGTAGTCCATGACGCCTTTGGCGGGGCCGTGGGCGACTGGCAACAGATCATTGCCTTCCTGTCGGTGCTATCGATGTTCCTGGGGGCCATAGCTGCGATCGGGCAAAGCAATATCAAACGGCTGATGGCCTATTCGTCGATCGCGCATATGGGCTTTGCGCTGATGGGCCTAGCGGCGGGCACAGCGTTCGGCGTGCAGGCGATGCTGATCTATATGTCAATCTATGTGGCCATGAACATCGGCACCTTTGCGTTCATCCTGTCGATGGAAAAAGACGGCCAGCCGGTCAGTGATATTGCGTCCCTGCAGATGTATTCCCGCCGCGAACCGGCCAAGGCGCTGGCGATGCTGGTTCTGATGTTCAGCCTGGCCGGTGTACCGCCGCTGGTGGGCTTCTTCGGCAAGCTTTATGTGCTGCGCGCGGCGTATGAGGCCGGACTGGGCTGGCTGGCGGTCGCGGGTGTCATCGCATCCGTGATCGGGGCCTTCTATTACCTGCGGATCGTCTACTATATGTACTTCGGCGAAGAGACCGAGGAGCTGGACAAAGGCACATCACCTGTCCTTTGGGGCTTTCTGATGGCCTCGGCCGCGGTGATGGTCTTTGGTGTGATCAACCTGTTCGGCATCGAAAGTGTCGCGCAGGCGGCAGCGGCAACCCTTGTCAACTGATTGGCCGCAAGGCTACAGGCGGCGCGTGCTGGCGACGGTCGACAGCACCATGGCCGAGGCAGCGCGTCTTGCCCCCACCCTTAGCGGACCTGAGTGGATTTTAGGGCTTGAGCAAACCGCAGGTCGCGGGCGGCGCGGCCGCGCCTGGACCGACCCCAAGGGCAATTTTGCAGCCACTCTGGTTCTGCATCCGTCTGAGCCGCCCGAGGTCGTGGCGCTAAGGTCTTTTGGCGCCTCACTTGCGTTGTTCGATGCATTCGTCGCTGTGTCCGGTCGCCCGCGGGCCTTTGCCCTGAAATGGCCCAATGACGTGCTTCTGAACGGCGGCAAGGTCGCAGGCATTCTGCTGGAAAGTCTGGGCGGCACACAGGTGACACACCTGGCCATCGGCATCGGCGTCAATCTGATGCAGGCGCCAGGGCAGGTTGAACCCGGCGCTGTCACACCCGTATCGCTGTTGTCCGAAACAGGCGTTCAAGTCACACCTGAAGAATTTCTGGATATTCTCGCCCCGATCTATGCGGGTTATGAGACGCAGTTTATCACCTATGGCTTCACCCCGATCCGCGAAAAATGGCTGTCCCGCGCCGCGCGCCTGGGTCAGGTCATCACCGCCCGCACCGTCAACGATGAAATCACCGGCACATTCGAGACAGTGGACGACCGCGGCAATCTTGTTCTATCCACCGCAAAAGGCCGCATGGCGATCCCTGCGGCGGATGTATTTTTTTGATTGGGGCGAAATATGCTTCTGGCCATCGACTGCGGTAACACCAACACCGTCTTTTCCATCTGGGACGGCACACGCTTTATCGCCATGTGGCGTGCGTCGACCGAACATCAGCGGACAGCCGATCAATACTATGTCTGGCTGACCACCCTAATGAAATTCCAGCAAATCGACGTAGACATCACCGAGGTCATTATCTCATCCACCGTCCCGCGGGTCGTGTTCAATCTGCGCGTTTTCTCGGACCGTTACTTCAATTGCCGCCCGCTGGTCGTGGGCAAGCCCGAATGCCTGCTGCCCGTCGATGTGCGGGTGGATGAGGGCACGCAGGTCGGCCCGGATCGCCTGGTCAACACCGTCGCGGGCTACGATTTATTCGGCGGTGATCTGGTGATCGTCGATTTCGGCACTGCGACGACCTTTGATGTGGTGGCTGAAGATGGTGCCTATATCGGCGGTGTCATCGCACCCGGCGTGAACCTTAGCCTTGAGGCTCTGCATCAGGCCGCCGCAGCCCTGCCCCATGTCGATATCACCAAACCGCAACGCGTGATCGGCACCAATACCGTTGCCTGTATGCAGTCAGGCGTCTTCTGGGGCTACATCGGTCTGATCCGCGAAATCTGCAACCGCATCAAGGCGGAACGCGACCGCCCGATGAAAGTGATCTCAACCGGCGGCCTGGCTCCGTTGTTCCAACAGTCCGAAGCGCTATTTGATCATTTTGAAGATGACCTGACGATGCACGGCCTGACCGTGATTCATAAATATAATAAGGAAAATAACAGCATATGAGCAGTGATCGCCTGATTTACCTTCCCCTCGGTGGCGCGGGGGAAATTGGGATGAATTGTTATGTCTACGGCTATGGCCCCAAGGATGCGGAACGGCTGATCGTTGTCGATCTGGGCGTGACCTTCCCGAATATGGACACCACGCCGGGCGTCGATCTGATCATGGCGGACGTCAGTTGGCTTGAGGCACGTAAGGACCGGATCGAGGCGGTGTTCATCACCCATGCGCACGAAGACCACGTTGGCGCTGTTGGTCATCTTTACGAACGACTTGGCGCGCCGTTGATTTACGCGCGCGCTTTCACAGCGAATATCGCACGGCGCAAACTGGACGAATACGCCATTGAAGCAGAGGCCGTCAAAACCGCCAGCCCCTGGCCCGAAACTGTGCAGGCGGGACCTTTTACCGTAGGCTTTTTACCCATCTCACACTCGGTGCCTGAAAGTTCCGCCTTGGTGATCGACACACCTGCTGGCCGCGTGGTGCACACGGGCGACTTCAAGCTTGATGAAACCCCGGTGGTGGGCGAACCCTTTGACCGCGCGCTTTGGGAAAGCGTGGCCAAGCCGGGTGTGCGGGCGCTGGTGTGCGATTCGACCAATGTGTTCTCGGGTCATGCGGGCCGGTCGGAAAGCACGGTTGGGCCTGAAATCAAAAAGCTGGTGGCTGGACAAAAAGGCATGGTCATCGCCACGACCTTTGCCAGCAACATCGCACGGGTCAAAACGCTGGCCGAAGCTGGGCGGGCGACAGGGCGATCGATCTGCCTTCTGGGCCGCGCGATGCGGCGGATGATCGAAGCGGCGGTGGAAACCGGCATCCTGACTGATTTCCCCACGGTGGTCAGCCCGGAAGACGCCCGCGAAATCCCGCGCGACAACCTGATGCTGCTGGTCACCGGCAGCCAGGGCGAACGCCGCGCCGCGACCGCACAACTGGCCAACGGCAAGTACATGGGGCTCAGCCTGTCCGAAGGCGATCTGTTCCTCTTTTCCTCAAAAACCATCCCCGGCAACGAACGCGATGTGATCCGCATCATCAACCAGCTCAGCGAACAGGGCGTCGATGTCGTCGACGACAGCAGCGGCCTTTACCACGTCTCGGGCCACGCCAACCGTCCGGATCTAGAACAGATGCATCAGCTGGTGAACCCGCAGATCGTGGTGCCCATGCACGGCGAACACCGCCACCTGCGCGAACACGTCAAGCTGGGGCAGACCAACGGGTTTCAAGGCATCGTCGCCGTGAACGGCATGATGATTGACCTGTCCGGCAACGCCCCCAGTGTGGCGGAATACATCGAAAGCGGCCGCACTTACCTGGATGGTGCGGTCCAGATCGGCGCGTTTGACGGCATCGTCCGCGACCGCATCCGCATGGCGCTGAACGGCCACGTCATTGTCACGGTGATCGTGGACGAAGACGGCGAACCCTTGGGCGAACCCTGGTGCGAACTGCGCGGGCTTGCCGAAACCGGCACATCAAACGCGCCACTGGTTGAGGTGCTGGAACACGACCTGGGCCAGTTCCTGATGCGCGCCTCCGACAAGACGCTGATGGACGACGACGCACTGGAAGACGAACTGAAAAAACTCACACGCCAGGTCACCCAAACCGAGATCGGCAAAAAGGTCGAAGTCACCTGCGTTATCTCACGCCTGTCATAGCTTCTTCTTGGTTTATACACTCCGGGGCGTGGGGCAGCGCCCCACATCGCACGAAGTGCCAGAAGAAACGCGCGCGTCAGCGCGCTCCGCTGGATTATTTTCGCCACAACCACAGCCCGCAACGCCGCGTGCGGCTGGACGCTTTTCATCCATTGCGATAAAGCCATCGCATGAATGATAAAGCTGATAAAAGGTCAAAGGATCAAACGCGCGAAACCCGTTTGAAAGCGGCGTTAAAGGCAAATCTGCAAAAACGAAAACAACAGGCGCGCAAGCGTTCCGAGGCGGACCAGAAAAACAAGGACTAGGGGCATGGACTCAATCGTGGTGACAGGCGGCGCCAAGCTGCACGGGCAAATTCCAATTGCAGGGGCGAAAAACGCCTGCCTGACCTTGATGCCTGCGACTTTGCTCAGCGACGAACCTTTGACACTGACCAACGCACCGCGTCTGTCGGACATCAAAACGATGACGACCCTGCTGCAATCCCTTGGCGCCGAAGTCACGACCATGCAGGATGGTCAGGTCATTGCGATGTCCAGCCATGCATTGAACAACCATACGGCCGATTACGATATCGTCCGCAAAATGCGCGCATCGATCCTTGTTCTGGGCCCCATGCTGGCGCGGGACGGGCACGCGGTGGTGTCTCTGCCCGGCGGCTGCGCCATCGGCGCGCGCCCCGTTGATCTGCACCTGAAAGCGCTTGAGGCCATGGGGGCCGAGCTTGAGCTGAAGGACGGCTACGTGCATGCCACCGCCAAGGGCGGGCTAAAGGGCGGCACGGTCGAATTTCCCTTTGTGTCAGTCGGGGCCACCGAAAACGCACTGATGGCGGCAACCCTGGCCAAAGGCACGACCGTTATCAAAAACGCAGCACGTGAACCGGAAATCGTTGATCTGGCACACTGCCTGCGCAAGATGGGTGCGCAGATCGAAGGTGAAGGCACGTCAACCCTGACCATTCAGGGCGTTGACCGTCTGCACGGCGCGACCCATCCGGTTGTCATCGACCGGATCGAATTGGGCACCTATATGCTGGCCCCGGCCATCACGGGGGGCACGGTTGAATTGCTGGGCGGCCGCATCGACCTGATCGGTGCTTTCTGCGAAAAGCTCGATGCCGCAGGTATCAGCGTCGAAGAAACCGATGCGGGGCTAAAGATCACCCGCAAGAACGGCCGTGTGAATGCGGTTGATGTGGCCACCGAACCCTTCCCCGGCTTCCCGACCGACCTGCAGGCCCAAATGATGGCGCTGCTTTGCACCGCTGATGGCACCAGCGTTCTGGAAGAGAAAATCTTTGAAAACCGCTTCATGCACGCGCCGGAACTGATGCGCATGGGCGCGCAGATCGATGTTCATGGCGGCACGGCAACCGTCACTGGCGTCGAACGGCTAAAGGGTGCGCCGGTTATGGCCACCGATCTGCGGGCCAGCGTGTCTCTGATCCTGGCCGGTCTGGCCGCCGAAGGTGAAACCGTGGTCAATCGGGTCTACCATCTGGATCGCGGCTATGAACGGGTCGAAGAAAAACTGGGCGCCTGTGGTGCGAAAATCGAACGGATTCAGGCAGCGTGACGCAGGACGCATCATTCGAAGACGGTCGTGAGGCCCCGCTAAGGTTGGTCGCCTTTGACACCGATGACCTTCGGGTGATCTCGGCGCTGGTGCAGGACGCGATATTCCCGATAGCCGAAATGACCTGGCAGCCGAAACAGCGCCGCTTTGCCATCCTGCTGAACCGTTTTCGGTGGGAAGATGAAACCGCCGCTGAACGCCGCAAGCGCAGCTATGAACGTGTGCAGTCGGTGCTGACCATTGAAGACGTGCAGAAAGTGTCCAGCCAGGGCATCGATCGGTCTGACAAAGATATCGTACTGTCGTGCCTGTCGATTGATTTTGAACCGGGTAACGATGGCACAGGCCGCGTTCTGATCACTCTTGCAGGCGACGGTGCCATCGCGCTGGATGTCGAAGCGCTTGAGGTCAACCTGCGCGACGTGACACGACCCTATGTGGCGCCGTCGGGCCACAAACCCGAACACCCGGAATGACCCCGCGCGTCCTGACCGCCGACGATCTGGCAGCCTGGCGTGCGTTCAGGATCGAAGCCTTACGCGAACGTCCCGACGCATTTCTGACAACGCTTGAACAGGAACAGGCGCGGTCGGATCAGGATGTACTGGCAAAGCTGAACAGCGACGCACTGCACGGCGCATTTGACGGCGATGTCTTAGCGGGCGCTTTGTCGATCGACCGGATGCAGGGCGACAGCTTCCACCACCGCGCCTGGATACATGCGCTTTACGTCCGACCCGCATATCAAGGTAGCGGGTTGGCCCAGACCTTGATGACCTACGCCGTCGATCACGCCAAGACCCTCGGCATACTGCAGCTTGAGTTATATGTGGCCGCCGATAACGCCCGCGCGGTGCGGTTCTATGAAAAGCAGGGCTTCACCCAACAGGGCCGATTGGCCCGCGCGGTCTATCGCAATAGCATCTTTGAAGATGATCTGCACTATATCCGCCTGCTTGATTAACCTTAGCCCAAGACGCCCGACGACGCGTTATGCTTGAGACCTGACACCGTCACGGCTATGTCCTGTGTCAGGAAGGAAGACCATGCCGCAATTTCTGAATACCAGCGACAGTGATTTTGAAAGCCGTTTCAACGCCTTGCTGAACGCAAAACGCGAAGACAGCCCCGACGTTGATGCGACTGTGGCCAAGATTATCGCCGATGTGCGCGAACGCGGCGATGCGGCGGTGATCGCGCTGACGTCAAAGTTCGACCGGCTGGACCTGACGGCCGAAACGCTGGCCTTTTCGGCAGATGAGATCGCAGCCCAATGTGACAAGGTTAATGATCAGGACCGCGCGGCGCTGGAATTGGCGGCCGAGCGCATTCGGGCCTATCACGTGCGTCAGATGCCCGATGATCAGATGTGGACCGACCCGGATGGGGCCACGCTGGGTTGGCGTTGGACGCCCGTTTCAGCAGCTGGCCTTTATGTGCCGGGTGGGCTGGCCAGCTATCCATCCTCGGTTCTGATGAACGCCATCCCGGCCCAGGTCGCGGGTGTTGAACGGCTGGTTATCTGCGTTCCCACGCCCGACGGCGTCGTTAACCCATTGGTTTTGCTGGCGGCCCAATTGTCGGGTGTAGACACCATCTATCGGATCGGCGGCGCGCAGGCGGTGGCGGCCATGGCCTATGGCACCGAGACGATCAGACCGGTCGACAAAATCACCGGCCCCGGAAACGCCTTTGTTGCGGCAGCCAAACGACGGGTCTTTGGTAAGGTCGGCATCGATATGATCGCCGGACCGTCCGAGATTTTGGTGATCGCCGACCGCCACAATGACCCGGCGTGGATCGCCGTCGATCTGCTTAGCCAGGCCGAACACGATGAAAACGCGCAATCGATCCTGATCACCGATGACGCGGCCTTTGGGCATGCGGTCGCAGAAGCCGTTGAAAAGCAACTAGAAACGCTGGAACGCAGTGCGATTGCTGGACCAAGCTGGCGCGATTACGGCGCAGTGATCACGGTGCGCGATCTGGATCAGGCGGCCCGGTTGTCAAACCGCATCGCGCCCGAGCACCTTGAACTTTGCGTCGATGATCCGGACGCGTTGGCCGCAAAAATCACCCACGCAGGTGCCATTTTTCTAGGCAAATGGACGCCCGAGGCCATCGGCGACTATATCGGCGGGCCAAATCACGTGTTGCCCACCGCGCGTTCTGCCCGTTTTTCCAGCGGTTTAAGCGTTATGGATTTCCTGAAACGGACAACTCTTGCCAAAATGACACCTGAGGCACTTCGCGCCATAGGTCCTGCAGCCGAAACTCTGGCAAAATCAGAAAGTCTTGAGGCGCACGGCCTATCTGTCCGCGCGCGCCTTGATTATCTGAATGAAGGTTAGTGATATGACACATATAGCCCATATCGAACTGGATGATCGCAATCTGCCGCCACCCACCCCTGAAATCGATCAGGAACGCAAAGTCGCGATCTTTGACTTGCTGGAAGAGAATTCTTTTGCTCTGCCCCGACGCGATGACCGGGTCGTTCCCGACGGCCCCTATCATCTGACTCTGTCTATTCAGGATAAGCGATTGGTCTTCAGCGTCAGAACCGAAAATCAGAAGCTGGCCGGTGAATTTCATCTATCGCTTGGACCGTTTCGGCAGGTGGTCAAAGATTATTTCCAGATCTGTGAAAGCTATTTTGAGGCCGTCAGAACATTGCCGCCCAGCCAGATCGAAACAATTGATATGGCGCGCCGGGGCATTCACAACGAAGGCGCCAGGATCTTGCAAGAACGTCTGGACGGCAAGGCCGAGGTCGATACAGACACGGCGCGGCGACTTTTTACGCTGATTTGCGTATTGCATTTCGGGGGCTAGGGCGTGACGGCAGAGCTTCCCCATTCAGTCCTTTTCTGCTGCGATCACAACGCCGTCCGGTCGCCCATGGCCGAAGGTCTGATGAAGAAGTTCTATGGTCAGCGCAGCTATGTGCAATCCGCGGGCGTCAAGGGCGAGATGGAGATCGACGGCTTTTCCATCGCCGTTTGCAAGGAAATGGATGTCGAACTGTCGCGTCACCGCACCCGATCTTTTGACGAGATGGAGGAATGGGGCGATGATCTGGGGTCCTTTGACCTAATCGTGGCTTTGTCACCGGCCAGTCAGCGCAGAGCGTTGGAACTGACACGCTATTCCCATCTGGATGTCGAGTATTGGCCAATACTGGACCCAACGGGCTTGGGCGAAACGCGCGCGGCAAAGCTTGAAAAATATCGCGAAGCACGGGATCAGATCATCGATCACATGACCCGAAAATGGGGCGCACCTATGGAAAGCGGGGCCCTAGCCATGGGCAAGTGATTGCTTTTCCGTTTCGGCACCTCGACTTTTTGGAATAGTTCCCAAAGTAAGATCGCCATTTAATCAGGCACAATTTTAGATACTCAGCGCATTCGCGCCAATACAACCAATGCGGGTTGATATTTACATAACAGTCACGTTTGATCGTAGCGTTGATAGATCACCTGTTACGAAGGGGGTTGCCATGGCAAGCTTATCCCGACGACTGATTGATCCGCTGAAATACGTCATTGGCGGTGTGCTGCAATATGCGCCGGAACGGGTTCAGGTCCACTACAAACGGCTGGTTGAGCTGCTGTTTTGGAAGAAAACACTGCGTGGGGCCGGCGGCGATTTCTATAACAAACACTTGGAAATCGCTTTCACGCGCGTCTTCGATCTAACGACCGAATTCTATGCGGGCAAACGCATTGTCGATATCGGCTGTGGCCCGGTCGGCACCTTGGAATGGGCCGATATAGCCGCTGAACGCGTGGGCGTTGACCCTTTGGCGGAAGAATATCTGAAACTGAACCGCGGTCAGCAGGCGATGACATATGTCGAAGCCACCGCCGAGGATATACCCTTCGACGACGGATATTTTGATGTCGTTTCGCTGTTCAATTCGCTTGATCACGTGGAAAATGTCGATGCCGCGATTGCCGAGGCCGTTCGATTGGCCAAGTCGGGTGGTATCATCCTGCTGATTGTCGAGGTCGATCATAAACCGACCATCACCGAACCCAATATGATCGACGAAAGTATTCTTGAGGCATTCGAAGGCTGTGATGTGCTGTTCAAGGCGATTTATCGCATCCGCGACGATCACGATGTCTATGCAAGTGTTTTTGAGGCAAATTCACGTACCGATGCCACCGAACCGGGTGTGATGTGTGTAAAACTGCAAAAGCAGTAAGATGCCAATCTGAAAACCATTTCAGTGCTGTCAGAAAAATAAAGGACGTATCAACCCAAGATTGATACGTCCCAAATACTGTCAGATACACTGACGTACCAAGGCAGCCAAAACCATACCCACTGCTGCCCCAAAATGTTCATTACAACGCGTACGATTTTGTTCCAGCATCCCCGCAGTACGTTGTTAATGTTCCGTCAAAGTACAAATCACGGAAGTTTTTGTCATACCCCATTTGGGGTAAAATGCGCCAGATTGACCTAAAGGAACCTTTTTTCTAACAGTTTCAGAACGTCGTCCCAATGGCGGAAAAAGACAAGATCCCCGACGTCATCATAAAGTTTGAAGTCAATCCATGGATAATCAACCTGAAATTCCCGAACTGTTTCCTTGGGAAACATCGGGCTTTGCAGGCCATTCATGAATTGAACGGGAATCGTTCCTGCGATTCGTGTCAGCGAATCGCTCCAATCATGTGACGCGCGCACAATCGCTTCGGCGGCAAAGGCGTCATGTGCTGAAATACCTTCGGACGCGGCAAACTTGGTGCCCTCGATCAGGGCCTCGAACACCTCGGGCCGCTCATAGGTATCGATGTCACCTGGGCAATTGCCATAAAGCGCCTTCATCAGACTGCGCTTGCCGATCCGCTTGGCCATATAGAAAATCGCCTTGGCCATGAAAGGCAGCAGATGCGGCGCATATTTTGCGTTACCCATAATAAAACGGTGCCATTTGTGCATCCGCGCGAACTGCTCGGACTTCGTCAGGGGCAACATGCCCCCGGCCGATAGAATACCGGTAATCCGATCTGGGGCGCGGGCTGCAAGTTCAAACGCATAAAGGGAATCGTCCAGCATCGCGATAACCGGGCAGGATTTGACCTTTTCCTGATCCAGCAACGCCAGACAATCATCGACAATGCTGTTGATCAGCGCATTGCGGCCCGTCTGATAGGGGTCAGACTGCCCAAAGCCGCCGCGAATGGGCACGATCACCTTGATCCGGCGGCGGTTCAATTCAGCCTCGGCCTGGCGGGGCCAGCGGGTCAGCGCAACATCAGAGGGCAGATAAAGAACGGGCCGGCCTGTGGGATGGCCCAGAATAAGATACGTCAGCTTGCGCCCGTCTTCGCGCACCATCATGTGAACGGGAACAGGCGGCATGCTGGTCTGGCTTTCCTCGGCCCCGGTGGTCACCGGACCCGCCCCGCCCGAGGCTGTGACGACGTCCATTAACGTTAAAGCCACGCGAACAAGTTCCGCCTGCGAATGGGTTTCCGTCTTGGACAGAATGGATCGCACCTGCGCGCGAATGGTTTCGGTGGATCGCCCGCGTTCCTCGGCAATCTGACGCAGGCTTTTGCATTCCACGATCGCACGCAGCACTTCAGCCTCGGCCGTCGACAGCCCGAATGCGGCTTTCAGCGTGTCGGAAAACCCGTTAGGCCAGCCGACCTCGGACGTAATGATCGCCACGAAGGGCTGATCGGGGTCGGACAGATAGGCCTTTAGCTGAAAGACAATGAACCGGTCCCGAGCCGTTGACCGAAAACGAAACATCCGCGTATCGGTCTGTTCGCTGCGGAAGGTTTTGCGCAGCTCATTTTCCAGCAGCTGGATATCGTCGGCATAAAGCGGCAGCGTCGACAGTGCGCCGCCGGGCATCAGTTCCAGCGAATAGGCCGCGGCATCATTCAGCGCGACGACCTTCAGCGTTGCATCAATGGTAAACGCAGCAACCTTGTCGAACTGCGACAGCACAACATCATGCGGATTGCTGCCCGCGTCCTCTAGCCGGTCCAGAAAAATCTCGGCGCGTTTGAAATGTAGCGCGACGGATGTGTCGTCAAACGGAACCGGTGCCATATCGTCATTACGATACGGCGCGATAAAATCTTCCCAGCTGTCCAGAAGGATTTCAAGCCGTGCAGGATCAACCGCAACATCATAGATCTGATCGATGATCTGGGGTTTGATATCACTGGTCACTGCACGATCTGGCATCATACACTTTGCTTTAATTATATTTCACACAGACTGGCAAAAAAGTAACGAACAACCAAGTCCGTTACTATAGACCGCGATTCTAAAATGAAAACCAAAAGATTTTAATCTTAACGACTTTGCAGCAGGGGGCCCCCGCGCTATAGGGCGCCCATGTCAGTCAATCCACCCGATCTTCGACCCGATATGGCACCGGCCCCGCGTATTTCAGATCAATCGCGCCCGGGCCAACCCACGTTGGGGATGGTGTCGCTTGGCTGTCCGAAAGCGCTGGTCGACAGCGAACGCATTCTGACGCGTCTACGCGCCGAAGGGTATGCGATCAGTCCCGATTACGCGGGCGCAGATGCCGTCATCGTGAACACTTGCGGCTTTCTGGATAGCGCCAAAGCCGAAAGTCTGGATGCGATTGGCGAGGCTTTGGCCGAAAACGGGCGTGTCATCGTCACCGGCTGTCTGGGGGCTGAACCGGACTATATCACCGGTGCGCACCCGCGGGTTCTGGCGGTGACAGGTCCACATCAGTACGAACAGGTGCTGGATGCTGTCCATGCCGCCGTGCCGCCCGCGCCCGACCCCTTTGTCGATCTGCTGCCCGCGACCGGCGTCAGCCTGACACCGCGCCATTACAGCTATCTGAAGATCTCCGAGGGCTGCAATCACAAGTGCAAATTCTGCATCATCCCCAGCATGCGGGGCAAGCTGGCATCGCGCCCCGCCCACGCCATTTTGCGAGAGGCCGAGAAGCTGGTCGAGGCCGGTGTGAAAGAGCTGTTGGTGATCAGCCAGGACACCAGCGCCTATGGTCTGGACCGCAAATATGATCTGAACCCCTGGAAAGATGGCGAAGTCCGCAGCCACATCACCGATCTGTCGTGTGAACTGGGGAAACTGGGCGCCTGGGTTCGGCTGCATTACGTCTATCCCTATCCACATGTGCGCGATCTGATCCCGCTGATGGCCGACGGTCTGATCCTGCCCTACCTCGACATCCCGTTTCAGCACGCCCACCCGGATGTCCTGCGCCGCATGGCCCGCCCCGCTGCCGCCGCCCGCACACTGGACGAAATTGCCGCCTGGCGCGCGATCTGCCCTGACATCACCCTGCGCAGCACCTTCATCGTGGGCTATCCGGGTGAGACTGAGGCCGAGTTCCAGACCCTGCTGGACTGGATGAACGAAGCCCAGCTGGATCGGGTGGGGTGTTTCAAATACGAAAACGTCGATGGTGCGCGATCAAATGACCTGCCCGATCACGTTCCCGGAGACGTCAAGCAGGACCGATGGGATCGTTTTATGGAAAAGGCGCAGTCGATCTCAGCCGCGAAACTGGCCGCCAAGGTTGGTCAGACCATCGACGTTCTGGTGGACGAGGTCGACGAAGACGCCGCCACATGCCGCACCAAGGCCGACGCGCCCGAAATTGATGGCAATCTGTTCATCGACGAAGGTTTTGCCCACCTGAAACCGGGTGACATGGTCACTGTTAACGTCGACGAAGCCTCAGAATACGATCTTTGGGGCCGATTGACCTGACCGTCTACTGGCCTTTAAGCCGCGAAAAAAGATCGACGTTCACACATGTACTTGGCGCGTGATCAACGCCGTCTTCATGTTCCGGCAGCCATTTCTGGCACCCTTCCGTCCATTCGCAACCGCGGCACCGGTTTACTGTTTCGGCCCACTGTTCCTGACTGAACATTCCGGCCTCGGTCGCTGCAACCAGATCAACCCCGACGGTCTGGGCCATTCGTTTGGCCAGCCAATAATGTGTAACCGGATCACCAAGGGGTTTTGTCATGGCACATGCTCCTGCGCTTTTGCAGGTGCAGAAAATCATGAATAAAAAATCCGTTCCTTGATGCAGGTCAAGGAACGGATCGCGCTTAAAGTTGTGCTGCCGTACGGCGAACAGTCCTTATACGTTCCGGGTTGGGTGGGTGAGTGCCCAAAAACCGGTCTCCGGGATCTGGAATGCGGTTGAAAAATTCGGCCCCACGCACCGGATTGTATCCAGCCCTGTGCGCGATGATCGTTCCAAGCGAATCTGCTTCCAGCTCGAACTCTTTCGAATAACTGCGCGCCCCGACTGTGGCGCCAACCCTTTGCGCCGTGTCGATACCAACGTCACCGGCCCCCGTCACAGAAGCGATCCCGCCCAAAATCAGGGCACCCGCCATCGCATTGTTCCGCTGACGGCCCAGATGATTTTGAATGTGATGGGCGGCTTCATGTGCCAGAACAAAGGCCAGTTCGTCTTCGTTCCGGGTGTCCTCAATCAATGTAATCGTAAACACGATCAACGGACGGCCATTACGCTCAAGCGTTTGAAACGCATTTGGCTGTTGGTTGCGACGGTTGTCCACGGCAATCCGGAAATCACAATTCATACCCTGGGTCCGTGCACGGCATTCCCGTTCGGCGACCGGCTCAACCCGGCGCACAACAGCCGTGAAATTGCGTTGTGCCTGTTCAGCACTGATCTTGGGCGGCGGCGGTGTTGTGCTGGTGGGCGGCGGTGGCGAATTCGATGTTTCGACACAGCCTGCAATCAGCAAAGCAAATGGCAATAAAACCCAACGCATAGCAAACCTCGTATCTTCGTCCGGCATACAGTTTAGCAGGATTCGCTCGCCGCTCCAGATTTTTAGGAAAACTACGTGAAAATGCGCGACATCTTCACAACGGACTTCGCTGTTGCATTCGAGAATTGGGCGGCTAGGCTGATAGCTATGTTTACAATCGAACATGATTTTGATGCCACTGTTGTCACACTGGTGGATGATGGCCCAGCGCCTTTGCAGGAAGATGTCACCGTCAATGCCTTCGAAGATTGCGTGACCGTTGAACAATATGATGCCCGCACCGATCAGGTATCGCGCATCACGCTGTCTATGGCACAAATCCGCGATCTGGCGGCTGCGCTTGATCTTCCAGAGGGTGTATATAGTGCTAAGCCATTCGCGCGATAAGGGAATTTCTACCCAAAACTACGCGTTGCCGGGCCTTTACAAAGTCTTTACACGAAGGGGCAGACGTTAGGTAAGGAGCGCTGCCATGCCAGAGTTCAACAAGATCCTCATCGCCAACCGGGGTGAGATCGCCATCCGCGTCATGCGCGCGGCCAATGAACTGGGAAAACGCACCGTTGCCGTCTATGCCGAGGAAGACAAACTGTGCCTGCACCGCTTCAAAGCGGATGAGGCTTACCGGATTGGCGAAGGTCTGGGGCCAGTCGCGGCTTATCTAAGCATCGATGAAATGATCCGCGTGGCCAAGGCCTGCGGCGCCGATGCGATCCATCCGGGCTATGGCCTGCTGTCCGAAAACCCCGATTTCGTTGACGCTTGCGCCGCGAATGGCATCACCTTCATCGGACCCAAAGCCGAAACCATGCGCGCCCTGGGCGACAAGGCCAGCGCACGCAAAGTCGCCATTGAAGCTGGCGTTCCGGTCATTCCTGCGACCGAAGTGCTGGGTGATGACATGAAGGCAATTAAGAAAGAAGCGGCTGAAGTCGGCTATCCCTTAATGCTGAAAGCGTCCTGGGGCGGCGGTGGGCGCGGGATGCGGCCGATCCTGTCCGAAGATGAGCTGGAAGAAAAAGTTCTGGAAGGCCGTCGCGAAGCCGAAGCCGCCTTTGGCAACGGCGAAGGCTATCTGGAAAAGATGATCGAAAAGGCCCGCCATGTCGAGGTTCAGATCCTGGGCGACAAGCAGGGCAACATCTATCACCTTTATGAACGCGATTGTTCCGTCCAGCGTCGCAATCAGAAGGTCGTTGAACGCGCCCCCGCCCCCTATCTGTCCGGCACGCAGCGCGAACAGCTGTGCAGTCTGGGCAAGAAAATCTGCCAGCATGTGAACTACGAATGCGCAGGCACCGTCGAATTCCTGATGGATATGGCCAGTGGCGAGTTTTACTTTATCGAAGTCAATCCGCGCGTTCAGGTCGAACACACGGTCACGGAAGAGGTCACCGGCATCGACATCGTCCGCGCCCAGATCCTGATCGCCGAAGGGCGCAGTCTGGAATACGCGACAGGCACATCCAGCCAGTATGACGTGAAACTCGACGGCCACGCGATCCAGTGCCGGATCACGACCGAGGATCCGCAGAACAACTTCATTCCCGATTACGGCCGCATCACCGCCTATCGGGGTGCAACCGGTATGGGCATCAGGCTGGACGGCGGTACGGCGTACTCGGGCGCCGTGATCACACGCTATTACGACAGCCTTTTAGAAAAGGTCACCGCCTGGGCCCCCACGCCCGAAGCCGCAATCGCCCGTATGGACCGCGCCCTGCGTGAATTCCGCATCCGGGGTGTGTCGACCAACATCGCTTTCGTCGAAAATCTGCTGAAACACCCTACCTTCCTGAACAACGAATACCATACCAAATTCATCGATCAGACGCCCGAGCTGTTTGATTTCAAGAAACGCCGCGACCGGGCGACCAAGATCCTGACCTATCTGGCCGACATCACGGTGAACGGTCACCCCGAAACCGACGGCCGCCCCAAGCCCGCCGCCGATGTCAAAGACCCCAAGCCCCCTGCGCTGCGCGTTGAAACACCGCCCCCCGGCACCCGTACGTTGCTGGACGAAAAAGGCCCTCAGGCTGTGGCCGACTGGATGGCTGCGCAAAAACAGCTGCTGATCACCGACACCACCATGCGCGACGGGCACCAGTCGCTGCTGGCCACCCGCATGCGGTCCATCGACATGATCCGCGTCGCACCGACCTATGCCGCCAATCTGCCGCAACTGTTCAGCGTTGAATGCTGGGGCGGGGCGACGTTCGACGTGGCCTATCGTTTCTTGCAGGAATGCCCCTGGCAGCGCCTGCGTGACCTGCGCGCGGCCATGCCGAATGTGATGACCCAGATGCTGCTGCGCGCGTCCAATGGCGTCGGCTATACCAACTACCCTGACAACGTCGTGCAAGCTTTCGTCAAACAGGCCGCCGCAACCGGCGTCGATGTCTTCCGCGTGTTCGACAGCCTGAACTGGGTCGAAAACATGCGCGTCGCCATGGATGCGGTGATCGCAGCCGATAAGGTCTGCGAAGGCACCATCTGCTATACCGGCGACATCCTGAACCCTGACCGCGCGAAATACGACCTGAAATACTACGTCGCCATGGGCAAGGATCTGAAGGCCGCCGGGGCCCATATCCTGGGCCTGAAAGACATGGCGGGTCTTTTGAAACCCGCCGCCGCGAGGGTTCTGATCAAAGCTCTGAAGGATGAGATCGGCCTGCCCATCCACTTCCACACCCATGACACCTCAGGTATCGCGGGCGCCACCATTCTGGCCGCGGCTGAAGCTGGCGTGGATGCTGCTGATGCGGCGATGGACGCGCTGTCGGGTAATACCTCTCAGCCCACGCTCGGGTCGATCGTCGAAGCCCTGGCCCGCACCGACCGCGACACCGGTCTGGACATCGCCGCCATTCGTGAAATCAGCAATTATTGGGAAACTGTCCGCGGCCATTATGCGGCGTTCGAAACCGGCCAGCAAGCCCCCGCATCCGAGGTCTATCTGCACGAAATGCCCGGCGGCCAGTTCACCAACCTCAAAGCCCAAGCGCGCAGTCTGGGGCTGGAGGAACGCTGGCACGAGGTCGCCCAGACCTATGCCGACGTCAACCAGATGTTCGGCGATATCGTCAAGGTCACGCCGTCGTCCAAGGTGGTCGGTGACATGGCCCTGATGATGGTCAGCCAAAACCTGACCCGCGCCCAGGTCGAAGACCCCAAAACCGATGTGGCCTTCCCTGACAGCGTCATCGACATGCTGCGCGGCAACCTCGGTCAACCCCCCGGTGGCTGGCCCGACGGCATTCTGAAAAAAGTGCTAAAAAGCGAAAAACCCAACACAGACCGCCCCGGCAAGTCCCTGCCCCCCGTCGATCTGGAAAAGGTCCGCGCCGAGGTCAGCGCCGAACTGGACGGCAAAGACATCGACGACGAAGACCTGAACGGCTATCTGATGTATCCCAAGGTCTTTATGGATTACATGGGCCGCCACCGCACCTATGGTCCCGTGCGCACCCTGCCGACCAAAAACTTCTTCTACGGGATGCACCCGGGCGATGAAATCTCGGTCGAAATCGACCCCGGCAAAACGCTTGAAATCCGCCTGCAGGCCATTGGCGAAACGAACGAGGAAGGCGACGTAAAAGTCTTTTTCGAACTCAACGGCCAGCCCCGCAACATCCGTGTGCCCAACCGGATGGTCAAATCCCAAACTGCCACCCGCCCCAAGGCCGATATCGACAACCCCGATCACATAGGTGCCCCCATGCCCGGCGTCGTGGCCAGTGTTGCCGTCCAAGCGGGTGTCAAGGTGAAAAAGGGCGACCTGCTGCTGACCATCGAAGCCATGAAAATGGAAACCGGTATCCACGCCGACCGCGCAGCCACCGTCAAAGCTGTTCATGTTACCCCAGGTGGCCAAATCGACGCAAAAGATCTGTTGGTCGAGCTGGAGGAATAGGCGGAGTAGAAATTAAATCTTAGACTAGACCTTAACGTCGCCAAAAGTGCTTGTAAGTACTGTTTTGCGGATATTTGGTCATGCAAAAAGGGCCTATCAATTGGGAAATCGGCCACGCTTCTACCATCGCGGACGCATCGAAAATCTTGCCGCAAAGCAAGAATACTCCAAACTTGACCGCTATCTTGATAGGTTATCCAGAAAAGGCTTCGATATCGCGGGTGTACCGTTTCAATTATTGGACAGGCTGCTGGAGAAACAATCTAAACACCAGATTGAAAGCGCCCTTCCGCTCGCACGTCACACTTTGGGCGGCCAACCCAGACTTTTGACCGCTATTCTGAATGACTTGATAAACTCTAGTTCTTGCAAAGAGCTGCGCAAGATAGTTCGCGACTCAACTGCCCATCCAATGACGCGTTTCGAGGCCATGGGCTGGACGGTTTTCCTGCGGCACCGCAGCGCATTTCCTGAACAAGGTGAAAAGCTGCAGGATTTGTTCCAGTTTTGGGATAAAGATCCGCCGTTAGAAATACAGCAAGCCCAGAAATTATGGACGAGCAAGGCCCAAAACTACGTCGACTACGATGATGCCTCTGCCCATGATTTCATTCTAGAAAAGTTTGGACAGGATGTAGCTGATATGTATTCTGCTCTTTGGCATCCAGCGCTTAAATCTGATGTTTTTCGGCTTTGTCGTCTCGCCAAATGCGGCGGTCTTTACTGCGACGCCGATAGTCGGCCCGGCTCTCTGTTAAGCAAATTTCTACAGCACGCCGGAAACAAGGTTTGGGCCTCCTCAATGAGCAATGTTCCAAACTGCGTCGTGACAAACGGATTTATCGCAGCACCAGCTGGCGCTCGAATGATCGAAGATTTTCTTGATGAAGTTTTACGCAATATCCGCGACCAAGCCGAAAGCGGAATATTTTGGCTTTCTGGTCCAGGGGCTTTAACTACATTCATGTACCGCAATGGCAGCAAATATGATGTCGGATTGCTTTCCGCTTCTTGCCTAAAATCAGATTTGTTTAGACAGTTCGATGCAGACTACAAAAAAAGCGAAATGAACTGGCGTGTTTTCGAATACAAACGCGGACTTAACAACAATGCCGGTCTGGCTAACGCACTAAGCCCGACTTAAGACTCAACCACATTGCGGATTTGATTGGAAGAAGCTTCATATCAAATCCTTATGGGTCGAACGGTGATTTATAAGCAGCCATTACGAGTGTACAGCTAACCCAGCTCGGCCAACCGTTCCAGCGCGGCTTTGACCTTGGTCGCCTCGCCCTCACGTGCAGCCAGGTTTTCGCGGGCCTCGGCCACCACATCCTCGGGCGCGCTGGCGACGAATTTGGGGTTGTTCACCCGGCCTTTCAGCCCGCCGATTTCCTTTTCCAGCTTAGCCAGGCTTTTTTCCAGCCGCGCTTTTTCCTCGCCCACATCGATGATATCGGCCAGCGGCAGGGCAAAGGTGCCGCCCTCAACCGCCAGGGTAACGCAGCCTTTGGGCAGGTTGTCCACCTCACTCAGGCTTTCAATCCGCGCCAGCCGTTTGATCAGCGCCTCGTTGCGGTCCCAGGCGGCGCGGCCGGTCGCGTTAAGCTCGGTCATCAGCATCGGGATACGCAGGCCCACCGGCACATGCATTTCGCCGCGGGCAGACCGGATCGCCTCGATCAGGCTGATCACCCAGTTCATCTCGTGATCGGCTTTTTCATCAACAAGATCAGTGGCTTGATAGGCAGGCCAATCCGCATGAACCAGCATCTTGTCGCGCTTGCCCCACAGCTCTTCGGTGATAAACGGCATGATCGGGTGCAGCAGGATCAGGCACTGGTCCAGCACCCAGCCCATGACCTTTTGCGTTTCTTCCCGCTTGGCCGCGTCATCACCCGACAGCAGGGGTTTTGAGAACTCAACATACCAGTCGCAGACCTTGCCCCAGACAAAGGCATAAAGCGTGTTAGCCGCGTCATTAAAGCGGAAAGCGGTCAGCGCCGCGTCGACCTCTTCCCGCACGCGGGCGGTTTCGCCGATGATCCAGCGGTTCAGCGTTTCCTGCGCGTCGGGCAGGCCGTCGTGTTTGCCAAGCGCCTCGTTCATCTCGGCAAAGCGAAAGGCGTTCCACAGCTTGGTGCCAAAGTTGCGATACCCCGCGATGCGCTGCGTCGACAGCTTCAGATCGCGGCCCATGGCGGCCATCGCCGTCAGGGTAAAGCGCACGGCGTCGGCGCCATATTCGTCAATCAATTCAAGGGGATCAAGCACGTTGCCCAGAGATTTCGACATCTTCTTGCCCTTCTCATCACGGACAAGGGCGTGGACATAAACGGTGTCGAAGGGCTTTTGACCGACCACCGCATATTGCATCATCATCATCCGGGCGACCCAGAAAAAGATGATGTCGAACCCGGTGATCAGGACCGAGGTCGGGAAGTATTTTTGCAGCTCGGGCGTGTCCTCGGGCCAGCCCAGCGTGCCGATGGGCCAGAGGCCGGAGGAGAACCATGTGTCGAGGACGTCGGGGTCGCGGTCCAGTTTGACGACAGGGATTCTGACGCCATCTGACGTCTCAAAAATTCTGTACGTGTTTCCGAAAGCATTGTTTTCGCCGGTAAGTGAAAGCTTCCAATTGTCTAAGTACTCGTCAAAAACGCTCTCGTCAGTAGTTACGCAATCGATTTCGTCGATATCTTTCTTGTCTGTCTCAGTCTGATAATACTCCATCGCAATTCGGGACGCTTCCTGCTCATTCGGAGCACAGAAGATGCGAGTTGACCCATCGAAGCGACCGTCATTGGATCTGCCCGGCCCATACCAAACCGGTATCTGATGCCCCCACCAGAGCTGGCGCGAGATGCACCAGGGCTCGATGTTTTCCAGCCAGTTGAAATAGACCTTCTTGTGCTGCTCGGGCAGAATCTGGGTGCGGCCGTCGCGGACGGCCTCCAGCGCGGGCTCGACAATCTTCGCCGTATCCACGAACCACTGGTCGGTCAGCATCGGCTCGATGACGACCTTCGAGCGGTCACCGAAGGGCTGCATGATCGGCTTGGCCTCGACAAGGGGGACGGAGATATGGGGCAGATCCGTTCCGTCTGCCTCGAAGTCTCCTTCTCCGGCTGAGACGGTGTCTACAACCTCCACCATGACGGCCAGGCCCTCGGCCGTGATCTGTTCAATCACCTTCTTGCGGGCCTCAAACCGGTCGAGCCCACGCAGATCGTCGGGCACCAGGTTGACGGCATCCGCCTCGGCCTCGGTCAGCGTGCGCGCGCCCTTGGCGACGGCCATCGCAACGTCCGCGGCCTCGGCATAGGGCGCTCCGACGTCCCGCATCGCACCCTTGGTGTCCATCAGCCGGTACATCGGGATGCCGCCGCGCTTGGCGACCTCGTAATCGTTGAAATCATGCGCCCCGGTGATCTTCACCGCGCCCGAGCCGAAGGCGGGGTCGGGGTATTCATCGGTGATGATCGGGATCAGGCGGCGATGCTCTTTGGGTCCGACCGGAATCTCGCAAAGTTTCCCGACGATTGGCGCGTAGCGTTCATCCGACGGGTGAACGGCCACAGCCCCATCGCCCAGCATCGTCTCGGGCCGCGTCGTGGCGATACTGATATAATCGCGCTGTTCTTCCAGCGTGATATTCCCATCCTCGTCCCGCTCGACATAGGTATAGGTTTCGCCGCCCGCCAGCGGGTACTTGAAGTGCCACATATGGCCGTCGACTTCGATATTTTCGACCTCAAGATCACTGATCGCCGTTTCGAACTTGGGATCCCAGTTGACCAGCCGCTTGCCGCGATAGATCAGGCCTTTGTTGTACATATCGACAAAGACCTTGATGACGGCGTCGTGGAAGTTACCCTCTTCCCCCGCGGGCGCGCCTTCGGCCCCTGACATGGTGAAAGCGTTACGCGACCAGTCGCAGCTGGCGCCAAGGCGCTTGAGCTGATCAATGATCGTGCCACCGGATTTCTGCTTTTGCTGCCAGACAAGGTCGGTGAATTCCTCACGGCTCATGTCCGTGCGGCGGCGGTTGGTTTTGGCCAGTTCGCGTTCGACGACCATTTGCGTGGCTATACCTGCGTGATCCTGGCCCGGCTGCCACAGGGTGTCGAACCCGCGCATCCGGTGCCAGCGAACCAGGATATCCTGCAGCGTATTGTTGAAGGCGTGGCCCATGTGCAGGCTGCCCGTGACATTCGGCGGCGGGATCATGATACAGAAGGTTTCATCTCGGCTGGCATTGGCCCCAGCTTTGAAACACCCGGCCTCTTCCCAGGCTTTGTAAAGGCGCGCCTCGGCTTCGGTTGCGTTGAATGTCTTTTCCATCGGCATATGGGCGGTTCCCGTCATCTGGTTTGACGGACCATCTAGCGAATGCAGGGGCAAAGGGAAAGGGGCTGCGTCGCCTCTGGACAGTCCAGTGGATCAGGCTAAGGTGCGGATAGGGACAGGCAAAGGTGAGTCATGGAAAAGTTTGGCAAAAGTCAGGCTGTGCGCCGTGTCGAAGACGTGCGTTTTCTGACCGGTGAGGGGCGCTATGTCGATGATATCGCGCCCGACGGTGCGCTGCATGCTTATGTGTTTCGGTCACCCGTTGCACATGCGGTGATCACCGGGCTGAATACGGATGACGCCAAGGCCGCAGATGGCGTGCATCTGGTTCTGACCGCCGCTGATCTGCAGGATGCCGGTCTGACGATGGATATCAAGGCCAGCCTGATCCGAAACCGTGACGGATCAAAGGGCGCCGGGCCCAAGCGCCCCTTGTTGGCCACCGACCGGGTGCGCTTTGTGGGCGAACCGGTTGCCGTTGTGGTCGCTGATACGGTGGAACAGGCCAAGGATGCCGCCGAGTTGATCGAGTTCGATTTTGATGAACTTGACGCCCATGTCACCGTTGCCCCCGGTGGCCCCGATCTGCACCCCGAGGCCCTGGAAAACGTGGCCTTTGACTATGGCAAGGGTGATCTGAACGCGGTCGAAGAGGCCTTTGCCAATGCCGCCCATGTGGTTGAAGCGCAGATCGACGACAATCGCGTCATCGTCAGTTCGATGGAACCCCGCGGCTGTTGGGCCGAGTGGACCAATGGGCGCCTGCATCTGTGCGTCAACGGCCAGGGTGTCTGGGATCAGAAGGACGGTCTGGTGAACGTGTTCGGCCTTCAGCCTGACGATATCCGCGTGACCAATCCCGATGTCGGCGGCGGTTTCGGCATGAAGGCGATGACATATCCCGAATACTACATCATCCCCCAGGCCGCGCGGATGCTGGGCCGCCCAGTCCGGTGGATGAGCGAACGGACCGAGGCGATGCTGAGCGATAATGCGGGGCGCGATCTGACGTCGACCGTCGCGCTGGCCTTTGACGCCGACCACAAGATCACCGCCTACCGCGTTGATACGCTGTGCAACCTTGGGGCCTATAACTCAGAACTGGGCCAGTTCATTCAGACAGATCTGTTCGCCAAGGTCCTGATGGGCACCTATGATGTGCAGACCACGTGGCTGGGCGTGAAAGGTATTTTTACCAACACCACCCAGGTCGATGCCTATCGCGGCGCGGGCCGGCCCGAGGCGATCTATGCCCTTGAACGCGCCATCGACTATGCGGCGCGTCAGTTGGGTGTCGACCCGTGGGAGTTGCGGCGCAAGAATTTCATTCGGCCCGATCAGTTTCCGTATAAAACCGCGACAGGTGAGCTCTACGATGTCGGCGATTTTGCCCGCGTTCTGACCCGGGTTGAGGCCGAGGCAGACAAGGCAGGTTTCCCCGCCCGCAAGGCGCAATCGAAAGCGCAGGGGAAGCTGCGGGGGTTGGGGCTTTGTTATTACATCGAAAGCATCCTTGGCAGCCCGACCGAGGACGCGAAAGTCACGTTTAATGACGATGGAACCGCCTCAATCTATGTTGGCACGCAGTCGAATGGTCAGGGGCACGAAACGGTCTTTGCGCAGTTCCTATCCGATCAGACGGGTATCCCCGCCGATAAGATCAGCGTTATTCAGGGCGACAGTGATCTGATTGCGACGGGCGGTGGCACGGGCGGATCGCGATCTGTCACGGTGCAAAGCATGGCGACGCTGGCCACGGTCGACAAGATGATCACAGGCTTCACCGATTTTCTGGCCGAAGATCAGGATGTTGACCCAAACGCCATCAGCTTTGACGACGAACGTTTCCGCATCGATGGGTCGAACCTGACACCCACAATGCTTGAGGTCGCCGATATGGCCCGCGCCGCCGGGCACGCAGACCTGCTGAGCTTTGCCGCCCAGACCACCCTGCCAGGCCGCAGCTATCCCAATGGCGCCCATGTGGCCGAGATTGAGATCGACCCCGACACCGGCGTTGTCGAGGTCGTCAAATACACGGTTACCGACGATTTCGGCAATCTGATCAACCCGATGCTGGCCGAGGGGCAAGTGCATGGCGGCGTGGCCCAGGGCATCGGGCAAGCCATCACCGAACACGTGGTCTATGACCCCGACGGCCAGCTTCTGACGGCCAGCTTTATGGACTACGGCCTGCCGCGTGCCAATGATATGCCGATGGTGACGTTTTATTCTGAACCCGTGCCATCGACCCAGAACCCGATGGGGATGAAAGGCTGTGGCGAAGCAGGCACTGTCGGTGCCCTTGCCGCCGTGGCAAATGCCGTTCTGGATGCGGTTTGGGACGAAGGTATTTATAAGGTCGATATGCCTTTTACACCCAACCGGGTCTGGACCATTTTGCAAGAGGCCAAAGGTGCCGCTGCGTGAACAGATTTTACAACTGATACGGCAAAGACCGTGGATTGAAAGACATAGCACTGGCGGACACCCGGATGGATCAGTCACCCATGTGATCATACTGGACGGCACGCTTTCCAGTCTGTCTGAGGGGCATGAAACCAATGTGGGTCTGGCATATAAGCTGCTGAAGCGGCAACTGCCGAACCGGTTTCTGTCGATTTACTATGAAGCGGGCCTGCAATGGTATGATGTCAAAAGCGGCTTTGAAGCGCTGACGGGTAAGGGTATCGATACTCAGATCAAACGCGCTTACGGCGTTCTTGCGTCAAACTATCGGCCGGGCGACAGGATTTTTCTGATCGGCTATTCGCGGGGCGCTTTTGCCGTCAGATCTTTGGCGGGTATGATCGAACGGGTCGGACTGGTCCGGCCCGAATTTGCCACGGTGCGCCATATCCGCCAAGCTTATCGCCATTATCGCAGGTCCACGATCACACCGGCCAGCGCAAGTTTTACCCGGGCACACTGCTATCCGAACACGCCGATTGCCGCGATAGGGGCCTGGGACACGGTCAAGGCGCTTGGCCTGAATTTTCCGATCCTGCGCAATCTGGGGCAGCAGAAACATCAGTTCCATAATCACCGGCTTGGTAACAATGTGGAATGCGGGTTTCAGGCATTGGCGATGAATGAAACACGTCAGGTGTTTGAGCCGGTGATGTGGGAACGCTGCGGGCGATTTGGTCCGAAAATCACCCAGATGTGGTTCGATGGCGTACATGGTGACATCGGCGGGCAGGTCGGCCATTTTCAGGCGGCGCGCCCACGATCCAATATCTCATTCGTGTGGGTGATGGAGCAACTGCAGAACAGCGGCCTTCCCCTGCCGCTAAACTGGCAGGATGAGTTTCCACAAGACATCACCGCCCCGTCGGTCGGCACATTCCGCCGCGGCGGAATGATCATGATCCGCCGCCGCGATCGTATAGTCGGGCGCTATCCGACGGAACAACTGCACCCGACAGTACAACACATATCGGACGTTGAACCGCTGAATCACGCAGCCGAGTAATCCTATTTCAGCGGCATCCCAAAATGGGCAGGTCGTCCGCGACGCAATTCAAAACCACAAGCTATGTAGGCTGCCTTGGCGCGGTCATTTTCGTCGCGTGTACTGACCAAAAGATAATCGCTGCCGCATTCAATCGCATGGGATTTGCAGGTCTCGATCAAACGACGCCCCAGACCCATATGGCGATAGCCTTCAGCAACAAACAGATGGTGAATATCCATACCGCGCCGCCCAAAATGAAGCGCAACCCTTTCGCAAACCGCCGCATATCCGACAAGACCTGTGTCTGCCTCAGCGACAAAAACTGTCAGAATTGGATTTTCAGCCCAAATATCGCGTTCAAGGGTTTCGGCGGTGGCTTGCGAAATGTCGTCATTGAAGGCCGCCAGTGCCTTGATCATATGCAGCAGTTTTGGCGTATCTTGTTTTTCCGCAAGTCTTATTTTGACCGCTTCAGACTGTTTGAATTCTTTCATTGTTCAATAAATACTCCCGCCGGAGGCATAAAATCCGGCCCGTCAGGGCCGACATGAAGCGCCGATAACGACTGAAGCAGCCTCAACCGCGCCCAACCCGTGTGGCAAATCAAGCGCCTTCAGTCCTGCATCTATCGCCCCCAAAACCCCAAGCACCATATGTGCATTGACATGGCCCATGTGCCCGATGCGAAAGTACCCATCGCTATTGGGGTCCTGTGGCGTTTCCATGCCCAGACCGATGCCAAGTGTCACGCCTGCATTCTGAACCAGCCAATTCCTAAGGTCGGTGCCATGGGGGGGGTCGATTGTGGCGGACGTGACGGCGTGGCTACGCTTTGCCGGATCATTGATGTTCAAAGCCAAAGACCCCTTGGTGCCCCAGGCATCGAAAGCCGCCCAAATGGCCTTGGCCAGAGTCGCGTGCCGTGCCCAGACATTTTCCAGACCTTCTTCAAAAATCATGTCCAAAGCGGTGCGCAGGCCATAAAGATGATGGGTCGGTGCGGTCCCATCAAAATACTGATAAAACCCATTCGGATCGACACGCGGTCGCCAATCCCAATAATGCGTCACCAGATCGGCGTTTTCACGATACCCGTCCGCCTTATCATTGAAGTAAACAAACGCCATCCCTGGGGGTGTCATCAGACCCTTTTGACAGCCTGTCACCATCACATCGACGCCCCAGGCATCCATTTCAAAGGCATCGCAGCCCAGACAAGCAATGCAATCGACCATCAGCAAGGCGGGGTGACTTACGCGGTCCATCGTTTGCCGCAAACCCGCAATATCGTTTTTGACACTGCTTGACGTATCGACCTGAACCGCCAGAACAGCCTTGATTTCGCCCCCAGTATCGGCGCGCAAGGCCTCTTCTACGCGGGCCATATCAATGTCACTACGACGACCAAAATCGATCACCTGACAATGAACACCCATTTTCGTGGCCATTTCACCCCAGCCATGCCCAAACCGCCCCGTTGCCAGCACCAACACCTGGTCACCACGCGAAAGGGTGTTGGTCAAGGCGGCCTCCCAAGCGCCGTGGCCGTTGGCGATGTACATCGCGACCTGATGATCCGTGCGCGCCAGTTTCTTCAGATCAGGTACGATGCTATGGGTCATATCCACCAACTCACCGGTATAGATATTCGGCGCAGCCCGGTGCATGGCCGCCAAAACGCGATCAGGAATGACCGAAGGCCCTGGTATCGCAAGATAATGACGGCCGTTGGCAAGGCTCATGACGGATAACTCCTATATCTGACATCTCTGCGTAATCCGGCCACACCGCAGGGTCAATTCACCCTGTGACTTGTCAGGAATACCGTTTATGAATAGATCGGCGCGACAGTATAAGACATCGGGAAGACCTGATGGCTTGATGGATTGATCTGGTGGGAACGTAACATGCACCGCTTCTTCGGCAACGACATCACAATATCATGGGACCGAATTGCCGATCTTGCGCATTATTACATCATTGATCATGCAATCCTGCGCATTCTTTGGACGAATTTCGACAAAGTCGACAACGGGGTCTTTCGGTCAAATCAACCCACCCGGTGGCGATGGATGCTGTATCAAAAACTGGGGATCAGGGCCGTTTTGAACCTGCGCGGCCAGGCGGATACGCCTGCGTATCATTTCGAAAAGGAAACGCTGGACGACTTGGGCATTCCGATGACCAATGCGCGCATCTTCGCGCGAAAGACCCCCCACAAGGAAGAGCTGCTTAACCTGATCAACTGCCTGAAATCCATGCCTACGCCTTTTCTGATGCACTGCAAATCCGGGGCGGATCGCGCTGGTCTGGCCAGCGTTCTTTATCTGCATATCGTCAAAGGCGAACCGCTTGAGATCGCCCGTCAACACCTATCTTGGCGGTATCTGCATTTCAGCTTCACCAAAACGGGCATCGTGGATCATCTGCTTGACGTTTATGAACAGGATACACAGGATAACCCAATGTCTTTCGAAGATTGGGTCAAGACACACTACGATCGTGACGCCCTGCAGGCGGGCTTTGCTGAACAGAACCGGTGGCCGTTTTGACCGGGGGCATCGAATTATTCAAATGGCTTTGGCATAGCTACCTTAAAAAGTATAAATGGTGGCTGGGTGTCGCAATTATTCTGATGTCAATCGAAGGCGCCATGATGGGCGTTTTTGTATTACTTATACAGTCTATGATTGATCAGGGATTACAGGGAGATGAACCTACTCTGCTTTGGATCATCGCAGCGGCTATTCTGGCTACGTTTAGTATTCGCGCAATAACCGGCATACTTAACAAGCTGCTAATGACCTACATCGTCGAACGGACAACACTAAAGGTGCAGCGAAATTTGACACGGCACCTGATGACTTTGGATACACTTTTCCATCAAAGCCATTCCCCCGGTTATCTGATCGAACGGGTTCAGGGCGATGTGCGCAGCGTCAACACAGTTTGGCGTCAGCTTGTCTATATTGTTGGACGCGACATAACGACCTTGGTGTCGCTTTTTGCGGTCGCGATATTTCTAGATCCAATCTGGACTCTAGTTGCCCTGGTCGCTGTGCCACTGGCTGCAATACCAACAGTTATACTGCAAAGGTTTATCAAAAGCGCCACGCGCGACTCACGTGAAATCGCCGGGCAGATGTCAACGCGCCTTGATGAAGTCTTTCACGGTATCAATCCGATCAAGCTGAATGCACTTGAGGATTATCAATACGATCGCTACTTCGGCCTGTTGCGTAACCGTATGCGCGCCGAACGAAAATCAGTTCTGGGCAAGGCTTTGCTGCCCGCGATGATCGATATCATCACGGCCATTGGTCTGATTGTGGTCCTCTTTTACGGCGCGAACGAAATCCGCACTGGCCAAAAGACAATCGGCAGCTTTATAGCATTTTTCTTTGCCATGTCGCAGGCCTTTGACCCGATCCGCCGCCTGGCCAATCTGTCAGGCATTTGGGCTGCGGCGTCCGTCAATCTTGAGCGTCTGAAAGAGCTTTTCGATCTTGAACCGACCTTGGTTTCCCCAGCGCAGCCTAAAGCACTACCAACAAAAGATACCAGTATCGACCTGCAGGGCGTTCACTTTGCCTACGGCGATTTGCCGGTCCTGAACGGACTTAGCTTTCGGGCCGAAGCGGGTAAAACAACCGCGTTGGTTGGCGCGTCGGGCGCTGGTAAAAGTACCGTCTTCAATCTTTTGACACGACTGATCGACCCCGTGTCCGGCACCATCAGCATCGGCGGAACAAATGTAGCTGATATCAAACTGGAAGAGCTGCGTGGCCAGTTTTCCGTTGTCACGCAGGATGCGTTGCTTTTTGATGACTCCATTCGCGAAAACATTCTGCTGGGGCGCAAGGATGTCAGCGATGGACAGCTGCAAAACATTCTGGATGCAGCGCATGTCAGCGAGTTTGTGAAAACCCTGCCGGATGGTCTTGATACGCCCGCTGGAACACGCGGATCGGGTTTGTCGGGCGGTCAACGCCAGCGCGTTGCGATTGCACGGGCATTGCTGCGCGACACGCCGATATTGCTGCTGGATGAAGCCACGTCGGCGCTTGACACACAGTCCGAGGCACTGGTGCAGGAAGCGCTTGAACGGCTAAGCCAGGGTAGGACCACGCTGGTCATTGCCCACCGTCTGTCAACCGTTCGCGATGCAGACAAGATCGTTGTGATGAGACAAGGGCAAGCGGTCGAAGAAGGTCAGCATGACGATCTGCTGGCCCAAAACGGTCTTTATGCCGACCTTTACAACATGCAGTTCCGTGAAGAAGACTGACCAGCTTTTACCGCGCTGAACGATACTCATCCGCCAGTTTTTCGGGGTCTGCACCGGCCAGGTAACGAAGCAACAACCAAAGATTTCGCGCGCCGCGCCGCAGCCAGCCTTGCCGTTGATATCGCGCAGCACTGGTCGAAATCGCATGATCAAGCATGACCAGCTTCCCCTTCAACGCCCGTGCCATGGCCACGTCCTCCATCAATGGAATATTGGCATAGCCACCACTGTCGTCATAAAGCGCGCGCGGCAGCAAAAGACTCTGATCACCATAGGGCAAGCCCAACACCCGCGCGCGCAAATTGGCCCAGCCAGCAACCAATCGCGGCGCCAAACCTTTGGCCCGAAAAACTAACCGGAAATACGCCGCATCTGATCCCGCCAAGTGCTGCCGAACGACCGCCCGCCAACCCGGCGCCAGATGACTGTCCGCATGCAGTATCAACAACCAATCCCCTTTGGCCGCCTGACAGCCCCGCGCCAGCTGTCCGCCCCGGCCCGCTGTATCTGTGATAACAGTCGCGCCCCAAGCTTCTGCAATATCAACGGTTTCATCCTGCGATCCGCCATCACTGACGATCAGCTCGCGCAGCAACCCGGCCTCAATCCCCTCGACCAGACAGGCCAGGGTATCTGACAATTCATTGGCGGCATTCAATGTCGGAATGACAACGGATATCGGTGCTGGCATCAAACCCTCTGTTTCGGACCAGATGTTTTCCTATATGACGATAGGACAGATAAGGAAGACCAAAATGAACGACAGGCATATCTATCAGATCACAGGCGCAGATCGTTTTGATTTTCTGCAAGGGCTGGTCACGAATGATATCCGCCCGGACAGTGGTCTGACCTATGCCGCCCTGTTGACACCGCAGGGAAAATATCTGGCCGATTTCTTTCTTCTGCCAATGGATGACTACATTCTTCTGGATGTTCATGCCGATCTGGCCCCATCGCTGTTGCAACGCCTGACGATGTATAAACTGCGGGCGGATGTTCAGATCACAGACGCGGCGCTGAAGCTTGAACGCGGTATTGATAACCCGCCTGCTGATGCCTACGCCGACCCGCGCCACCCCGCGCTTGGATGGCGCCGCTATACAGATGCGCCTGGCTCTGAGCCATCGGTTAACTGGGACGCCATCCGTGTTGAACACTGCATCCCGGAAACCGGCATCGAACTGACACCGGACACTTATATTCTTGAGGCTGGGTTCGAACGCCTAAACGGTGTCGATTTCAAAAAGGGCTGCTTTGTCGGGCAGGAAATCGTCGCCCGCATGCATCACAAGACAACGCTGCAAAAGGGCCTTCGCAAAGTGCGTGTCAGAGGTGACGCAGCCGTTGGCGACCAGATCACATCCAACGAAAAGCCCGCCGGTCAATTGTTTACACAATCGGACGGGCAGGGCATCGCCTTTTTAAGGTTCAACAGGACCGAGAATATGAAAGCCGGTGAAGCAACGCTTGAACTGATTTAGACGACAGGGCTTTTAACCCACGTGTCAGCAGTCTTTGGCTGTGCAGAATAGAAGTGTGGATTCACTGCAACCAAGCCCAAAACATCCAAAACTCTTCTTTATTGTTCCTTAAATACTCCGGGGTTTGGGGCAGAGCCCCAAGAAAACCAGATCATGACACCGTCCGCGGCGAAACCGGTTGATCTGCGATCAATCCATCCAACATCTGTTGTGCAGCAACCGAAGCAGATATCTGACCACTTGCAACATCTGCCCGCAATCGCACCATCTGATCATGCGTTTTCCCGGGCGCAAACAATTGCATCAGCAAACCCTGTCGCACCTCTTCCTCAAACCAATGAACGGCTTGCGCCTGCCGTCGGGCATCCCAGTGTCCTTCGGCCTGGTGCCACTTTGCCAGCGTCTGCATTTCCGCCCAGACATCTGCCAAGCCCTGGTCATGCAAAGCTGAAACCATCATGGCCTTTGGAAAATCCTCGGGATCCTCGGGCCTTTTTCGTAGCAATCGCAAAGCGCCAGTGTAATCGGCACAGGTGCGCGTGGCGACGGACCTCAGATCACCGTCGGCCTTGTTGACGATGATCATATCCGCAATTTCCATGATCCCGCGCTTGACCCCCTGCAATTCATCCCCGCCTGCAGGCGCCATCAGAAGGGCGAAGATATCCGACATTTCGGCCACCATCGTTTCCGACTGACCAACACCCACAGTTTCGATCAAAACAATGTCAAACCCGGCCGCTTCGCACAGTTGCACCACTTCGCGGGTGCGGCGTGCCACGCCGCCCAGATGCGATTGCGATGGTGATGGTCGGATAAAGGCATTCGGATCGCGGCTTAAACGCTCCATCCGGGTCTTGTCACCCAAAATCGATCCACCGGACCTGGCTGAGGATGGATCAACGGCCAACACAGCCACACGCAACCCTTGGGCCGTCAGCATTAAGCCAAATGCCTCGATGAACGTAGATTTGCCGACCCCCGGCGTGCCTGATAACCCGATCCGCAGCGCTTGGCGGTTCGTGGGCAGGGCATCAAACAACAACGCCGCCTGGCCCCGGTGATCACTGCGCGCGCTTTCAATCAGCGTGATGGCCCGCGCCAACGCCCGGCGATTGCCATCCGCAATATCCTTTGCAAGCTGATCATGGGTCATGTTGGCATCCCTTTGTCAGGGCACAGTCTTTGCAGAATTGCCCGGTGGCTGTCCAGCGTGAACCAGCCTGCTGTGCCATGCAGGCAAACGTCAGCGCTATTGGATAACACCGACGGAAGACCCACTTTGACACGTAACATCAATGTTAGCTTGGCGTTTGGTCGAAAGACCTTATGATATTGCGCAGTAGAAAAGGTATCTCCAGCCATGCGGTTTTTGACGCGTAGCCTGATCGGTGTGTTTTTGTTGGCCCTGACCCTTGGCCTGGTCAGTTGGGCTGCGCTTTCGATTTTCAGCGCGTTTCAGGCGCGGATGGCCGAAGAAAACGGCGAACGCCCATCGCGCGAACGCGTTTTCGCGGTTGATACGATCACAATTGCCCCAGCAACGCTGACACCGGTGATGACCGTTTTCGGCGAAATCGACAGCCGCCGCACACTTGAGCTTCGGACCGCAGTCGCGGGTGTGGTGATCGAAGTTGCTGAAAATTTCGAAGAGGGTGGGCAAGTGAATGCCGGTCAGCTTGTGGTGCGTATCGATCCGGCAGACGCGCAAGCCACGTTTGAACGCGCGCAGGCCGATCTGCAAGAATCGCAGGCCGAGGTCCGCGATGCCGCGCGCAATCTGGATTTATCGCAACAGGAACTGGCCGCAGCCGAGGAACAAAACCTGCTGCGGCAGCGCGCCTTTGAACGTCAGCGGGACCTTCGCGATCGCGGTGTTGGTACTGATGCCAGCGTTGAAGATGCTGAACTATCTGCCTCGACCGCGCGTCAGGCTGTGGTTTCGCGTAGACAGGCGCTGGCGCAGGCCGAGGCCCGCGTTGATCTTGCCCAGACCCGTTTGCTGCGCGAAGAAATCGATCTGGCCGAAGCGCAACGTCGCCTGGATGATACTGAAATCTATGCAGCCTTCGACGGAACACTGACAAATGTCGATATTGTCCAAGGCGCGCGCATCAATGCCAGCGAACAAATCGCCCGTCTGATCGATCCCGATCAGCTTGAAGTACGCTTTCGCCTGTCGACAGCCCAGTATGTGCGGCTTTTGGACCCAAACGGCGGGCTGAAACCCGCACCTCTAATCGTTTCCCTTGAGGTTTTCGGTGTCGATCACACGTCCCAGGGTATTATCAGCCGCGAAAGCGCAGAGGTGGGCGATGGTCAAACCGGTCGTTTGCTTTTTGCCACACTGGATCGGCCCCAAGGCTTTCGGCCGGGCGATTTCGTGACCGTCCGGATCGAAGAGCCGCCCCTGGACAACGTCGTCATGCTGCCCGCCGCAGCGGTTGCGGCCGATCAATCCGTTCTGGTCATCGGGCCGAACGACAGGCTGCAATTGGCTCAGGTTGAGGTGCTGCGGCGACAGGATAACGATGTTATCGTCCGCGCACCCGGTCTGGACGGGCAGGATGTTGTGTCGGAACGCTCCCCCTTGTTGGGCGAAGGCATCCGCGTGCGTCGCATTGGCCCGTCTGCGGAAACACTGTCAGACACGCCCGATATGCTGCAGCTGACACCCGAACGCCGCGCGAAACTTGTGGCGTTTGTTGAACAAAACCAACAAATGCCAGCCGAGGCAAAGGCCCGCATCCTAAGCCAGCTTCAGGGTGACATGGTCCCCGCCCAAGTGGTGGCACGCCTTGAAAATCGTATGGGCAGTTAACCTGTGGCACGTCTGATCCCCGAAGCGACCAGCGGTATTCTATCCTATTTCACCCGGCATCGCACCGCGGCGAACCTGCTGCTGGTCGTGCTGATAGCCCTGGGCGTCGCCACAATGCCGCGCATCCGGGCGCAGTTTTTTCCAGATGTCATCATCGACAATGTCACCGTTTCCGTGGCCTGGCAGGGGGCCGGGGCCGAAGACGTTGATCGCGCCATCGTGCAGGTTCTGGAACCGGCCCTGATCGCGGTCGAAGGTGTCGATGCGGCCTATTCTGAGTCGCGTGAAGGCCGCGCATCGATCTCGCTTGAGTTTGAGCCGGGCTGGGACATGGGGCGCGCCGCCGAAGACGTGCAGGTCACCGTCGATGGCATCAATGACCTGCCCGAAGATGCCGAAGAACCCGTCGTGCGCCGGTCCGCCTGGCGCGACCGGGTGACGGACGTGGTCATCACCGGACCTGTCGGTGCGGATCAACTGGGGCGATTTGCAGATGAACTGGTGACCCGGTTGTTCAATCGCGGCGTCACCCGTACCTCGATCCGCGGGGTGGCCGCGCCCGAGACAGTGGTTGAGGTCACATCGGCAGCCCTGATCCAGCATGATCTGACAATGGCTGAAATTGCCAGCGCCATCAGTGAAGAGGTCGACGCAGACCCGGCAGGCGATGTCGCCGGGATCGACAGCCGCGTGCGCACCGGTGTCGCCAAGCGCAGCGCGGATGATATCGCTGATATCGTTCTGCGATCTGATCAGGATGGTCGCCCCCTGACGATCGGTGACGTTGCCGATGTCAGGATCGAAGGCATCACCCGCAACCGCGCCTATTTCGTGGGCGAACACCCCGCCATTTCCATCCGCGTCGATCGATCCGCCCAAGGCGACGCAATCAACATTCAGGCGGTTGTTGAAGAGGTCGCCGCCGAACTGGAAGAAACCCTGCCCGAAGCGGTCGAGGTTCAGCTGATCCGCACCCGCGCGGCCGAAATCAGCAGCCGACTGAACATCCTGCTTGATAACGGTCTGGTTGGCCTTGGGCTGGTTCTGGCGCTGCTGTTTTTGTTCCTGAATGCGCGCACGGCCTTCTGGGTGGCAGCAGGTATTCCGGTCGCCATGTTCGCCACGATCTTTTTCATGTATATGGCGGGCCTGACCATAAACATGGTGTCACTTTTTGCGCTGATTATTACCCTTGGCATCGTGGTAGATGACGCAATTGTTGTTGGTGAACACGCCGATTTCAGGGCTCGACGATTGGGCGAACCCCCCGTTCTGGCGGCTGAAAACGCGGCCAAGCGCATGGCGGCCCCGGTTTTTTCCGCAACACTGACCACCGTTATCGCCTTTTCCGCCCTGATGGCGATTGGCGACAGCTTTGGGGATTTGATCGCCGATATCCCGTTTACAGTCGTTGTCGTTCTGATCGCATCGCTGATCGAATGCTTTCTGATCCTGCCCAATCATATGAGCCACGCCTTGGCCCATTCGGTGAAAGAACACTGGTACGATTGGCCCTCACGCCAGGTCAATCGCGGGTTTGGCTGGGTGCGGGATACGCTGTTCCGCCCCTTGATGGCGCTGGTAGTGCAGGCGCGTTATCCGGTTCTGGCGCTGGTGATCCTGCTGATGGCAAGCCAGATTGCGCTTTTCATCCGAGGCGATGTGCAATGGCGGTTCTGGGACGCCCCCGAACGCGGGTCGGTCACGGGCAACTTTGCCATGGCACCGGGCGCAACGCGCGAAGATTCAATGGAACAAATGCGGGAATTGCAACGCGCGACCGAAGAACTGGCGGCCGAATACGAAGAACGCTATGGCCGCAATCCATTGCAATTCGTCATGGCTGAAATCGGCGGTAATGCGGGCCGGGGGCTTGCGGGCGCATCCACCAAAGAACCCGACCAGCTTGGCGGGATCTCGATCGAACTGATCGATCCCGACTTGCGCCCCTATTCGTCCTTTGCCTTTGTGGGCGAATTGCAGGAACGTGTGCGCCAGCATCCCCTGGCCGAAACCGTCAGTTTCCGTGGATGGCGATCAGGTCCGGGCGGCGATGCGCTGGCCGTTCAGTTCTATGGCGCTGATGCGCAAACGTTAAAATCGGTATCCGAGGCCCTGCAGGAACAGCTTTTGCAATTCCCCGAGGTTTCGGCCGTTGAGGACAATCTGGCCTACGATAAGGAAGAGCTGATCCTGGACCTGACACCCCAGGGACAGGCGCTTGGGTTTACAATCGATGGACTTGGTGCGGTTTTGCGCAACCGTTTGAACGGGATCGAGGCCGCAAGTTACCCTGTCGGTCCCCGGTCGGCTGAAATTCGCGTCGAACTGGCAGCCGACGAACTGACAGCCGATTTTCTGGACCGGATGCAGTTGCGCACACCGAATGGAAACTATGTGCCGCTTGCTGATATTGTCACCGTCGAAAGACGGTCCGGCTTTTCGACCGTCAGGCGCGAAAACGGCATTCAGCTGATTTCTGTCACCGGCGATATCTCAGAAGATGACCCGGCGCGGGCCGCCGAAATCTCGCAACAAATCGAAACCGAAATCCTGCCACGCCTGACCGAAGAATTCGGGGTCGAATTCACATTATCGGGTCTAAGCGAGGAAGAGAATGAATTTCTGGCCGACGCCCGCTTTGGTTTCATGCTTAGCCTTTTGGGGATCTATCTGACATTGGCGTGGATTTTCTCCAGCTGGACCCGGCCCGTTGTCGTGATGGCCATCATCCCCTTTGGTCTGGTTGGTACGATCTGGGGACATTACATCTGGGATGTGCCGCTAAGCATGTTCACCGTAGTCGGGCTGATGGGGATGACAGGCATCATCATCAACGACTCGATCGTGCTGATCACGACAATTGATGAATATGCCAAGGAACGCGGTATCGTTCCGGCGATCATAGATGGTACCTGCGACAGGCTGAGGGCGGTTTTGCTGACCACCTTGACCACCGTATTGGGGCTTAGTCCGCTGCTTTATGAACAGTCGGTTCAGGCTCAGTTCCTGAAACCTACTGTGATTACATTAGTTTACGGCTTGGGCTTCGGCATGATCCTGGTGCTGCTTGTTGTCCCCGCCCTGATGGCCGTTCAGATGGACGTCGCCCGCCAAGTTGCCGCGATGCGCCGTGCGCTGCGCGCCCCAAAAGACGCGGGTCAGGTTGGAACTGCCACCCTGATATCTGTCGCATCTGTTGGTCTGCTTTTTGTCCTTACCTTTGGACCTGTCATCCTGACGGGCAATTTGCTTCCTATTCTGCCTGCATTATCAGATAGTCCGGGATTGTCGGCGTTGGTCTTTTTCGTCCCAATGTGCGCGATTGCGATTTCAGCTATTTATGTGACAACCGCGCTTCGTCTGCAGGGAAAACACGGTCATTGATTCAGTAGGACGTCCCGTAAAAGCCACAGGACACACCTGATGTCTGCCGACCTGCGTGCGTTTTTCTGGACGCGGGCCTTGGCTTTGGCTAACTTGGGGCGAAACGGGGCGTTTAATGACCCCGATACTTGAGGCAGTTATGAAATTTCCTGAGCGGTTTCAAAACCTTCCGGAATATGCGTTCCCGCGTCTGCGCGCTTTGCTTGACGTGCATGAGCCTGCGCGCGATCCCATAGCCATGACCATCGGCGAACCGCGACACTCCTTTCCCGATTGGGTTGGGCAGGTACTGGCTGAAAACATCGATGGCTTTGCGAAATACCCACCGAACGATGGATCGCCCGAGTTGCGTCAGGCCATAACCGACTGGATCAAACGCAGATACAGCGTTGATCTGGACCATGATACACAGGTCATGGCACTGAACGGCACGCGAGAGGGGCTTTATAACGCCGCGATGGCGCTTTGCCCCGAAATGAAATCGGGTCAGAAACCTGTCATTCTGATGCCAAACCCGTTCTATCAGGTCTACGCCGTCGCAACCCTGGCGGTGGCGGCCGACCCGGTCTATGTGCCGGCAACTGCCGAAACCGGTCATTTGCCTGATTTCACCACTGTCCCGAACGGCATCCTGAACCGAACTGCCTTGGTCTATATCTGTTCACCTGCAAATCCACAGGGGGCCGTCGCAGACTGTGACTATTGGAAGTCGCTGATTACGCTTGCTGAAAAATACGATTTCAAAATTTTGGCCGATGAATGCTATTCCGAGATCTACCGCGACACGCCGCCCGTCGGCGCGCTGCAGGTCGCCGCGGAAATGGGGGCCGATCCCGAACGGGTTGTGATCTTTCATTCCCTGTCAAAACGGTCAAACCTGCCGGGCCTGCGGTCTGGCTTTGTTGCAAGTGGCGCTGAAAATATCAGACATATCAAACAATTGCGTAATTATGCAGGGGCGCCCTTGCCCCTGCCGTTGCAGCAGGTTGCAGCCAATGTCTGGGCAGACGAGGCGCATGTGGATCAGAACCGCGCGCTTTACAGGGACAAATATCAAGCCGCAGACGAAATCTTTGCTGAAACAACTGGCTATGCACCCCCGCAGGCTGGATTTTTCTTGTGGCTGCCGGTTGAAGATGGCGAAGCCACTGCATTAAAGCTTTGGCGCGAAACAGGCGTTCGGGTTCTGCCCGGCGCGTATCTAAGCCGCGATGTCGGGGGGCAGAACCCCGGCGCGGGATATATCCGGGTGGCCATGGTCGCCCCAATGAACGAAATGCAGGACGGGCTGATCAGGCTGCGTGACTGCATTTACAGATAAAAAAGACGAGGCACTGGCATGGCATATCAGGCACGCGGGCGGCGCGATCCGCTTTTGGACAGCACGACACAAGCGGCCCTGCAAAAACGCGGGAAAGAGCTGTTAGGCATGGCCCTTATGGCCTTGGGTGTGCTGACCGGAATGATGCTGTGGTCCTATTCGCCCGACGATCCCAGCTTTATGATGGCGACGGACCAGCCGGTGCAAAACTGGCTTGGCCGCCTGGGCGCCAATATATCTGCCCCTTTGATGATGATCATCGGTCACGGTGTCTGGGCCATCGCCGCAACTGCATTCGCCTGGGGCATCCGTTTGGCGCTGCACCGCATGCCAGAGATGGCGATCTTGCGCCTGGTATTTATTCCGGTTCTGATTGGTCTGACTGCGCTTTATGCCTCAACCCTGGTTCCACCGGCCAGTTGGACCCACAGTTTTGATCTGGGCGGTCTGGGAGGCGAGACGCTGTTGGGCGTGATGGCAAATTTCCTGCCATTCTCGATTGGCCTGAATGTGAAACTGGCGTCACTCCTGTCAGCTGTTGGTATTGTCGTTCTTGGACTTTTTGTTCTGGGCTTCACCCGCCCCGAGCTTCGCCTGATCATTCGGTTCCTGATCATCGGCTTGATCGTCGTTTACGCCCAGATCTTGCGTATCGTTGGGTTTATCGCGGGCATCGCGTTGCACGTCATACGTCTGATGGGCAAGGCAAGGGCGCAGCGGCAGCACAAAACAGAGGCCGTTGCGGATATTGCTGCATCAGAGCCACGTGCGCGTGTCAGACGCGCTGAACCCACGATGCAGGCCGAACCAACTGTCCAAAAACCGCAGACAAAGACTGGTTTACTGTCCCGCATACCCGGCTTTACGCCCAAGCCCGCCCCCATGCCCGAACCTGAGTTGATCGAACCCGTGGCCCTTGAAAGTGCAATCGACGGGCCAAGCGATGCACGCATTCAGGCGCGCATATCCGATGCTGTCAAATCGCGCATGCGCCAGTCCCCCGGCCAGATGACACCGCGCGTTGAACCATCGCTGACACGCGGCAAGGGGCCCCAACCGCTGGTGTTGGATGACGAACCTCCACTCGCCGCGCCGCGTCTGGATGTACCACCCGCCCCACCAATGGATGCAGCCACTCCCCTGCACCCCTTGACCGCAGAACCAACCTGGGATGCGGCCACGGCCCGCAGTACAACAGACGAAGAAAACAGTCTGGTGCAACACACACCGCGCAAACGGGTCAAACCATCGCGTCGCGCGCAGGCCGAGGCACAGCCAGCGCTGCAATTTGACGACGCCTATGCAAACTACGAACATCCGCCACTTAGTCTGCTGACCAACCCTGTGCAGATCGAACGCCATCATCTAAGCGATGAGGCGTTGGAAGAAAACGCCCGGATGCTGGAAAGCGTGCTGGATGACTATGGCGTCAAGGGCGAGATTGTCAGCGTGCGCCCCGGCCCCGTCGTGACCATGTATGAACTGGAACCGGCCCCAGGTCTGAAAGCCAGCCGCGTCATTGGCCTGGCCGATGATATTGCGCGGTCCATGTCAGCGCTGTCCGCCCGTGTCAGTACGGTGCCGGGCCGGTCTGTGATCGGCATCGAACTGCCGAACGCAAGCCGCGAAAAGGTTGTGCTGCGCGAAATCCTGTCCGCCCGAGATTTCGGTGATACGAACATGCGCCTGCCCCTGGCTTTGGGTAAGGACATCGGCGGCGATCCGGTCGTCGCGAACCTGGCCAAGATGCCCCACCTGCTGATCGCAGGGACCACGGGGTCGGGTAAATCGGTGGCGATCAACACCATGATCCTGTCACTGCTTTATAAACTGACGCCCGAAGAATGCCGCCTGATTATGATCGACCCCAAAATGCTGGAACTGTCGGTCTATGACGGCATCCCGCATCTGTTGTCGCCCGTTGTCACTGACCCGAAAAAGGCCGTCGTCGCCCTGAAATGGGTCGTGGGCGAAATGGAAGAACGCTATCGCAAGATGTCGAAAATGGGCGTGCGCAACATCGAAGGCTATAACGGCCGCGTCCGCGATGCGCTGTCAAAGAACGAAATGTTCAGCCGCACGGTGCAAACCGGCTTTGATGACGAAACCGGCGAACCCGTGTTCGAGACCGAAGAAATCAAGCCCGAAACAATCCCCTATATCGTCGTGATCGTGGATGAGATGGCCGACCTGATGATGGTCGCAGGGAAAGAGATCGAGGCCTGCATTCAGCGTCTGGCGCAGATGGCGCGGGCTTCGGGCATTCACTTGATCATGGCCACCCAGCGCCCCTCGGTGGATGTGATTACCGGCACGATCAAGGCGAACTTCCCCACCCGGATTTCATTCCAGGTGACCAGCAAAATCGACAGCCGCACGATTCTGGGTGAAATGGGCGCCGAACAGCTGCTTGGTATGGGCGACATGCTGTACATGGCGGGTGGTTCAAAAATCACACGGATTCACGGACCCTTCTGTTCTGATGAAGAAGTTGAAGAAATCGTGAACTTCCTCAAAGCCTACGGACCACCTGAATATGTGGGCAGTGTTCTTGATGGCCCCGAAGACGGCAAGGAAAGCGATATCGATCTTGTGCTGGGTCTGGGCGGAAACACTGATGGTGAAGATGCGCTTTATGATCAGGCCGTGCAGATTGTGATCAAGGATCGTAAATGTTCAACCAGCTATATCCAGCGTAAACTGGCGATCGGCTACAACAAAGCCGCCCGTCTGGTCGAACAGATGGAGGACGAGGGCCTGGTCAGTGCGGCCAACCATGTCGGCAAACGTGAAATTCTGGTGCCGGAACAGCAATAGGTATCTGATTACACTGAAGGTGTTATTGAATATCTGCAAACAGGTGCCTTTGTTATTCAATACCGCAGCCGCTTGACGCTGGCGGGATATCGCGCCCTTGTGACTGAAATGCGGGGTGCAGGATCGGAGAAACAGATATATGTTACGGCCCATGAAACGCTTTATCCTGATACCCATTCTTTGGGCTGCACTGGCCCTGCCATCGGCTGCGGAAAAACTGTCACTTGATGCCATTTCGGCCTATTTGAACAGCTTTGAAACGGCCTCGGGCAAGTTTACCCAGGTGAACGCGGATCAGACCATCGCCACAGGTGATATCCTGATGAAACGCCCAGGCCGCGTGCGGTTTGAATACAACCCCCCGGACGAAGCACTGGTGATCGCCGGTGGCGGGCAGGTGGCGATTTTTGACGGCAAGTCGAATTCGAACCCCACCCAATATCCCCTGCGTCGCACACCCCTTAGCATCATCCTGGACCGCAACGTCGACTTCGCCCGCGCCCGCATGGTGGTCGCCCATGACTATGACGGCACCTCAACCATCGTCACCGCGCAAGATCCCGAAAACCCTCAGTACGGCAACATCCAGCTTTTCTTCACACCCAACCCTGTCGAGCTGCGCAAGTGGATTATCACAGATGAAAACGGAACCCGAACCGAGGTCATCCTGCAGGACATGCAAACAGGCGTTCAAATAGGATCACGCCCCTTCAACATCGTGTTTGAGGCCGAAAACTGGAATTAACCCGAATGCAGAGAATTTCTGGTTAGAGTCCAACTTGACAGATGCTGCGGTCTGCTCGAATGACCCCTTTAAATGCCCTGCTTCAGACTATGCAGTTCCCTGTCGAACAAGATCTGCAAGCATCTCCATGCGATCTGCTCCGAAATAGACCCGATCCCCGACAATGAAGCTTGGCACTCCGAAGACGCCGTTTTCGTATGCGTCTTTGGTGTTTCGTTCGAGTATCTTCAAACCTTCCGATTCCAGATTGTGATCAAAATGACTAATGTTAGTGATCGTCAGCATTCGGTCAAAGATATTGGGTTCAGTCAAATCATGCCCATCACGCCATAACGCTGAACTGCCAAATTCAAGAAGCTGATGAAGCTCCTTGGCTCCGACATCTTCTAAGGAAGCAAGGCACATGGCTCGGCGAGAATCCGGTCGAAAACTTGGAGGCCATGATAACGGGATATTCCAAAAATCAGCCATCCTTGGAATGTCTTGCATCAGATGCGCGCGCTTTGGCGGCGGTAATGGGTCAACATAGTTGGCCCATACTTCTCTTCCGGCTTGTAGATTTAGCAGCCCGTCAATGGACACCGGGCGCAGTCGTACTTTGGCCCCAGCATCATGAAGGATTGTGAGGCGTTGCGTCGCGAAATATGTGAAAGGGCTTCGAAGGTCGAAGCACATTATTAGCTCTGTCATTCGTGGAAGCTACAGGTGGCGAAACAGGCCCACAAGACAAGCCGACATTTGTTGACAGACATCGAACTAGCGCGTTGTACTGCACGCCGACATAAACCACAGTTCAGTACTCACACGCCAAAAGCGGTCTTTTTTTGTTGTAGTGGCCATCCTACACCAAAGCATCAAAACCCAAAGCGGGCCAAAATGATCTTGTAATTGCAAGAAACCGCGTTTTGGCGTATGCTATCGGCATTTAAAGCTATTTTTTGATTGGATATTTTGATGTCGAACATGGCCGGGAAGGCGTATGCGATGAATGTCGTGACGCCAAGCAATCCTAAAATCACGTGGATCAATCGACTGCTGTTTATGGCGTCGCGCGGGTTGCCTGCCAATCTGATGGGCTTTCTGGGTCTGTCCCTGATCCATTTCGCGCGTTGGGTGATTATCAAGCCCAAGGACTGGCCCGATCTGGGGCAAGGCATGAACATATTCACAACGTCGTTCCGCGTTCTGTTGGTCTGGGGACAAGGATTGCTTTCCCTGATCAGGCTGATCGGCCTTGGCATCGGCGCCGCGACCAAGGGCGGGGCCATCGGCAAAAACATTGCGGCTGCCTTTGGACAAACCGTCAATCAACGCCACGCCGCATCCGTGCTTCGGGCATTCTGGCCGAACCTTGTGCTGAAACGGTCTTTTGTCAAAGCCTATGAAAACAACGGCACGGCGATCATCACACGCCACAACGACTGCCTTGATGTGCTGAACCGCGATGCTGATTTCGAGGTCGTCTATGGCAGTCGCATGCGCAAGCTGACCGGGGGCAACAACTTCTTTCTGGGGATGCAACCGGGGTGGGACTACACCCGCGATACCTCGGCCATGCATCTGGCCATGCGGCGCAGCGATGTTGCTAAGATTATTTTGCCGCGCGCGCAAAGCCTGGCCAAAGATCTGGTGGCGAATACCAATGGTCAAATTGATCTGCCCGCTGACCTGACCCTGCGTGTGCTCTGGGATATGACCGACACCTACTTTGGCACCGGCGGCCCCGATGCAGCGACGATGCAGGATTGGGCGACCATCCTGTTCTGGTACCTGTTCGAGGATCTGGCCGCCGATCCCAATTTCGAAACCAAAGCGCTAGACTACGCCGAACAGATGCGCCGCTATCTGGATGACGCCATCGCAGACCGCAAGGCCAACCCGATCCGGGCGGAAGATGTCCTGAACCGCTGCCTGGCACTGCAAAGCGTGGATACCCCCGGCATGGATGATCTGGGTATTCGCAACAATCTGCTAGGCCTGCTGATCGGTGCGATCCCCACGATCTCAAAAGCGTGCTGCTACGCGATGGACGAACTGCTGAACCGACCCGACGCCCTGCGCAGTGCTCATCAGGCAGCGATTGCTGGTAACGATGACCTGATGGCGCAATACATTTGGGAAGCACTGCGGTTCAAGCCGCACAATCCGGTGATCTATCGCCGCGCCACGCGTGACACCGTCGTGGCCCGTTCCACGCTGCGGCGTGCCAAGATCAAGAAGGGCACGATGGTTTTCACCACCACGCTGTCTGCCATGTTCGACCTACACGCGATCCACGCCCCCAACGACTTTCGCACCGAGCGCAGTTGGGGCGATTACATCATCTGGGGCTACGGCATGCACACCTGCTTTGGCGCTGCCATCAACCGCGCGATCATCCCTGCTATCCTAAAGCCCGTTCTGGCGCAAAAAAACCTGCGCCGCGCTATGGGATCTGCTGGCCAGATCGACACCCAAGGCACCCACACCCGCAACACTCCCATCTGGAATTCGATGTCCATACGACATAAGCGGCCCTGGGGTCATACAGTGATACGACCACAGGACCCCCGCCACTTTGCACGCTTTCCATGTTTTGATTGAACGGGGTGCGTCAGTTCGGCCAATGCGCGGATCGCGGGACGAACTTGCCGGAAACGTTCAGCATTTGGAAGCATTCTCAAGGGTTGTTGGTGGTCCCAGAAACGGTACAGTTTCCTTTATGAAGGCGTTCGAAGTTCTGAAAATTGAAGACAAGTTCGTTCTCAGTGATGGTCGCTGCTTGATAATGCCTGATTTTACACTGTCAGACGGCCTTTCAAAACCAGTTTCATTATCGGCCATGATCTTACATATTAACGGAAAATCAAACAGTTGCACCTTTCACCTAGAAGTCGCTCACTTTAACATCAGAGGTTCGACTGACTTAAACAATCGTTGGCGATTGGTACCCAGATTGAGTGAGATCAGCCCAGATGACATATCAGTTGGCGACGCTTTGTTCATCTTTGATGCGGGTATTGCCGGCAAATTGCTCAACAATTTTGCCCCCGAGAGTATCGTCCTCAAAATCAGCAATGTCTTTGATGATGGCCGAGGGCAGCGCCCGGCCCGTGGGTGGACGAGAAGCGCCCGCCCTGGGGGCGGGTCGGGCGTTGCCGTGGTGCCGTGCGCAGCCTTAACCTTGCCCCTGACGCAACGTTTGTGCAATTGACAAAATCCGGACGAAGGTTGTACGAAACCCTGAAATTGGTCATAAAGACTTACCAAAATGGGTAAAAGAGGACGGTTCGATGCCGACAATCACATGCATTGACGATTTGAAACGCATCTACGAACGGCGCGTGCCCCGCATGTTTTACGACTACGCTGAAACCGGCAGCTGGACGGAACAGACCTTTCGCGAAAATACCAGTGACTTCGAAAAAATCCGGCTTCGTCAAAGGGTTGCGGTGGATATGGAGGGTCGTTCGACCGCCACCAAAATGATCGGTCAGGACGTATCCATGCCCGTGGCCCTGGCCCCCGTTGGCCTGACCGGTATGCAACATGCCGATGGCGAAATCAAAGCGGCCCGCGCCGCAGAAGAGTTCGGCGTGCCCTTTACCCTGTCGACAATGTCCATCTGTTCCATCGAAGACGTTGCAAACAATACAAAAAAACCGTTCTGGTTCCAACTTTACGTCATGCGCGACGAGGAATACGTCAGCAACTTGATCCAGCGTGCCAAGGACGCGAAATGCTCGGCTCTTGTCCTGACGCTAGACTTGCAGATCCTTGGCCAGCGTCACAAAGATCTGAAAAACGGTCTGTCCGCCCCACCAAAATTAACAGCAAAAACAATCGCTAACCTGATGACCAAGTGGTCATGGGGCATCGAGATGATGTCGACCAAGCGCCGTTTTTTCGGCAACATCATCGGTCATGCCAAGGGTGTCACCAATGCCGCATCACTTAGCGATTGGACAGCCGAACAATTCGATCCGCGGCTGGATTGGGACAAGGTCAAGAAGCTAAAGGAAGAATGGGGTGGGTCCTTGATTTTAAAGGGTATTCTGGACGCCGAAGATGCCCGCCGCGCACTGGACGTCGGTGCCGATGCCATCATTGTGTCAAACCACGGTGGGCGTCAGCTGGACGGTGCATTAAGTTCAATTCGCGCCTTGCCCTCAATCGTCGATGCTGTCGGGGATCATGTTGAGATCCACCTGGATTCCGGTATTCGCAGCGGTCAGGACGTTCTGAAAGCATTGGCCATGGGGGCCAAAGGCACCTACATCGGTCGTGCCTTTACCTATGGTCTGGGTGCGATGGGCCAAAAGGGCGTCAAAACCGCGCTTGAAGTCATTCACAAGGAACTCGACACGACGATGGCCTTATGCGGCAGAAAACACGTCGAAGACCTTGATCGCGACGTGCTTCTGATCCCGCAGGATTTTGAGGGGCGCTGGCAGTAGGTTACGCCGCCAGTGCCTGAACCTGCGCTTCGGCCTCTTTGATGGTTTCTTCGGGACTGATCGCCAGTTGGTCGGCCTGAACAAAAGTAACATCTGTGATACCCAGAAAGCCAAGGACATGGCGCAGATAGCCTGTGGCGAAGTCAATATCGGACCCGACCTTGGTTCCGCCGGATGTTACGGCGACAATAGCGCGTTTTCCCTTAAGCAGACCTTTTGGACCCTGTTCACTGTATTGAAATGTCACGCCAACCCGCGCCACCAGATCGATCCAGGCCTTCATCGAGGCCGGAACGCCGAAATTATAGATCGGCAACCCAATTACGATTGTGTCGGCGGCTTGCAGTTCTGAAACCAACTGATCGGATTGGGCAAGAAGCTGCTTTTGCGCCCCGGTGCGGTTATCGGCGGGGGTAAAGTTCGCCTCGACCCATTGTTCATCCACATGAGGCAGGGGAGTCTCAGCCAAGTCGCGGACGGTAATCTGATCCGCCGAAAAACGTCCGATAATGTCATCCGTCAGTTTGCGGGAAACAGACGATTTGGTTCGGGCGGATGCGTCAATGCGCAGGATATTCTGTGTCATGATCTGTGCTCCTATGACGGTGATGAGTTCAATTTGTACATTGCACGGATGAACACAATCTGAGATTATGAACAAAATATGTTGATAGGCGCACATAAAGATGCTGGACAACTGGGACGAGATCAAAACGGCCTATCAAGTGGCACGTCTGGGCACCGTGAGTGGTGCCGCTGATGCATTAGGCGTACACCACGCCACGGTTATCCGACACATCGACGCGCTGGAAGGGCGGCTTGGGGTCAAACTTTTTCAAAGACATGCAAGGGGTTACACCGCGACCGAGGCTGGTCAGGACCTGTTGCAAGTGGCCCAGGCGACAGACGATCAATTCACCCAATTGGCGGGTCGCCTAAAGGGCCGCGGCGAAGACGTGACAGGCGAATTAGTTGTCACATCGCTGGCTTCGGCATCCAAGCTGCTGTCACCCGTTCTGGCGGATTTTCAGCGGGAATACCCCGATGTGACCGTCCGATATCTGACCGATGAACGTGTTTTTCGTCTTGAATACGGCGAAGCACATGTGGCGATCCGGGCAGGGTCGGCGCCGGATCAGCCCGATAATGTGGTTCAGCAGTTCGTCAAAGTGCGCATGCTGCTAGTCGCCAGCGATACCTATATCGATCGATATGGCCTGCCCGAAAGCCCGGACGACTTCGTCAATCATCGGTTTATCGCCCACGACAGCCCGACATCACGCGCGCCCTTTATCAAGTGGCTGCGCGAGATGGTGCCAGCCCAAAACATCACATTTCGCACGACAGATAACCGATCGATGGAGGATGCCGTGATCGCGGGTGCGGGCATCGGCTTTATCGCGAAATGGGAATTCAAGGTGCGCGATAACCTGACAGAGGTGATGGAAAGCAAGGATGAATGGTCGGTTCCGATGTGGCTGGTCACGCATGTCGACCTGCACCGCACAAGCAAGGTTCAAGCGTTGCTGAAACACCTTAAGGAAAATGCCAAGATTTGGGATATTGAATGACCCGCACAGGCGGTGGTCATGCGGCGATGCTGTTGTTTTCAGCTTTAGTCGCGGGATCGTTTTCACTGGGGTCACTCGCCGCAAATGAAATTGCGCCTGCCGCTCTGAACGCAGTGCGGTTTCTGATCGCAGCGGTGATTATTGGTGCAGCAGCTTTGGCAACGACAGGTATCCCCCGATCAGCGTTCCACGCACCCTGGCGATATCTGATCTTGGGCACCTTGTTCGCGACCTATTTTGTTCTGATGTTCGAGGGTCTGAAAACCGCGTCCCCCGTCAGCAGCGCTGCCGTTTTCACGCTGACGCCTGTTATGGCCGCCGGATTTGGGTACATTCTTTTGGGTCAGGTCATGACCAAACGGATTGCATTGGCGCTTTCGATCGGCGCCTGCGGTGCATTATGGGTCATTTTTCGCGCGGATCTGGGCGCGCTGTTGCAATTCAACCTTGGGCGGGGCGAGGTTATCTATTTCTTCGGCTGCCTGGCACACGCGGCCTATACCCCGATGGTGCGCAAACTGAATCGGGGTGAACCGGCGGTCGTTTTCACATTTGGCATGCTGGTCGCAGGTTTTCTTGTGCTGGTAGCCTACGGGTGGCGCGATATCGCGACGACCGATTGGGCATCACTGCCGCCGATTGTGTGGATCACAATCCTGTACGTCGCAATATTCGCAAGCGCTGCAACATTTGTACTGCTGCAATATGCGACACTGCGCCTGCCGTCCTCAAAGGTGATGGCATACACCTATCTAACGCCCAGTTGGGTTATCTTATGGGAGGTCGCCTTAGGCCAAGGGCTGCCGCCGATGATCGTTCTTGGCGGAATTGGAATGACCGTTGTGGCCCTGACGCTGTTGTTGAAAAACGAAGACGCAGCTAACCGAGATCAAAGAAGTTCGATCAGCGGCTAAATATATTCAGTGCTGACAGAAAAAGACGCCTTGGTAACGATTATTCGACGGACTTCAGTTCGGTTTCCAGAAAACGTTCGAAGGCATCGAGATTGACGGCTTCGAACTGGCCAAAGCTTTGCATCCATATGCTGGCCTCACGCAGGGCATCAGGTTCCAGCTTGCACCACTTTACCCGCCCACGCTTTTCCTGGCTGATCAGACCGGCACGGGTCAGAATGGTCAGGTGCTTTGAAATCGCAGCCAGTGACATCTCAAAAGGGTCGGCTACATCGGTAACAGCCATGTCGTCTTCCAACAACATGATCAGAATGGCGCGTCTGGTTGGATCTGCAAGCGCGGCAAAAGTAAGGTCAAGGCGGTTTTCCACCCGGTTTGCTAATCAGAGCATGCATAAATCGTCAACCATTTGGTTGAATATCGTGATCGTCCCGATTTCAGCTGTTTAGCCCCTTAGGTACCCAATAGATAAAAATAATTACAATACTTTCAATAACTTATAAAGCCTGGACCCGCCTTGACTCGGACCGCGGCTACGACTAGCACTACGATAAATGTCCGAAAGGTTGGGCGATGGCAAATGATCCCGAAAAGGCGCGGATAGAAGCGCTGGAACAACGGATCAAAGCGATGAAAAAGTCGCAAGAGCCGCCGCCACGAGTGGACGAACACTATTCTCAGGCGCAACTGGCCTGGCGGATGGTAATAGAGTTGGTTGCCGGTCTTCTGATCGGTTTTGGCATAGGATACGGGTTGGACCGTCTTTTTGGGACAACTCCTATATTTCTGGTGCTGTTCATACTGCTGGGTTTCTTTGCGGGCGTAAAAACCATGATGCGCTCGGCCAAAGAAATTCAAGACAAACATCTGGCCAAAGAGGCTGGCGAAGACAAAGGGGATTAACGTGGCGACGGAAGAAAGCGGTAGCGTTTTCAGTTTTCACCCTATGGATCAGTTTATCGTCAAACCACTGTTTGGCGGAACAGAAATTCATTGGTACACGCCGACGAATGTCACCTTCTGGATGGCACTGACTGTTCTATGCGTCGTTCTTCTTTTGGTTGTGACAACCCGCAAACGCGCAACGATACCGTCACGGTCACAATCGATCGCCGAACTGACATATGGCTTTATCTACAAAATGGTCGAAGACGTGACCGGTAAAGATGGCGTCAAATATTTCCCATATATCATGACACTGTTTTTATTTGTGCTTTTCGCCAATTTCCTTGGCCTTGTGCCAATGGCATTCACGACAACATCCCATATCGCGGTGACAGCAACGCTGGCTTTCGCAGTATTCTTTGCCGTGACCATTCTTGGCTTTGTCAAAAATGGTGCGTCATTCCTGTCGTTGTTCTGGGTATCTTCCGCACCACTGGCAATCCGTCCGGTTCTGGCAATTATCGAGATAATCTCTTATTTCGTACGCCCCGTCAGCCATTCGATCCGGCTTGCCGGTAACATGACCGCCGGCCACGCGGTGATTAAGGTCTTCGCGACCTTTGCCGCTGCTGTCGCGCTGTCGCCCCTGGCAATCCTGGGGGTCACAGCGATGTACGGGCTTGAGGTTCTGGTGTCGTTTATCCAGGCCTATGTCTTCACAATTCTGACCTGTGTTTACCTAAAGGATGCTCTTCATCCGCATCACTGACACACAGGTTTTCCCGCAAATACTAGCTATTCCAACTCAAGGAGAATGATCATGGAAGGCGATATCGCAGAAATGGGTAAATTCATCGGCGCAGGCCTGTCGGCATTCGGCATGGGTCTGGCTGCTATGGGGGTGGGCAATGTTGCCGGTAACTTCCTGGCCGGTGCACTTCGCAACCCATCTGCCGCTGCTGGTCAAACAGCAACACTGTTTATCGGCATCGCATTTGCAGAAGCTCTGGGCATCTTCTCGTTCCTGGTTGCACTTCTGCTGATGTTTGCTGTCTAATCCTGGTAAACCAGTTTCTTGCTTGCGGGGCGGCATAGCCCCGCAGTGACAAAGGTTTCAGGAGGCCAAGATGGCAACAGAAAGCGGAGCAGCCGAAGCTGTGGGTATGCCACAGCTCGATTTCTCAACATTTCCGAACCAGATCTTTTGGCTGGTTGTCACAATTGTTGTGATTTATTTTATTCTGTCCCGCGTGGCCTTGCCGCGGATCGGGGCGGTTCTGGCTGAACGCCAGGGAAGTATCACGAACGATATTGCTGCAGCCGAAGAATACAAGTTGAAGGCGAAAGAGGCCGAAGAAGCTTATAACAAAGCTTTGGCAGACGCCCGTACCGAGGCACAGCGCATTGTTGCCGAGGCCAAAGCCGAAATTCAGGCCGATCTGGATCAGGCGATCGCGAAAGCCGATGCCGAAATTTCGGCCCAGGCGGCTGAGTCCGAAAAGCGCATTGGCGAAATTCGCGAAAGTGCGATGGACAGCGTGACCGAGGTTGCAAAGGAAACAACGAAAGCAATTGTTGCGTCCTTTGGCGGTAAAGCTGACGCAAGAAGCGTCAATGCGGCAGTTAATGCGCGTCTGAAGGATATGTCATGAAAAAGCTTAGCTTAGCCTTGATCATACTGGCAACACCCGCAGCAGCTGCAGATAAGCCTTTCTTTTCGCTGGCTAATACAGACTTTGTTGTTCTGATTTCATTCCTTGTTTTCATCGGCATCCTGATTTACTTCAAGGTGCCGAAGATCATTGGTGATTTGCTGGACAAACGCGCGGCCTCAATCCAGTCAGAACTGGATGAAGCCAAAGCATTGCGCGAGGAAGCTGCGAAGATTTTTGCAGATTACGAACGCAAGCAAAAAGAAGTACAGGAACAGTCAGAACGCATCGTCACCAAAGCCCGGCAAGAGGCCGAGGAAGCCGCTGAGCAGGCGAAAAAGGACCTTGAACAAACAGTTGCACGACGCTTGCAAGCGGCGGAAGAACAAATCGCCAGTGCGGAAGCCTCTGCGGTGAAAGAGGTTCGTGATCAGGCAATTATTGTATCGGTCGCGGCGGCTAAGGACGTGATCGCGAAACAGATGACGGCCGATACGGCGAACACTCTGATTAATGATGCGATAGACAACGTACAGTCAAAACTGCACTAACTCGAAAAACGTTCAAAAGCCCCGTAAATTGGGGCTTTTTCTACCGCCTTTGTTCATGTTCGAAACGCTGACGCGCTATTTTTTCATTGTGCTCGGCTTTTTGCTGACCTCGTAAAGCCTCTTCCACATAATCAAGATGCGCCTCAACCGCTTGTCTTGCTTTTACCGGATCACGTGCCTGAATGGCATCATTTATCTCGCGATGCTGATGCAGCAGCATAGTGCGCGTGGTTCTTTGCCGAAACATGATCTGACGGTTATAAAACACGCCCTCGCGCAGCAGTTCAAACATCGATCGCATCATGTGAAGCATGACGACGTTATGGCTGGCCTCGATAATCGACAGATGAAATTCCGCGTCCAGGCGCGCCTCATCCGTCGGATTCCGTTTGCTGTGCGCCTGTTCCATCTTGTCGAAAATCGTGGCGATGACTTTCAAATCTGTATCCGAGGCATATTCGGCCGCACGCTGCGCCGCCAACCCCTCCATATCGCGACGGAATGAGATGTAATCAAAAACCGCTTCATCATGGGTGGCGAAAAGTTTGATCAGGGCGTCAGAAAATGCTGACCCAAGCACATCGGCGACATAGACACCGGCGTTAGCGCGGCTTGTCAGCAAACCTTTATCCTGCAGTTCGGAAATCGCCTCACGAACCGATGGTCTGGAAACGCCCAGTTGTTCGGACAGTTCACGTTCAGACGGTAGACGTTCGCCCGGATGCAAAACGCCACGCAAAATAAGAAGCTCAATCTGCCGAACAACAGACTGAGACAGCTTTTCAGGATTTATCTTTTCGAATGGCATGTGACCCCTAGAATTGGTCAAAATATATGACCAATTCTAGGTATCAGCAAGTGGATCAGGTAATCTTGACGACCGTCAGAGAGATATTGTCCTGATCCGGGTCTTTCAGCTTATGAACAGCCCCCAACAACGCCTCGGCGATCTGAGAGCTGGATTTGCGTTTGTTGCGATTGATCGTTGTTTGAATCTGACGATCTGTCAGAAACTGCACACCATCACTGGCCACAACAAGAATATCACCAGCCTGCAGTTTTGTTGGATCGACACGACAGTCGATTTTGGGAATACGATCCCCCATCAAAACCGACGTCAGACAATTCCGATCAGGATGATTACGCGCGGTTTCTTCATCGATCTGCCCGGTCTTGACCATGACATCAATCTGAGGCGCCATTGAATGATCTTCATTCAACTGCGTCAGAACCCCTTTACGGAACAGATAAAGGGGCGAGTCGCCGATGGATATCCAGTACAAACGCCTGTCGAACAGGACGGGCGCCACCAGCGTTGCCCCCATACCTTCATGTCCGGGATTTTTTTCCACATGCGCATTGATGCAATCATTCGCTGAGCGTGCGACATCCTGTAGAACCGTCGCGATATCTTTTTCAAGCGCTTCAGGCTCACCAAACTGAAACTTCAGTTCGCTGAAAACCTCTGTCACAACAATCTTGCTGGCGACATCGCCGGCCGCGTGGCCGCCCATACCGTCTGCAAGAACTGCAAATCCAAATGGATTCCCTAGATTGAAGTCGGCTACAACCGAATCTTCCTGATAGTCCCGTTGGCCTCTACTGATGGCCGTCGTAACGTCGTACACAGCTTCTTACTCGTCTGTAGTTTCTGGGGCTTCTTCTTCTGACCATGAGAAATTCTCGCCACACAAGGCAAGAAACAACAGTGTTGTTTCACCAATACGGATTAAATCACCATGATACAAATCTTCTGTACTCAGCACCGGCTTTTCATTCAGGCGGACAAGGTTTGATTTGCCGCCATGGCCGATGAAGAATTTGCGCTGCTCGTCATCATAAGCAATTGACGCGTGGTTTTCGCGCGAAATACTCATATCGCCGAAATCCAACTGAACGGCCTGATCTTCGCCACGACCCATTTGCGACACACCGGCTTGCAAAGACATCGAGTGTCCGCGGCCCGGACCTTTCAGAACGATAATCCAACCAACCGGATAGCGATCCGCCTTTGCAGCGGGTGCGCGGGTTGGCTCTGGTGTGACCGGATTACCAGAGATATCCTCAAGCTGCCCGCTGGACCGTTCAAAGCCTAACAATCTGGTTTTCGTGCGGCCACCGCGGCGCATGGAACGACTGCCGTCAGCCTCGGGCATATCTGAGCTCGGCAGAGATGCCGCCGAAGGCGTTAAGCTGCTAGGTGCTGGTGCTTGTTCAGCTGCAACTTGCGGTTCTTGCTTTTCTGCCAGATCCCACATATTAGATTTGGCCGAATCTTGAACAGACGGCTGCTCGAGTGGCATCCCTTTATCTGCCCCATTAACCTGCTCTGGCCGAGCAGATTGCGACGGATCAGGTTGTGCAACAGCTATCGGTTGTGGCGCAGCAGATTGATCCGCCGGTTTTTGAATCGCAGGTTCCTGTTTGGCGGCGGCCTGATCACTTTTCTTTGTGACCAGCTCTTGAATAAACCTCAGTTTCCCGTCGTCACTGCGAGGCTTGATACGTCTGATCATTTCGTCACCTCATTCTCGGTTGGATGAGCCGGCTGTTTTCAACACAACTACACCCGAATTCCTTTCGTTTCGGTAATGCACAACAGAAGAACTAGATACAATAGGCTCGGAAACAGATGATTTTCCCGATTGCTGACTATTTAGTACGTTCTTACGTATTGGCACAACTGACATATACAGGGCCACCAATGGCGTACGCGCTACAAGAAACATTTTAGCTGCCCTCGGCCAGAAGCATTTTGGCGTCGGACTGCAGACCATTCCGGTTGATTGTGAACTCCGCCTGGGCGATCTGATCACGTGCAAAACGTCTTAGCAGGAATTCAAGACTTTGCGATGTGGTCAGTTCACGACCAGTGCTGGCTTCAGCAACCAAAACATCGCCAGCACGCAGATCGGTCATTGTCTCATCATTAACACTTGTGACGGTTGTGCGCCATTGACCATCAATGAAATCGACGTTCATGTTGACACCGTTTTTCAATTCAAGCGTACGAGACACCGGCACCGCCAGAGTGTTGTGTTCAAACTGGCTTTCTGCAGTCATTTTCATTCGGACGTCTGCGTAAACAAACTGATCCTGACCCAGATCGGGTGATTGCATAAGGATATCTGAAATGGTTACACCGTCGCTGACCCATTCGCCATTTACAGCGTAGATAATGATATCTTCGGCCAACCATTCACCTTGTGGAATTGCTTGCGCTGCGGGTGAAACAGATGAAATGACCGGGAATTCACCACCGTCCGTCTGACTCTGTCTGGTCTGGAAGGGGATCGCGATATTCCAGCTTGTCGTCGCGAACTGATCTTCTGCGACTGAAACACCTGTTTCGCGCTGCTGAAGGTTCGATGGCTCCTGAACAACCGGTTGGCTGAAAACGATTTCCGGTGCTGTCTCAGGTGCAACCTGTGCAATTTCTTCGGTTGATATAACCTCTTCAACAGGTGCCTCTTCTACAACCGGTGTCTCTTCTACAACAGCTGCTACTGTTTCTTCCGGTTCGATGTTTTCGGCCACCTGACCGGCAACAACTTCGGCAATTTCATCTGCGGGCTGTCCTTCGACTGCGACGGAGTCGTCAACAGAGGCAACGCGCTGGACAACTACAGGTTCTTCTGCAGCAGGTGTTTCTTCGGCAATCGCCTCAACAGGTGTTTCAGTCGCAGCCTGATTAACAGGTCCTACAATAATAACCGACTCTTCAGCTGATGTTGACTGAGATGTCGGCGTCTCAACAACCGGTGTCGCGTTGGCAGTTGTTTCGGTTGTGTCGCCCGGCATAAACTGGAACGTAGCAATACTGGCCACAACCGCAACAACAGCAACCGATCCCAACAAGAGACCCATTTTGCTTTTCTTCTTCGCGGGCGCCAGTACAGCTTTGACCTGAGGGGAAGCACTTACTGCTGGCTTAGCAGGTGCAGTTGCTTTGGCTGGTGCTTTGCCAGTTTTTTCGTCGGCCAGAAGACGTGCGATTGAAGCTTCAACCGGCTTATCATTGTCCAAAACCTTGCCATCAATAATATCCTGCCAGTCTTTGGCGGATTTGATACGGTCTTTTGGCAACACGCTAAGGGCTTTATCCAGCGCCTTCAAGAAGTTGGGCGGATACCCATCGATGCGACCATTCAATGGATCGTAAAGATCCTTGCTATCTTCAGCAATCGCTGCCAAGCGGGCCTGACTGTTAGGCGGCGCCTCGCCAGTGATCACATGATAGAACGTCGCAGCCAAGGCATAAAGGTCACTTGAGTCATTCTGGTTACTGCCCGCGATATAAAATTCTTGTGGCGAGTAGCCGTCCTTAACAACGCGCAAAGCCGACAAAGCACGGCTTTTGTTCGATGCTTGTTCGCGAGCGGCGCCAAAGTCGATCAGAATGGGTTCGCCGGTTTGACTGACCAAGATGTTATCGGGCGATATATCACGGTGCAAAACACCACGTTCATGAATGAATGAAACAGCGCCCAGAAGTTTGCGCAGCATCGATACGACCGAGTCAGGCGTCAACGTGACTTTTTCATCGTCGATGATCTCAAGCAGATCACGACCGTTGATGAAATCCAGCGCCATATAGGCCGTATCGTTATCTTCGAAAACCTGGTGAACGCCAACAATGTTAGGATGGATCAGTTTCGACTGACTTTTCGCTTCCTGAACGAAAAGCTTAACAATTGACTTGAATTCACTTTGATGTGCACGCGAACGCGCCCCAACAATCGTATTGCTGCGGCGGCAGAATGCGCTTGGAAAACACTCTTTGATAACGACGTCACGATCAAGGCTGTCTTTGGCCAGATAAGTGATGCCAAATCCACCGCTATTGATAAATTTTGTGATGGTGTACTGACCCTGAAGCAACTTCGTGCCCGGCGTTAACTCATCTACAAACTCGTCGTCGTCCGGCTTTTCAGCCTCTTGGTTTACTGCCATAGGATGCCCATCCCCAGTTTGGTCTTCACTAGTATCAACAATTTACTAACGATACTTAAGGTGATTTTTTTGTGAAAAGGACGCCCACAATTTGGTATTATAGCGGCTTAATTAAGGCGAACACACACACGTAAAGTAAAAGTATTGATCGTACTATCCGCCTTTCAACGGCCACTAACAGTCCTTGTCCCAGTCGTGTCCTAAAGACGGACACCCCTGTATTTTAAGGAAATTACAGTGGTTTTCACCTGATCTATGACACAGAAGGACATGGTTTCCAATAGGGAAACAAATTATCGTTTAAATGTGGCAACTTATGAATAATGGCCACAATTCAAGTCGCTTGTCGCATGCATGACAGCCCAAAATGCCTGAGAATCGTTCAGAGAATAATAACCAATTTTAAAGCTCCGACTCACTTCTGTGGTCCGGTCGCATTGAAAAATGCAATTCATTCACACAAGCTATCAGGTGAACTGCATCCCTTCATACTAATGTCATACAACATCTTAGGATGAAGGCTTAAAAACCAAGACTGACACCGCGATGAATTTCAAGCGTTATGCTGTTTACTATACACCTGAACAGGGTGACCTGGCCGATTTTGGAGCCGCTTGGTTGGGGTGGGACATCGCCCAAGGTCAAAGGGTGACGCAGCCGCCATTGGCTTCTGTCGATCTGTCCGCGATCACCGAACGTCCAAGACCTTACGGATTTCACGGAACGCTGAAACCGCCATTTAGACTGGCGCTAGACAAAAGCTTTGACGAACTTCACCAAGCACTTTTATCCATCGCGCCGTCATTGCCGACGGTCAGACTAAACAGTCTAAACCTTTCATTCTTGGGCTATTTTCTGGCTTTGACACCATCTCGACCTTCTGCAGAACTTACAATTTTAGCTGACCGCCTGGTGCAGGAACTGGACGATTTTCGCGCAATGCCGTCACAGGCCGAATTGGATAAACGCCGAAAGGCGGGGCTTAGCGAAAAACAGGAAAAGCTTTTGATGGCCTGGGGATATCCCTATGTACTGGACGAATTCAGATTCCATCTAACACTGACCGGACCTTTGGGCACCGATGCGATTGGCCAAATAAAGGCGAAACTCGAGCCACTTTTAAAACCTGTTTTGCCAAGTCCGTTTGAGATCAAAGATGTAACACTTGTCGGGGAAGACAGCGCTGGATTCTTTCATGAAATCCATCGTTATACACTAGGTGGCTAAACAGGAAGACCCAGGAATGCACGCATCGCATACTGTCGTGTACGATTAAGTATAAGATATCCATGTCTTTTCTTGGTTTACAGTGCGGACGGAACGACTAGGTTCTAGTAAACCTAAGCTGGCGCAGTATGGATTTATGAAAGATCATCCGCTTCGATACAGTCTAACCAATGAATTACACGCTCGGCCGTTTCCGTCGTTGAATGCGCCATGCATGGCGGCTTACCTGGCCATCAAACAGCCATCAAATGCTGCCGCACGTGATCGTGCAGAAGATCGCGCGCATTTGCTGGCATTGTTGGACCGTCATGGCGTGCCGCACCCACCGCCGGATGCCACACACTATTACGGAAAACTGGGGCGTCATACCCTGAAATGGGAACAACATACCGAATTCGTAACCTACACTCTGTTCGAAGACGGCGTAAGCACTCGGCCATTTGATCCTGCTATTTTTGAAGCGTTCCCCGACGATTGGCTGGCAGAAGCCCCCGGCGCGTGTATCACATCGGCACTGATACGGATCGAGGAAAAACCCAAAAGCGATCGGCAGATCTCGGATCTGTTATCGGAGTGGTATGTCGCCGAAAGTCTGGCTGTCAGTAGTGTTCTGGATGACTGTGCGATCATCGCTGGTGATTTCCGGATTGATCCCGCCGGTCACATTCGGTTTTCCATTTTCGTCAATGAAGGCACCGGCGCGCGGCGGATCGGTCGGATTGTTCAACGTGTGTGTGAGATTGAGACATATAAGGCCATGTCCATGCTGGGCCTGGCCCGCGTCCGAAACATGTCGGCCCGGATTGGCGCGATTGATAACGAACTGTCACAGCTGGTCGCGAACATGACCCATCCGGTCAGCGATGCAGACAAGACCCTGAAAACACTGTTGGCAATTTCAGCCGAACTGGAAAACATGATTGCACAAAGCGCATTCCGATTTGGGGCAACGGGCGCCTATGAGGCCATTGTGCATCAGCGCATCAATGTTCTGCGCGAAGAGCGCTTTGGCGGGCGACAAACCTTTCAGGAATTCATGATGCGCCGCTTTGATCCGGCAATGCGAACGGTCAAGGCCTCGGAACGGCGTCTGTCCGCCATGGCAGAAGGTGCCATTCGCGCTGCGAACCTGCTGCGGACGCGCGTTGACGTCGAACGATCCGCCCAGAACCAGTCATTGCTGGAAAGCATGGACCGCCGCGCCGATCTGCAATTGCGGCTGCAGCGCACAGTCGAAGGGCTGTCGGTTGTTGCAATCAGTTACTATGCAGTGAACCTTGTGATCTATATGCTGGGGCCAGTTGGCGATCTGACGGATCTGTCTAAACTGGCCCAGACCGCAATTGTCACACCATTGGTCATTCTGGTCGTCTGGCTTTTGGTACGTCGTATCAGAAAATCAATGGACTAACCTGAAAGGGATTCTAATGCCCATCAAGAACCGTTTTGCTGAAATGCATGACGAAATCACAGGCTGGCGTCGTCATCTGCACGAAAATCCCGAGCTGATGTTTGACACCCACCAAACCTCGGCCTTTGTCGAAGAAAAGCTGCGCAGCTTTGGGTGTGATGAGGTCGCGACCGGCATGGGGCGAACGGGTGTGGTCGGTGTCATCAAGGGTAGGTCTGACACATCGGGGCGCGTGATCGGACTGCGTGCCGATATGGATGCGCTGCCGATCCATGAGGCGACAGATTTGCCCTATGCCTCCAAAACCGATGGTAAGATGCACGCCTGTGGGCATGACGGCCATACCTCAATGCTGCTTGGCGCTGCGAAATACCTGGCCGAGACGCGCAATTTCGACGGCACCGCCATCGTGATCTTCCAGCCCGCTGAGGAAGGCGGTGGGGGTGGTCGTGAAATGGTCGAAGATGGGCTGATGGACCGTTTCGGCATTCAGGAAGTTTACGGCATGCACAATTGGCCCGGTCTTGCGCAGGGTGAATTTTCAATTCGTCCGGGGCCGTTCTTTGCAGCCGCGGATCAATTCACGATCACAGTGACGGGCAAGGGTGGCCATGCGGCCAAACCGCATGAGACAATCGACACAACGGTTGTTGCCAGCCACATTGTTCTGGCGCTACAGACAATTGCCAGCCGCAATGTTGATCCGGTCAAACAGGTCGTAGTGTCTGTGACATCTTTTGAAACCAGCAGTAATGCCCATAATGTCATACCGGAAACCGTTATGCTGAAGGGCACGGTTCGGACATTGGACAACGACGTACAGGACCTGGCGGAAGCGCGTCTGATTCACATCGCTGAACAAACCGCCCAGACTTTTGGGGCAACAGCAGATGTAAACTACATTCGCGCTTATCCGGTGATGGTGAATAATCCGGCGGAAACGGATTTTGCGGCCGATGTGGCACGAAAGGTCAGTGGCCAGTGCAATGATGCGCCGCTGATTATGGGGGGTGAGGACTTTGCCTTTATGCTGAACGCGCGGCCAGGTGCGTATATTCTGGTCGGAAATGGCGATTCAGCCCCGGTTCATCATCCGAAATATAACTTCGACGATGCCGCCATTCCTGCAGGATGCAGTTGGTGGGCGGAAATCATCGAAAGCCGTATGCCGGTCGCATAAGCATTCTTGCCGCTTATCCTCGGACGCGGTAAGGGGCGATGATGGAAACCGCGAACATCATTTGCATCAAATGGGGTACCCTTTTCGGGCCAGAGTATGTGAACCGGCTTTATTCGGGCGTCCGGCGTAACCTTGCGCGCGATGTTCGCTTTTTCTGCATGACGGAACATGCAGACGGTATCCACCCGGATGTTGAAATCCTGACACTGCCGCAAGAACCATTCCATGACGAAATGAACGCAGCACTCGCCGTGGCTAACCGTCAAGGCGCCATGCGCAAGATCAGTTTGTTTCGACAGGGGCTGATCCCCGACCTGGATGGTTCTTTGCTGGGGTTTGATCTGGACGTGGTTATCACTGGCGATCTGGAACCATTGCTGACCATAGATCCCGGCAAGGTCGCGATGCGGGCAGACTGGGTCGAGGCGCGGCGCGGCCGAACAACCGGACATGGATCCGTTTTTCGGTTCGATCCGTCGCGGCACGGGTATCTGTACAACGATCTGGCCCAAAACCCGACCCGTGAAGTCGAAAAAGCACGCGGATCAGAACAACGATATACCTCAACCAAGGCGCAAGAGCGGGATGATTTCACATATCTACCGGCGGATATGGTCGTCAGCTTCAAACACGATTGCCTTGGTCTGCCGCCCGTGAATTATCTGCGCGATCCGATTTTGCCGCTGAACGCCCGAGTCGTCTGCTTTCATGGCAGGCCAAAAATGCCCGAGGCTGTGAACGGCTACAAAGGATCCTGGCTGCGGTATTCACGACCCTGCGAATGGTTGAACCACCATTGGATTGACCTGACCACGAAAGATCTGGGACCAGAGTATGGCTAGGCGCTAATCCAAGCTGCCAAAATCAGCCTGGACCTACAACTTTACAATCAATGCTACGCGCCTCAAGCCGACGGCAGGCCTGTGATGCAGTGCCTTTGGTCATTCCAAGGAAGTTGGCGTCGAAGCCACTTCTTTGTTTGACCACCTTGCGCAAAGCACCATCCAATGTGTTCGTTTCCGCAAGTGCCGTGCGCAACAAGACGCGTTCGGCTTCATGTCGTGATCCATAGCGGCCGATATTGATGCCCCAATGCCGATCACCGGACGTCGATACACGGGTCACGATCTGGGATGTAATGGCGCGCGTGGCTTCGGGTCGCACGGCGGCCATGGCAACCTGTTGCGGTCGCGGCTGCGGTCGAACGGTTTCGGTCGCGGCAAAACTATTTGCGGTGATCGCCTGTTCAACGGCCTGCTGAATACCATCTTGCAACGCAAGCTCAATAGCATCGTCATACCGTGGCACATCGGGACGCGATTGTGGGCGCAAGCTGCGACTGACAGCCGTAGCCACCTGACGACGTCCATCAGAGTAAACCGGCGGCGTAGGTTTACGGACTGCGACACGGGTAGGCGCCCGGTTAAAACCCATGTCCAGCAATTCGGCAACGCGTTTGTTTCGCGATGCTGTTGAATTGCCGCCAAAGACCGTTGCGATGATGCGTTCATTGCCCTTTTCAGCCGATGCAACCAGGTTGAAACCGGCCGCTCGGGTATAGCCGGTCTTGATACCATCCGCCCCTTCATAGGCATCCAGCAGGCGCGTATTGGTGTTACTAACTTTGCGAATGCCCGCATCAGTGCTGCGACGGCTGAAAATGTTGTAGTATTGAGGATAATCATAGAACAACCGACGCCCCAGATTAGTCATGTCACGTGCGGTCGACAGATGTCCGGCTTCGGTCAGGCCATGCGCATTCTTGAACGTGGTCCGGGTCATGCCCAGCGCCTTGGCCGTGCGGTTCATCCGGCGGGCAAAGGCGGCCTCAGACCCGGAAATAGCTTCACCAATCGCAGTGGCAGCGTCATTTGCGGATTTGATTGCTGCTGCGCGCACCAGATACCTAAGCTCGATCCGTTGCCCTGGTTTCAGGCCGATCTTTGACGGGGGTTCAGCCGCAGCCTTTCGCGAAATCAGAACTTTGGTGTCCATCGTAATTTCACCGCGTTGCACAGCTTCGAACGCGATATAAAGTGTCATCATTTTTGTCAGTGATGCCGGATGAAGACGCGTATCGGCGTTACGTGAATGTAAAACCTCGCCCGACCGCGCGTCCATCACCATCGCCGCATAGGGTGCAGCTGATGCAGGCGAAGACACTACCGCAAAACAGAGTAGCGAAATAATAAATACAAATTGACGGACACACCGCCATAGACGTGTGATCACGGGACTGCCCTTTTTCTGCCTCTGGCCGCCGATTTTTTGTGGCTGACCTTATTGATTTGTTTTGCAGACCATAACACAGCTTCTGAATTCAGAAAACCTGTTAATTTCAATAACTTTCAGGTCGAAGCTAATATCAAAAATCAAGATATAGCGTCGATTTGGAAATTTCACACAATATGGATGAGGGCGCTTTTTGCGCCCTCATAAACGCCAATCAGAACTGGCCGACAGAAAAGAACAACGTTTCGCCCGAATGATCGTCAACACCATCGTTGTCTGTCGAAACAAAAGCGGTTCCGTCGGGCAAAATCGCCAGACCTTCGACCTTGTCCTGAACATAGCCGTTCAGCTGCCGCAGATCATTCATCAGATCGCGCACCTCTTCCTTTTCAACGACCGGCAGATCGCCCCCCAAGGGCGCGGGCTGCATCTGATCCAGCGCGACGCGATAGATTTTCTTGGTCACTGCGGCCGAGCCGATCTGGTTGTCACGTTCAACGATGTAAACGTGATCGCCATGGGCGGTGATTTCAGACAGGCCGACCCAACCACGATCTGGCTGAGCTTTGACATAGTGAACGGCACCCCATTCTTCGGTCTTGATATTGTAAGACACCAGTTTCACGTGGTTTTCAGGATCATCGCGCCATTCGCGCTGAACGGCCATCCATAGGGTGTCGCCAACTTTCGTGATGCCTTCGAAACCAAAGCGGCGCTCAACCGCCATCAATTCGGCGGGCAAGCCGATCTCGGCTTCAATCTCACCTTCGGCATTCACATGATACAGTGCGTGGGGGATGACCCGATCTGTCCGACCTTCGGACGCGACCCAAAATCCGCCTTCGCCGTCCAGTGTGATGCCTTCAAGATCCAGTTTTTGGGCTGGAAAGCCACCACGCGTAATACGGATCGCCTGAACAATGCGGGCGGGGGTAGAAGACGGATTGATCTGAAAAATCGTCGGCTGCTGTGCATAAAAGCTGTCGTTGACCGCATAGATCATGCCATCATCATCGGCGACCATGCCAGAAATCGCGCCCCATCCGACCGGTGCACCGTTTGGTTGGGAAATACCGGCCGAGGTCAGCATGGGATAGGCGGCGTCACCTTCGGCATATTCAAAAATCATCACATGGCTGCGCACACCGCCGTCGGGGCCCAGGTCGACCTCATTCGCGGAAATCAGCAGGTTGCGGTCGGGGATGGCGACATACCCTTCCGGCCCGATGCCCGATGGCAGAAGTTGCCTTAGAACCGGTGCGGACAGATCGCTTACATCGTAAACACCAACGACCGAGGCCCGTTCGGCGCCCACAAAGACGATCGGGGTGTTTGCGAAGGTCGCTGTTTCAATGGATTCAGGTTCGACGCCTTTGTTGCCCGACCGATCTTCGGGGTAGTGGCCGATCTGGATCACAGCGTTTTCAAAAGTCATGCCGCTTTCGTAAACGACCTGGCCGTCTTTATTAAAGATAGTCCAGCCGCGGCTGCCGCCGTCCATGTCACCTTCGTTCGCGGTGGCAAAGTGATCGTCATCGATCCATTTGACGGCGTCCGGTTCGCGCACGACACCGACTAGATTGCTGTCAAAGGTCAGCGCGCCCTCTTCCCGCGTATCAACATTTTGCAGATCGACTGCGCCGGCTGAGAAATGACTTACGACAGCACCATCGCGCGCAACGACGACCATGTGGTTGTTTTCCTGAAGGCTGATGACCGTTTCGCCCAGGTCGTTGATATCGATAAACTCCGGCTCGGGGTCTTCGGGCGACACCTGTGCCAGACCGGTCAGATCTGAGCGACGCAGACTATCGCAGTTTAATGTGCCATCCGCGATATCGATCATGACCAGTGTGCCGGCAGGCAATTGGCCGGTGCGGCCATCCCCCAGATCTTCGTCCCGTTCATTTTCGATAGCGACCGAAACAAACGACCCATCTGGTGCCATGGCAACCGAGTCAGGCTGACCACCCAAATCACAGCGGGCAGCCTGATCGCGCGATGACAAATCGATTGCAGCCAGATGGCCCGACGGGTCGGTATAGCTTTCCGATGTGTTCACCCCGACAATCGCCTGATTGCCAAGAATGACAACTGACGTCGGTTCACCGCCCAGCGCAATGTTTCCCAGCGCCTGAGGCTCAGCAGGGTCAGTAATATCGATAACCCCAAGAACGCCCAACGGGCTATCGGTATAGACCAAAGTCATGCCGTTCTCGGTGGCAGCAATAATCTCGGCCGAGCTTTCCTGTGATCGATCCGCCCCATCAGTCATGTTATTGACCGTCTCAAATGACGCGATGCGATTGAAATTCATATCGGCGACCGCTGTACCAGCCAGCAGTGCGATTGTGGAAGTCAGACAGATCAGACGTGTGGGCACTTTTATCTCCGTTTCTTTTGATAGATCGGAGGTGTCCCAGATAGCTGACAATCCGGTAACGGTATTATGTCATTTTTGTAAAAGTTGCAGGTGCCAATTTGACGAATAATTCCGCAAAACTGTCAAACGGCGCTGTCTAATCAGAATCGCAGGTCACAAAGCCCAGACGTTCCAAGGCCATCAGGGCCGTCTTTTTGACCGATTCATTATCGGACAAAGCATCGTTGTTCAGTGATTTTACGATGGGGCTTAAACTATGTGAAGCTATGCGTTGTCGAATAAATTCTGTAATCTCAGTGTCGGGCATTTCCAGTATATCTGCCGCACTTAGACCATAGCTATTCAACATCGCACACATCCCAATTCTAAGCGATCCCCAACACTGTGTTTAATGCTTCTTTTACGTCGATGCGAGTCTTTATGAGGCCTGTGCGATCTTCTGTTACAAAAACTTCATAGAATCGACAGATAAGTTTTAAATTTGCCAAATAATTGCTGTTTCAAAGATACATTTTGTTCCAGACCACCCCATACAGCGACCCGCGCATTTCATTCACCAGACCTATTTCAATTTATCGGGCAGTCAGAGCAATCTGACTGCCTGTATTTACTTGAGAATTTAGGTTTTTATGACCGATTTAGCGCGGTGAACGTTTTGCCAGAATGCGCTGCAAAGTGCGTCTGTGCATATTCAGACGGCGGGCTGTTTCAGAAACATTGCGATCACACAGTTCATAAACCCGTTGAATATGTTCCCACCGAACACGGTCAGCCGACATGGGATTTTCAGGGGGTGGCGGCAGTTCGTCTGCGGATGACAGAAGTGCATTTGTGATATCGTTGGCATCGGCGGGCTTTGACAGATAATCTGTCGCCCCGATCTTGACCGCTGCAACGGCCGTCGCGATTGCACCATATCCCGTCAGAACCACGATTTTACAGTCGGGTCGCTTTTCGCGCAAAACCTCGACAACATCCAACCCATTGCCATCTTCCAGCCGCAGGTCGACAACGGCGTAGGCAGGCGGGCGACCCGTTGCAATGGCCTTGCCGGCGGTCACGGTCTGCGCCATTTCGGGTTGAAACCCGCGCTTTTCCATTGCTTTTGCAAGGCGCCGCAAAAACGGTTCGTCATCATCCAGCAGAAGAAGCGTCTTGTCTTCGCCTATTTCACGCAGCTTATGCTCGGCCATTACCCATAATCCCAAAGTTTTTCTTTTACCTAGGGCAGTATAGGGACCAGACCAGCCCTGGCAGTGACCTTTACGCAGCGTCGATAAAGCAAGCCAGCTGATCAGCCATTTGTTCGGGCCGCAACGTTCGATCGAAATGCTGAACAAAGCCGTCTTCAGGGAAAACAAGGTAGCTGAGGGTCGAGTGATTCACCAGATAGTATTGCGGATCACCGTCCTGCTTGGCAAAATGTGTACGGTAGGTTTTTGAGGCCGCCGCAACCTGTTCCAGACTACCCGTCAGACCGACCATGCGTTCGTGATGATTGGCAGCAAAATCACCGACGACTTCAGGTGTATCCCGTTCCGGGTCGATCGAAATAAAGATCGGCGTGATGATTTTGTTTTGCTCTTCTTCCAAAATGCTGATCGCCTCGACATTTCGGGCAACATCCAGCGGGCAGACGTCGGGGCAAAAGGTATATCCGAAGTAAATCAAGGATGGCTCGGTTATCACATCAGCATCGGTTACGGTTTCGCCCTGCTGATTGACCAAAGTGAACGGACCACCAACCGAGGCAGTTCCACCCATAATCGTAGCGGTGCGACAGTGCTGGAACCGGTCAGCCGGTACAGAAATGGATGTGATAAGAACAGTTCCGGCCACCAAAGCCGTCACGCCCGCCGCTGCAGCAATTGCAAATCCACGTGCCATATCTTGCCCTTTGCTTGTTTGATACCATGATTGATGGGTATTCGGTTGACGAATAACAATGAAACAACATGACGCAGCGCAGCTATAGGCGAATGAATGTCAGACGCAAGTATAGGATTATTCGAACAGGAGCGCGGCAGCGACTGGATCAGGTTAAGAACCCTGATCCTGCTAAGATGGTCGGCGATCCTGGGCCAGATCATCGCGATCAATGTCGCCCAACGTCTTTACAATCTGCAGCTTGAACTAAGCCTGTGCTATCTGGTGGTGGGCGCGTCGATTCTGGCCAATCTGATTTCGATATTCGTCTTTCCCGAAAACAAACGCCTGTCCGAAACCGAGGCGATGTCGATGATCCTGTTCGATATCTGCCAGCTATCAGCATTGCTTTATCTGACGGGCGGTCTGCACAACCCGTTTGCAGTTTTGATCCTGGCGCCGGTCACAATCTCGGCCGCTGTTTTGAATCTGCGATCCACGTTCTTTTTAGGGGCTGTTGCACTGGCTGCAGTCACGGTGCTGGCGATATTTCATATACCGCTTCGAACCGAAGATGGGTCGATCCTGCGTATCCCGGATATCTTTTTGTTCGGGTTTTGGGTCGCACTTGTCATCGGGCTGATCTTCCTGGCCGTTTATGCGCGGCGTGTCACAAATGAAATGCAAACCATGTCTAAAGCGCTTTTGGCGACGCAAATGGCCTTGGCCCGCGAACAAAAACTGACGGATCTGGGCGGAGTCGTCGCTGCCACAGCGCATGAACTGGGAACACCGTTGGCCACCATAAAACTGGTCAGTGCCGAACTGATGGATGAACTGGGCGACAGCGAACATCTGCGTGAAGACGCCAAACTGATCCGCGATCAGGCCGACCGGTGCCGCGATATCCTAAGATCGATGGGCCGGGCCGGCAAAGATGATCTACATCTGCGATCAGCTCCGCTGTCTACAGTAATCCGGGAAGCCGCAGAGCCCCATCTTGAACGCGGCAAGAACATCAATTTCGAAATATCCCCAGTGGGTGGGGGAGAAACGAAACAACCAATTATTATCAGGCGGCCCGAAATTATCCATGGAATCCGTAACCTGGTTCAGAACGCGGTCGATTTTTCAAAAGACAAAGTCTGGATCGAGGCACACTGGTCCGACGATCGTGTCAGTCTTATTATCGCTGACGACGGACCCGGCTATCCCTTTCACGTTATCGGACGGTTGGGCGATCCGTTTATGCGGCGGCGCAAAAACCCGCCTGATCTTGCTGAACGTCCGGGCTATGAAGGTATGGGGCTGGGTCTGTTCATTGCAAAAACGCTGCTGGAACGATCAGGCGCTGCGCTTGAATTTACAAATGGCACCGACCCCTTTCTGATTGGCCGCGAAGCACCCGAAAAGAAGGGGGCTATCGTCGAAGTTCACTGGAAAAGGGACCAAATCGAAGCCAAAGAAGCGTTGAAAAAGCCTTTGGGCCTGAACAAACAGATTGAAATCTGATTATTCGTTCCGGTTAAGAATAGATTAACCTTTATTAGCGAAAGTTTAGCACTATAAGCCGCCACTAAAGGAACCCTGTGTGTTTACGGTTTTGACACCTGCTGAAATTGCCGCCCTGGCGGGGTTTTCGATTGTGACGGCATTTTGTGTTTTGTGGGCAATTTCAGCATTATCACCCGAAAAGACGGTTTCGGCGCGGGCTATTATCAAAGACGCCGCCACCGATCTTGTTTTTGTTTTCGACGACTCGAAACTGCTGGATGCGACCAAACCTGCGCGTCGGCTATTGGCAACCGCCACGCCATCTTCGGACGATCAAAGCGATCTGGATCAGCTGATAGCGATCCTGTCCCCTAGATTTCCGACCATTGGTCAGGACCTGAGTGAACTGTTCGAAAAAGGTCACCTGACCGTTCACGCCGCGATGCCCGACGATACCGGGCGTGTCGAAGTCGAATGGTGGGACAATCTGGCCCGTATCGCGGTCGTCACATCATCGGACGAAAAAGAGCGTTCTTTGATCGATGGACCCAGCTTTAGCGCGCTAACAGATGAGCTTAACATTCTACGCGAAACGGTCGATCACGCGCCACATCTGGTCTGGATACAAGACCGCGACAGAACAGTAACATGGGCTAACAAAGCCTACACCGATCTGGCGATACATCATTCGGATATTGAAAGCGAAAAAACCTGGCCGCTGAAAGCACTATTCGAAACATTGCCATCCTTGCTGGAAGAAGATGCGCGACGTGTCTGGCGCGCCTGCCTTAAACCCGGTGAAGACGCAGCACCCAATTGGTATGAAATCAGCAGCATCCAACAGGGTGATCATACACTCTTTTTTGCCACAGACATCAATACGACCATCAAGGCCGAAGAGGCCTTGCGCGATTTTGTCCAAACACTCAGCAAGACATTTGCGCAGTTACCGACCGGTCTTGCAATATTCGACAAAAAACGACAGCTGGTTCTGTTTAACCCCGCCCTTCTGAATATGGTGGGTCTTTCGCCCGAGTTTCTAAGCATTCGGCCAACGCTTTTCGCATTTCTGGACAAGTTGCGCGAACGGCAGATGGTGCCTGAACCCAAAGACTATCGCAGCTGGCAGCAACAAATGTCTGATCTTGAGGCCGCCGCAGTCGACGGTACATATTCCGAGGTCTGGAATCTGCCGTCGGGACTGACGTATCGCGTAACGGGCAGGCCACATCCAGGTGGCGGTGTTGCATTTCTGTTTGACGATATCAGCGCCGAAATTTCACTGACACGTCGTTTCCGGTCACAGCTTGAACAAGGGCAGGCCGTTATCGATAATCTGGACGAAGCGATCATCGTATTTGCCTCTAATGGCTCGGTGACTTTATCCAATAACAAATATAAAACCCTTTGGGCCGAGGATATCGTTCAGGAAGTTGTCGAAACAAATATCAACGATGCCTTAACGCGCTGGCAGCTTCTGTCAGATCACTCCGATATCTGGGAACAGCTTAGACTATTTTCCACCAGCACGAATGAACGATCATCCTGGTCCGGCAATGTGACCTTGCAAAACGGGCAAGTCCTGCAATGTCGCGCCGAAGCACTGCCAAGGGGTGCGACGCTGATTGCTTTCAAAAAGCTTGTATCCGAACCACCGCAGCTGGAAATCGCGGTCAGCTGAAACCATCTTGCGACGGCTTGCCCAGCCGCTAGGATCACGGGATGGCAGAACAGCTCTTGTACATCCCGCTACCAAACGAAGATGCAACGCGAAAACTGGCGCATATCATCTCATCCAGTATTGCCGTCGGTGACACCATACTGTTGCAAGGCGATATCGGTGCGGGTAAAACCTTCTTTGCCCGCGCCTTGATCAAAGCACTGATCGGCCCGGACGAAGATGTGCCTTCGCCAACTTTTACGTTGGTTCAAATCTATCAAACCGAAACGTTTGAGATCTGGCACTGTGATCTTTATCGTCTGACAAGCCCTGACGAAGCATTGGAGCTTGGACTTGAAGAGGTGTTCGCTGAAGCGGTCTGCCTGATCGAATGGCCAGATCGTTTGGGGGACGCGGTTCCAAAAGAGTGCTTGACCTTGCGCTTTCAGGCATTGGACAACGGACAGCACGAGGTAAACGTCACCGCATCAACCCCCCGATGGCAGCGTCTTCTGGAGCAATTAAGTGAAAGCCAGACAACAACAAATTCGTGACTTTTTAAGTCAAACAAGCTGGAAAACCGCAAAGATCAGTCCGCTTGCCGGCGACGCCTCAAATCGCAGGTATGACAGACTGAAGGCAGACAACGGGCAGACAACTGTTTTGATGGACGCAGATCCGGAAAAAGGCGAAACCGTCGAGCCATTTGTCAAAATTGCACGCTATTTGCAGTCAATCGGTCTAAGCGCGCCTGAGATTTTCGAAATCGATGTTCAAAACGGATTTCTACTTATTGAGGATTTGGGTGATGATTTATTCGCCCGTATCTCAGAAACCACGCCTGCACTTGAAGTAGAACTTTACGAAAACGCCGTGGACGTTTTGATCGAACTGCACAAGCATCAGCCCCCAGCCGATCTGAACTTTTATGATGCCGATATCATGGCAGATATGGGGTGTCTGGCGCTGACCTGGTACGCCGTGGGCGCTGGTCTTACGATTGATCAGGAAAATCAGGATCATTTTCGAAACGCCGTGCGGGAATTGATTGTTGGCCTTGAGCCTTATCCAAAGGTGCTTATTCAGCGGGACTTCCATGCCGAAAACCTGATCTGGCTGCCGGATCGTCAGGGTACGGCGCGAGTCGGCCTTCTTGATTTTCAAGATGCGATGTTGGGCCACCCTGCCTATGATCTGATGTCCCTGCTGAAGGATGCGCGACGGGATGTGAAACCACAAATTATCACTATGATGATAGATCGCTACATCAATGCGACGCAACAGGATGCGGAATGTTTCAAAGAAAACTGCGCCATCGTCAGTGCCCAAAGAAATCTGCGGATACTGGGCGTATTTGCCAGATTATCGCTGCATTCTGGAAAACCTGGATATGTCGACCTGATCCCACGTGTTTGGCAAAATCTGGTAAGTGATCTATCACATCCGTCAGTCGTGATGTTGCGGGAACAGGTTGATCGTCTCTTACCCCGGCCGACAGCAGACATTTTGGAGATATTAAAAGATAAATGCGGAACAGTCCCTCATCTATAATGATCTTCGCGGCAGGTCTGGGGACACGTATGGGTGATCTGACCGCTGACCGGCCGAAACCGATGATCAATATCGCCGGAAAGCCATTGATCGATCATGCTCTGAGCCTAGTGAATGACGCGGATATCGGAAAAGCAGTAGTTAACCTGCATTACCTACCCGATGCGTTGACCCGGCATCTTCAGGGTCAGAATATTCTGTTTTCGGACGAGACAGACAGGCTTTTGGAAACGGGTGGTGGCTTCAAGAAGGCCGCAGATATGCTAGGGTCTGATGCCGTTTTTACGATGAATTCGGACGCCATTTGGAAGGGCCAAAATCCGCTGAAAATAGTTGCAGAGACCTGGAATGCGGAAAGGATGGATGCGCTTTTGCTTTTGGTGCCGCAGGATCGTGCGCATGGACACGAAGCACAGCATGATTTCGACCTGACAGACCATGGCCACGTCAAACGCCCCGGTCCATTCAGATACACCGGCGTGCAGATCATAAAACCGCAGCGCGTCACTGAAGTACAAGACGACGTCTTTTCACTGAACCTCGTCTGGAACAGGCTGATTGCCAAAGGAAAACTATACGGCTGCATCTATGAAGGTCATTGGTGCGACGTTGGCAATCCGTCAGGCATTCATATTGCAGAAAGCCTTTTGGCATCTGATGTTTGAACCATCGGATCATCCGCGCGTTTTCGGTTTGGCGCCAGGCGTTGATTTTGCCAATGCCTTGATCGACGGACTATTGGACCGCACGGCAGATCAGCCGCCTGAGACGATCGCGCGTGTTGATATATACGTCAACACCAGACGCATGCAGCGACGCTTAAGGCAGTTGTTTACCACCGGGCCATCACGACTTTTGCCAAAAATCCGCCTGGTGACCGAGATTGGTCAAAACTACGTTCAGCCAGATCTGCCTATGCCCGCGTCCAAATTGCGCAGGCGGCTGGAACTGACACAGCTGGTCAGACAATTGCTAGACGCTCAGCCAGATCTTGCGCCGAAGTCGGCTTTGTTTGATCTGACGGACAGCTTGGCTGATCTGATGGATGAAATGCACGGCGAAGGTGTTGCACCAGACGTCATCCAGGGCCTGGATATCAGCGATCAATCAGGCCACTGGCAACGCGCACTTGAGTTTATAAAAATCACGCAAGGCTATTTTCGTACGGACAGTCAGCCTGATGTCGAAACAAGGCAACGGATGATAGTCGAACATCTGGTACACCTCTGGGCCAAGACGCCGCCCAGACATCCGGTTCTGATCGCTGGTTCAACCGGATCACGCGGCGCAACGGCCATGTTGATGAAGTCGGTGGCGGGACTGCCCCAAGGTGGCGTCATCCTTCCAGGTTTCGACTTTGATCAGCCAGATGAAATATGGGCGCGGATTGGCGGTGAAAACGGGATTGAAGACCATCCGCAATACCGATTTCAGGCCCTGTTGGAAGATTTGAAGATCCATGCTTGCGACGTTCAGCAATGGGCGGATGCAGCTGCGCCTTCTCCGGCGCGGAACAGGCTGATTTCCTTGGCATTACGGCCCGCCCCTGTGACCGATCAGTGGTTGACCGAAGGCCCGATGTTGTCGGACCTGACGACAGCCGCCCAGAAGATCACTTTGGTCGAGGCGCCTTCGCCACGAATTGAGGCAACCGTGATCGCGATGCGGCTGCGGCAGGCTGCGGAAACAGCGCAGGTCGCGGCACTGATTACACCTGATCGGCAGATTGCCAGGCTTGTAACCGCCGCTTTGGACAGGTGGGGCATCATACCTGATGACAGCGCTGGTGTTCCGCTGCCCCAAACGCCACCGGGGCGTTTCCTGTTGCAAATCGCCACGCTGTTTCAAACCAGGTTGACCGCGAAATCGCTTTTATCATTGTTGAAAGACCCTATGACGAACACAGGGCAGGACGATCGTGGACCCCATCTGCGATGGATCAGAGAGTTTGAGCTTTGGCTGCGCAGGGATGGGCCACCTTTCCCGGATGCCAAGGCGATCCACACTTGGTTAACACAGGTCAAGCCAGAAGATGGTTTGAAAGAATGGGTTCATTGGATTTCTGACCTTGTCCTGGCGCTTGAACCGGTCGACGATAGTGCTTTGCAGGATATCGTCATCAAACATATTGAAATTGCTGAAAAACTGTCGGGGGGGCCCGCGTTGGATGGCGAAGGTGTTGTCTGGTCCAGTGATGCCGGGCAACAGGTTCGCAAGGTAATGCAGTTGCTGCTGAAAGAAGCCCACCACGCCGGTACCGTTGCGGGTTTCGAATACCTCAGCTTGCTGAATGGTGTTCTGACACTAGAAGAAGTTCGCCGTGCTGAACTGCCCCATTCCGGGATAATGATCTGGGGCACGCTTGAAGCACGGGTGCAGGGCGCCGATCTGGTGATTATCGCGGGAATGAACGAAGGCACCTGGCCGCCGCCACCAACGCCCGATCCTTGGCTGAACCGTGCCATGCGAAAAAAGGCAGGGTTGCTGATGCCCGATCGCAAAATCGGTCTTTTGGCGCATGACTTCCAGCAGGCTGTCTGCGCAAACGAAGTCTGGATCACACGACCGATCCGCAATGACGAAGCCGAAACCGTGCCATCCCGCTGGTTGAACCGTATGACTAATCTGTTGGGCGGTCTTCATGAAACGCTTGGCACGCAAGCATTGGACGACATGCGTGCACGTGGTCGGACATGGATCACTATGGCACAACAGCTTGAGGCACCAGATCAGACTGTTCCGCCCGCATCACGTCCATGCCCAAGACCACCGCGATCAGCCCGTCCGACCCAGTTATCGGTCACTCGTTTCAAGACATTGGTCCGCGATCCTTATGCGATTTATGCGCAGTATGTCTTGCGCTTGAAACAGCTTGATCCTTTGCATCAGATGCCGGATGCCCCGCTTCGGGGTACAATCCTGCATGATGTTTTCGAGAAATTCGTGGATTCCGGCGTTCCCGACGACCATACTGCGGCAAAAGAAAAGCTGATATCGGTCGCTGATCAGGTTCTGATACAACAGGCGCCATGGCCTGCCGTACGACGGATCTGGCGGGCCAAACTTATCAAGATCGCAGACGCCTTTTTGCTGGGTGAACAAGACCGGCAAGCCCGCGCCACGCCTGTCGGTCTTGAACAAACCGGAAAAATTGATCTGACCGGGCTGGGCTTTACGGTTACAGCGAAGGCCGACCGTATCGATGTGGCCGCCGATGGATCAGTTTTTCTTTACGATTACAAAACCGGCAATCCACCCGGCATCCCTGAACAGATCGCATTTGACAGACAGCTTTTGATCGAAGCGGCAATGATCGAAAAGGGCGCATTTCAGAAAATCGGACCAAGGTCACTGGCACATGCGGAATTCATAGGTCTGGGCGCCAATCCCAAAACCATTTCCGCACCTTTGGATCAACTGTCCACTGCCAGAATTTGGGATGAACTGCACCAATTGATCAGCGCCTACATCAGTGAAGCACAAGGGTTCACCGCGCGCCGGTACATGCAACGGGACACGGATGTTGGGACTTACGATCACCTTTCCCGATTTGGGGAATGGGACGCCACCATGAAACCCATGGCCGAGGATGTCAGGTGATAAGAGACGAAGCGACTATCCGGCAGGTCAAAGCCGCACGACCCGAAAGCTCAACCTGGGTCGCTGCGAATGCAGGGTCAGGCAAAACCCGTGTTTTGACAGATCGTGTTGCGCGGCTGTTGCTTGAGGGTGTCCCGCCTGAGCGTATCCTGTGCCTGACCTATACAAAGGCTGCGGCCAGTGAAATGCAGAACCGTTTGTTCCGACGCTTGGGCGAATGGACAATGCGGCCGGACGCACAGCTTCGAAATGACCTGACACAACTGGGTATCGACCATGATGTGAATGCAAACGTTCTAAAGGAGGCGCGCCGCTTGTTTGCGCGGGCGATTGAAGCGCCCGGCGGATTGAAGATTCAGACCATCCATTCGTTTTGTGCCGCGCTGCTGCGACGATTTCCGCTAGAGGCAGGCATCTCACCCCGATTTACTGAAATCGAAGACCGATCCGCCCAGCTGTTACGGGATGCAATCGTCGAAGCGATGGCAGATGACCCCGCCACTGTCGGTTTCGTTGATGATCTTGCCTTTTTCCAATCGGGCGAAAGTTTTGAAAGGCTTTTATCTGAAATCACCAAACATAAAGCTCTTTTCACAGTCTCAAAATCGCAGGATGACATACGGCATCACTTTGACGTGTCGCCTGATGAAACGACCGAAACGCTTTCGGCAAAGGTTTTTTTGGGATCAGAGCAAAACTTGCTATCCAGTCTGATACCGGCCTTGCAGCAGGGATCATCGACGGATCAAAAGGTTGCGAAAAAGCTTAAGGTTATACAAGCTTTATCTGTTGATACGTTACCTGAGTTGGAGCAGGTCTTTTTATTTGGAAAAGATGCTGCGCAGCCTTTTTCAGCCAAGGTTGGTAAATTCCCAACTAAATCTACGCAGGGCAAGATAGCAGACATTCTGCCCGAAGTTGACGCATTCATGCGGCGCGTCGAGGCGGCCAGACCTATCCGACTGGCTTTGGCCGCGATGGACAAGACACTTGCGCTGCATCGTTTCGCGAATGAATTTCTGCCCCGCTACGAACATCAAAAACTGCTGCGTGGTTGGTTAGATTTTGATGATCTGATCAACCGCGCCTCGCAATTGCTGCATGATCCATCCGTCGCACAATGGGTTTTGTTCCGACTGGATGGCGGAATAGATCATATTTTGGTGGATGAGGCGCAGGACACCAGCCCGCAGCAATGGCAAGTCATCGAACGGTTGGCTCAGGAATTTACCAGCGGCCAAGGCGCGCGGCAGGACGTGCAGCGTACCATTTTTGTGGTCGGTGATCCGAAACAATCAATTTATTCCTTTCAGGGCGCTGATCCCACAGGCTTCAATCGTATGCGCCATCTATTTCAGGATAGGCTTGCCGCAGTTGAGTTACCCTTTCAATCCGTGCATCTGGAACATTCGTTCCGATCCGCAAAACCCATTCTGCAACTGGTTGACCAAACCTTCGAAACCTATGCGGCCACGGGTCTTGGTGATCTGTCACAACATAAGGCGTTTAAGTCTTCGATGCCCGGTCGCGTCGATCTTTGGCCCGCCATAGAACCGACCCAAACGAAAGAAGAGCTGCCCTGGTACGACCCGGTTGATCGGCTAAGCGAAACGCATCAGACCGTTTTGCTTGCTAAACAGCTCGCCACGCGGATCAAGTCAATGATCGATCATGAAACGTTGCCGGATGAAGATGGCACCGGTGCATATCATCAAAGGCGAGTTCGCCCCGGCGATATTCTGATCCTGGTCCAACAGCGCAAAGAACTGTTTCGTGAAATCATTCAGGCCTGCAAATCCGAGGGCTTGCCGATCGCCGGGGCGGACCGGCTGAAAATCGGGGGTGAACTGGCCGTTAAGGACATCATGGCTGTTCTATCGTTTCTGGCATTGCCCGAAGATGATCTGTCACTGGCCTGCGCGCTAAGATCGCCTTTATTTGGGTGGTCCGAGCAGGATTTGTTCGATTTGGCACACAAGCGGACCGATAAATACCTGTGGCGTGCACTGCAAAATCGCAAGGATGAATTTCGCGACACTGTCGATATGCTTGAAGCCCTGCGCAATGATGCCGATTATCTGCGTCCCTACGATCTGATTGAACGTCTGCTTATTCGGTTTGATGGCCGCAAAAAGCTATTGGCGCGCTTGGGCCCCGAAGCTGAAGACGGCATTGACGCCCTGCTTAGCCAGGCCTTGGCCTATGAACGCACCGAAACACCAACATTGACCAGTTTTCTGACATGGTTGGAAACGGATGATGTTGAAATCAAACGGCAACTGGATAGTGCAAGCGATCTGATCCGGGTGATGACCGTGCATGGCGCCAAGGGTCTTGAAGCACCTATCGTTATCCTGCCGGATTGTGCGGATCGTCCTGTTCGGTTCAACAGTGAACTGGTCCCAACCGAAGATTTTGTGTTTTGGGCACCCATGACCGCCGAACAGCCAGACAACATCCGAACCAGAGTATCGGACCTGAAAAAAGCACAGCAACACGAACGACTGCGCCTGCTTTACGTGGCCATGACCCGCGCTGAAAAATGGCTAATCGTCTGTGCGGCGGGCAAGATCACCAAAACAGATCAATGCTGGCATTGGCTGGTCGAACAAGGCATGGAAAAATGCGGTGCGGCTGAAACCGCATTTGATCTGGGTCCAGGTCGGCGACTGGAGACCGGCGATTGGTTCGGACAAGCAGATGACAAGCAAGAACAGTTGGGCAAACCTGCGGCAGATTTACCGGCTTTCTTTAAAACCAAGGCAAAATCCGCACTTGTCGTGGAAAAGCCTTTGACACCGTCAGATCTGGGCGGGCCAAAAGCCCTGGCGACAGAGGTCGATGCAGAAGCAGACCCCTTTGTCTTGGATCATGGCAACAATGTTCATTTACTGCTGGAATATCTGCCTCGACTTGACCGCGATAACTGGCGGCGTGCTGCAGATCAGATTTTGAAATCATCCAACCCCCTTGTCACAGATCAGGCCATAAGCCTGGCCTTTGATGAGGCGACCAGTGTTCTGGATCATCCTGATCTGGCTTTTATTTTTGACGAAAACGCGCTGGCTGAAGTCCCGGTGATTGGTACATTATCGGAATACGGTGACCGGAAGCTGCATGGGGTTATCGATCGTTTGATTGTCCGCGACACGACTGTTTTGGCGATTGATTTCAAAACCAATCGGGAAATACCGCAAAGCGCGAATGAAACACCGATCGGATTGCTGCGTCAGATGCGGGCGTATCAAGCTGCCCTTGAACAAATATATCCGGAAAAAACGATCCAGACCGCAATTCTTTGGACAAAGAACGGCCGGTTGATGTCATTACCGCACGACATCGTGAGGAATGCCTTCAGTCAGCATACTGTATCTTGACGAATGCCAAGGTCATTCATAGTTTCGCATCCTGACCCGCGTCCCCAAGGAGAATTATAATGGCCACCATCGCCGTCACCGACGAAACCTTTGATGAACAAGTCAAGAATTCTGACGTCCCTGTCGTCGTCGACTTCTGGGCCGAATGGTGTGGCCCCTGCAAACAGATCGGGCCTGCTTTGGAAGAGCTGTCAGATGAAATGTCGGATAAGGTGAAGATCGTCAAAGTAGACGTCGACAGCAATCCGAACTCGGCCGCTCAGATGGGTGTGCGCGGCATCCCGGCGCTTTTTATCTTTAAAGGTGGTGAGGTCGTTTCGAACATGAACGGCGCAAAACCCAAAGCGACGCTGCAAAACTGGATTGAAGAATCGATCTGACTATTCAAACGCGATCTTGGAGATTTGTTTGATACGGCGAAAACGCACCAGATTGGTGGCGCTGGTATCAAGCAAATCGTGGGGCAGCCGGTTCCAATCGGTCAACAGCTGCACCTTTAGCAAAAACTGAACACTGGGGTCATCTGGACCGACCAACTTATATCCCTGAAAAAACGCATCGAAGTCCTCTTTGGGAATAACATTACCGGACTTGATGCCCTTTATATCAGCAAATATTTCGGAATAGTTCAGCAAAAACCGCACGATATCAAATCCAACCGGCGCATATGAGGGCGTGTTGAAATCAACGGCCCAGGCCCGATCATTGGACAGCAGGATATTGCGCAGATTCATATCACCGTGCTTGGATGATATAACGCTTTCCCGTCCTTCATGGCTTTTTGCGGTTTCTGCGATCTGGTCGACATAGTAACGAAACAGCTTTTGCCCACGGATCTTCCTTTCGCCGTTTTTCACTTGCTCAGCCAGTTTTTGCAGGTGCTGCACCATGAACTTAGGCTGATAGATGCGTCGCTCCTGTTCGTTAACGCTGTGGTATTCGGACAACCAACGACCCGCGGATTTTAGTATCTGCGCGCGATCACGGGTGCCCGAACATAGATCAAAGGCGGTTCGACCTGCAGCATATTCTGTCAGATACGCGCGCAACTGGCTATCATGTCCCAGAACTTTTGGAACACGGGCATAATCCTGATGTCGTAAGGAAAAGGCAGCAATACGCTGTGCCCGAACGACATCCTGAAAACTGTTGATATCGGTGGGGCGCTGTATCTGCTTTAGGATCAGCGACATCCCTTCATTATCGCGCATGTGCAAAATGATATGGGACCGGCGTGCGTCTTTCTTATGCCAGTGCGTGACACGCTGAAACGATGCGTCATCATACCCCGATCTGCGTGCCAGAACCTGCCAGGCTTCCAGGGCTGTATCTATTCTTTTATCGCGCATCGGGCACTTACTGAATAGCGTTCACGGGTTGCATCATCTTCCATCGGGGCACATATATCCGCGAAATGGAAGGACAACTATGCAAAACAATGAATTTCCTGGTTGGCATGGCACGACAATTATAGGTGTCAAAAAAGAGGGTCAGGTCGTCATTGCCGGCGACGGGCAGGTTAGTTTGGGCCAAACTGTTATCAAGGGAACCGCAAAAAAAGTGCGCCGTTTGTCACCCGGTGGTTTTGATGTCGTTGCTGGCTTTGCAGGATCGACCGCCGATGCCTTCACACTGCTTGAACGGCTGGAAGCGAAGCTTGAGGCGACACCAGGACAACTGGCCCGCGCATCGGTCGAGCTGGCAAAAGACTGGCGCACTGACAAGTATCTGCAAAAGCTGGAAGCGATGCTGATCGTATCGGACGGAACCGAGATGTATGTGATTACGGGCGCGGGCGATGTGCTTGAACCTGAGCATGACGTTGCAGCTATTGGGTCCGGCGGAAACTATGCCTTGGCGGCCGCGCGCGGGATGATGCATACGGATAAATCGGCCGAAGATATTGCACGGGCGGCGATGGAAATTGCAGCAGATATCTGTGTCTATACAAACGGCAATTTGACCGTCGAACGGATTGGCAGCTAAAATGTCGGTCACGCCGGAAGATCTGCGCGCCGCTGTTGCAGCTGGTATCCTGACCGAGGCACAAGCGGCCAATCTCATCAGCATTTCTCAAGATCGATCCGGTCAGCGTGATCTTATGAGCGGTGAGGACGAACCCTTTGAGTTCTTCCGGGGCTTTTCCGAAATCTTTATTGCCGTTGGTCTGACAATCCTGTTGTCGGGTATTCTGGCACTTTTATCGCTGGTCGGACTGGCCTCAAGTGGGTTCATCATCGTGCCCCTTCTTATGGCCGGTGTTGTCTGGTGGATGGCCTATTATTTCACATTGCGGCGACGTATGATCCTGCCCAGCATGATTTTGGCGATTTCCTTTGGGATCGCTGCCACCAGTTTTGTCGTTGGCATCATGGCACAGCAAAACTGGCCCAACCCTAAAAATATCATGATCTACAGCAGTCTGGCCGGTACTGTCGCAATGGGCATCTGGTACTGGAAATTCCGCCTGCCTGTGACGATGTTTTTCGTCGGGCTTGGGCTATTGGCAACATTTTATGCCATGACCCTGACGCTTGAAGACGCCTTTCAAATCGCAAATGGCAGATTTGAAGGCAGTGTTTTCGATCTGGGCAGTTCATCCGGCTTTGCAATAGCCACATTGGTTTTCGGTATCGGTGCGTTTCTTGCTGGTATGTGGTTTGACACACGCGACCCGCACCGCTTGGGGCGCCGCGCCGCAACCGGGTTTTGGCTGCATCTTCTGGCCGCGCCCGCATTGGTCAACACTATCGCGTTGACGCTTTACAATATGGGGGGCACTGTTGGGATGATCTCGGTCGCACTGGCATTGACCGGTATTACAATCCTGGCTTTGATCATCGACCGGCGTTCGTTCCTGACGGCCGGGATCATCTATATTGCGCTTTTGATATCATGGGTGATCCAGGGCGACGGCGATGGCAGTTTTGGCCAATGGGTCGCAATCCTTTTGATCCTTGGCACATTCATCACTGCACTCGGGACGTGGTGGGTCGGCCTGAGATCTGTCCTGATGCGCCTGCTTCCCGATTTTCCCGGCAAATCCCGTCTGCCGCCCTACTCCAAATCTATTGAGGTTCCATGACCGACTTAACCCCACGTGAAATTGTTTCGGAACTCGACCGTTTTATCATCGGTCAGAAAGATGCCAAACGCGCTGTTGCTGTGGCCTTGCGCAATCGCTGGCGGCGTAAACAGCTTAGCAGTGATCTGCGTGATGAAGTCTATCCTAAAAATATCCTGATGATTGGCCCCACCGGTGTCGGCAAGACTGAAATCAGCCGTCGTCTGGCAAAACTTGCGCGGGCCCCTTTTATCAAGGTCGAAGCCACGAAATTCACCGAAGTGGGGTATGTCGGTCGTGACGTGGAGCAGATCGTCAGGGATCTGGTTGACGCAGCGATTGCGCAAACACGGGAACTGATGCGCGAAGATGTCAAAGCAAAAGCCTATCTAGCGGCGGAAGATCGTGTGATCGAAGCCATTGCTGGCGCAGATGCGCGCGACGCCACGCGCGAAATGTTTCGCGGGAAACTGAAGCGGGGTGAATTGGACGATACCATCATCGAACTGGACATCGCCGAGACCCCACAGATGCCAATGTTTGAAATTCCCGGACAACCCGGTGCGAACATGGGTATGATGAACTTGGGCGATATCTTTGGCAAAGCCTTTGGGGGTCGAACCGTTAAACGAAAAATGACTGTTTCGGAAAGCTACGATACACTTATCGGGGAAGAGGCCGACAAACTGCTTGACGATGAAACCGTGAATAAAACCGCGCTTGAAGCGGTTCAGGAAAACGGCATTGTCTTTCTGGATGAAATTGACAAGGTTTGTGCGCGATCCGATGCGCGTGGCGGTGATGTCAGCCGTGAAGGCGTACAACGGGATTTGTTGCCGCTGATCGAAGGAACGACGGTATCGACCAAATACGGGCCGGTCAAAACCGACCACATCCTGTTTATCGCATCCGGGGCGTTTCACATCGCCAAACCCTCGGATCTGCTGCCGGAACTGCAAGGTCGTTTACCGATCCGTGTTGAATTGCGCGCTTTGACACAAGACGACTTTGTCAAAATCCTGTCTGAAACCGACAATGCCCTGACACGGCAGTATTCCGCTTTGATGAAGACGGAAGATGTAACTGTCGAGTTTACCGATGATGGCATCAAAGCTTTGGCGATGATCGCCGCCGAAGTGAATACGTCGATTGAAAACATCGGGGCGCGACGCCTTTACACCGTGATGGAACGTGTTTTTGAAGAATTGTCGTTTTCCGCACCGGACAGATCAGGCGAAAGCATTCGTGTTGACGAAGCCTTTGTTGAAAAACATCTGGGCGAGTTAAGCAGATCGACAGATCTGAGCCGGTATGTTTTATAGGTCATACCGAATTTAAGGCACGACAGGACAGGCAGTATGAGATTTCTTCTGATTGCTGTGATTATCGTTCTGGGTGGATGCGCGCCAAGATCTACAGCTGTTATTGTTGCCAATGCTGCCGATACAGGTCAAGCAAGCCCGATTTTTGTCATGTCAACACGTCAGCCAGACCCCGATATCTTTTTCAACACCGACAGGTCAGACGAACCACGATATGGAAAATATACCGTTGTCGTGCCACCGGAACGCCCCGCCGGCCAAATCAGCTATCCGACGGGCACGCCGGATACCAACACACAGTTTGTTTTGTCTGGTGTCGACCAATATCAAGATAGATCAACCTTTCGACAGGCATTGTCCGCAGAACTAAGATTGATGCCACGTGGAAAAAGGGAAGCCACCATATATATCCATGGCTTCAACAATACTTTCGCAGACGGTATATTTCGGATCGCACAGCTGAAAAATGACCTAGGGATTCCCGGTGTTGCGCTCAGCTTCAGCTGGGCCAGCGCGGCGTCCCCTTTGGGCTATGCCTATGACAGCGACAGTGTACTGGCTGCGCGCGATGCTTTGGAAGAGATGATTTATGAGGTCAAACGCGCAGGCGCGGATGAGGTTTTTATCATCGCACATTCGATGGGATCATTGCTGACAATGGAGGCGTTGCGGCAGATTGCAATTGCCGAAAAGGAACGACCGCATGAAATGATATCGGGTGTTGTGCTGATTTCACCAGATATCGATGTCGACGTCTTCCTGTCGCAAGTCCGTCGTATCGGGACTTTGCCAGAAACATTTGTCATCTTCGTTTCAGCCCGCGATCGTGCTCTGAGATTATCCGCGCGTTTGACCGGGCAGACTTCGCGTCTGGGGAATCTGGATGATATTGAAAAAATTGCCGATGTTGATGTGACGCTGATTGATGTTTCAGCGTTTTCAGATGGCGATGGGTTGAACCATTTTGTCGTTGGCAACTCACCGACTGTGCTTGCGGTTCTGTCACAGGTGACGCAAATCGACGATGCGTTCAGCCGTGATGACTCAGTCCGGTCCGGATTGCTGCCCGGCACGATTCTAACCGTGCAAAATGCGACAGAAGTGATCCTGTCCCCCACGCAATCGATAGGTCGCTGACTTATCTGCGACGTTTCAGATAAACGTAGTAAGCACCGGATCCGCCGTGGCGCTGGTGCGCTTCACTGACTTGCAGCACCATGTTGGAAAAGGGCGGCAGGGCCAACCACTGTGGCACCTGTTGTTTTAACAATCCGCGCGGCCGCGCCAGAAAATCATCCTGATCTTTCGAAAGCCCCTTTCCCGTAATCACCAATAAAAGACGTTTGTCTTGGGAAAAAGCCGTCGTCACAAAACTGGTCAGTGCCCCATGCGCACGCGCCAACGTCATGCCGTGAAGATCAATGCGGGCATCTGGTTTGATGACACCGCGCTTCATGCGTTTGAACGATTTGGCGTCCATCTTCGGTGTATCCTGAACCGGGAACGAGATACTGTTGTTTTCCGTAACCGGTACAGGTTTCGCAGTGGTGTTTTTCAGGCTGGCTTCTTTTGAAACAGGTTTGCGAACTGTAGCCATCTGACCAGACATTGGTTTGATGTCTTCGATCACCTTATTCCAGAGCGAAAGGTCATCTTTCGTGACCGCCTTTTTCGACTTACGGACCACGACCGTAGGGTATTATTCACCTGTTGCTGTCAACAACCAGTTCGGATCACCAGAATTCATGACACGTGTGAAGGTCCAGATGTCTTTTTGGCGTTTGATCTCTGTTTCACTGCCTTCAATGACATCACCACCGCGATCACGAACAATCGATGTCAATTCGCCCACAAAGCGAACCATCATCTCAGCTTCGGTGGTCGTGTTGTCAAAAGTGGCGTCCATCACCGATATCTCACGGATGCCAACAAAATTCGCGTCAATCGTGATACCCTGTTTTTCACGGGCCTCGACAACTTCGGCGAATGTTTCATAGACATCATCTGACAGGAAAGGTTTGATCGACGCCAGGTCACCTTTTTCGAACGCCATCAATATCATTTCATATGCACCGCGCGCACCCGACAAAAAGCCGCCGACTGTGAAATCAGAGTCGACTGTTTTCATTTTTGCCAATGCTTCCGCTTGTGGCGATCCTTCCGGCACGTGATCAATGATATCGTGATCCGGGCCACCTTCGATCACTTCAAAATCTGGCTTATTGCGGGCCGCTGTATCGCGCTGAACAGGAACAGACGGCTTTTCAAAGCCTTCTCGACTGCCCAAAACAGCTTTTAGTCGCAAAATCAGAAAGATTGCGATTCCTGCCAATACTAAGAGCTGGATAACTGAGCTGTTCATTTAAGCCTCTTTTTGGGTGAAGCATGGTAACATGGTTGCAGGGGACATATGTAAGTCACCGGATCAGTCAAGTCCACCGCTGCATACCCAAGGATCTAACGAATGCGCCTATTATTGCTATTTATTTTCATTCCACTCATCGAAATCGCACTTTTTATACAGATCGGCGGTTTGATTGGCCTGTGGCCAACACTGATTATCGTCGTTCTGACCGCTTTGTTGGGCAGCTGGCTAGTCAAATCCCAGGGATTGGCCGTCATCGGGCGGATACAGAGATCATTTTCTGAAATGAAAGACCCAAGTCGACCGCTGGCAGATGGCGCGATGATCCTGTTTTCGGGTGCTCTGCTTTTGACGCCGGGATTCTTTACGGACGCGGTGGGGTTTGCGTTGTTTGTCCCGTCAGTTCGGACGGCCGTTTTTAACTATGTCAGACAGCGTGTTTCGATCAGATTTCAACGGGCCGGTGATTTTGACGGACCGCGTACCGATCAGCGCAATGATACCATCGAGGGCGAGTTTAATGAAGTTGACCCCGATAAAAAGCCGACACATCTACCATCGGATTGGACAAGGCATTGAGACTGCGCAGCCAAGCTGTTAGAGACTGCCGCAACGCAATCTTTGGAGTTTGATGATGTCCGAAAACGGCAATGGCGCCGCTGCCGAGCAGCCCCAAAAGCAATTGAAAATGCAGGTTTTGGCACAATATGTGCGCGATCTTTCCTTTGAAAACATTCTTTCGCAGAAAGGTGTCAGCGGGGACGTTCAGCCGGACGTGCAGGTGCAGGTGAAGCTTGACGCAAAAAAGCGCAATGTCGAAAACCAGTATGAAGTCGTGACAAAGCTGAACATCTCGTCAAAGTCGAAAGAAACGCAGGACACTCTGTTTTTGCTTGAGCTTGAGTATGCGGGTGTTTTCAATATCGAAAATGTGCCCGAAGATCAGCTGCATCCGTTCCTTCTGATCGAATGTCCGCGGATGTTGTTCCCGTTTCTAAGACGGATCGTCAGTGATGTGACGCGCGATGGTGGCTTCCCGCCATTGAACCTCGAAAATATCGATTTCCTTCAGCTTTATCGTGCTGAATTAGCCCGACGTGCTGAACAACCGGTCGAAAATCCGAATTAACTGTATTTCTTCCATAATGCGCCATCACCGAGTTTCTTCACAAACTCGGTATGTGCTGATTTTTCTTGATCATTAAGTCTGGACTTCAAAGGCATGGCGCGCGGCGCAGGTTTCCAATCGCCTTGGTGGTTTTGACCCTTATTTGCCGTTGCGACAGACAACGCGAAATCGGGTTGCCGGCCACCGATCAGCTCAAGATAAACCTCGGCCAGAATTTCAGAGTCAAGCAAAGCGCCATGCAAGGTACGTGCCGAATTATCAATATTGAACCGGCGACACAAAGCATCTAGTGATGCGGGTGAACCGGGAAATTTCCCACGCGCAATCGCAAGGGTATCAATTGCCTGGTTCATAGGTAAAGGCGGTTTTTTCACCCAACCCAATTCCGCATTGATGAATTTCATATCGAAGCTGGCGTTGTGAATAACCAACTTTGCGTCACCGATAAATTCAAGAAAATCATCCACGATATCTGCGAAAACCGGTTTATCTTTCAGAAATTCATCACCCAGCCCATGCACTTCAAAAGCGCTTTGCGGCATGCTGCGTTCGGGGTTTATGTATTGATGATAGGTGCGGGTCGTTGGCATGTGATTGAACAGTTCAACCGCACCAATTTCGACAATACGGTCGCCTTGATCGGGTTCGAAACCCGTTGTTTCTGTGTCCAGCACGATTTCACGCATGATCGACCAGCCCCTTTATTTCTTCGACGATCGCCTTGACCTGTTGTCGTGTGTCATCAAAGTTTAATGTCTCAATCACATAATCCGAAATGGCGCATTTTTTTTCGTTCGGCATCTGATTTTTAAGGATCATATCAAGTTGATCTTCTGTCATCGCGCCGCGGGCTAAAAGCCGTTCTTTCTGGATATCGGGCGGTACGGTGACACAGATGACAGTATCCATCGTTTCGTTAGCACCAGTTTCGAACAAAAGCGGAATGTCGAATAGTACGATATCTGCAGGTATCTTTTCTACGAAGGCTGCGCGATCATCCGCCACCAACGGATGAACGATCTGTTCAATCGTTTGCAAGGCCTCTGGTTTGTTCTGAATGATTTTTTTCAAGATACTTCGGTCGATTTTGCCATCCAGATGCGCTTCGGGAAAAATCTGTGACAAAGGGCCGACGGCAGCGCCACCCGTATCATAAAGTCTATGAACCGCTGCATCAGCATCCCAAACCGGTACGCCCAATTCCTGAAACATCGCCGCGGTCGTCGATTTGCCCATGCCGATAGAGCCGGTCAGGCCGATCAAATGGGTCATTTCAAAACAACCTCACGCAGCATCTGGTCGACGGCTGGTCTGTGTCCAAACCATTTTTCAAATCCAGGAACAGCCTGATGCAGCAACATCCCAAGACCGTCGATAACGGTATTCCCCTTGGCTTCCGCTTGTCTCAAAAGACTTGTTTTTAAAGGATTGTAGACGATATCAGTGACCAGCGCCCAAGGCCTTAGACCCACAAGATCAATATCAAGATCCATCTGACCTTTCATACCTAACGACGTTGTGTTCACCACAAGATCAGAAACTGGGACAAAGGCTGAAATTTGATCCCAGTCGATCACCTCAATCCCTGCACCCAGATCCTCTTTCAAATGTTCAGCCCGAATCCGGGTTCTGTTCACAACAAAAACTTTTTCGGCACCGTTTTCGAGTAATGCAAAGACAACTGCCCTGGCTGCACCCCCTGCACCCAAAACCAGCGCCGTTTGTCCTTTGGCCGACCAATCGGGTACAGATTGGTGGATGTTTTCGATAAATCCATAGGCATCCGTATTATCAGCTTCGATCTGACCATCTGCAAGAAACTTCAGTGTGTTGGCAGCACCGATCTTCTGGGCACTGTCAGTGATGATCTGACAATATTCCAGAACTTTTTCCTTATGCGGGATTGTGACGTTCACACCGCGAAAGCCCATCCTAGGCAATATCTTGATCACATCAGCCAAGTCGTCTGAGTGAACTTCCAAAGGAATATAATGCCCGGCTATTCTGTTTATCTTCAGCCAGTGATTATGCAGGATAGGTGATTTGCTATGTGCAATGGGGCAACCAACCACGCCAGCCAAGGGGATGTTCTGATCAATCATGATCTTATGATACCCCGTGCGTCCAGAAAAGAAATCAGCTCAAGCAGGGGCAGCCCAAGTATCGTAAAGTGATCGCCCTGTATTCTTGAAAAAAGTCGGGGGCCTTCTTCCTCAATCTTATATCCGCCGACGCTTTCGCCGACACCGGGCCAATTTCGGTCGACATAATCGCTAACGAACTGATGACTAAGCGGCCGCATGAAAAGCGTGGTCGTATTCGCCTGGCGCCATATTGGCTGATTTTCATGATAAATGACCGCGGCTGAGATCAGCTTGTGGGACTGACCCTGCAGTTGGGTCATCTGTTCGACCAGTTCTGATTTATCAGATGCTTTGGAAAAGATCGTTCCCTGAAAATCCAGGACCTGATCGCATCCAATTACAAAATCGTCAGGGTATTTTTCGCAGCCGCGCATGGCCTTCATCTCGGCCAATGTGTCTGCGATATCACGACTAGTCGCTTTTTCGGCCAACAAGGATGCTTTGATCGTCTCTTCATCGACCGATACTGAAACGGTTTTAAATGGAATACCGCAATCTTTCAGCAATTTTTGCCGAACAGAGGATTTCGAGGCAAGAATGATTTTATTGGCCATGCGGATAGTTCTGGGGAAAACGGGCTGGAAAATAAAGCAATAAAAAAGTGGGAAACAAAGCTGTTTTTTCCAGCCGGGTATAGTTTGGAATAACAGCACCGTTTAGACGAAAATTATACCCTCTGAACTTTGATAAATTCGTTCTGTGGATAGATTAAGAAGTCCATGTTTCGCAGACATTTGTCCCAGATATTATCCACAAGCTATATGTCATTAACTATTTGATTTTTATATGTTTAATTTAAACGGCGCCTTATACTTTAGGTTGTATCCCCACTTATCCCAAGACTGGAAAAACGATGTAGCAATCAATAATCCACAGTAATCTCGCAGCCTAAAACAACATCATCTTTTATCTTATATCTATTTTATTTAAGTAAGGTACAGTGACCCAAGGTGATCGAACATGTTTGAAATACTTGCTATTGGTTATCCTTGGATAAAGGCGCTTCACATTATTTCAGTGATTGCCTGGATGGCTGGTCTTTTCTATATGCCAAGATTGTTTGTTTATCACGTTGAAGAAGCTGAGACGAAACCTGATCTTCAACCGATCTTTGAAAAGATGGAGTTGAAGTTGTTAAGGGTGATCATGAACCCTGCGATGATTGCGACATGGGTTTTTGGTGTTTTGCTGGCTTTGGTACCAGGCGTTGTGGATTGGTCGTCGATTTGGCCTTATACCAAAACAGGCGCGATTATCGGAATGACCTGGTTTCACCACTGGCTTGGCCTGCGCCGTAAGGATTTTCTGTCGAAGTCGAACACCCTGACCGGCCGAAATTATCGTTTGATGAATGAAGTTCCCACGGTTTTACTGATAATAATTGTTATTTCGGTTGTTGTTCGACCGTTTTGATTGACTCACCCGGCTTAATCCACATATATGCCCGCATCTGCCTGTTCTGGCAGAAGTCTCTCTTACAGCAGCGTTTGATTATTCAGCTGAAATCTCAGGATACCCCCTATGAGCCAAGACCGTCTTAATCTTGCCGATTTGAAAGCTAAAAGTCCCAAAGATCTTTTAGCGATGGCTGAAGAACTTGAGATCGAAAATGCATCCACCATGCGCAAGGGTGACATGATGTTTTCGATCCTCAAGGAACGTGCCGAAGAAGGATGGGAGATTTCGGGCGATGGCGTATTGGAAGTGTTGCAGGACGGTTTTGGATTTTTAAGATCGCCAGAAGCAAACTATTTGCCGGGCCCTGATGATATCTATGTTTCGCCGGATATGATCCGACAGTTTGCTTTGCGTACGGGTGATACGATTGAGGGTGTCATTCGTGCCCCGAATGATAATGAACGCTATTTCGGGATGACGAAGGTTGAAAAGATCAACTTCGAAGAACCGGAGCGCGCACGGCATAAGGTTGCCTTTGATAACCTGACCCCGCTTTATCCGGATGAACGCCTGAAGATGGAGGTTGAAGATGATCCGACGATCAAGGATCGATCAGCCCGGATCATCGATCTGGTGGCGCCGATCGGTAAAGGTCAGCGGTCGCTTATCGTTGCACCACCCAGAACTGGTAAAACAGTTCTGTTGCAGAATATTGCGAATTCGATCGAAAAGAACCATCCAGAATGCTATCTGATCGTTCTTTTGATTGATGAGCGACCAGAAGAAGTGACCGACATGCAAAGATCGGTCAAAGGTGAAGTTATTTCATCAACTTTTGATGAACCTGCGACGCGGCATGTGGCCGTATCAGAAATGGTGATCGAGAAAGCAAAGCGACTGGTAGAACATAAGCGCGATGTCGTTATTCTTTTGGATTCGATCACACGGCTTGGTCGGGCGTTTAACACTGTCGTTCCATCGTCGGGTAAGGTGCTGACTGGTGGTGTGGATGCCAATGCGCTTCAACGTCCCAAGCGGTTTTTTGGGGCGGCCCGAAATATCGAAGAAGGTGGCTCTTTGACTATCATCGCGACAGCTTTGATCGACACTGGTTCCAGAATGGACGAAGTGATCTTTGAGGAGTTCAAAGGTACGGGTAACTCAGAAATTGTTCTGGATCGTAAGGTTGCCGATAAGCGTGTCTTCCCTGCGATGGATATTCTGAAATCCGGTACACGGAAAGAAGATCTGCTTGTCGATAAGCTGGATCTACAGAAAACCTATGTCTTGCGGCGCATTCTGAACCCGATGGGTACGACAGATGCGATTGAATTCCTGTTGTCGAAGTTGAAACAGACCAAGACAAATTCGGAATTCTTCGACTCGATGAACACTTGATATAGCTTTGCCCTTGGATTGCGGGGCCTGATATGGATACAATCTTTGCCCTTGCCACTGTCAGAGGTAAAGCTGGCGTTTCGATTATCAGGATTTCCGGTGCTGATGCCTTTACCGGTGTCAGGTGCCTGTTAAAGACTGATTTGCCACAGCCAAGACAATCTGCTTTGCGAAAGCTGTATGGTGAAGATGGTGAGCTGATCGACCAAGCTTTGCTTTTGGCCTTTGACAAAGATCATAGCTTTACAGGTGAACAGACGGTTGAATTGCACATACATGGCAGTCCAGCTGTGCAAACTATGTTACTAAATCATCTGTCAACCTTGAACGGGTTTCGTATCGCTGATCCAGGCGAATTTACACGTCGTGCTTTGGAAAACGGACGGTTGGATTTATCGCGCGTAGAGGGGTTGGCTGATCTTATCAATGCTGAAACAGAGGCGCAACGCAAACAAGCCATGCGTCTGTTTTCCGGTGAGCTGGCAGAGAAGTCTGTCTTATGGAGAACAAAACTGATCCGCGCTGCAGCGTTAATGCAGGCGACGATAGATTTTGCAGACGAAGAAGTACCAGAAGACGTCAGTTCAGAGGTTCTAGGTTTGCTAAGGGATGTGATTTCAGACTTGGATCATCAGGTTAAAGGCTACGCCGCATCTGAGCGTATCCGCAGTGGTTTTGAGGTTGCAATTGTGGGCCGCCCGAATGTTGGTAAGTCAACCTTGTTGAATGCCTTGGCGCGGCGTGACGCGGCGATTACATCGCATATACCAGGGACGACGCGGGACATTGTCGAGGTTCAGATGGATCTGAATGGCCTGCCGGTGACGGTGATTGATACCGCGGGCCTTCGTGAGACGGCGGATGAAATCGAAACCATTGGTATAGATCGGGCTAAAAGGCGTGCAAGTGATGCCGATCTTCGTGTGTTTTTGATCGATCCAGAAGATGAAATTCAAGAAGTCACTCAACATGCAGATGATATCGTTGTTATTGGCAAAGGTGATCTGCGACCAATTGATGGCTTATCCGTTTCAGGGAAAACTGGTGCTGGCCTAAATCAACTGATTGATTTGATCGTTAAGGCATTGGAAGGACGTACGCAGGGTGCCGGATTGGCTGTTCGTGAAAGACACCGCGTCGCGGTTGAAGATACGATTGCCAAGTTAGATTCAGCGGTCTTGTTAATTCAGAAGGGCGAGCAATATACTGACCTATCAGCGGAAGAACTAAGGTCAGCGATTCACTCAATTAGTTCTATAATTGGTATAGTTGATGTCGAAGACATACTAGATGAAGTGTTTTCGTCTTTCTGTCTTGGTAAATGAAGGATGTTTCACGTGAAACAATATGATGTCGTTGTTATAGGTGGCGGTCATGCCGGTTGCGAGGCAGCATATGCGTCAGCGCGCCTTGGTGCAGAAACGCTTCTGATTACAATGAAGATGTCCGATCTAGGTGTTATGTCGTGTAATCCGGCAATTGGTGGCCTTGGAAAAGGACATCTTGTTCGTGAGATAGATGCCATGGATGGTATAATGGGTAAGGTTGCCGATGCGGCCGGTATTCAATTCAGGCTTCTTAATCGAAGAAAAGGTCCCGCTGTGCAGGGACCTCGTGCCCAAGCAGATCGCGCACTCTATCAGGCTGCGATGCAAAAACATATACTGGGCTCTGATCATCTTGATGTAATTGAAGGCGAAGTCATCGACTTTCAGGTTGATAAACAGAAGGTCACAGGTGTTATGCTGCGTGATGGCAGCAAGATTGCGGCTAGAAATACAGTTCTAACAACCGGTACCTTTCTAAGAGGCATTATCCATATTGGCGATGTATCTTATTCTGGTGGTCGTATGGGGGATGAAGCTTCAACTAAACTATGTGAACGTATAGACAGCTTTGACCTGCCAAAGGGTCGTTTAAAGACCGGGACGCCGCCGCGTTTGGATTCGAGAACTATAAACTGGTCTGAATTAGAAATGCAGCCGGGTGACGAAACGCCTACGCTTTTTTCCTTTATGTCGATAAAGCCCGCTGCAAAACAAATCAGCTGCGGTATCACGCATACAAATGAAAAAACACATCAGATTATAAGGCAAAATCTTGATAAGTCGGCCATGTATGGCGGACATATTGAAGGTATAGGTCCGCGTTATTGCCCATCAATAGAAGATAAGATAGTGCGTTTCGCCGATAAACAGTCACATCAGATTTTTCTAGAGCCTGAAGGGCTGAACAATCACATGATTTATCCTAATGGAATATCTACTTCACTGCCTGTGGATATTCAGGAAGCATATGTAAGGTCAATTAAAGGTCTAGAAAACGTTAGTATTATACAGCCAGGCTATGCGATAGAATATGACTACATCGATCCGCGGGCGTTAAATGGTCAACTTCGGCTAAAAGACTTTGAAAATCTCTATTTTGCTGGCCAGATCAACGGTACAACCGGCTATGAAGAGGCTGCAGCACAGGGACTTGTTGCTGGTTTGAATGCGGCACTTTCGGCAAAGGGTCAGGGGCCAATAACATTCATGAGGTCGGATTCATACATAGGTGTTATGATAGACGACCTTATAACACGCGGTGTAACAGAGCCGTATCGAATGTTTACATCCCGCGCAGAGTTCAGATTGTCACTGCGGGCTGATAATGCCGACCAAAGACTTACTCCTCTAGCGTTTAAATTAGGATGCGTTTCAAGTAAACGTCGGAAGTTGTTCGATAAGAAAATGGATCAGATTAATCGGTGTGTGGATGTACTAGTATCGTCGTATTTTACGCCAAAAGAGATATCAGATCATGGCTATAAGATAAATCAGGATGGTGCGCGACGCAGCGCGTTTGATCTATTGTCATTTCCCGATATGGATTTTGATTTTATAAGCGGACTTATCCCGTCAATTGATAGATACCCGTCTGATATTCAGCAGCAAGTTAAGAAGGATGCCTTATACGCAAACTATATTGAGCGTCAGAAACGCGATATTGAAGCGCTTCAGCGAGATGAAGCAATAAAAATACCGCCAAGTTTGGACTATGGCTCGATAGAAGGCCTGTCGGCTGAGTTGAAGCTGAAACTACAAAAGACGCGCCCCGAGACCATTGCACAAGCATCTAAAATCGATGGAATGACACCAGCTGCGCTAACTTTGCTTTTGGCGATTATTCGTAAATATGAGAAACGTAAAATTGCATAAGCTTCAGGATGGCATCAATGTTTCACGTGAAACATTTGAAAAGCTGAAAGACTTCGAAGCTCTTATCCTAAAGTGGAACAAGAAAATAAATCTTATATCAAGAAGTAGCCAATCAGATCTATGGATACGCCACATAGTGGATTCGGCACAACTTTTCGATGCTTTTCCTAAGTTAGTTACAAAATATGCTGATTTGGGAAGTGGTGGTGGCTTTCCTGGTATTATTCTATCTATCTTGCTGTCGGAAAAAATGCCTAATGCGGATACTATTTTGGTTGAATCAGATAAACGCAAAGCTGAATTCCTCAGAAGTGCTTCAAGAACTTTAGGTTTGAAAGCCACAGTTATGACTGATCGGATCGAAATGATTGCGCCTCTTGCAGTCGACCTCATAACGGCCAGAGCGCTTGCATCTTTGGATGATCTTTTGGGCTATGCTGAAATGCATCTAACCACGGGTGGTATAGCGGTTTTCCCAAAAGGTGAAAAAGCCGGGCAGGAAATTGCTGTTGCACGACAGAACTGGGACTTTGAATTACAAGAAAAGATCAGTAAGACCGATCCAAATGCAGTCATCCTCAAGGTTGGAGCAATACAGCGTGTCTGATTCTAACTCGAATACTACACCCAAGATTATCGCTGTGGCGAACCAAAAGGGGGGTGTGGGAAAAACAACGACGGCTGTTAACCTAAGTGCCGCTCTTGCAGAGGAAGGCTATAACGTTTTGTTGGTGGATCTTGATCCACAGGGCAATGCTTCGACTGGACTTGGCATCGAAAGAAGCAGCAGGACTGCGACGTCCTACGATATGCTGATCGACGAAGTCGCACTAGACCAGGTCATTCAGCCTACAGAGGTTGACGGGCTTTTCATAGTGCCGGCCACAACCGATCTTAGCTCTGCTGATATTGAGTTGATTTCAAATGAAAAACGCAGTTTTTTGCTACATGATGCCTTACGTCAGCCTCAAATTGAAAAATTTGCACTGGATTTCATCTTTATTGATTGCCCACCGTCTTTGAACCTATTGACTGTAAACGCCATGGTTGCAGCTCATTCTGTTTTGGTGCCACTGCAAAGTGAGTTTTATGCCTTGGAGGGTGTATCCCAACTTATGCTGACGATACGGGAAGTGCGCCAGACGGCAAATTCGAACTTAAGGATCGAAGGCGTCGTATTAACCATGTACGATGGTCGGAACAATCTGGCACAGCAGGTTGAAGCCGATGCACGCGATAATCTGGGTGAGCTTGTTTTTCAGACCATAATTCCCAGAAACGTTCGGATCAGTGAGGCACCGTCTTATTCCATGTCGGTTCTCGAATATGATACGACATCTCGCGGCAGCAAAGCATATCGCGATCTTGCCAAAGAGCTAATGAACAGACAGCCAGAATTGGCAAATGTCGGAGAATAAATAATGAGTTCGAACAAAGGCAAAAATCGGGGTCTGGGTCGCGGTCTTTCTGCATTGATGTCTGACATAGTGCCCGACGATGCTGCTGAAACCGGCAAGTCAAAAGTGGCTGATACCGTTATTCCAATAGAAAATATTGCAGCTAATCCGGATCAGCCTCGGCGTACTTTTGATCAATCTGATCTGGATGATCTGGCGGCGTCAATCAAACACCGTGGAATTATCCAGCCCATCATTGTGCGGTCTGCTCCGGCAGGGGCAGGAGCAAAATATCAGATCATCGCTGGGGAACGGCGTTGGCGGGCTGCCCAGATTGCACAGCTTCATGAAGTTCCAGTGATTATCCGTGAATTTTCAGATGTCGAAGTTTTGGAAATTGCGATCATCGAAAACATTCAACGGGCCGACCTGAATCCTTTGGAAGAAGCTCAGGGATATCGCCAGCTGATGGATCGTTTTGGTCATACGCAAGAACAACTGGCTGATGCGATGGGCAAAAGCCGCAGCTATATCGCTAATCTGTTGCGGTTGATGAGTCTGCCGGAAGATGTTCAGTTATTGGTGCGCGAAGGTAAACTTTCTGCTGGTCACGCCCGGGCGCTTATCACATCTGACAACCCAAGCGTTCTGGCAAAGCAGGTCGTCGCTAACCAGCTTTCCGTTCGTGAAACCGAAAAACTGGCGAAATCTGAAAGTAAGTCAACGAAACAAAAAATAGTACCACCGGCAAAAGATGCTGATACACGTGCGCTAGAGGGCGATTTAAGTGCCAATCTTGGTATGCGCGTATCGATTTCGCACAACGATGGACAAGAAAACGGCCATCTGACAATTAAGTATAAGTCATTGGAACAATTGGATGATTTATGTCGTAAGCTGGCTGTTATCGAATAGTTCAAGTGACGGCATCAACGTTTCGATAACAGAATTCAAAACCAGGCGCCCCCGATCAGTTGTGCAAAGTCTATCTTGGTCAATATTGATCAGATTTTCAGAACGAAGAAAGTCGATTTGATGGCTATCCAGCTTTTGCCCGGTCATTTTATTATACCGATTGATGCTTATACCTTCGGTCAGGCGCAAGCTCATCATTAGATATTCAGCAGCTTGATCAGCCAATGAAAGCACTGTCCGGCTTTCCATTTGACCGCCTTCAACCTGGCTTAACCACTGAAATGGTGACTTGAATGTTTCTGTCGCAAACCGGTTTCCATTCAATGTTAATCTACCATGCGCACCCGGACCGATGCCAATGTAATCACCATACTTCCAGTAAATCAGGTTATGCCGACTTTCGGCATCGGACTTGGCATGGTTCGAAACCTCATAGGCATGAAGACCTGCTTTATCACAAATTTCTTGTGTTATTTCAAATAGATGAACCGATAAATCTTCGTCTGGCAATCCTCTGAGTCTGCCAATCTTATAACGGTCACCAAATGCCGTGCCATCTTCAATCGTCAGTTGATAAAGTGAAAGATGGTCAGCAGCCAAATCGATCGCCCATGTCAGTTCCGATGACCAGCTAGCGGCCGATTGATCCTGTCGGCCATACATCAGATCAAAACTAACCCGTTCAAAACTTTTCTTAGCGATTTCAATGGCTTTTATAGCTTCATCTTTACTATGAAGTCGTCCGAGCCGTTTTAGATCATTATTGTTCAATGCCTGAACGCCAACTGATACACGATTAACACCTGCATCACGATAGGCCGCAAATCGGGCGGCTTCGACAGAACTGGGGTTGGCTTCTAGCGTGATCTCAAAATCATTCGATGTCGGCCAGGATTGCCGCACCTTTTCGATGATAGCCCCGACAACATCAGGGTCCATCAAACTTGGCGTACCACCGCCAAAGAACATCGTATTCAGAATACGTCCAGGTGTTTCTTCGGCGAACCTGTCAATTTCCTGGATATAGGCGGCTTTCCAACGGGCCTGATCTATCTGACAAACGACGTGCGAGTTGAAATCGCAATAGGGGCATTTTGCCTGGCAAAACGGCCAGTGAATATAAAGGCCGAAGCCCCCATTGCGCCAGTCTTCAGCTAAGGCATCCATCGATCATCTTCTTGAATGCGTCGGCCCGATGGCTCATGGCGTGTTTCTTTGATGGATCCATTTCGCCGAATGTTTCAGTTTCGCCATCAGGCAGGAAAACCGGATCAAATCCAAATCCAAGCTCACCGCGCATGGGCCAGACTACCTGGCCATCGACCCGGCCTTCGAAAATCTCATCATGTCCGTCCGGCCAAGCCAGACATAATGTGCAGTTGAATGCAGCTGTTCTGGGTGCGACAGCATTCTTTTCTTCAAGAAATTCCCAGACCTTTTTCATCGCCATGGGAAAATCGCGACCATTTGGCGTTTCAGCCCAGTCAGCCGTATAAACGCCCGGTGCGCCATCTAATGCATCAACTGTTATGCCGCTATCATCTGACAAAGCAGGTAGCCCGCTGTTTTTAGCTGCAAAATGTGCCTTGATCCGGGCATTTCCTGAAAATGTATCCTCGGTTTCCGCAGGTTCGTCTAAACCAAGCGCTTTCGCGGAGGTTACTTCAATGCCGAAGGGGACAAGCAGCCCTGATATTTCGCGCAACTTACCGTCATTATGCGAAGCGATGACAATTTTCTTTTCAGTCAGTTTTCGCATTTACGATACCGCTGACTTTTGTGCCTCGACCAGTTCAGCGACACCCTTTTCAGTCAGTGACATCAGTTGATCCATTTCCGACCGCGAAAAGGTCGACCCCTCTGCCGACATCTGAACCTCAACCAATCGCTGCCCGCCGGTCATCACGAAATTACCATCAACGCCAGCCTCGCTGTCTTCCGGGTAATCAAGATCAAGAATAGGCTGCCCGGCATAAATACCGCAACTGACCGCCGCAACATGATCTATAATGGGGTCAGTGATAACATCACCCGCTTTCATCAGGGCGTTCACAGCCAAACGAAGCGCGATCCAACCACCGGTAATAGACGCACAGCGTGTTCCGCCATCGGCCTGGATCACATCGCAATCGACGGTGATCTGACGTTCACCAAGTGCCACGCGATCAATGCCCGCGCGCAAGCTGCGCCCGATCAACCTTTGAATTTCCTGTGTGCGACCAGATTGACCGCCTTTGGCTTCACGTCTCATCCGACTGTGGGTTGCCCGTGGCAGCATTCCGTATTCCGCGGTGACCCAACCCAATCCCGAATTCTTCAGAAAAGGGGGCACACGATCATCTATCGAGGCTGTGCAAAGTACATGCGTTTCGCCGCATTTGATCAAACAAGACCCCTCGGCATAACGGGTAACACCGGTTTCAATTGAAATCGGTCGCATTTGGTCCAATTCACGTGAAGAAGGGCGCATGAAAGAATTCCTTTTGTTGCAAGGTCGAAATAGTCATTCTGTTGGTGTAAGCGCAACCTGTTTCCTGTACTTGCCCTTTTGAAGGTTTGAACACAAATATCCAATATGTCGAATTCGCTGCCATCCTTTGACGAATTGAATGCCAGATCACGTGAAGTTTTTCAGCGTGTGGTCGAAGGCTATCTGGAAAGCGGCGGGCCAGTTGGATCACGCACGTTGACACGGACCATGTCGGAAAAGGTCAGCGCGGCGACCATTCGTAATGTGATGCAGGATCTGGAATATATGGGATTGTTGAACAGCCCGCATATTTCAGCGGGCAGGGTGCCGACCGATCTTGGTCTAAGGCTTTTTGTCGACGGCTTGCTTGAGGTCGGCGATCTTGATGATACTGATCGCGACAAGATCAATCAGACTCTTGGCTCAAATGATCAAGACGTTTCCGGGATGATGGATCGCATCGGCGAGGCACTGTCTGGTGTCACTCAGGGTGCCAGTCTGGTTTTGACGCCCAAGCGTGAAGCGCCGATCAAGCATATTGAATTTGTTTCACTTAGTCATGACAGGGCGTTGGTGGTCCTGGTGTTTGCGGATGGCCATGTCGAAAACCGCGTTTTCACACCACCTGTTGGACAGACACCGTCGTCCATGCGTGAAGCCGCCAATTTTCTGAATGCCTTGGTCGAGGGTAAATCGCTTGGCGAAATCCGCCACGTCATAGAAAAAGAAATCGCCACACGCCGCCAGGAAATCGATTCACTTGCGCAGGATCTGGTCGAAAGCGGTATGGCGCTTTGGGAAAACGAAGGTCAGACAAACGCCCGTCTGATCGTTCGGGGTCGTGCGAATCTTTTGGATCAGGAAGCTGCGCCAGAGGACCTTGATCGCATCAAAAACCTGTTCGACGATCTGGAGCGCAAACGTGACATCGCTGAATTTCTTGAACTGACCGAAGAAGGCGAAGGTGTGCGCATTTTTATAGGGTCCGAGAACAAACTATTTTCACTTTCGGGTTCCTCTTTGGTTGTATCTCCCTATATGAACGCGGATCGAAAGATAATTGGCGCAGTTGGTGTGATTGGGCCGACTCGGCTGAATTATGGGCGGATCGTGCCCATCGTCGGTTATACGGCGCAGCTGATCGGTAAACTGATCTCGGACCGCGGTTAGAGGTGAAGAATGGCAGAGCCGAAAAACGACGACGAATTTCTGGATGATATCGAAGCTGCAGAAGCTGAACTGGAAGCTGAAGAGATATTGGAGTTTTCAGAAGAAGAGCTTGAGCTGGACGCGCTTCGTACCGAACGTGATGATTTCCGCGATAAGTTCATGCGTGCCTTGGCTGATGCGGAAAACATGCGTAAGCGTGGTGAACGCGACCGCCGCGAAGCAGAACTTTACGGCGGATCTAAACTGGCCCGCGACATGCTACCTGTCTATGACAGTCTGAAACGCGCGTTAGAGGCCGCGACGGATGAACAACGTGAAGTGTCTGCGGCGTTGATTGAAGGTGTCGAGCTGACGATGCGTGAACTGCTGAACATCTTCAAAAAACATAATATCGAACTGATCGCACCACAGGTGGGTGATAAATTCGATCCGCAAGCACATCAGGCGATGTTCGAAGCGCCTGTACCAGACACCGTGGCGGGTGATATCATTCAGGTCATGGCCGAAGGCTTTATGTTGAAAGACCGTTTGTTGCGGCCTGCTCAGGTTGGTGTTTCGTCAACACCCGGATAAATGCTAAAAGCCCTCATGTAGAATTGGGTCTTTATCTGACACTGCCCCAATTTTTCAAATTGGATTGTCCAGCAGTGACGAGGTTGGCTATTTGGAAAGATCTTTCAGCTTGTACAATGCTTCAAGCGCCTGAAGCGGGGTCATTTCATCTGGTTTAATATCGGCCAGATGCGTTTCGATCTTGGATGATTCATTTTTTTGTTGCGCTATTGGGGCCATAGGGGCAGCGCTGAACAAGGGCAGATCGTCGATCAATGCTTTGGGTTTCGCGCCACCTTCACGCTCGCCTTGTTCCAAAGCTTCCAAAACTACACGCGCCCGTGCGACAACGCTGTCGGGCAAACCGGCCAGCCGTGCGACCTGCACACCATAGGACCGATCTGCGGCGCCTTTTCTGACCTCATGCAGAAAGATAACATCGCCATCCCATTCCTTAACCGCGACCGTGGCGTTCTGTACGCCCGCCAGTTTATCAGCCAGCGCTGTCATTTCGTGATAATGCGTCGCAAACAATGCGCGACACTGATTGACATCATGCAGATGCTCAAGCGTGGCCCAGGCGATGGACAGCCCGTCATAAGTTGCCGTGCCCCGACCAATTTCATCAAGGATCACCAAAGCCCGATCATCCGCCTGATTCAGAATGGCCGCCGTTTCGACCATCTCGACCATGAACGTCGACCGCCCACGGGCCAGATCATCGGATGCGCCGACACGCGAAAACAGTTGCGATATCAAACCAATCCGCGCTGATGTCGCGGGAACATATGATCCGACCTGCGCCAACAGTGCGATCAAGGCGTTCTGCCGTAAAAATGTTGACTTACCCGCCATATTCGGACCGGTCAGCAGCCAGATATCCGCACCTTCTGTGCCATCTGACAGATTGCAGTCATTCGCGACAAAGGGCCCGGCCCCCTGTTTGCGCAGCGCAAGTTCGACGACAGGGTGACGACCGCCAGCGATATCGAACACATTGCTATCTTCGACATGGGGTCTGCACCAGTTTTCACCCGCAGCCAAATCAGCGAAGGCGGCAAAAACATCAATCTGGGAAAGCGCACGTGCAGTGGTTGATATAGGTCCCGCGTGATCCAGAATCTGCGATCGTAAATGCCCAAAGATCTGCTTTTCGATTTCTAACGCACGATTGCCGGCATTCAGGATTTTTGTTTCAAGCTCGGACAATTCTACCGTTGTAAATCGTACAGCATTCGCAGTTGTCTGCCGGTGTATAAATGTCTCTGACAGCGGCGCCGACAGCATCTTTTCGGCATGTGTTGTCGTGGTTTCGATGAAATACCCAAGAACATTATTATGCTTGATCTTTAAAGAACCGACGGCGGCAAGTTCACTATACTTCGCCTGCATCGCCGCAATAACACTTCGCCCTTCATCGCGCAGAGTGCGGACCTCATCCAGTTCCTCATGATATCCGGTGGCGATGAATCCGCCGTCCCGTGTCAGCAGCTGTGGTTCGGCGATCAGTGCATTGTCCAGCAGTTCGATCAGCGGGTCATGTCCCGTCAGCGCGCCATGCAGATCGCCAAAAGCATCGGGCAAACTATCGCTATCCAATATGCCAGAAATCTGTGCCGCCTGTATCAGACCATTTCGGATTGAGGCTAGATCACGCGGCCCAGCACGATCGACACCCAGCCGCGACATGGCGCGGTCGATATCGGGTGTTTTCTTCAGCGCATCCCGAAGTGCGTCTTTCGTCCTGGCATCACCGAACAGAAACCCAACGGCGTCGTGGCGGGATCGGACCAGATTCAAATCATAGGATGGTGCATTGATCCAGATTTCCAACAACCGCCCACCGGCCGCTGTCACTGTTCGATCAATAGAATGGATCAACGATCCTTCGCGCCCCCCCGATAGGCTTTGTGTCAATTCCAGATTGCGACGTGTCGCGGGATCAATTTGAACAACGCCACCGCGGTTTTCACGAATGGGCGTTTGTAGCAAAGGCAGTTGGCCCTTTTGCGTGATATCAAGGTATTCGATCACTGCACCCAGGGCCGCAAGCTCAGCCCGGGAAAACTGACCGAAGGCGTCGGGCGATGACACCTTGAACAGATCGCACAATCGCTTTTCACCGTTTGCACTGTCGAAGCTTGCGCGGGACAGCGGCGTGGTGGCGGTTCCAATCTCGGCGGTCAATTCATCCAGCTCAGATGCCAGACTTTCTGATATCAATAGTTCGCGTGGGGCAAGCCGGGCCAGTTCTGGTGATAAGCGAACGCGCGGGCATTCGATGGCATGAAGCGTACCTGTCGAAATATCTGTCCAGGCTAATGCGCCGCTACCGCGTATCTCGGCATATGCTGTAAGGTAATTGTGCCGCCGCGCATCCAACAGGGACTCTTCGGTCAAAGTGCCCGGTGTAATCAGCCGCACGACATCACGCTTGACTACGGCCTTATAACCGCGCTTCTTCGCCTCGCTCGGATCTTCCAATTGTTCAGCGACAGCAACGCGAAACCCTTTCCGGATCAGCGTCAAAAGGTATCCTTCGGCCGCGTGGACCGGCACACCGCACATCGGTATGTCTTCGCCCGCATGCTTTCCACGTTTCGTCAGTGCAATATCAAGCGCCTGAGCAGCGGCAACGGCATCATCGAAGAACAGTTCGTAAAAGTCGCCCATGCGATAGAACAGCAAGGCATCTGCATACTGCCCCTTGATCTCAAGGTACTGTGCCATCATCGGCGTTACGGGTTTTGTCACTGCTCGGCCCTTGGGCTGTACTTTTCGGCCTGATTACTCTAACTAGAACGATCAGCAGTTAAAAGCATTTGCGTCTTCTGAAATGAAGACTGGTAGAAATAGAATGAAGCCGTCTAATCAAATTGATCTTGCCAATTTGGAACCCTTTGCCCAAGGGTCTGAGCGATTGATCTATAAAAGCCCATCCAATAACAGGCAGTTGGTCAAGGTGATAAAAGAAAAGCACCGCAAAAGACCTATGGATAACCTGTACGAACGGATGACACTTGGCCCATACATCCTTTTTATGCGTGAATATGCGGCATACATCAGTGCTTTGATGATGCAGGAAAAACTGGGTCGACGCCCTCCGCTGCCGCGCATTTTCGGGACCGTTCCAACGGATCAGGGCATTGGTCAGTTGGTGCGTATGATATCAGATGAGATGGGAAAGATTGCACCGACACTGCAGGATCTTTTGCAGACCGACGGATTTACCCAGACGGAGCTGAACCTGCTTAATCAGTTTGTCGAAGACCTTTATGGATTTCATATCGTTGCCTATGACCTGAAACCTAAAAACATCGTTTTAGAGGTCAAGAAATCAGTGCGTCGTTTTGTTCTGGTTGATGGATTTGGGGACAGGGCGCTGATCCCGTTGAAATCAATTTTCACGAAATTGAATAACCGAAAGCTGGACAAAGAGATTGCGAAACTAGCCAATCAGACAGGTCTGGTTCTTGATCGAAAAAATCGAAAGTTTCATTTCCCAGAAAAACAGTGAATAAACTGTCCAAAACCCAGCGGGATTTAGAAACTTATGAAAAACAACAAATTCACCCCGGAAGAGGCGCTGGAATATCACCTAAAGCCCCGGCCCGGGAAATTTGAAATCAATGCATCCGTGCCGATGACCACGCAGCGCGATCTGTCGCTTGCGTATTCGCCGGGTGTGGCTGTTCCGGTTCAGGCGATATCTGATGCGCCTGAGACGGCGTACGATTATACCAACAAAGGCAATCTGGTTGCGGTGATTTCTAACGGGACGGCTATTCTGGGTTTGGGCAATCTGGGCGCCTTGGCCTCAAAACCCGTCATGGAAGGCAAATCGGTGCTGTTCAAGCGATTTGCTGATGTGAATTCCATTGATATCGAACTGGATACCGAAGACCCCGATGCCTTTATCAACGCGGTTAAACTGATGGGTCCGACCTTTGGGGGCATCAATTTGGAGGATATCAAGGCGCCCGAATGTTTCATCATCGAACAGCGCCTGAAAGAGGAAATGGATATCCCTGTCTTCCATGACGATCAGCATGGAACGGCGGTGATCTGTGCGGCGGGTCTGATCAACGCGCTGCACCTGACCAAGAAAAAGATCGAAGACTGCAAGATCGTTCTGAACGGTGCGGGTGCGGCCGGGATCGCCTGCATTGAATTGATCAAGGCGATGGGCGCGAAACATGACAACTGCATCGTTTGCGACACCAAGGGCGTGATCTATCAGGGCCGGACCGAGGGCATGAACCAATGGAAATCAGCACACGCAGCCAAGACCGATGCCCGCAGTTTGGAAGAGGCGATGAAAGGCGCTGATGTCTTCCTTGGTGTGTCGGTCAAAGGTGCCGTCACCCCTGATATGGTTGCCAGCATGGCGGATAACCCGGTGATTTTTGCCATGGCCAATCCCGACCCCGAAATTACGCCGGAAGATGCCCATGATGTTCGTGTCGACGCGATTGTTGCGACAGGTCGGTCGGACTATCCCAATCAGGTGAATAATGTGCTGGGATTTCCATACCTGTTCCGGGGCGCTTTGGACATCAACGCGAGGGCAATCAACGATCAGATGAAAATCGCCTGCGCTGAGGCGCTGGCCGAACTGGCCCGCGAAGATGTACCGGATGAGGTCGCGATGGCCTATGGCCGCAAGCTGAGTTTTGGGCGCGACTACATCATCCCGACCCCCTTTGACCCGCGGTTGATCTACAAAATCCCGCCAGCAGTTGCCAAGGCCGGTATGGATACCGGTGTCGCCCGTCGCCCGATTGTCGATATGGAGGGGTATGAACTTAGCCTGAAATCACGGATGGACCCGACGGCCTCGATCCTGCGTGGTATTCATGCCCGCGCAAAGCAGGCCCAAGCGCGTATGATCTTTGCAGAAGGCGATGACACTCGTGTTCTGCGCGCAGCGGTTCAGTATCAACGATCCGGTATGGGCAAGGCACTGGTGGTCGGTCGCGAAAACGATGTGAAGGAGAAGCTTGAGGCGGCGGGTCTTGGTGATGCCGTGCGTGAGCTGGACGTGGTGAATGCCGCAAACACGCGGCATTTGGATGGCTATAAGTCGTTCCTTTACGACCGGTTACAACGCAAGGGGTTCGATAGCCACGATATCCACCGCCTTGCCGCGCGTGACAGGCATGTGTTTTCAGCGCTGATGTTGGCGCATGGGCATGGCGATGGTTTGGTGACTGGCGCGACCCGCAAATCAGCGCATGTTTTAGGGCTGATCAACCATGTCTTCGATGCCTCGGCCCAGGATGGGGCCGTTGGTGTGACGGCTTTGTTGCATAAGGGTCGGATCGTTTTGATCGCCGATACACTGGTCCACGAATGGCCCGATGAAAACGACCTGGCCAATATCGCAATCCACGGCGCAGCAGTTGCTGAAGATCTGGGTCTTGAGCCGCGTGTGGCCTTTGTCAGTTTCTCAACATTCGGCTATCCGGTATCGGAACGCGCCGAAAAGATGCATCTGGCGCCGACCATCCTTGACCAACGCGGTGTGAATTTCGAATACGAAGGTGAGATGACCGTCGATGTCGCCCTGAACACCCAGGTGATGGAGAATTATCCCTTCAGTCGGCTCAGCGGCCCCGCGAATGTACTTGTCGTTCCCGCGCGGCATTCGGCATCGATATCGGTCAAACTGATGCAGGAAATGGGGGGCGCTACTGTTCTGGGTCCGATCCTGACAGGCGTCGACAAGCCCATTCAGATCTGTTCGACCGTTTCAACGGAAACCGATATTCTAAACATGGCGGTGATCGCAGCTTGTGGTGTCGGGAATTCGGGCTGACCGATGACCATCTATAACCTTGGTTCGATCAATATCGATCATTTCTATCAGGTTCCGCATCTGGTGAAGCCGGGTGAAACGCTGGCGGCCGAAAGCTATCACGTGGGTTTGGGGGGCAAGGGAACGAACCAGTCCGTCGCCGCGGCACGCGCTGCGTCTCAGGTCTTGCATATTGGGTCGATCGGACATGATGCGATTTGGATCAAAGACCGGATGACGCAATACGGCGTTGATGTCAGCCATGTTCGGGAAACCGATACGCCGACCGGTCATGCCATTATTCAGGTGGACGACGCAGGTGAAAATTCAATTACGATCTTTGCCGGTGCAAATGCTAATCAGTCGACACAACATATAAAGCGGGCTTTGGATACAGCCGGGTCTGACGATACACTGCTTTTACAAAACGAAACGTCGCACCAAGTTGAAGCGGCGCAGATTGCTTTGGAGAGGGGTATGCGGGTCATCTACTCTGCAGCCCCTTTCGATGCGGACAGTGTCATGGCGGTTTTGCCTTTCGTCACAATGTTGGCTGTGAACCGGATTGAGATGCAGCAACTGACCGATCAATTTCAACAGATTGACGTGCCGCAGAAATTGGTGACGCTGGGCTCGGACGGTGCCTATTGGACGGATAACAAAACCAAGATCAACGCACCGGCGTTCAAGGTTAAAGCGGTTGATACGACGGGCGCGGGCGATACGTTTCTGGGCTTTTTCGCAGCCTCGCTTGACCAGGGTAAACCTGTTCAGGAAGCCCTGCGCATTGCCTCGGCCGCAGGCGCATTGATGGTCACGAAAGAGGGGACAGCCGATGCTATCCCCTCAATCGATGATGTCAGCGTGTTTCTGTCAGAGACCGATATGATCAGCCGCCGATAAACGGGGCGTCGTTCCCCCAAAGCTGCCTGACCCGATCATCGCGACCGCAAGCGGCGCGATAACGTTTGTACGCTTCGGATTTTTGACGGGGGCCAAAGCGGGTCAAAATCACAGTTGAGCTTTTATAGTAGTCCTGATGGTAAGCGTCGGCCGGATAAAACGTGTCGACTGACAAAACCGGCGTCACAATTTTGCGTCCCAGGTCACGCTGGGCATTGCGTTTGGCCGTTTCAGCAGCCTGCTGCTGAGAGGGATCAGCTGCGAAAATAGCGGTGCGATAGCTTTCGCCGCGGTCGCAGAATTGGCCACCTGCATCTGTCGGATCGATTGAGCGGAAGAACATATGCAGCAACTGGCGCTCGGTTACCTGGCTGGGATCATAGGTGATCTGAACGGCTTCATAATGGCCCGTTCCGCCACGCACGACTTGCTTGTAAGTCGGGTTTGCGACGGTGCCGCCAGTAAATCCAGACACAGCTTCGATCACACCGGGCACTTTTTCAAAATCGGCTTCAACGCACCAGAAACAGCCCCCCGCTACAGTCAGCGTACGGGTTTCAGCGGCCATCACTTTTTCACAATTGATAAGAAAACCGACAACCATCGCAACGATCAGAAGGATCGGTTTTGTTTTCTGAAAACTATAGGTCATGGGTCATCTCCTTTGTGATGACCCTGACGGGCGACAGCGTGTAATGCAATTCACTGCACTGTGACGTCACACGATGTTTACAGATTATTTCAGGCGTTTGTTCCGCATCGCTATCAGACGCAGGCGCAGGGCGTTCAGTTTGATAAAGCCTGCAGCGTCTTTCTGATCATAAGCGCCTGCGTCATCCTCAAACGTCACATGCTCTTCAGAATACAGGGAATGATCCGACCAGCGTCCGACCGTGCGTGCAAGACCTTTATAAAGTTTCAGACGAACCGTACCGGTGACATGTTCCTGGCTTTTGTCAATCGCGGCCTGCAGCATTTCGCGTTCGGGGCTGAACCAGAAACCGTTGTAGATCAGTTCGGCGTAGCGCGGCATCAGCTCATCCTTTAGGTGCGCCGCTCCACGGTCCAAGGTGATCTGTTCGATGCCGCGATGCGCTTCCAACAAGATCGTACCACCCGGCGTTTCGTAGATACCGCGCGATTTCATCCCGACAAATCGGCCCTCGACCAGATCAAGCCGCCCAATCCCGTGTTTACCGCCCAGTTCGTTCAGCTTTGTCAGGATCGTGGCGGGCGACATCGCTTCGCCGTTAATCGCAACAGCGTCACCTTTGTCAAACGTCACTTCGACAAACTCAGGCTCATTCGGGGCATCTTCGGGATGAACGGTACGCTGATAAACATAATCCGGCGCATCCTGCGCGGGGTCTTCCAGCACTTTGCCCTCGGACGATGTGTGCAACAGATTGGCATCAACACTAAACGGCGCCTCGCCGCGTTTGTCCTTTGCGATTGGTATCTGGTTTTTCTCGGCAAAATCGATCAATTTTGTTCGGCTGCTCAAATCCCATTCACGCCAAGGGGCAATCACCTTGATATCCGGGTTCAATGCATAGGCGGATAGTTCAAATCGAACCTGATCATTACCTTTTCCGGTGGCACCATGGGAAATCGCATCTGCGTCTGTTTCTGCTGCAATCTCGATCAACCGTTTCGAAATCAAAGGCCGTGCGATCGATGTGCCCAGCAGATAAAGACCTTCGTACAGTGCATTTGCGCGGAACATCGGAAAGACGAAATCCCGCACGAATTCCTCGCGAAGATCTTCGATATAGATCTCTTTCACGCCCAGCATTTCAGCCTTTTTGCGGGCCGGTTCTAGTTCTTCCCCCTGGCCAAGATCGGCGGTGAAGGTAACCACCTCACACGCATATTCGGTTTGCAGCCATTTCAGAATAATTGAGGTATCAAGGCCGCCTGAATACGCCAGCACTACTTTTTTCGGGGAAGACATGCGAAATCTCCATTTTGTTTTTCGCCCGATATCGAGTTTTTGAGGGCAGGGCAAGCAAGGGCGACACTTGCGTCGTACCTCATTTCAAGACAGATGTGTCTGATGAAGGAATTTGCACAAAACGCCCGATCCGCCGAAAAAGAGATGCGAAAGGTTTTTCCGCCGACACCGGTGCAACACAACGCGCATCTTTCTGCCCGATATGGCGCCGAAATCTGGCTGAAGCGGGAAGATTTGTCGCCGGTTCGGTCCTATAAAATCCGCGGGGCGTTCAATGCGATGCGGAAAACCTTGGCTGACGACCCTTCTCGTACGACATTCGTTTGTGCCAGCGCGGGCAATCACGCCCAGGGCGTGGCCTATATGTGCAGGCATTTTGATGTGAAGGGTGTGATTTTCATGCCGGTCACCACACCCCAGCAGAAGATCAGCAAAACCAGGATTTTTGGCGGCGATAACATCGAAATCAGTTTGACTGGGGATTACTTCGACGAAACTCTGAAGGCCGCGCAGTCATTCTGCACGGAAAAAGGGGCGCATTTTTTGTCGCCTTTTGACGATACCGATGTGATCGAAGGTCAGGCATCTGTCGCTGTTGAGTTACTGGAACAATTGCCCAAGCCACCGGATGTCATTGTTTTACCCGTCGGTGGCGGCGGTCTGTCCGCCGGGGTTTTTTCTTATTTTAAAGCTATCGGGGGAAATACTCAGCTGATTTTTGTCGAACCGCGCGGTGGTGCGAACTTTACCGCAGCCCTTCGGGCCGGACAGCCCGTTGCGCTGGACCGCGTTGATACATTCGTCGATGGTGCGGCCGTTGCGAAACTTGGTGAAAATACGTTCGATGTGTTGAAGACGGTTGATCCGACATCAATCCTGACGGTTTCCGAAGATCGTATCTGCGCAACAATACTTGAGATGTTGAACATTGAAGGCGTTGTGTTGGAACCCGCCGGTGCGCTTGCGATTGATGTCTTACAAGATATCCAACAGATTATTCGCGGAAAGACCGTTGTTTGTGTGACTTCTGGTGGCAACTTCGACTTTGAACGACTGCCCGAGGTCAAAGAGCGGTCCCAGCGATATCTGGGTTTGAAGAAATACTTTATACTCCGCCTGCCTCAGCGCCCCGGTGCATTGAAAGAGTTTTTGAACATGCTTGGCGCGCAGGATGACATTGCCCGTTTCGAATATCTGAAAAAATCAGCACGAAATTTCGGATCGGTTCTGATCGGTATTGAGACCAAAAATGCCGATAATTTTAAGGACCTTAAGGAACGAATGACCCAGGCGGGCTTCACGTATCGTGATATAACCGAAGATGAACTGCTGTCAGAATTTCTGATCTAGCCGTTTTCCTTTGCAAGCTGGTCCAGAAACTGTTGTTTTGAGTCATTATAGATTGTCTCAATCTCAGACAGATCAGCGACGAAATCATCTTCTTTCTGCAGTTTAATCTCAAGCTGGGCGCAAGTGCTGGACAGTTTTTGAAACCCAAGATTCAGCGAGCAGCCTTTCAGAAAATGCATTGTTTCGTGGGTGATCACACCCCCCGGCGTGGTTTTCAGATCTGATAGAACATCATCAACTTCACTTAGAAAAAGCGTCACCACTTCGTCGAAGCTGTCCGCCCCGACTTCGTCCCGCAATTCAGATACTCTGGCCCAATCGATCATTGTCCACTCCTAACCTTTTGGGCAAATTCGCATGAATTTTCTAACAAATCGTAATTGTTAAAGATTTCATTGTTTCAATTCGAAGTTTCACTCATTCTTAAAATTCATCAGTCAATTAAGGCCCATAGTGAGTGTGTGGGAAATAAAATGTTGATTGATGAAAGCATCGATGTCGAAGCGCATCTGGAAGAACCACGTCGATCGATCCAGCGTGTTCTGGTCGTGGACGATAGCCGTCTGCAGCGCCGTATCCTGACGGCGTCGCTGTCGCGTTGGGGCTATGATGTGGTCGAGGCCGACTGTGGCGAAGATGCGCTTGAAATATGCAAGACACAGCCTGTCGATCTGATTATCAGCGACTGGATGATGCCCGGTATGAGCGGTTTGGCATTTTGTCGCGAATTCCGTGCCCTGGACCGTGATGATTATGGTTATTTTATCCTTTTGACCTCAAAAAGTGAAAAGGAAGACATCGCGCGGGGTCTTGATATTGGCGCTGACGATTTCCTGATCAAACCGATCAATGCGCTGGAATTGCGGTCACGTATCAATGCGGGCGAACGTATCCTGCGTATGGAACGTGAGTTGAAAGAAAAAAACCGGCTTGTCAGTTCAACATTGCAAGAGCTTCAATCCGTCTATGATGCGGTCGATATTGACCTGCGCGAAGCAAAGAAACTTCAGCAATCATTGGTGCCCGAAAGACACCGCCGACTGCGCAACGCAGATGTTTCCTTGTTACTGCATTCGACGGGCCATGTTGGGGGTGATCTGGTTGGTTTTTTCCCAATCAACGAAACCTCTGTCGGTTTCTATGCTATAGATGTTTCCGGTCATGGTATTTCATCCGCATTGATGACCGCGCGTTTGGCGGGTTATTTATCCGGCACTAATCCAAAGCAAAATATCGCGCTGAAAAATGTCGATGGTCAGTTCAGGCCGCGGCCGCCTTCTCAGGTTGCGAAGTATCTGAATGAGCAGATCTTTAACGAAATCGATACCGAGCTTTATTTCACAATGCTTTTGGCGCACCTTGATTTGAAGACCGGTAAGATGGTTGTGACCCAGGCCGGCCATCCGCATCCGATACTTCAAAAGGCTGATGGTGTGCTGCAGCCCCTTGGCAATGGTGGCCTGCCGATTGGATTGATCAGGGAAGCGACCTATGACGAGTTTGAAGTTATTCTTAGTCCTGGGGACCGTCTTCTGATTGCATCAGACGGGATTGATGAATGTGAAAACCAGCACGGCGCGTTTCTGGGATACGAAGGAATATCTGACATACTGAAGGTAAACAGACATCTGAAAGGCAATGATCTGCTGGAAAGCATAAAGTCTAATCTTGAGGATTTTGCGGGTTCGACTGAATTCAATGATGACGTTTCGGCCATTCTGATTGAATATCAGCCATAAAACCGTTCCAAAAAATGGCGATCACCATCGGAGTCGACAGAAAAAATAGCGCCCTCTATGGGCATCCATACGGCAAGGTGATCTGGCTCGGATGGTTGCGTCAGTGCCAGAACCGGTCTGGCAACATAGATGTGACAGATTTTTTCAGCATTCATCTCGTACTCGGGCATATATGTGAACCTGCGATAGACACCCAGTTTCCGTGGCGCAGATATATGCCAGCCGGTTTCTTCGTAAACTTCGCGATGCAAAGCGCTTAGTGGGTTTTCGCCCGGATCTATACCACCACCGGGCAACTGAAATTCGTAATGCGGGTGCATCTGATAGGTCAACAATACACTTCGGCCACGGATCAGTATTGCATAGCAACCAGGCCGCACCTTATATTTTGCTTTCTTATCAATACGTTCGCCAAACCGTCTGGCCATCTTTCCGCTTCCTGCTTGGATCGTATGGTTTCATTGCTATATTGCACCCGTATGCCAATCAAAGGCAGTTAAGGAAACCCCATGACACTGACTTCAAAAATCGCGTGGGACGATACAGTCCTGCCGTTTCAGCTTGACCGATCGGATATTCGCGGCCGTGTCGCGCGACTGGACGGTGTTCTGGATCAGGTATTGTCGCAACACAACTACCCGCTGCAAGTCGAAGCACTTGTTGCTGAAATGTGTGTATTGACTGCACTTATCGGTCAGACAATCAAGCTGCGGTGGAAATTGTCACTGCAGGTCCGTGGTGATGGTGCGGCCCGCCTGATTGCAACCGATTACTATGGCCCGACCGAAGACGGCAAACCGGCCCGTATCCGCGCCTATGCGAGTTATGATCAGGAAAAACTTGTTTTTGGGGCTGACCCGTTTTCTCAAATCGGGAAGGGATACTTTGCAATTCTGATCGACCAGGGCGAAGGGATGGTGCCGTATCAGGGGATCACGCCAATTTCCGGCGGATCACTTTCTGCCTGTGCCGAAACATATTTTGCCCAGTCTGAACAAATCCCAAGCCGCTTTTCCATCAGTTTCGGTCAATCCAGACAGCCAGCCGAATCCGAACAATGGCGGGCCGGGGGAATATTGCTACAACATATGCCAAAGGCGTCACCCTTCGCGGTGGGCGATGGCGGTTCGGGCGAAGAAGGCCTTTTGCAGGCCGGTGATATGCTGGAAGGCGAGGCTGAAGAAAACTGGAACCGTGCCAATATTCTTCTGGACACAGTCGAAGAGATGGAGCTGGTCGGCCCGTCGGTTGACCCTACTGACCTGTTGATCCGATTGTTTCACGAAGAAGAGCCAAGGGTCTTTGACGCCCAGCCCATCGAATTCGGATGCAGTTGTTCGTCAGACAAGGTTCGTCAAAGCATGTCGATCTATTCAGATAAAGACATCGAACACATGACAACACCCGAAGGTATCGTCACGGCGGACTGTCAATTCTGTGGCGCGCATTATGAATTTGATCCAAAAACCCTTGGGTTTGAGGCGGCCGAGCGTGACAAGACCTAATACCAAGGCCTGGCTTTCAGAGGTTTTTCAAAACGCCATCAGGCCTACGTCTGATTATGATCTGAACAAGGGGGCGAAAGGACCGACCGGTCGTAAACTGCGTCCGGCCGCAGTTCTGGTCGCGACACAGATTATTCACGGTGATGCGTATGTTTTGCTGACAAAACGATCATCCGCGATGCGCCATCACCCCGGCCAAATCGCATTTCCGGGTGGCAAGCAAGATGACGATGATCATGATCTGACCGATACGGCATTGCGTGAGGCCCAGGAAGAAATCGGTTTGCCCCGCGACTGCGTTGAAATCCTGGGCGAACTGCCCCCGCATGAAACGGTTACCGGCTTTCTTGTGACACCTGTTTTGTCGTTTGTCACAAAGCCTTTCTACGCAATACCAGAGTACGGAGAGGTGGACGAGGTCTTTAAAGTACCGCTGGATCACGTCACAAACCCGCAGCATTTTCGCGTTGAATCACGTGAATGGTTGGGTCAGCAGCGCTTTTATTATACGGTGCCGTTCGGACCATACTATATCTGGGGCGCAACGGCGCGCATCTTGCGATCATTGGCTGACAGTTTGCAATCGTGACACGTATCGACCCTACCTCAATCGAAAAATCTGGGACGCGTCAGGTGATGCAGTGCCTGAACTCTGACAGATACGAAGCATTCTATGTCGGTGGTTGCGTTCGCAATGCGCTGATGGGCCTTCAGATCAGCGATATTGATATTTCGACCAATGCACAGCCGGATAACGTCATCGCAATTTGCACCGCTGCTGGTTTCAAAGTCATCCCAACGGGCATTGATCATGGAACAGTCACTGTCATCGCTGATCATATCCCGCATGAGGTTACGACCTATCGGCGTGATGTCGAAACTGACGGCCGTCGTGCTGTTGTGGCGTATTCCGACAAGATCGAAGATGATGCCCGGCGGCGCGATTTTACGATGAACGCGCTTTATGCTGACATTGATGGCAAAATCATCGATCCGCTAGGCGGGTTGCCTGACCTACAGGCCAGACGCATCCGATTTATCGAAGACCCCGATGCGCGCATTCGTGAAGACTATCTGCGTATTTTGCGGTTCTTTCGGTTTCATGCATATTATGGCGATATCTCAAACGGGTTAGACGGTGATGCGCTGGATGCTTGCGCCAGAAATGCCCAGGGTATCGATAGCCTGTCGAAAGAACGCATTGGCTCTGAAATCAAAAAACTTCTGGCGGCCAAAGACCCGGGGCCAAGCGTAGCTGCGATGCATCAGACGGGCGTATTGATGCAAGCCTTACCTGGGGCTGACCCCAAGGCTCTTTATCCGCTGGTGCATTTGGACGAAGATCAACCATCCGATCCGATCCGCCGGTTAGCAGCTTTGGGTGGACATAAGGCTCCGGACGCCCTTCGCCTCAGTCGGGCAGAGGCGCAGCAGCTAAAGAACCTGACGAGCTTTATTAGTGACGGAACATCCCTTGCCGAGATTGCCTACCGAAATGGCGCGCAGATGGCGCAGGATGTTATGCTGCTTCGGTCAGCTATTTTTGAAACGCCCTTGGCCGGCGTCGATGGTGATCTGATTGATATGGCGGCATCATCGACCTTTCCTGTCAAGTCTGCTGATCTGATGGACCAGTTTCAGGGAAAAGATCTTGGGGACAAGCTGAGCCAGCTTGAAGACCAGTGGATCAAATCGGGGTTCAAGATGACCAAAGCGCAGCTGCTGTCGCTATAGGCGTTCCCTTGCACATCTGAATTTCACAGCAGTTGGCGGGTTTTCTTTGCGTCATGGGCTGCTATAGATAAGCCAAAGCCGAACAACTTGAATTACAACGTGCCGCCCCGTGCTTGTCCGGGGTTGCCAGCCTTATCGGCCCACCAGCGCCGGAAACGAGACAGCCATGTTTATCGAAAAGCTGATTGATCCCTTCAAACGGGCCGATGGTCCGCCGCCCCAAAAACTGATGTCGTTCATTCGCTGGGGGCTGGCGGGATCATGGCGCGTTATCATCGGCGCCGCCATTATATCTGCGATCGTCGGCACGTTCGAAGTTGTCAGCGCGCTGATCCTGGGACGCGTCATTGATTTGGCCATCAACAGCGGCCCGGCGACTTTTTTCAGCGAAAACTGGTTTTTCGTAGTGGTATTTGTGCTGTTCTTTTTGGCGATACGGCCCATTTTCATCGGATTTTCGGCGGCTATCAATTCGATTTCGATCGGGCCCAACCTTTATCCTTTGGTCCTGTCGCGCCTGCATCGTTGGACAATGGGCCAATCCGTCACATTTTTCGACAATGATTTCGCGGGTCGGATTGCACAGAAACAAACCCAAACGGCTCGGGCGATCAGCGATGTCGTGATCGAAGCTGTTACAGTTCTGGCCTTTTCGTTCGCTTCAATCATCGGGGCGATTATCCTGCTAAGCGGCATCGACTGGCGGATTTCGTTGGTGCTTGGCCTGTGGCTGGCGGCCTATATTCTGATGCTGCGGTGGTTTCTGCCACGCATCCGCAAACGATCGTCTGCCCGTGCAAATTCCCGAACCATGGTGTCGGGTCAGGTCATCGATACGATCACAAATATCAAAACCGTAAAACTGTTTGCCCATGCTGATCACGAAGATCGGGCCGCATTGAATGCCATGCAGGATTTTCAGCGCAAGGCCTTGGATTTTGGTTATCTTTCCGCGGGCTTTCGTCTGGCGTTGATGACTTTGGCGGGCCTTTTGCCGGTGCTTCTGATCGGTGGCACGATCCTGTTGTGGACGAATGGCACAGCGACACCGGGCGATATCACAGCCTCGGGCGCTATTGCCATTCGTATTGCACAAATGACCGGCTGGGTCAGTTTTTCATTCCTGGGGATGTACGCGAACATTGGCGAGATTGAGGACGGCATCCGCACATTATCCCCGCCGTATTCGTTAAAGGACGCTGATAACTCTACCGAACTAAAGATGACGGAAAGCAGTATCGCATTTGATGATGTGACCTTTACCTATGGTCGTGAAGCGGGGGGTATCCGTGACATCAACCTGTCGATCAAACCGGGTGAAAAACTGGGTATTGTCGGGGCGTCAGGTGCGGGGAAATCAACATTGGTTGCGCTGCTGCTGCGTCTTTACGACACTGAACGGGGTGCTATCCACATCAGTGACTACGATATTCGCGACGTCACTCAGGAAAGTTTGCGTCGTCATATCGGGATGGTCACTCAGGAAACGGCAATGTTCAACCGTTCTGCCCTGGACAATATCCGCTATGGCAAGCCTGACGCGACCGAGGAAGAGGTCTTTACAGCCGCCCGTAAAGCCGAGGCGCATGAGTTCATAAAAGGTTTGCAGGATCATCGCGGCCGCAAAGGGTATGACGCCTATCTTGGCGAACGTGGCGTGAAACTGTCTGGTGGTCAGCGGCAGCGTATTGCCTTGGCACGGGCGATTTTGAAAGATGCGCCCATTTTGGTTTTGGACGAAGCGACAAGTGCCCTGGATAGTGAGGTCGAAGCGTCGATCCAGACGGCCCTGACCTATGTCATGCAGGGTAAAACCGTCTTAGCCATTGCTCACCGTTTATCAACCATTGCACAGATGGATCGGATCATTGTGATGGAAGATGGCGAAATCGTCGAACAGGGCGCGCATGAAGACTTATTACGCAAGGATGGCATCTATGCCCGATACTGGCGACGTCAGTCTGGCGGGTTTATTGCGGTTGATGAGGCGGCTGAATGACCTGGACGATCCAGCGTCTGGGGCATCAGGGTGACGGCATAGCAGATGGTCCGGTTTTTGCCGCGCGAACTTTGCCCGGCGAACAGATTGACGGCACTCTGAACGATGATCGCATAGACGATATTAAGATCATCAAACCATCTTCTGATCGGGTCAAACCACTTTGTTCCCACTACAAAATCTGTGGGGGCTGTTCGTTGCAGCACGCCTCGGATGCATTTGTCGCGACCTGGAAGAAGAACATCGTTACAACCGCTTTGCAGGCACATGGCATTCACACCGATGTCGCGACGATCCATAGTTCGCCCCCAAATTCACGTAGGCGGGCCAAACTTGCCGGACGACGCACAAAAAGCGGGGCCATCGTAGGATTTCATGGCAAATCAACCAATATCATCACGTCGGTCACGGATTGTCGGGTGCTGTCAAACCGGATTTTGGCGACATTCCCTGATCTTGAGGCAATGACGATGATGGCAGCGTCGCGTAAGGCACCTGTGTCTTTGATTGTGACCGAGAATTTGAACGCCATCGACCTTGCGATCGACGATGCGAAACCGATAACCGATGCGTTGCGCGCTCAACTTGGTGCGACTGCCAGTCAGAGACCATTCAATAGACTGACCTGGAACGGCGAGATTTTATACCAGCTTTCGCAGCCATTTCAATCCTTTGGTCGTGCACAGGTCACGCCGCCACCCGGTGCGTTTCTACAAGCGACGCCGGATGGCCAGACCACCCTGATCAACCATGTTATGCGCGCGGTTCAAGATGCCCGAAAGGTGATTGATCTGTTTGCGGGATGCGGAACATTTGCCTTGCCATTGGCCAGCTTTACGTCCGTTCACGCGGTCGAGGCCGATGCCGAGATGTTGCTGGCATTGCATCAAGGCTGGCGTACAGCGGACGGTCTTCGGAAAGTTACGACCGAGGACCGTGATTTGTTTCGTCGGCCAGTTCTACCTGACGAACTGGCCCCATATGATGCCGCTGTCATTGATCCCCCGCGCGCGGGGGCGGAAGCACAGGTCACTGAACTGATCAAAAGCAAAATTGGCAAGATTTGCTATGTTTCCTGTAATCCTGTGACCTTTGCCAGAGATGCGGCCATGTTGGTGGCGGGCGGCTACAATCTTGGTGATCTGCATGTCGTGGATCAGTTCAGATGGTCAACGCATATTGAGCTTGTCGCTGTTTTTTCAAACAGATCCTGATGGAATGCTGTGTATTAAAGCCGCAGTGAGGTGCGTTTTTAAATTTTCCTGCCCTGTAGTCTTGCTGCATTGCCGCGAAACCACGATATCTGCGCCGGTATATCGGGGATAATGATGACCTTAAGAGAAAAACTAGCCGTTTGGCTGGAAAAACCCATTGTACGCAACACAGTCATTGGTGTCATTCTGTTCAATGCCGTGATTTTGGGGATGGAAACATCAAAACCCATCATGGACCGTTTTGGTACGCTTATCCTGACGCTGGATCGCATCTGTCTGGCCGTGTTTGTTGTCGAAATCGCGCTGAAACTGGTTGCACACAGCTGGCGGTTTTTCAAATCGGGATGGAATCTGTTTGATTTCGTGATTGTCGGAATTGCCCTGGTGCCCGGTGCGCAGACCTTCAGCGTCTTGCGGGCGTTGCGTATTCTGCGGGTTCTGCGCGTGATATCGGCCACCCCCAGGCTGCGGCGTGTGGTCGAAGGCTTTATCAGCGCACTTCCTGGGATGGGTTCGGTCTTTTTGCTGATGGGCATTATCTTTTATATCGGGGCCGTCATGGCCACCAAGCTTTTTGGCAATGGATGCCTTGATTTGGGTATCGCAACCTGTACGCCGCAGCACCATGCACAACTGCTAGAGTGGTTCGGCAGCCTAGGAAAATCGGCCTATTCGCTTTTTCAGATCATGACTCTTGAAAGCTGGTCGATGGGCATTGTGCGTCCCGTGATGGAAGTCTTTCCATATGCCTGGGCATTCTTCGTCCCCTTCATCATGGTGACGACGTTCGCAGTTGTGAACCTGTTGGTCGGTCTGATCGTCAACTCGATGCAGGATGCGCATTCTCAGGAAGAAAATGAACGAACAGATGCCTATCGCGATCAGGTTCTGGCGCGTCTGGACGCCATAGAAAAAAGGCTTTCAGACAAGTGACTGGCAAAAATCCGCTTTGTGAAAACACTGAATTATCGTAAGGGGCTGTTAATAAATATCGGGCACATAAACCTTATGCGGGCTTTGAAGTATTTTCTTGTTGTTATCGGACTTGTTGTGCTTGCGGCATGTGCCAGCAAATTTAGAACCTATAACGGTCCTGAGGTGACCCAGATCTATGTGCTAAAGTCTGAACGCAAAATGTATCTGATGCACCACGGCGATGTTCTGAAAAGCTATGATATCGACCTGGGGTTCGCACCAGCGGGTGACAAGGTTATCGAAGGCGACGGTCGAACGCCCGAAGGTGACTACATCATTGACCGGCGCAATCCGAACAGTGATTTTCACCTGTCTTTAGGTATTTCCTATCCCAACGAACAAGACATTGCCGAAGCTGAAGCTCTGGGTCAGGATCCCGGGGGCGATATATTTATCCACGGACGCGGTCCGATTTACAAGCGACCCGGCCGTGACTGGACCTGGGGATGTATCGCTGTGACGGATCGCGAAATGGAAGATATCTATGCGATGGTGCGAGACGGCACGCCTATCAGGATCATGCCTTAAGGATTGCTGCGGCCCATGACCAGCGTCCACCAGATTTTTCCGCCGCGGTCCTGATGCCAGGAAAAGCCCATTTCATCAGCCTCGCTGTCCAGAATAACACGGCGAGTATCGGGTTTTTCCATCCAGGCGGCCAGTGTTTCCAGCTCAGTCTCATAGGTTTCCGATATATTTTCGCCGGTTAACGTACCGCGGTATCCGACACGTTGGACACGATCCAACGGTGATGATCCATCCGACCCAAAGTGCCACGGCCGGTTTTGTACTGACATATCACGTGAATGCGTTGCGGCAGCGGCGTTCAGTTTCGCATTCAGTTCAACCGCGGGCGCGCCCGCAGCACTTCGCAGTGCGTTCACCGAATCCAGCATGCGGAACTGAATTTGTGCACGATCCAAAGGAGATATGCGATAAATCTGCGGTAAAGGTTTACCGTCCGAGCCAACCGCAGGGGGTGTAACTGTGCTACAGCCAGAAATCGCTAGACTGAGTGCAAGAAAAACAGGAAAAAGTCTTTTCATTTTTTATAACCCGCGTATTGACTGCCCCGATTTATCGCAACTGCGTTGCTGTTCAACCCCACATCTGCGGAACTTGTGTATCTAACAAGCGTTTGATTTGCGACTGCGGCATTCTAACCATATCTTATGCTATGCTTGATAGCGAATCTGCAAACCGGGGCCATAAATGAACAAAACAAGAAAAAATTCTTTCAGTCGCCGTACGTTTCTGGCAGCAACAGCGGCCTGCGTTGCGGCACCTGCGATTGCGCAAAACCAGAATTCGACTCAATTTGAAAGCGATATTTCCAGTACAATTCGCCGTAATATATCAAGCTTCCGCTCTTTGGATTGGCGTCCTTACTTCTCGGATCTGAAAAACGGTGCTGTGCTGGTTGATATCACGTCCCGTGCTCTTCATTTCTGGTCCGAAGATGAAAGCGTCTATAAACTGTACCCAACAAGTGTGCCTGTCAGCGAAGAACTGACGCGCCGTGGTCGCACGTCTATTGTCCGTAAGGTCGAGGGCCCAAGCTGGCGCCCGACACCATCAATGAAAAAGCGCAACCCGGAATGGCCGGATTTTGTACCACCTGGCCCAGACAATCCTATGGGAACACACGCGCTGTATTTATCCTGGACATTTTACCGGATTCACGGAACGCATGATACGCGAAAGATCGGTCGCCGTTCATCAAACGGCTGTGTGGGCCTTTATAATGAACATATATCAGAACTTTACACGCTGTCCAAAGTTGGGACACAGGTGCTTCTGATCTGAGGAAAGCGGCCAAAACGGCCGCTTTTTCAGTCTATCCAGCCTTTCAGATTGTCATCAATGACACTGCAAAGTGCTTTGATATGCGCATCATCGTCGTTCAGGCACGGAATATAGGTGAAATGTTCACCCCCGGCCTCTTCAAAGCTTTCCTTGATCTCTTCGTTGATCTCTTCCAGCGTTTCGATGCAATCGGCCGAGAACGCGGGCGCAATAACAGCAATGCGTTTCTTGCCGGTTTCTGCCAGACGCGCGACTTCTTCAACTGTATAGGGTTTCAGCCACTCTTCCGGGCCAAAGCGTGACTGAAATGTTGTTGTAATTTGGGTATCTTCCCAGCCCAGACGTTCTTTCAATAGCCGTGTCGTTTTCTGACATTGGCAGTGATAGGGATCACCTTCCATCAGGTATCGTTGCGGCACACCGTGGTAGGAACAGACTAGAATATCCGGCTTTTCGTCCATATCCGCATAGCTGCGTTCGACAGATTCTGCCAAGGCTTCAATATAAAGCGGATGTTCGTAATAGGCCGGCACCGTTCGCGTTGTCGGTTGCCATTTTTCATCCATCAATGACCTGAAAAACTGGTCGTTGGCCGTGGCTGAGGTCGCCCCAGCGTAGTGCGGATAAAGCGGGAAAAACAGGATCTTGCGGCAGCCTGCGTCGATCATCGCACGCACTTTTGATTTGGTCGACGGATTGCCATAGCGCATGCAGAAATCGACCATGACGTCATTGCCATATTGCTGCGCCATCCTGGCCTTGACCTTCACGGTCTGGGCCTTGGTGATTGTCATCAGCGGGCTTTCACCGGCCTCTTCATTCCAGATCGACTTATAGGCCGCACCGCTGGAAAATGGCCGTTTCGTCAGAATAATCAGCTGAAGCAGCGGCTGCCAGATCCATGGGCTATAATCGATCACGCGACGATCTGACAGGAATTCATTCAGATAGCGGCGCATGGACCAATAGTCGTAATTATCCGGCGTTCCCAGATTGGCCAGCAGAACACCAATCTTTTCACCACGAATTTTGGGATGATCATCAGGCGCATGTACCGGGCACTTTGCCTGGTTCATATCGTCATCAGCGATCGTCACACCTGATTTTGCATCCAACATCATAATTCCTGTATCTGTAACGCGTTGTCCCTTGCAAAGCCAGATATACGCTTTTGGGCGAAGGTCAAATTAACCTGGGCGCACCTTTTCGCCGGCGGGGCTTTCGCGGGTGCCCAAAGCGTCAGCCAAACGACTGGTGGCCGATCCGGGGCGAAGGGGTTGCGGCTGGCTGGCATCGGGCGCCCAGCCTGTCAGACATATCAGTTCAAAAGTGACCTTCAATCGCCCATCGCTGTCGCTGAACTGATCGCGATAGAGTCGGTCAGCCTCGGTAAAAAGGGCGCGACGGGTCATGGTTTTGGGGCGTGCGGACAGCGCGTTTGCCTCACCCATGCCACGTAAATCCGCCATCAGCCCGTGCAAATCAGGATAGCTGGTGTTTATCTGAACGCTGTCGGCCACGGGCAGCGCAAGACCTGCGCGTTGCAATAGTGATCCGACAGACCGAATTTCGGGCATCGGCGCGATGCGGGGGGATAAGCCGCCGGTGACCTGAACCTCGGCCGCTGTGAAAACCGTTCGAAGCTCGTTCAACGTCCGACCGCCCGGAAATATCGCCAACAGCAACCCATCCGGCTTCAAGGCACGGCGACATTGGATCAACTGACCGACGGGGTCATTGGCCCAATGAAGGGACATGGCGTGGATGATCAGATCATGGGTGGCTTCGGTCAGATCAAGCACCTCGGAATCCGGGACGATCTGATGATTTGGAAAGGCCTCAGCCCAGATATTCGAAAAAGGTGCGACAAGGGCCGCGTTTTTAAAGTCTCTATTAACCTCGTTGAGTCTTTCCTTAAGTTCGAAAGCTGCCTCTTCATGCAGGAAAAGCGCCGTGGGGTTCAGGCGTTGGGTCCGGTTGCGCCGCAAGGCGACGGTATCTGTCAGGGCAGGTGGCTGGGTCATGGTGCATAACTTAGAAAGGCTGCCGCCAGATGCAAACCGCTTTGAAACTGATTTATCCGTCACAGTGTCTGACCTGTGATGAAATGACAGAAAGTGACTTTGCATTATGCGGAAAGTGCTGGGGCGACACGGCGTTCATTGGCGGTGCGACCTGCGACAAATGCGGCGTGCCTTTGCCAGGTGAGGCCGAGGAAGACATTTTATGTGACGACTGCATCAAAACTGCCCGGCCATGGAGCCACGGTCGTGCGGCCATGCTGTACAAGGGCAACGGTCGCAAGATGGTGTTGCAGTTGAAACATGCAGATCGCACCGATCTGGCCCGCCCGGCTGGTGAATGGATGGCGCGGGTTGCGTGGGATCTGGTACAACCCGATATGTTGGTCACACCGGTCCCCCTGCATTGGCAACGCCTTTTGATGCGGCGATATAACCAGTCTGCCTTGCTGGCCCACCGTGCCGCGCGCCATTTGTCGCTGGAATACTGTCCCGATCTTTTGATCCGACGCAAACGTACCCGCCCTTTGGAGGGCGTTTCGGTTGAAGAACGGTTCGATATTCTGTCAGACGCCATCCACATCCACAGCAAACGCGTCAATCGGGTGCAGGATCGTCCGGTGCTTTTGGTTGATGATGTCATGACGTCAGGTGCCACTTTGGCTGCCGCGACCGAGGCCTGCTATGCAGCCGGTGCATCGGACGTTTCCGTTCTGGTACTGGCGCGGGTGGCAAAAGACACCTAAATCAAGGATAACACGGAAAACGGAGTCTTTGATGAAATCGGTTGAAATGTATACATCGCCACTTTGCGGTTTCTGTCATGCGGCGAAACGGCTTTTGGATGAAAAGGGCGTCAGCTTTGCCGAGTATGATGTTCTGGCCGATCCTCCGCGCAAGGCTGAAATGATGCAGCGCGCCCATGGTCGGCATACGGTGCCGCAAATCTTTGTCGGTGAAACGCATGTTGGCGGCTGCGATGATCTTTATGCCCTTGAACGGGCGGGCAAGCTGGATGCGCTTTTGGCGGCATAGGTGGTGAAGGTTGCTCTTCTTCAGTTGAATTCGGGGGACGATCCCGCGGAAAATCTGCCTGTGACGCAACAACTTATAGAGCGCGCGCACGGTTCGGGCGCCGAATTTATTCTGACGCCGGAAGTGACGAACTGTGTATCGACCAGCCGTGCCCGTCAAACGGATGTCTTGTCGTCTGAACAGCATGATCTGACGCTAAGTGCCTTGCGCGAGGATGCAGCACGACTGGGCATATGGCTTCTGATTGGATCACTGGCGTTGAAGACCGACGACCCTGATGGTCGGTTCGCGAACCGATCTTTTCTGATTTCGCCAACGGGTGATATCGCCACACGGTACGATAAGATACATATGTTTGATGTTCAGCTATCAAAGGATGAAAGTTATCAGGAATCCAAAGGATACCGCCCCGGTCAGTCGGCCACTTTGGCAGTTACACCTTTTGGGCGGGTTGGCATGACGATCTGCTATGACATCCGCTTCCCGCATCTTTATCGAACCCTGGCGCAAGCAGGCGCGCAGATTATCACTGTGCCTTCTGCTTTTTCGCCTGTGACCGGTGCCGCGCACTGGGAAACGCTGCTGCGGGCGCGGGCGATTGAAACGGGGTGTTTTGTTCTGGCACCGGCGCAGATCGGCCAGCACAAGGGTCGCAAAACATATGGGCACAGCATGGCAATTTCGCCTTGGGGCGATGTTTTGGCGGATGCCGGCACGGAAACCGGGGTTACCTTGATTGATCTGGACATGGAAGACGTGGCAAAAGCGCGGAAGCGTATTCCATCTTTAACCCATGACCGATCGTTTGAAGGGCCCTGATGACAGACCAGAATGACGCGCTGGCCGCGTCTTTATTCAGTGAAATCCTGACCGCCGACCAGCTGGCCCGCAACCGGGTGTCAAAGGTTTTGCCAAAAGGAATGGAGCTTTCGCATTTTTCGGTGCTCAATCATCTGGCGCATACCGGGTCCGAAAAAACGCCTGCTCAGCTGGCGGGCATATTTCATGTCACACGCGGCGCCATGACGAACACCCTTAGCAAGCTAGAGCTGTCTGGTTTTGTTCACATCCGGCCCGACTGGGATGATGCGCGGCGCAAAATGGTGGCTATCAGTCCTGCTGGCCGGTCGGCACGCGACGCGGCTTTACAGGCAATCACACCCCTGATCGCCGAAGTTGTAAAAGATATCGGGCCTGATCGGGTCCGCGCGGCCATACCGTTGTTGCGCGAACTCAGGATCAAACTGGGCGAACAGGGTTAAAGCGGTTTTACACTGGCGGTCACGTAATTCACGCTGGTGTCCCGTTCGGATATCTTCCAGCTCCAGGTGATGGGGTTGAACACAAAACCCTTGCGATCAACGGGGTCAAGGCCCGCTTTCTTCAGCAATTCGAACAGTTCGTCCGGCGTGATGAATTTTTGCCATTCATGCGTGCCCTTGGGCAACCATCGCATGACATATTCCGCCCCAACGATAGCAGCCGCAAAGCTTTTGGGATTACGGTTGATGGTCGAGCAAATGTGCAGACCGCCTGGTTTCAAAAGGCGCTGGCAGGCCGTCAGATAGGCCAATGGATCGGCCACATGCTCGACAACCTCCATGTTCAAAACGACATCGAATTTTTCAGCCTCTTCGACCAGCGCCTCTGCGGTTGTGTGCCGATAATCAATGTCCAGACCTGATTGTTCGGCGTGAACACGGGCAACAGGAATGTTGCGTTCGGCCGCATCTGCGCCGACAACAGATGCACCCAAACGCGCCATCGGTTCCGACAAAAGCCCGCCGCCGCAACCGATATCCAGCAACCTAAGCCCCTCAAACGGCTTATCGGCATCCAGATCACGTTTGAAATCCACCGAAATCTGTTTGGTGATATAGTCCAACCGACAGGGGTTCAGCATATGAAGCGGTTTGAATTTTCCATTGGGATCCCACCATTCGGCAGCCATGGCTTCGAACTTGGCAATTTCGGACTGATCAACAGTGCTTTCAGCAGCTTGCATTCTTTCTGTTCCTTTCGCTCAGTTCCTGTGGCGGAAAACGTTTAGGCCTTATATAGGTCAGTTATGGACAAAAACGCAGACCATAAACGCGCAAGCCAGTATCTTTATCCACTGATTGATCCGTTTGATCAACGGATGTTGGCAGTCGACGGCGGGCACCGGCTGTATGTGGAACAATGCGGTAATCCCGATGGGGTTCCGGTTGTCGTGCTGCACGGCGGTCCAGGTGGGGGCTGCAGCCCCGCCATGCGGCGCTATTTTGATCCTTCGCATTATCGGATCATCCTGTTTGATCAGCGCGGCTGCGGGCGGTCCAGACCCCACGCCAGCATCGAAAACAACACAACCTGGGATCTGATAAACGATATTGAACAGATCCGACAGGTTCTGAATATTGAACGATGGATCGTTTTCGGGGGCAGTTGGGGTGCAACGCTGTCGCTACTTTACGCGCAGTCGCATCCCGACCGGGCCGCTTATCTGGCGTTGCGCGGTGTCTTTTTGATGACCCGTAATGAACTTGAGTGGTTTTATGGCGGTGGTGCCGGGAACTTTTATCCTGATCTATGGGACCGTTTCCTGCAGCCAATTCCCAAAGACGAACGCGATGATCTGATACTGGCCTATAACCGCCGCCTTTTTTCAGGCGATATGATGCTGGAAACGCGGTGCGCGCGTGCCTGGGCCGCTTGGGAAAATGCACTGGCGTCCATCAACAACGACGGATTTCGCGGTGAAAGCCCCGCGGATTATGCGCGGGCCTTTGCGCGATTGGAAAACCACTATTTTATCAACGGTGGTTTTCTGGAATGCGATAATCAGATCATCCGGCAGATTGATAGAATACGGGATGTTCCGGGCTGTATCGTTCAAGGCCGACTGGACATGATCTGCCCGCCGATTTCAGCGTGGAATCTGGCGCAGGCCTGGCCGACAAGTGAACTGCGTGTGATCCCGCGCGCTGGTCATGCGCTGTCTGAACCCGGCATCAGTGCCGAACTGGTCAGAACGATGGACCGCTTGCGCGATAACCGGCAGCTTTTAGACCTTTAATCAGTTAAGCGGCCTGATCCACGTAGTATCCGTACGTCCGGTGCATGTCGCGTTTCGCGTCCTCGACGTTCAGAACGCTGATCACGGGCACATCGGGTTCGATCACTTGCATCAGTTCGTTCATCGCCATCCGCACGTCGGATTGCGGCGTGCTGGCATGACGCACCGACATAACGATCGCATCTGCGTGCCGGGCGATATAGCGGGTATCGACAACCGATAGCAGTGGCGCACTGTCCAGAATGATGACGTCCGTTACCTTTTTGGCATCATGGATCAGCTTTTCAAAAACACCCGAGCTTAGCAGTTGATCGGTTGGCACATCGCTTTGACCACACCCCATAATCACGGCGGCGGGGCTGCGCGCATCACGTTGATAGAACTCGGGATAATCGCCGCCATTCGATTTGGGATCTTGCAGATATTGCATGAAACCACTGTCGGGTGTGCGCCCAAGCTGCTGATGCAGGCTGGGTTTACGCAGATCGCAGTCGATCAGCAGAGTATCCTGCCCCGCCAGTGCACAGGTCCGCGCCAGCGCCAAGGCTGTCGACGTCTTGCCCTCGGACGGAATCGCAGAGGTCACCAAGATCACTTTGGCGCCTTTTTTATTATGCAAGCTGATGTCTAGTTCCGCACGCAGGCGGCGCATCGCTTCGGCATAGGCTGATAGCGGCGCATCGATGATCTGATCGCCAGGCACTGATTTGCCAGTCAGTGCGGGCAGGCGGATAACCTGGCTGGATCGGGTCACGTTTTTCAGCTGCGCGGCCGATCCAACCCCACCGACGTGGTATTCGTTCAAAAGCGCCAGCGCCAATCCAATACCCAGCGCCGCAACAATGGCAAAAGCAAGCGTCAGTCGAGTGTTCGGACTGATGGGTTTGGTGGGCGGCAGCGCCTCGGAAACAACCTGACTGTCGGCGATCTGCAAAGCCGCCTGCGCCTCAAGATCACGCAACCGGGATAGCAGGTTTTGATATTGACGCCGTGCGATGCTGGCTTCCTGCTGCAGAGTGAAAACCTGCGCAATTGTATCAGACGACATTTGTCCCTGCAGAAGGGTCTGCCGGATTTGCCCCTGAAGTTGATCGACGGATTGATCAAAACTGGCGATTTCTGTTTTTAGGGTCTCAATCCCGTTCAGCGCGCGGTATTGCAGCGATTGTTCAAGCCGCAGGATTTCAGCACTAAGATCCGCCGTTGTCATATCTGACGGATCACGTCCGGCCAGCCGATCTTGCAGCTGTTGCCGCTGCAATGCCAGTGACCGGATGGCTTCATCCCCCAGAGTTTCAGAAAGGGTCGACCAATCCTGCACGCTAAGGGCGGCCTGGGCCGACGCCGCTTGAACCTCGGACGCCAGTCTGCTCTGGCTGACGGTATTCAACTGCTGGCGCAGCAGGCTGATTTCATCAGTTCCGTTTTCCGCTTCAAGCCGATCAATGTTCTGGGAAATGAACAGATCCAGAGCGTCTTCGGACCGCGCCAGCCTGTCGCGGGCATTGTCACTTTGTGCCTGAAGCGCATCCCGTGCGGTCAGTGATGCGGCGATTTTGGTCTGAAGTTGCTGATTTATATAATTCTGTGAAACGGCATTGGCTAAATGCGCGGCACGCTCTGGGTCTTTGGCATCGACCGAAACCGAAATCAGATAGGTCAGCCCTCGTCGTTTGATCGTGATGGCGTTCTGAAAGCGCGCCAAAACACCCTGCACAAGATCATCGGGGTTTTCATTGACTTCGGGTTCAATACCCACCGAACGCAGCAGTTTTTCGCGGGTCGACAGTTGTGGGCCGAACTCAGGATCGTTGACCAGATTGGTTTGTCTTATGGTCGCAAGCGCGGTTGCCGAAGATCGCAGAATTTCAACTTCGCTGTCAACCCTTGCGTTTTCGGTCGACCCAGAAACACTTTGCTGACGGCCTGGATCCAGAATGTCGCGTTTTTGCGGGTCGACCAGAACCAAAGCCGTCGCGCGATAAACCGGTGTCGAGGCTAACAAATACGCCAACGCGCAGCACAAGCCGATAAACACAACCAGCCCGATCAGCCGTATCTGCCGTCTGAGAATACCAAAGATATCCTTGAGGCTTAGTTCAGTATCCAACATGGATCACTCCTTGATCGTGCGCGGCTGCTTGCGCGCCGTTTCCATGAAAAGTGTTGTGGTGTCGGGACCCAGCCTGACGGCGCTTAGCACGTCGCTGGCATAGGCATTCGTATCCAGCGCAATGCGGCTGCCGAAATGTTTGGCCTGTTCAACTGTGCGATGCCCATGCACCACCACCGCGTCGGGATGCGATGGCTGACTGCGCCCCCAAAGCAGAACGTCTTCGGGTTGATCCTCTAGCCCATAGCGCTTGTCCGCCCCCGCATGTGACAGAAAATAGTCGCCCGCGTGAAGCGAGATTGGCATGCTTTTCAGAAAATCGATGTGATGCGCCGGAATCTGCGTACTGACCGCTTCTTTCAGTTGCGCATCGGTCATACCGGTCGTTGGCTTGATGCCATAGGACATCAACGTCTGCCACCCCCCGAAGCTAAGCCAGTCCGATGCCATGGATGGCGACTTCAGGAAATCCAACATCATCCGTTCGTGGTTGCCCAAAAGGCAGACCTTGCGAACGTTATCAGCGCTGCCAGCTGCAAACAGTTCAATTAACTGTGCAGTGCTTGGCCCGCGATCGACGATATCACCCAGGGCTACAATCAACCCGACGCCACCGGATTTGCGCAGATCAGCAAGGATCCAGCGTTCCAGGGCGCGGTACAGATCCAAACGCCCATGGATGTCGCCGATGGCATAGATCGGTTGTGTGATAGTCGGAATGACCATCCTGCATCGCGGTTCCGCCGTTTCAAATTTCAGAAACTGTTTGAATGCTGTCAGTGCCATTTATGCTTTCCGTTTCGGGGTGTCAGACAATCCGACTGCAAGCAAAGCCAGCAATAGGAACACGTTCGCTGGCATCTCAAGTGCAAAGTCGACTGTGGCATGGACTGCGCACATCAAAAGCGCCGCCAATGCAGCCTTGGCCAAGGGGTTTTGTCTATTTCGGACCAAACCGACAGCTAAAGCTATGCCAAGACATACAGGAAGTGAGCCAATGATGACGCCGAACTCAAACCAATGGGTCAGATAGGTCGAATGGCCGTATTCCCAGACCAGTTCCGATGTCAGGGGTGGGCGATGAAACTGCTCAAAAGCCAGACGGAAACTGTCCAGACCGTATCCCGTCAGGGGGCGTTCGACCGTGGCTTGAATGATCTGACTGTAAAGCTGGATGCGATCAACCCCATCTGCCTGCCAGAACATGCCACGTGTTATGACGCCAGCCCCAAACACCATCAGTGTCAGTACTGCAATCACAGCGCCCATCAGTGCGGTTGGTTCGAAAAAACTTCTCGATTTCTGAGTTGAGTTAGCAATGTAAAAAACAAAACCCAGAAGGGCCACGGCAACACCAGTGCGGGATTGGGTGGTGATCAAGGTGATCAGAACAAGGCCCAGCGCAAACCAGATCGCGATGACCTCAAGCCCTGTCAGGGATAGCATGCGGCTGTCGGAGCGATAGCGCGTCACAATGGCCAAACCTGCCATCAGACTGATGCCAAGAAACATGGCCAAGGCGTTACGATTGATGAATGTTCCTGTGGCGGCACCCTTATAGGCGATTTTTTCGCCCCAAAGTGCTGCATCACTCAGCAAAACCAATGCGATAATCGCCAATAGGGCTTGTAGCAAACCGGCCAGAAAAACAGTCCAAATGATCATGTCGCGCGGTTTTTGGTGATTGCAGACCTGATAGATCATCGCAAAAAACAGGGTGTAGGTGATCAGGCGGATCATGCCCAGCTGGCTGGCCTCGCTTACTATGCTTGAAAACTGGCTATGTACCGCAGCTGATATCAAAAACAGAATGGTCAGGATCGACAGGATTGTGTGGTCCTTCACAATACGAAAAGGCGCACTGTGTTTGGTCGACAAAATGAAATGAAGCAGCGTGATGAACCCAACCAGTACACTGCAGGACAGCCAAAAAATGGGCCTGTTGCTGGCCAGTGGAAGCGGGACCAGCAGGATCAAACCGATCAGAGACCAGATCTGAATGGATGCCAGCCGGTCAGTCGGTTGTCGTTGCAGGATGTTTTGATCGGGGTGCGGAACGGTGTGATTCATCCCGCATGCGCCTTGATCTGATCCAGAAAGCGCTTTTGCGATTGCGGTGATATCTGGCGAAGTACCGCAAGAATAACCGCTCTGATATTCGGGTCAGCGGCATAGCGTGCCGCTAAGATACTGGGGCCGCGGGCGGTCAGCAAAAGCCCTTCAAGCTCCTCTTTCGTCAGGTGACCGGCTTCGAACTGTAGCTGGATGCGCCTTTCGATCAGCCACGCTTGATAGGGGGCATGCGTCTGGGATGATTGCAACGCAGCCCGCGCTGCATTGATGTTATTTCTGTCGGCTTCAGCGCTGGCGACGATCAGATGTGCAAAGGAAAACTGGGGCGTCTGTCGCAATATATTATTGGCGGTAATCAGGCAGTGCTGCCCGATCTGGGCCCGCCAGGCGGTGCTTTGAAGCTGCCCGAATGGCCCGTTCAATGCGGTATCACAGGTCTGCAGGATCTGATAGCGGCCACGGACAGACGGTGGAACAGGTGGAACCGATGAAAGAAGCGCTGAAAAATCGGTCTGTTTATTTGCATTCGAAAACTGAACGGTTGACAACTCGGCCCAAAGCTGGACAGCAGCTGTGGTCGTGAAAAACAGTGTCAGTGATATAAGAAGTGCGCGTTTCATGACTCGGGTAAATCGTTAAAGCTTTAACCTTTTGCCTTCCGAACCGTTAATAAACGATAAACCAAAGTTTCTTTATGGTAACAGCATCGCACAGACTGCGACGTCAAAAGGGATGTTTGGAATGCAACGTGTCATTGCTGTTGTTGTCGTTTGGTTTTGCCTGACTGCAACCGTTTTGCATGCGCAGGCTTTGCAGTTTGATGCAGCTGCCGTTCAGACCGCTTGTAGTCAAGATGCGGCTGTCTGCCGTGCCGCAACAAACACAGCGTTGCAGCAGATCCTGGCCGAAAACGTTGACGATGCGTTGCGCAATACTCAGATCGGGGCTTTGGCTGCGGCGATTGCGCAAGGTTTGCGAACGGCACAAAATGCCGATCCTGCGGCTATTGGCCAGATATTGAAAGATGTCGCGTCGGCCTCGACCGATCCACGCCAGACACAAGCGATTACGCAATTGGCGGAACGCATCATCGCTGGCCAGGGTCTGCCAGTCGATCTTTTGCAACCTGTCGCCAGCAGCCCAGCCTGATCAGGTTTTAACAACGGCATTTACACTGCGGTGGTTTCACCCGCATAAAGTCCAAGGATCAATGATCAAAGGACTGTGCCAGTGTCGGAAAAGTATCATGACCATGTCAGATCGCAGGGTTTGCGCTACGCCAAAGAACTGGAAGGCCATCTAAGTTGGCTTGATACCTTTACCGGTGCCGCCTTGGGTGTTCTGGCTGTTGCATCCGGCATCTATACCTATCTGGGTGTGTCGTCGCTGTTGGACGACAACGGGGCATTGTCCTTTTTTGCCGCGATGGCCTATTCGATTGCCGTTTCGGTTGGCATATTTGTTTTCTGGTCCTTCCTGATACGCCTTCTGCCTGCCGTTCGCACCGCCAGGGCGCGGGTGGGGCTGTTTTTGTCGATGTTGCTCGGATGTGGCGCGATTATTGCGATGTCGTCTTGGTTGAACGCTGCGGCTTTGGCTGGCGCTGCGGCTGTCGAACAGCATCTGGCCAGAACTGTGCAGGACTATCAGCAATCACTTGAACAGGCGAATGCGATTGCCATCGCGGCGCAGGGTTTAGAGCGTGACGTTGCCCGTGCACGCCAAAGCTTTGAGGATTTGTCGGAACTGGAAGCAACCGGAAATCTATCCGGTTTGGCTGGTCGCGGTGCGGTTTTTCGCGTTCTTCGCCAGAAATCTCAGGAACTGCAGACACTTGAAAACCAGATCGCCAGTCAGGGACCGCTGATTGATACATCTTTCGCCGAGGGTAACCTGATCCTAAGCCGTATGCGCGCGCTAACAGTTGAACCCGGCCCGGTTGAGGCGCGATCCGTTGAATTTTCCGAAGAGGCCGTGCGTTTGGCGGGTGTCATCACACAGATCAGGCAGCTATCGGTCGCACCGCTGGTTGAACGCGCGGCGCAGGACTTGTCGGCTTCGGTCGTGCTGCCGCAGTTGGATGGTGCAACAGATGCGAACCGATCTGATCAGGCCGCAACGATCACATCTGTACTTGAGGTATTGTCACAGCGGGCTGATACACTGCGCGTCGCAGCACAAGAGGTCATGGCCATGCCTACACCGGTTGAACCTGTTTATACCCCAATCTCAACAGCCGATGCGGTTATCAAATACGCCGCAAACTTTGTACCAAGCTGGGCGGGGGCAATTGCAATCGACCTGCTTCCAGCGGTTTTGGTCTTTATCCTGACTATTACGCAAGCGGCTATTCGGGCCGGGCGGGGCGATGTCAGCCTGGAAGATTCGATGACTTTGGCTGAATTACGTGTGGCGCGCGCGGCGCTGATGGATATCGACGGCGAAACACTGGACATCGAAGATAGAGAACGTCGGATCGATCCGGAGGATGCGGTTGGTCCAAAACCCGCCGCGATTGAAACGCTGCCGTCAGGGTCGAAAAGGTGAGCAACGCTGACGCCAAGGCCGTCAAGAAACCAAAGTCATCAACCTTGATGGCCATCAAGTTTATGCTGTTTGTTCAGCTTGGAATTGCTGCTTTTCTGGTCCTTGGGGATCTGATGCGATCATCGATTTCGCTTAGTTTTCCGTCGCGCGCGCCGACGCTTGAACGCCCCATTGCACCTGGCGATCAGACCCGGCGATATCAACCGTCACGGGCACCGGTTACGCCCTACACCGGACCGGATGTCGGGCCGATGGCCGCTAGATTGCAGTTCGAACGTAATGGCGACCTGTTACGTCTGACCGGCCAAATCGCGCCGGGCGATGCGCAACGATTTGAAACCTACCTGCAGGAACAACTGAACGCGCCAACGATAATTTCGCTGCATAGTCCGGGTGGGTCTGTGTCGGATGCTCTGCAAATTGGACGCGTGATCCGTGACCGCGGTTTCGAAACAAGTGTCGATGCTGAACACATCTGTCTGTCGGCTTGTCCTTATGTATTTGCGGGCGGTACCGACCGGCGCACAGCGCAGACCGGTTATATCGGGGTACACCAGCACTACTTTGGCGAAAATACCATGTTGCCTGCCTTTATCGCGGTCGAAGACATTCAGCGCGGTCAGGGTGAAGTCATGACGTATCTGGATGAAATGGGCATCAGCCTGAAACTGATGCAACCCGCGCTGCTGACCCCACCGGACGAGATTTACATACTGACCGCAGATGAATTGCGGGAATATCAGCTTGTGACGGAAAGCTAAGCTGCGTCCGAGATATCTTTGCTTTGTCCGAAAAGTCTGGTTCTGATGCTGGTTTTCTGGAAAGATGGTTTCGGCGTTTCCGGTACCGCCAGATCAGCCAGAATGCGATCCTTTAGATTTTCCAGAATGTGCTGTGATCCCGACACCAACGGAACAAAATGCATGCCGTTCTTGTAGCTTAGTAAAAGTGTCTCTGCTTTGCTGTTTTGCTGAATTTGCCGAATTATAACGTCGTTTAGATCACGAAAATCATAGCAGCTCAGCTCTGTCGGGGCGCCCGATTTGTTTGGCACAACCTCACGGATTTCACCCTTTTTCGTATCCACCTGAAATTCTGATTGCCTGCCGCGAACCGAATATGACAGCAGCAACATGCCCAATGTTGCCAGCAGGACGGATGTGCCGAACTTTATATAAACAACATAAGGTCCGGTTGTTGTGCTGGGCGCAAACCAAAGTGCAACGCTTGCCAAAATACATGCTGTGGCGAATGCCCAGGAAGCCACCTGCAATGCGATTGCAACCCATGCTTCTTTAAAATTAGCGCGAATCGTATAACCCCAAGGTGCCTCTTCGACTGTAAAACCTGTGGTGTCGCCGTCTGTTTTCGCCATCGTCCTGCTCCCTCGGCAGCCATATGATCAATATTCTATCGCGCTTTAACCTACCGTCAAATACGACAACAGTAGGGCGCTCTTGCGAAATTTCGCGGACTATGCGATAGCGCGGCTTCTTCCACAGGATGTGAATCGCGTGACCTCTCGTGGGTGGGCGTGGAAGACGAAAGCCCCCCTTTGAAGTGCGCCTAGATAGAACTGGAGATCGCATGCCGCTATATGAGCATGTTTTTATTTCGCGTCAGGACTTGTCCAACACGCAAGCCGAGGGTCTGATTGAACACTTTGGCACTGTCCTGTCCGACAACGGCGGGAAGCTTATTGAAAGCGAATACTGGGGCGTCAAGACGATGGCCTACAAGATCAACAAGAACCGCAAGGGCCATTATGCATTTCTGAAAACAGATGCCCCTGCGCCTGCTGTGCAGGAAATGGAACGCCTGATGCGCCTGCATGAAGATGTGATGCGCGTTCTGACGATCAAAGTACATGAACACGTCGAAGGTCCATCTGTTCAGATGCAAAAACGTGACGACCGCGACCGCGGTGAACGCAGACCCCGCTAAGAAGGAGCTAAATCATGGCTGCAAAACCATTTTTCCGCCGTCGCAAAGTTTGCCCCTTCTCGGGTGAAAATGCGCCAAAGATCGATTATAAAGATACACGTCTGCTGCAACGCTACATCTCGGAACGTGGTAAAATCGTTCCAAGCCGTATCACTGCGGTGTCTGCCAAAAAACAGCGTGAGCTGGCCCGTGCTATCAAACGCGCGCGCTTCCTGGCCCTGTTGCCATACGCTGTGAAGTAAGGAGAAAGACATGCAAGTCATCCTTTTGGAACGCGTGGCCAAACTGGGCCAGATGGGCGATGTCGTTGACGTCAAACCGGGCTATGCCCGTAACTTTCTGCTGCCACAGGGCAAGGCGCTGACGGCGTCGGATGCCAATGTGAAGCAGTTCGAAGAGCAGAAAGCCCAACTGGAAGCACGCAATCTTGAGACTAAGAAAGAAGCTGATGCATTGGCTGAACGTCTGGACGGTCAGCAGTTCATTGTGATTCGTTCCGCCTCTGACTCAGGCGCGCTTTACGGTTCGGTCACGACCCGCGATGCATCAGATGCCGTGACAGAAGCCGGGTTTTCGATTGATCGCAAACAGGTGTCGCTGGTGGCGCCGATCAAAGAACTGGGCCTGCACGAACTGTCCGTCAGCCTGCACCCTGAAGTCGACGCCAAGATCATGCTGAATGTTGCGCGTTCCCAGGAAGAGGCCGAACTTCAGGCGTCTGGTAAATCCATCCAAGAGCTTGCCGCAGAAGAAGAAGCAGCGGCCGAATTTGAAATTTCCGAGCTGTTTGATGACATCGGCGGCGCGGCACTGGATGAATTGGCTGATGACGCCCCGGCGTCTGTCGAAGCGCAGGAAGCTGAAACTGAAGCAGAAACAAAAGCGGAATAAAGTCGCATCAAAAGCACATCGAAAGCCGCACAGATCATTTTGTGCGGCTTTTTTATTGCGTCCGTCAAAGGGTTGAATGATCCTGACGGAAGATTCCCCTTGGTTCTGATCCCAGACCAACCCAACCTGCGGAGCTATCATGCGTCTTGTGCTTTTGCTGAAAGCCATTCTTCTGCTTGGAGTGTTTCCAGCCGCTGCAAAAGACAGCCAGTTGACACCGCTGCGCACTGCCGATGACAGTCGTGGGTGGGAAGCCGTTGGTCAGCTTGACATCGGCGGGCGTGGCTTTTGTACCGGCGCGCTGATTGCGCCGGATCTTGTTTTGACAGCGGCGCATTGCCTGTTTGACCAGGTGACGGGTGAACGCCTGGATCACAGAAACATCCAGTTTTTGGCGGGTTGGCGGAACGGTCGCGCGCAGTCCTACCGGGAAGTCAGACGGGCGGTGATCCATCCCTCGTACACCTATGATGTTGGCGTCGGCGGCGGGCGTATCCAGAACGATCTGGCTATTCTTGAGCTGATCCGCCCCATCCGCGACACACGCATTCAGCCGTTCCAGACGGATGTCCGGCCCCGCAAGGGATCGAAGGTGGGCGTTGTATCTTATGCCCATGACCGGTCCGAAGCGCCGTCGATCCAAGAAGTCTGCTATGTTCTGGCCCGGCGTTCGGGTACATTGGTTCTGTCATGCGAGGTCGATTTTGGATCATCGGGCGCCCCCATCTTTGTGATTGATGATGAACAGCCGAAAATCGTTTCAGTCGTTTCAGCGATGGCCGAAATTGATGGCCGCAGTGTGTCCATCGGCACCGATCTGCACGGGCCGCTTAAGGCATTGCTGGCAGAACTGTCCGCAGGTGAAGGATATTGGCCTGAAGATGTTCAGAACATTCGTCGCCTGAGCAATGGAGCCAATAACAACAACCGTCGCAACATTGGTGCTAATTTCCAAAAACCATGATCCGTTTCTTTTTGTGCCTTTTGATTGCGGTCAGCCCATCCGTCGTCTTCTCTGATGATACCGGGCTGAAACGCCTGACACAGCGCGATGATCTTTTTGGCTGGGAAGCCGTGGGGCGTGTCGACATCAGTGGAAAAGGCACCTGTACCGGCGCGTTGATTGCCAAGAATCTGGTACTGACTGCTGCACATTGTTTGGTCGACGATAAGGCCGTCAACCCAAGCCGCATTACATTTCGTGCCGGCTATCGTGACGGAGAGTCACTGGCAGAACGGCAGATTTCACGTCTGGTTCTGCACCCGGCCTATGATCTGTCATTGATACAACCGCGTCGTGATCCACTTTACGATGTTGCTTTGCTGGAACTGGATCAGCCCATATCAATCGGCTTGGCGGATCCCTATCTGGTCGAATATCCATCACGCAATGCCAAGACGATCAGCGTTGTATCCTATGCCCGGGACAGAAATGAAGCGCTAAGCTGGCAACGCAGGTGCAGCGTTTTGGGGCGTCGCGATGGGCTGATCGCATTTAACTGCGATGTATATTATGGATCGTCTGGTGCGCCTGTTTTTGAATTGAAAAACGAACGTTTGCGGGTTGTGTCGATCGTATCAAGGGGCACTCGGGATGAGCGCGGTGTTATTGCTATAGGTATGGAGCTGCCTGAGGTCGTCGAGGACCTAAAACGTGCTTTTCGCACCGGACAAGGGGTTGTCACAACAGACCGGTTGGCTCAGCCTGTATCACGGACGCCAAACCGTGGACTGCCGCAATCAAACGGATCGGGCGCAAAGTTTCTTAAGCCTTAGTATGTAGTGGCATGATATTGCCAGCCGATTGCGTGCTGTGGATTTGAAATACCTAAATCCAAGCACTGTAATCCTAATTACCACAAAGCCACATTATCTCCAACGGTCTGGTATTCCACCATTTTGTCGCGTGGTAATCCCGTTAGACTTACGCAGGGATAAGCAAAGGTGGTTCACGGGTAATGTTATTTATTTTGAATGTGATCCTGCTTGGCGCAGTGATCTATCTATTCGTCAACCAGCAGAATTTGAAATCTGCCATTCAAAGGCTTGAAAGGCGCGGCGGTGCCGATCTGAAATCTGATCCGATCGCAAAAAACACAAAGACGCCGCGAGAGCTACCTTTGATTTCAGATGAAAAAACGCAAAAGGTCACATCGCCGACACCCAAACCTGGGAAGCTAAAGCAACCGGGTCAGACACCCCACCAACGACAGGACGTCACTTCACCACCGCAAGCGATTGTCTTCCGCCAGGATAAGATCAGTGCGCTTTTTCAGTGGCTTGGCGAAAACTGGTTTTACGCGGTTTCCGCTGTGTCGCTGGCATTGGCGGGGATTTTTCTGGTGCAGTACAGTATTGAAAACGCCCTTATCCCCCCAATGGCGCGTATCCTGATTGCGCTGGTCTTTGGTGCGGGCCTGGTTGGCGTCGGCGAATGGTTGAGGCGGTGTTTTGGGGATGACGAAAGTGTTTCGACAGCATACCTGCCATCGACTTTTTCAAGCGCTGGGATCGTTACTTTGTTCGGCGCGATCCTGGGTGCGCGCATGCTGTATGATTTGATCGGACCGAATACGGCTTTGGGTGCTATGGTCATTGTCGCGGTTTTAGCCATCGTTCTGGGCTGGTTTTATGGCCCGCTTTTGGCCGTGGTCGGTATAATCGGCGCGATGGCTGCGCCGTTCCTGATCGGTGGCGAAAGCGAAGATCCATCAGGCTTATTCGCGTATTTCGCGGTTGTGGCGCTGACTGGGCTATTTGTCGATTCAATCCGACGTTGGGCCTGGGTATCGGTCTTGTCGATTTCTGCTGCGTTTGCTGCGGGCGTCCTTTTGTACATGGGGGATGCGCAAGCGGGGTTCTTTGCAGTTTATCTGACCGGCCTTGTTTTCGCATCGATTTGCGTACCGATGCTAAGCATTGTGCCAAAACATCAAGGAACCAGCCTGTTTGGTATGTTAACCAAAACACCCGATATGCCGTGGCCTGAGTTTCCGACACGTCTGGCGGGCGCGACCACATTGGTCGCCTGCATTCTGATGTCACTTCTATATTTGCGCGGCGCTGCAGATTTCTGGCTGACGATCACCTGTCTGACTGCCTTGATGCTGGGCCTGATCATTTGGGCGAAAGAGGCTCCGGCGCTGGAAGAACTGACCGTCCTGCCCGCACTGGTCTTCATGATCACTATCTTCAGTCATAGTGATATCAACGGATCCGTCTATAGCGCCTTTGTGGCAGAGCCCATTGAAGGTGCCGAACAGTCGATGCCGATGCAGGCCACGATATTGCTTATCATTGCGCTGCTCACATCGCTTGCCGCAGCTTGGCGATCCTTTGGATGGACGGCCCGCCCGGCGGTCTGGGCTGCTGGTGCCGCAGTATTTGCGCCGGCTGTGGCGATCTTGCTTGAATTCACATGGCAGCCAGCCGCCCATATTGGCGCGTATCCCTGGGCTTTGCATGCTGTCATTCTGGCTGCGGTGATGGTGTTTACGGCCGAGCGCTTTGCCAAACGTGATGGCGACGACAAGTTACGCGCTTCTTTTGCGGTGCTGTCGGCGTTGTCTTCGATCTCATTTGCGCTGTTTATCGTCTTAAGTTCGGTTGCATTGACGATCTCATTGTCTGTGATGGTTCTTGCCGCCGCTGCCTTGGACCGAAAGTTCAACCTGCGCCCTATGGGCATTTTCATCTCGGCCGGGGTTATTGTGCTTGGGTATCGGGTTGTGATTGATCCGGGACTAGATTTTGCAATCGATAGACCCATCTTCGAAGCCGCAACATCCATGGCGGCGCCCCTGATTGCTTTTGTTGCGGCCTTGCAAATACTGCGACATAAAGACCGGCCCGTCGCCAAACTGATGCTGGACAGCGCGGCTTTCAGCGCGGCTGGTATCTTCACCTCAATCATGCTGTTCCGTTTTGCCGAATGGCAGTTCGGTGGCGATGGAATTGACAATCATTGGGGCATGGGGTCAATCGCAACGGTCTGGCTGTCGCTGATGCTGGCGCAGATCCAGCGATTGCCGTCTGGCGCGGTTTGGATCAAGGCTGTTCGGATTATCCTGATTATTCTTTACGCGCTGATCGCGACGATATTCCTGCTGTTGGCGCTGACGCTATTCAATCCGCTCGTCGACGCAGGAAGTTGGTTCGACGGCGAGGTTCTGGGCCCACCGCTTCTGAACACACTGCTGTTGGCTTACCTGTTTCCGGCCATTGTCCTGGGCATCGGCGTCTGGCGTATCAAGACCATGTCGCGTTGGCTGAAATGGCCCTTGTCCAGCCTTTCCATCGGTTTGGCATCCCTTTGGCTGGCCTTGGTCATCCGACATTTCTGGCAGGGTGCTGATGGCATGGATAATCCAGGCACGACCCAGCCCGAACTTTACAGCTATACGGTTGCCTTGCTGGTCATCGGGGCTGTCTTATTCTTCCGCGCGCTGGCCAAACAGTCCGCCGGTTTGCGACGGGCGGGCCTGATCATCATCGGACTTGCAGTGGCCAAGGTCTTTTTCGTCGATATATCAGAGCTGGTCGGCCTGATGCGCGTCTTTTCCTTCCTTGCGCTTGGGCTTTCGCTGGCGGGTCTGGCCTGGCTGAACCGCTGGGTGCAGAAGCGCATGGCCGAACCCACAGGCGCCTGATTTAACAACACTGGACGCTGGCAAAAGCTGCGCCTATAAGACCACCATGATGTACTGCACGGCGATCACTATTCGAATTACATGCCCGGCGCTCTGACCACCTGAGCCGCCGGGACAAGGCGTATGATCACCCACGCCGACCCTTGCATTTCCAGATAGATCGAAGAACAGGACGCTAAAGATGTGCGCCGATACGCCTAACTATAAAGAAACACTGAACCTGCCCCAGACCGACTTCCCGATGCGGGCGGGATTGCCCAAGCGTGAACCGGAATGGCTGGCGCGATGGGAAAAGATGGCTGTCTATGACCGCCTGCGCGAAAAAAAGGGGCGCGAACCCTTTACCCTGCACGACGGACCACCCTATGCAAACGGCCATCTGCACATCGGCCACGCGCTGAACAAGATCCTGAAAGACATGGTCGTGCGGTCGCAGCAGATGATGGGTCGTGATGCGCGTTACGTGCCGGGCTGGGATTGCCACGGCTTGCCCATCGAATGGAAGATCGAGGAAAAATACCGCCAAAAAGGCCGCGACAAGGACCAGGTACCGGTCGTCGAGTTCCGCCAGGAATGCCGTGAGTTCGCCGAAGGCTGGATCGATGTTCAGCGGGATGAATTCAAGCGGATGGGGATCACGGGCAAGTGGGAAAACCCCTATCTGACGATGGATTACCACGCCGAACGTGTGATCGCGGAAGAGTTCCAGAAATTCCTGATGAACGGCACGCTTTATCAGGGGTCAAAGCCTGTGATGTGGTCACCGGTTGAGAAAACCGCACTGGCCGAGGCCGAGGTGGAGTATCACGATAAGGAAAGCTTCACGGTCTGGGTGAAGTTCAAGGTGACTGGACATACCAAAGACCGTGCTGAACAGACAGTTCGTTTGGCAGAGGCAATTTATGGCACTGACGACAACCGAACCAAGGATGAGCGCGTTGCCTCAGTTGAGTCTGACCCACTTAATTTTCACAATACATATGTAGTGATTTGGACCACAACACCCTGGACGATCCCATCAAACAAAGCAGTAGTTTTTGGCGAGGGGATTTCTTACGGAATCTACGAGATAACTCACACTCCGGACGAGTGTTGGGCAAATGTTGGGGAAAAATTCATTGTAGCGGATAAAATGGCCTCTGAAGTCTTTTCGCGTGCTAGGCTGGAAGACCACCATTATAAAAGAGTTCGAGATGTATCGGCATACGAACTCGAAGGGCTAACGTTACAACATCCCCTTGCCCACGCCGAAGGCTCGGGTGGGGAATGGGACGAACCGCGTGACTTCCGTGCCGCCGATTTCGTGACCGACGAGGAGGGCACCGGTTTTGTCCACTGCGCCCCGTCGCACGGTATGGACGAATTTGAACTTTACCGTGATCTTGGAATGCTTTCCCAGGTCATCACCTACAACGTTCTGGAAGATGGCACATTTCGACAGGATCTGCCGTTTTTTGGCGGCAAGGCGATCCTAAAGCCAAACGGTAAAGAAGGCGACGCCAACAAGGCGGTTATCGATAAACTCGTTGAGGTTGGCGGGCTGTTGGCACGTGGCAAGATCAAGCACAGCTATCCCCATTCCTGGCGGTCGAAAGCGCCGCTGATCTATCGCAACACACCACAGTGGTTTGCGGCCATCGACAAACCTGTCGGCGATGGGCAGGATGATTATGGCACGACGATCCGCGAACGGGCGCTGACCAGCATCGACAAGCTGGTCACCTGGACCCCGCAGACCGGGCGCAACCGGCTTTATTCGATGATCGAAGCGCGCCCCGATTGGGTTCTCAGCCGCCAACGCGCCTGGGGCGTGCCGCTGACCTGTTTTGTCAAAAAAGGCGCGATGCCGGATGATGCGGATTTCCTGCTGCGTGACCCTGCTGTGAACGCACGGATCAATGACGCGTTTGAGGCCGAGGGCGCCGATGCCTGGTACAAAGACGGCGCGAAAGAGCGGTTTTTGGGCAACGACTATAACCCCGATGACTACGATCAGGTCTTCGACATTCTGGATGTGTGGTTCGACAGCGGCTCGACCCACGCCTTTGTTCTGCGCGACCGTGAAGACGGCAGCGAAGATGGCATCGCCGACCTTTACCTTGAGGGCACCGATCAGCACCGCGGGTGGTTCCATTCGTCGATGCTGCAGGCCTGTGGCACCAAGGGCCGCGCGCCTTATCGCGGGGTGCTGACGCACGGCTTCACGCTGGACGAAAAGGGCATGAAGATGTCCAAATCGCTTGGCAATACCGTCAGCCCCGAGGATGTAACCAAGCAGTACGGCGCCGATATTCTGCGGCTTTGGGTGGCGCAGTCGGACTACACCGCCGACCTGCGCATCGGGCCCGAAATCCTGAAAGGTGTGGCCGATAGCTATCGCCGCTTGCGCAATACGATGCGGTTTATGCTGGGGTCCCTGTCTGCATTCACCGAGACGGACCGGGTGGATCCCGCCGATATGCCCGAGCTGGAACGATGGGTGCTGCACCGCCTGGCCGAGTTGGATCATACGGTGCGCACGGGCTATGCGAAATATGATTTTCAGGGGGTTTTCCAAAGCCTGTTCAACTTTGCCACGGTCGATCTGTCGTCGTTCTATTTCGATATCCGCAAGGATGTTCTTTATTGCGACGGCAATACGCCCGAACGCCGCGCCGCGCGCACGGTTCTGGATACGCTGTTCCACCGGTTGACCACGTGGCTTGCGCCCGTTCTGGTCTTTACGATGGAAGAAGTCTGGTTGGAACGTTACCCGGGCGACGACAGCTCGGTCCATCTGGTCGATATGCCCCATACACCGGGCGAATGGCGCGATGAACCGCTGGCCGCGAAATGGGATCTGATCCGCAAAGCCCGCCGGGTCGTGACGGCCGCATTGGAAGTGCAACGACAGGATAAGGTCATCGGCGCCAGTCTTGAGGCCGCGCCTGTTGTTCATGCCCGCGATGTCGAGACGCTAAAGGCGCTACGATCGGTTAACTTTGCAGATATCTGCATCACCTCAGCGGTCAGTCTGTCCGGTGATCCATTGCCGCAAGAGGCCTTTCGATTGCCCGAAGTCGAAGGTGTCGGTGTTGTTTTCGAACGTGCCGAAGGCCAGAAATGCCAGCGATGCTGGAAAATTCTGCCGGATGTCGGGATGCACCAGCATCCGGGTGTCTGCAAAAGATGCGATGTGGCCCTGTCTGAAACTGATCAGATGCAGGCGACTTAGGTGCTATTGGGTTCCAGCAGTCGCGCTTCGAACGGTGCAAGTTCGCGGCGTGCTGCGGGGCCGTAGAATGCAGCGTCGGTCTGCAACTCAGGGAAGACTCGATAAATCGACGCCTGTTGTTCTGGTCCAAGTGCGTCCAGGCTTTCTTCGGTCGGTAAGAAGCTTTCGCAGGCCATGCCGTCGGCATAGATGATTTCGTGTTCTTCAAGCAGGATGTGATAGTATTCGACAGTGCCCTTGCGGATAACAGATAAGGCATTGAAATAAGAAAGATTTTTCAACGATACCAATGCTTCGTGATATCCGAAGTTCAGCTCAAGCTGCCAGCCACGCATCAAGATACGCATGTTTTGCGATACCTTGATTTCACGAATGTTATCAAAGGTGCCTTCGGGGATGACAACTGGCGCATTTCGCCGTGCCGCTTTGACAGTGACGGATCCGATCCACACAATCGGCTCCAGACCCTTATCAGCCGTCTCGACCATGTCCCCGATCTGCAGGTTTTGAATAGCAACTTCACCCCGTTCGGTCAGGATTCTGGTGTCTGGCGTGAAGGAAAAAACAGTTTCTCGGTCGCGGTTTTTTGATATCCCCCCTTTTGTCATCCTTGTGAAACTGCTGTCATCCATCGCGCCCTGGCCGCCATCGCAGATGTGTCTACATACCTTATACACAATCTATCACCTTAGGATGCAGAATAAGCTTCTGAAATTCCTTTGTAAATTCGAACGCCTAGATCAGACCTTCGCTTCGAAAGCTAAGTTCCTGTGATTTTCCGATGATCAGGTGGTCGTGCAGTGTTATGCCCAAGGACAATGCAGCGTTCGCGATTTGCTGTGTCATCGTAATGTCGGCGTCTGACGGCGTCGGGTCGCCGGACGGATGATTGTGCACCAGTATGATGGCCGAGGCATTTATGTCCAATGCCCTTTTCATAACCTCACGCGGATAGACGGGCACGTGATCGACGGTGCCTTTTGCCTGTTCTTCGTCGGCGATCAGCACATTTTTACGGTCCAGGTACAGCACGCGAAATGTCTCGGTCTCACGATGGGACATGGCGGTGTGGCAGTAATCAAGCAGCGCGTCCCAGCTTGATAGAATCGGTCGTTGCATCACTTTGGCGCGCGCCATCCTGTGGGCCGCAGCCTCAAGTATCTTGATGTCAGTCGCCACTGTTTCGCCCACACCGCGAATTTCCATCAGGCGTTCAGGATCGGCCGAGATAACACGGTTAAAGTCACCAAAGGCATCCAGCAGGCGACGCGCAACGGGTTTGACATCGCACTGTGGGATGGACCGGAAAAGGATCAGCTCAAGCAATTCATAGTCGGGCATCGCTTGTGGACCACCCTGAACGAAACGTTCGCGCAGCCGTTTGCGATGATCTTTGATATAAGACGGCAACCGACCCTTCGGGCCAGTCACCAACAGTTCCTGACCTTCCAGCAATGGTAATTGTACTTCGGCAAACTGTTTCGGAGCGTCCATATCTACACGCTCTGCTAAATCGTTGAAAAATCGGTTAACTCTTCATCGAGTCCCAGAAATTTTTCACTGATGAGAAAAAGCTGGAACTTTCCGGGTTGTTGTTTTCGCTCAGCTTGTCAAATTCGCGCAGCAGCTCTTTTTGGCGAGATGTCAGATTGACGGGCGTTTCCACGGCCAATTCGATGAACATGTCGCCGTGGCTACCACCACGCAGTGCAGGCATGCCTTTGCCGCGCAACCGCATTTGCCGCCCCGACTGGCTGCCGGCGGGGATTTTCACCCGGCTTCGGCCGCCATCAATTGTCGGCACCTCGATATCGCCGCCAAGGGCTGCGGCTGTGATCGAAACGGGCACCCGACAGAACAGGGCTTGGCCGTCGCGTTGAAACAGTTCGTGTTCGGCGACATTGATGAAGATATACAGATCACCCGTTGGCCCGCCGCGCACGCCAGCCTCGCCTTCGCCAGCCAGTCGAATGCGGGTACCTGTTTCGACACCGGCTGGAATATTGACACTTAACGCACGGTCTTTTTCGACGCGCCCTGCGCCATTACAGACCTTACAGGGGTTTTTGATGATTTGACCCAGCCCATTACACGTGGGGCAGGTGCGTTCGACTGTAAAGAAACCCTGCTGCGCGCGGACCTTGCCCATACCCGAACAGGTTGGGCAGGTGACCGGTTCTGCGCCGCCTTCGGCGCCGGTTCCGCTGCATGCGTCGCACGCGACGGAAGTTGGGACATTGATGGTTTTTTGAAGACCTGAATAGGCCTCCTCCAGCGTCACTTTTAGGTTATAGCGCAGGTCCGAGCCGCGGGTCGCCCGCTGACGTCCGCCGCCACGGCCGCCCATGAAATCACCGAACAGATCGTCGAATACATCAGAAAAAGCACTGGCAAAATCACCCTGCCCGCCGTATCCGCCGCCCGGTCGTCCGCCGCCGCCCATACCGCCTTCGAAAGCCGCGTGACCAAAACGGTCGTAGGCCGCTTTCTTATCCGCGTCTTTCAGAACCTCGTAGGCTTCGTTGACCTCCTTGAACTGCGCTTCGGCATTGGGGTTGTCAGAGTTTCTGTCAGGGTGAAGCTCTTTGGCCTTTCCACGATAAGCTTTTTTGATCTCATCGGCCGATGCACCCTTCGAAACGCCAAGTGTTTCGTAATAATCGCGTTTTGACATGGGTTATCTCCCGTCACGGAACGTAAAACCGGCCCGCCTGTGCAGGCCGGTTAAAGAGGTTCCAATGGCCACTTAAGAGGCGCGCTTGTCGTCGTCGAGATCTTCGAAGTCGGCATCGACGATATCATCGTCTACACCGCGTGGTTCGTCGTCGACATCGGGTGCTTCACCGGTGGCTTCTTCCTGGCTGGCTTTATAGATCGCTTCGCCCAGTTTCATCGCGGCCTCGGTCACGTTCTGGATGCCAGACTTGATTTTACCCGCGTCTTCGGTTTCCAGTTCGTCTTTCAGTGCTGCGATGGCAAGCTCAATCGCTTCGATTGTGGTCGGATCAACCTTATCGCTATGCTCTTCCATCGACTTCTCGGTCGAATGGATCAAGCTTTCAGCCTGATTTTTCGCCTCAACCAGCTCTTTACGCTCTTTGTCGGCTTCGGCGTTTTCTTCGGCGTCGCGGACCATCTTTTCGATGTCCTCATCCGACAACCCACCCGAGGCCTGGATGGTGATCTTCTGTTCTTTCCCGGTGCCTTTATCCATCGCGCCAACGGACACGATACCGTTCGCATCGATATCAAACGTCACCTCGATCTGGGGTAACCCACGCGGTGCTGGGGGAATGTTTTCCAGGTTGAACTGGCCCAGGATCTTGTTATCCGCAGCCATTTCGCGTTCCCCCTGGAATACGCGGATGGTCACGGCGTTCTGGTTGTCTTCGGCGGTTGAGAAGATTTGCGATTTCTTCGTCGGAATGGTCGTGTTGCGGTCGATCAGGCGTGTGAACACACCGCCCAGTGTTTCGATCCCAAGCGACAGCGGTGTGACATCCAGCAGAACAACGTCTTTGACGTCCCCTTGCAGAACACCGGCCTGAATGGCCGCACCCATGGCAACGACTTCGTCAGGGTTGACGCCCTTATGAGGTTCCTTGCCGAAGAATTTTGTCACTTCCTCGATCACCTTGGGCATACGGGTCATACCGCCGACCAGAACCACCTCATCAATGTCACTTGTCGATAGACCCGCGTCTTTCAACGCGGCCTGACAAGGTTTCATCGACGCTTTGATCAGATCATTTACAAGGCTTTCCAGCTTGGCACGGGTCAGTTTCATCACCATGTGCAGCGGCTGCTTGGTTTCAGGGTCCATCGAGATAAACGGCTGGTTGATCTCGGTCTGGCTGGCCGACGACAGTTCGATCTTGGCTTTTTCTGCAGCTTCTTTCAGACGCTGCAAGGCCATCTTATCCTTGGTCAGATCGGTGCCGTTTTCCTTTTTGAACTCATCAGCCAGGTAGTTGACGATGCGCATGTCAAAGTCTTCACCACCCAGGAAGGTGTCACCGTTGGTCGATTTGACCTCAAACAGGCCATCGTCGATTTCCAGGATGGTCACGTCAAACGTACCACCACCAAGGTCATAAACGGCGATTGTCTTGGTTTCTTTCTTGTCCAGACCATAGGCCAGGGCCGCAGCGGTTGGTTCGTTGATGATCCGCAAAACCTCAAGACCAGCGATTTTACCGGCGTCTTTGGTGGCCTGACGTTGCGCGTCGTTGAAATACGCAGGCACCGTAATCACGGCCTGAGTAACGTCTTCGCCCAGATAGGATTCGGCAGTTTCCTTCATCTTTTGCAGAATAAAGGCGGAAATCTGGCTGGGGCTGTATTTTTCGCCCTTGGCTTCGACCCAGGCGTCACCGTTGCCGCCATCGATAATTTCATAGGGGACGATTTTCTTGTCTTTTGTCACCTCGGCATCATCAACGCGACGACCGATCAGACGCTTGACTGCGAAAATTGTATTTTCCGGGTTTGTAACGGCCTGCCGTTTGGCAGGCTGGCCCACCAGGCGTTCCTGATCTGTGAAGGCGACGATTGACGGCGTCGTGCGTGCACCTTCTGCATTCTCGATCACACGTGGCTGCGATCCGTCCATGATTGCGACGCAGCTGTTTGTGGTTCCGAGGTCGATACCAATTACTTTGGCCATATTGTATTCCTCTTTTCGGCGATCTGTGGGCCAGGATCCGAAAACGGCATCCCAACCTTATCCCAACTTTACAGACAACCTTCACTGGGCTGTCCGGCTTCTGGGCGTATATAAGGTTCACGTTCAAACCGTGCAAGCACCACGCAACGGTTGAATGCAGGTTTCTTGCGGCAGAGTTAATTATGAATGATCTTCCACGTCCTTTGACCTTGCGTGACTTCAAAATCTACAAGGGGTATTTGTCTGCCGATGAACAGCATGCCATCTTGACCGACGTGCGGACCATTGTCCGTGATGTCCCGCTATTTCAGCCGCAAACCCCCTATGGCAAGCCGATGTCGGTTCAAATGACGTCCGCGGGGAAATATGGCTGGTACGCTGATCGTTCGGGCTATTCTTATCGAAAGGCTCACCCGAACGGATCGAACTGGCCTGATATTCCAGACAGTATTCTGAAAATCTGGCAGACCGTCGGGCCGAAGCACCGGCAGCCGGAATGCTGCCTGATCAACTATTATTCCGAGAATGCCAAAATGGGCCTGCATCAGGACCGTGATGAGGCCGACTTTCAGTGGCCGGTTGTTTCGATTTCCCTTGGCGATGACGCCCTGTTTCGTATTGGCAATCAAAGCCGCGGGGGATCAACTGAGTCTATATGGCTGAAATCTGGGGATGTCGTTGTGATGGAGGGCGATGCGCGCCTGACCTATCATGGTGTGGATCGCATCAGATTCGGCTCAAGTCAATTGTTGCACAACGGGGGCCGCATTAACCTGACACTTAGGGTGGTCGAATGACTTACTTGCGCGCTGACCAACTGGCTGAGGCATGCTTGCGCGTATAAAATTCGCCAATCAGGCCAAGTGTGATGAACACGATGGAAAAATATATGGCGTATTCAATATTGGTATTGCGCGGAAAATAGTTGATGAAAATAAAGCCCCGCGCCTGATCGATGGTGTGAAACAGCGGGTTCCATTCAAACAACATCCGCAACGAACCGGGCAGCATGTTTGCCAAAAACATCTTGCCGGATGTGAACATGTTCACCCGTCTGTAAATTGTTGAAATCAAACCGACCGTGCCTGGCGCCCAAGGTTTCAGCGCCAGAAACACCAGACCAAGCGCCACGCCCGACAGCCATGATAACAAAACCATGCCAAACGCACCGACGGGGTTCAGAATCTCAATCGGGGTTACGGCGATGTGATAGACCAGCAAAACGAAAATCATCGACAGAATCTGAACGTAAAGCGACCCTATCGCGCCCGAACAGATCGCAATCGCTGTGCTCATCGGGGCGTGTTGCATCATGGGCGATGCGGGTCCCTCGGACCCGACAACGGCACCCATGGCGGCGTTATGGGTGAACAGCAAAAAGACCCCGGACATCACGAAAAGCATAAAATCGCCGCGGATAGCCGACGCGCGAAGCCCTAAAACGCTGAAAAGTACATAAAAAATCACGCACATCAAAACAGTCTGAAGCATATTCAGAAGTATGCTGAGCACTGCATTGCCGTGCTTTTTACGCACGTTACGAACAGCGCCGTGGTAGACCAGCTCAAAAAAACTGACGGCGGGTCGTCTGGCATAGGGTCTGGCTTCGAACTGGAACATGCCGATCTGTCGCTTACTGGCGGGGCGCAAACAGTGTCTGCTTGCCCATTTCACTATCGGAAAGCATAAGGGCGTAAGGGTTACGGATCAATAAACGCAATTTCACAGGACGGATAGATCTTGGATTTCGACAAAATCACAACTGAATTCAGACGACTGGCGTTGCTGGCGGGCCATCAGATCATGCAGATTTATCAGGCCGATGATTTTGAGGTTGAGACAAAGTCAGACAACAGCCCTGTGACCAAGGCCGATCAGGCCGCCGATAAGGTTATTTCTGACGGTCTAAGGCAGCAATTCCCAGATATCCCGCTGGTGACCGAGGAACAGGCGGCGTCGCACAACGTCGACGCCAATACCTTTATCATCGTAGACCCATTGGATGGAACGAAAGAGTTTATCAAAAGGCGCGGTGATTTCACGGTTAACATTGCTTTGGTGCAGGACGGCATTCCGACACGTGGCGTTGTCTATGCCCCGGCGCGTGGGCGGCTGTTTTACACCGTCAGTGAAAATATCACGGTTGAGGAAATAGGCCCCCATGATCTGATGCAGGTTGGCGAATTGAAAACCCTGTCCGTTTCCACGCCTGACAATGCCGCGCTGATGGTCGTGGCGTCGAAATCGCATCGCGATGCGGACACGGACCAATATATCAGCCGATACAACGTCAAAGACATGACCAGCGCCGGGTCGTCGTTGAAATTTTGCCTGATTGCCACGGGCGAGGCTGACCTTTACCCCCGACTTGGCCCGACCATGGAATGGGATACCGCAGCGGGCCATGCTGTTTTGACGGGGGCGGGCGGTCATGTTGTTCGCTTTGATGACCATCAGCCGCTGGAATACGGTAAAGAGGGCTTTAAGAACCCGTTCTTTATCGCCTATGCTCCGGGTGTGAAGTTGTGGTCTGAGTGATGTCTGTTCTGGTTGTTATCCCTGCGCGCTATGCCTCGGTCCGGTATCCGGGCAAGCCACTGGTTGAACTGACCGGCGCGACGGGGCAGAAAAAATCCCTGGTTCAGCGCACATGGCAAGCCGCTTTGCAGGTCAACGGCGTGGATCGCGTTGTTGTTGCGACCGATGATGATCGTATTGCGCGGGCGAGCCAGGCTTTTGGGGCTCAGGTGATCATGACCTCAGAATCCTGCGGCAATGGGACGGAGCGCTGTGCCGAAACCTATGAAAAGATCGGATCGGATTTCGATATCGTCGTCAATCTGCAGGGCGATGCCCCGTTGACACCGCACTGGTTCATCGAAAATCTGATCGCTGGACTTCGCGGTGCCCCTGATGCAGATGTCGCAACCCCGGTTCTGCGTTGTGACGGTGCCGCTCTGGCGGGACTGCTGGCGGATCGCAAAGCCGGTCGGGTCGGTGGTACAACGGCCGTTTTTGACCACAAGCGTCATGCGCTTTACTTTTCCAAAGAAGTTATCCCCTTTACGTCCAGCAGGTACGAACCATCTCAGATGACGCCGGTTTATCATCACGCCGGTGTCTATGCCTATCGACCGACTGCGCTACTTGAATATCCCAAGACTTCAGCAAATGATCTGGAAAAGAATGAGGGGCTGGAACAGCTGCGCTTTCTGGAACGCGGCCAGACAATATTATGTGTCGAGGTCGACGCAAAAGGCCGCCAGTTCTGGGAACTTAACAACCCGGAAGATGTTCCAAAAATCGAAGAGATGATGCGCCAGATGGGGCTGGAATGAACGAAAAAAGTGTAAGTGTGATCGTCGTCAGTCGTGATCGGCCCGATTATCTGGCGCGCTGTCTGAAAGCCCTTAATCAGCAGATCTACCAGAATTTCGAAGTCGTAGTCGTGACCGATATCTTTGGCGAACGCGCCGTCGAAACGACGTGTACGGCGAATGATGTCAAGCTTTTATCCTTTGACGAACCCAATATCTCGACCGCACGGAATATGGGTGTCATAGCTGCGGCAGGTGAAATCGTTGCCTTTATCGATGACGATGCCGTGGCCGAGCCGACGTGGCTATCATATCTTATGTCTCCATTCGAAGACCCTGATGTCGCGGCCAGTGGTGGATTTGTGCGCGGCCGCAACGGCATATCCTATCAGTGGCAGGCCCAGATGGTCGACAGCACCGGCTTTTCGCATGACTTCCCGGTTGCAATGGATCGTTCAACACGCTTTTCGCCAAAAAACGGTCTGGCCATCAAAACCCAGGGCACAAATATGGCTGTCCGACGGGATGTGCTGGCCAAGATCGGCGGCTTCGATCCATCATATCGCTTTTTCCTTGATGACACCGACATCAACATGCGTCTGGCCCGCCAGGGATATAAAACCGCTTTGTCCCCCTTGGCCGAGGTCCATCACAGTTACGCTGCAAGCGACACACGCCGTGCAGATCGCACACCGCGGTCTCTTTTTGAAATCGGTGCCAGCTTTGCGGTCTATCTGTCGAAATATTGTGAACCGGAAGATGCCGAAGAGGCATGGCTGAAATTTCAGGACATACAGCGAAAAAGGCTTCTAAGTCATATGGTCGCCGGACGGTTGGAATCATCCGAGATCGCCTATCTAATGGCAGGTCTGATCGAAGGCGCAACCGAGGGCGTTGATCGCGAAAGACGTTTAATGGAACCCTTGCCGGACCAGCCCGAAGATTTTGTGCGGTTCCAGAAAATCTCACCAAAGGGAAATCATGTCGTTTGGGGGCCATTGTGGCAACTTGGTGATCTGCGCGAAGAGGCCCGCCAGATGATCAATAATGGTCATATCGTAACGCTTTTTGCTTTGTCACCGACCCCGCGCAAACATTGGGTTACTTACGACCAGGATTGCGGCTGGATTCACCGCGGTGGGATCTGGGGTAAATCGCAGCGCGATGCGTCGCCGGGTCTGCATTGGTCCTTTGAATCCCGTGTGATTGCTGAAACATCGCGCATTTCTGTGGCGCGTGGGCTTGGATCGCCTGAAAAACTGGCATAATCTAGCCAAACAACCACTGGTTACGGCGGTGCTTTGCCTGCACGAGAACAAACTTAATATAATTGTTATTATTGTTGATGCTATTGACGGCAATAACGGTATGCCATCCGCGCAGTAGCGCAATTTGAGAGGGATCGAAATGAAACGACGCGTCACGAAAGCCATTTTTCCGGTAGCCGGATTGGGAACCAGATTCCTGCCTGCGACGAAATCGGTGCCAAAGGAAATCATGACATTGGTTGACCGGCCGCTGATCCAATACGCAATTGATGAAGCCCGCGCAGCCGGGATCAAGGAATTCATCTTCGTGACGTCCCGCGGTAAATCCGCGCTTGAAGATTACTTCGACCACGCGCCTGAGCTTGAAGCCTCGCTTCGCAAAAAGGGTAAGACCGAGCTTCTTGAAACTCTCAAATCAACCAACATGGAAAGCGGCGCGATTGCCTATATCCGTCAGCATAAGGCGCTTGGCCTGGGCCACGCGGTGTGGTGCGCACGTCGCCTGATCGCCGATGAACCCTTTGCCGTTATTCTGCCCGATGATGTGATTGCCGCCGAAAAACCCTGTCTGCAGCAGATGACCGAAGCCTATGAAGACACCGGCGGTTGTATGGTCGCCGCGATGGAGGTGCCGCCCGAAAAGGCATCGGCCTATGGTGTTCTGGACGTCAAGGAAGACATGGGATCGCTGGTCGCGGTCAAAGGCATGGTGGAAAAGCCCAAAGCGGATGAGGCACCATCGAATCTGGCGGTCATCGGACGCTATATCCTGACGCCTGATGTGCTGAAAAACCTGAACCGTATGAAGTCGGGATCGGGTGGTGAAATTCAATTGACCGACGCCATTGCCGATGAACTAAGCGCTGAGCGTAATGTCTACGGTTTGCGTTTCCGCGGTCAGCGTTTTGATTGTGGTTCAAAAGCGGGCTTCCTGCAGGCCACTGTCGCCTTTGGTCTGGCGCGCGACGAACTGAAAACCGAACTGTCAGAGTATCTTGAACAGATGGTTGCCCAACAAAAAGCAGCGCAATAGATCGAAATAGTGAAGAATATCCTGGTAACCGGGGGTGCGGGTTATATCGGTTCGCACGCCTGCAAAGCGCTTAGGGCGGCGGGCTATACGCCTGTCACTTACGACAATCTTAGCACCGGTTGGGCTGATGCGGTTAAATTCGGTCCACTGGAACAGGGCGACCTGACGGATCGCACCAGATTGGGCGAGGTCTTTGAAAAGTATAAACCGGAAGCTGTCATGCATTTTGCCGCCTTCAGCCAGGTGGGCGAAAGCATGCAGGACCCCGGCAAATACTGGCGCAACAATGTGTGTGGGTCTTTGACCCTGATCGAAGCGACGGTTGCTGCCGGATGCAAGCAGTTCGTGTTTTCATCGACCTGCGCGACTTATGGCGAACAGGACAACGTCTTGTTGGACGAAGACAGCCAGCAAGCGCCGATCAACGCCTATGGCGCGTCAAAGCGTGCGATCGAAGATATCTTGCGCGATTTCGAAGCAGCTTTTGACCTGAAACACGTCATCTTTCGCTATTTCAACGTGGCGGGCGCCGATCCCGACAGTGAGGTTGGCGAATTCCATCAGCCCGAAACGCACCTGATCCCATTGATGCTGGATGCCATCGACGGCAAACGTGACGCCCTGACAATCTATGGCACCGATTACGATACCGATGATGGTACCTGCATTCGGGACTATGTGCATGTGATGGATCTGGTCGATGCCCATGTTCTTGGCGTCAAATGGCTGGAAAATGGCAAAGACAGCCGTGTCTTCAACCTTGGAACTGGCCGCGGCTTTTCTGTGCGCGAGGTGATTGATCACAGTCGCAGTGTCACGAATAAAGAGGTTCCATTCGTCGAAGGCGACCGGCGTGCAGGGGACTGCATAAAGCTGGTATCCGGTAGCGAACGCGCCATCCGCGAGCTAGGATGGCAACCAGAACGTTCGAACCTGCAGGTGATGATCAAAGATGCCTGGCGCTGGCACCAAAACGGACATTACGACAAATAGACCATCTGCCCGGTGCCTTGACCTGACGCGCCTGATCTCGCGCGCGGGTCATCAGCTGACCGGGGTGGACCGGGTCGAACTGGCCTATCTGCGGCACATGATTTCCGATGACGTCCCGCTGTTCGGCCTGATCAAAAGCGCTTTTGGGTTTATTCTGTTGGATAAAGACGGTCTAACAAAGGTCGAAGTTGCGATCACCAGAAATGATTGGGGCGACATCGATTTGCTGTCGCGGGTGGCATGGCCAAAGAACCAAACCCGCGGACGAGCCGAAGCTTTTGTCCGCCACGTTTCCGTTTTTCGCAGCAGATCAGCCAATAAAACCTTCAACCAATTGCCCGCTGGCACGCAATATTGGAACGTCGCACATTCGAACCTGTCTGATTCTGTGCTGATGGCCGCGGCAAACATATCCGGTGGGTCGACTCATATTTTCGTCCATGATGCGATCCCGCTGGATTACCCACAATTTCAGACGCCGGAGGCCCCGCAAAAATTTCTTCATATGTTAAAGCGCATTAGCCGCTATGCCGATCAGGTCATCTATAACTCTTACGACACCCAACAGAACGTCGAGCGGCACTTTCAACAGATAGGTCACGTTCCACCGGCCATTGTCGCCCATCTTGGTGTTGATATGCCGCGGCCTGATCGGGCAGCTTTGCCAAGTGATTTCGATCTGACGCAGCCTTACTTCATAATCTTGGGAACGGTTGAACCACGTAAAAACCACGCACTGCTTCTGGATGTCTGGGAACAACATGCGCCACCTGCAACATTGCTGATCGTTGGCGCAAAGGGCTGGGCAAATGAAGCGGTTTTCCGTCGTTTAGCCGCCAAACCGAAAGGCGTTTACCAATTATCGGGCCTGTCAGATACGGCGGTTGCCGCACTGATACAAAATGCCAAAGCGTTGCTTTTCCCCAGCTTGGCCGAAGGCTTCGGTCTGCCTGCTGCCGAAGCGGCCTTGCTTGGAACGCCAGCCATTTGTTCAGACCTGCCCGTTTTTCGGGAAGTTCTTGGCGATTATCCGGTCTTCATGAATGACATGACAGCACAAGCGTGGGCAGCGGCAATCCATCATGCGGTATGTAGCGATATGGGAAAATCACCAATAAAAATGCCAAACTGGCCGGATCACTTCAAAAAAACCTTAGGGCCTTGATAACGATACAGCTATATTTGTGTATCCGTTCCGTACAAGGTTTGTTGTGAATCCCGTAAAGGCATATCAGTTGCGTCTGCGAAGAAAGCGCTTCCTTTTGCGGGCCTGGCGTAAACGAAAGCAGCTGCTTGGCCTTTCGGATAAAACAAAATCAATCGCGCCTGACGATATTCTGCTGTTTTCTACCGTACGGAATGAGCGGGTTCGTTTGCCATTTTTTCTGAAATATTACCGAGACATGGGGATTAACCATTTTATCATCGTTGATAATGAAAGCGACGATGGAACACCTGATTTTCTGGCCGATCAATCTGATGTGTCCGTCTGGAGCGCAAAGGGCAGCTATAAGCGGTCGCGGTTTGGTGTGGACTGGCTGTTATGGCTGCAGAAAAAATATGCCCACGGCCACTGGACACTGGTCGTCGATGCCGATGAATTTCTGGTCTATCCGTTCTGTGATACGCGCCCTATTCAAGCGCTGACAGACTGGCTTGATGCATCGTCCATCCGGTCCTTTGGCACCCTGGTTCTGGACATGTATCCAAAGGGTACGGTGGGGCAGACAGCCTATCAGCCCGATCAAAGCCCGTTTGAGATTCTGCAGTGGTTTGATACCGGCAACTACACCATCTCAAAGAATTCGCTTTACGGGAACCTTTGGATCCAAGGCGGACCGCGGGCGCGTGTGTTTTTTAGTGACGAACCTGCACTGGCTCCCGCTTTGAATAAAATTCCACTGGTGAAATGGAACCGACGCTATGCCTATGCCAGCTCGACCCATATGCTTTTGCCGCGCGGGCTGAACCTGGTTTACGATCAATGGGGCGGTGAAAAAACGTCTGGCTGCCTGCTGCATGCTAAGTTTCTGGATGATTTCATCGACAAAGCCGCCGAAGAACTTGAACGCAAAGAACACTATGCCGCCAGCCGCGAATATCAGGGATATGCTGAAAACCTGCAGAAGCCGCCTGAAATCTGGTGCGATCAGTCCGAAAAATACGCCAATTGGAGACAACTTGAGGTTCTTGGATTAATGTCCAAGGGCAACTGGGCGTAAAAGGAGGTTTGGCGTGACAGTTGGCGTCATCATGTTGGTGCACACCGCGTTTGATCGGGCCGAACAGATCGCGCGCCACTGGGCCAACCAGGATTGCCCCGTCGCCATTCATGTCGACAGTGCTGTGGCCCAGCCTGACTTTGACCGATTGCAACGCGCGCTTGATGATCTGCCCAACGTCACAATGTTCCAGAAATTTCGATGCGAATGGGGCACCTGGGGTTTGGTCGCGGCCGGTCAAATGGCTGGTCAGATATTGTTGGACCGTTATCCGGACCTTGGCCATGTTCTTTTATCGTCCGGGTCTTGTTTACCTCTTCGGCCTGTTTCGGAATTCAGGGACTATTTGTCAAAACATCCAACAACAGATTTCATCGAAAGTGCGTCGGTCGAAGATGTGCCCTGGACAATGGGCGGCCTGCACAAAGAACGCTTTACTCTTTATTTCCCATTTTCGTGGAAGCAGCAGCGATGGATTTTCGACCGTGCGGTTCAGCTGCAGCGCAGGTTGGGGATCAAACGAAAAACGCCCTCTGATCTGGTGCTGCACCTGGGATCGCAATGGTGGTGTTTGACGGCCAAAACACTTTCCAACATCCTGCACGATGATCAGCGTGCCGGGTATGATCGTTATTTTTCAAAGACATGGATTCCGGATGAAAGCTATTTTCAGACCCTTGTTCGCAAACATTCCAAAACGATTGAAAGCCGGTCACTGACCCTGTCAAAATTCGATTTTCAGGGCAAGCCGCATATTTTTTACGATGATCATTTGCCGCTTCTGCGCCGGTCCGATTGCTTTATCGCACGCAAGATCTGGCCAGCGGCAGACAGGCTTTATCGTGAATTCCTGGCCCCGCCGTCTGAGTTCACGCGACGATCAGACCCGATGCCGCAAAAAATTGACCGGGTCTTCGAAAAAGCCGTTGTGCGCAGAACCAGGGGGCGACCTGGTCTGCGCATGCAAAGCCGGTTCCCGATCAGGGGCCGGGAAAACGGTGTCACAAGTGATAAATACTATGTCTTTCAGGGGTTTGACTCGGTCATCACCAATTTCGATCAATGGCTGACGTCGGCCACTGGCCTTTCGCCGCATGGGCATCTTTTCCACCCTGATCGCGTCGAATTCCAGGGGCAGCAGAAAGTCTTTGCGGGCGGCCTGTCGGACAACGTCAAGATACGTGATTACGCGTCCGAGGATTTTTTGATCAATCTGATCTGGAACACCCGCGGTCAGCATCAGGCCTTTAAATTCGGCCCCGAAGATCAGCAGCATGTCACTGAACTGATGGCGCGGGATCAGAATGCGCATATCTCGGTCATCAGCGGCGCTTGGGCCGTTGATCTGCTGAATTCGGATCAGGATTTTTCGACCATCCGCGCCAAGGCCGCCCTTTTGCAAAAGACAGAACGGGCGTTTCTGGATCGTCTGCGGCACCCCGATACACGGGCGACGTATCGGATATGGTCTTTGGCCGAATTCACCTCGGCGCCGTTGGACTGTCTACGGATTATTTTGGACGAAAATGCTAAAATGCCGTCCAGGCCTGTGCTGGAAAGCCCCAAACTGGCCGATCTTTCGCAACTGGGCGCGTTTCTGCAGAAGCTGAAAAATGATGGTATGCACCCCTATCTGATGGGGGATTTTCCATTGAACGATCTGCCGCGCCGACGCTATGTCAACCCACCAAGATCCGCATCAGGTCAACGCTAGATGGCTGAAAAATTTGACTATTTTGTAATGTTTGCCGGGATGCGTACGGGGTCGAACCTGCTGGAAAGCTATCTGAATGCCTTTGCTGGCGTGACCTGTTTTGGTGAGGCCTTCAATCCCAGTTTCATCGGCTATCCAAAACATGACAGCCTGTTGGGTATGACGCTGGAAGACCGTCAAAGCAATCCGCAGGCCTTATTGGATGCGATAAAGGCCGATGATGGCCTGGGCGGGTTTCGGTATTTTCAGGATCACGATCCACGGATCATGGATCAGTGTCTGACGGACCCCGCTTGTGCAAAGATCGTTCTGACGCGAAATCCGCTGGACAGTTTTGTGTCACGCGAAATTGCGCGTAAGACGGATCAGTGGAAGCTGACGAATGCCAAATATCGCAAATCCGCAAAAATACACTTCGATCAAGATGCGCTCTCTGCGTATCTGGATGAACTGAACGCATTCTACGGCCACATCAAATCACAACTGCAGAAAACCGGTCAGACGGCGTTTTTTCTGGATTACGACGACCTGAATGATGTGCAGGTTATCAACGGATTGGCGGGATATCTTGGGATTGAGGATCGTCTGGACAAGCTGTCAACAAAGCTGAAAAAGCAGAACCCCCAGCCCCTGAAGGATAAAATAGAAAACTACGATCAGGTCGAAGCAACGCTTGAGATTTTCGATCTGTTCAAACCGCCCAATTTCGAACCTCGGCGCGGCCCGAATGTCCCGTCTTACATCACCACCACAACCGCGCCGCTGTTGTATCTGCCCATCGCGGGCGGACCGAATGAGGCGATCAAGACATGGATGTCCAAGGTTGATGGGACGTCGGTCGAAGAACTGCAAACCGGATTTCAGCAGAAAAAGCTGAAAAGGTGGAAGGAAACGCACGGGTCACACTTGGCCTTTACGGTGCTACGCCATCCTGTTGCGCGCGCCTATACATCGTTCTGCCGCCATATCCTTAGGCGCGGTCCGGACTGCTATCCGGCGATCCGCCAGCATCTGCGGCAATACTATAAGCTGCCCATCCCAAAGAATAATCCGGATAAGACCTATACCAAGGCCGATCACAAGACTGCATTCTTGGGATATCTGACGTTCGTGAAAGCCAATCTGAATGCGCAGACTGGCATTCGTGTCGATCCAGCCTGGGCCAGTCAAAGCCATATCCTGCAGGGTATGTCACAGGCCGTCGTGCCCGATATACTGATCCGCGAAGATAATATTGCGGCAGGGCTGACATATCTGACGGACAGTCTTTTGTTGCCAAATCCGGACTATAAGCCCGAGCCACTGCCAAGCCGCTTTAAGCTATCCACGATCTATGATCAGCAGATTGAGACCGCCGTGCGCGCGGCCTATCAGAAAGACTACATCGCCTTCGGGTTCGACGATTGGAAACCTACGCCGCTTGTGACGCAGGACCCTCAGTCAGAATAGCGTGCAGGATTGCGGCGTCGTCGTTCGACCGCAGCTTGGCGCATAGCGACGCATCCCGCATCGTGCGGGACACCAAAGCTAGGGCACGAAGATGTTCGACCCCACACCCAAGCGGGGCCAGCAGCGCAAAGACCAGATCAACAGGCAGTCGGTCGACCGAGTCGAAGTCCATCGGTTTTTCCAGCCTCAGAAAAATACCCACGACCCGGTCAATCCCATCAACACGCGCATGTGGCAGGGCAACACCATGCCCAACACCGGTCGGTCCAAGGCTTTCGCGATCAAGAAGCGCATCCAGGATCGCGGGCGCAGCCAGACCGTAGGCACTTTCGGCAACTTCACCGATGTCTTTGAACAGTCGTTTCTTACTGCTGACTTGTCCAATGACTTTGATTGCGTTGGGGTTAAGAAGATCTACCAGTTCCATGCCATACAGTCTGTTTGTCGCGGCGAACCGCTTTAGGTTGCGTTTTGTGGATCAATCCATCCGATATTGCCATCATCACGGCGATATACGACGTTTAACCCGGATTTACCTTCGTTTTTGAAAACCAGAACCGGCGCCCCTGCCAATTCCATTTGCATGACTGCCTCACCAACGGAAAGCGAAGGGATCTTCGTTTCCATTTCAGCTATGATCATGGGTTGCAGTGTGTCAGTTTCACTTTCTTCTGCGCTGTCCGATGAAGCCAGGATATATGATGACGCGCCGAATTGTTCAACCGGTTGTGATCTGTTGCGATGATGATCTTTCAGGCGGCGCTTATAGCGGCGCAGCTGTTTTTCCATCTTGTCGCAGCAGTCTTCAAACGCGGGATAGATATCATGCGAATGGGCCTTGGCCTGGGCGGTCAAACCCGTGGAAAGATGAATTGTCGCTTCACACACATATTCATGGCCGCTTTTTGAAAAGATCACATTGGCGTCTGTCGGACGTTCTGCGTATTTGTCGACGACAGACCCAAGTTCGGTCTTCACATGCGTCTGAAGAGCATCGCCAATATCAATCTGTTTTCCGGTGATCTGATAACGCATTTTACCTCCCTGCAAATGACAAGCGGCCCGACGGATCGGTACGGGCAGCGCTAAATATGAGACGCATTTGGCCATCCAAACGCAAATGCATCTGCTGGCAATGCAAGACCTGTCTGAACTGGTCTTGCGTGGAATTGGGTTTCCTCATGCATCCCATATAGTTGGTGTCATCTAGGCGGGTAATGTCAATCTATTCCTTGATCTAAGGCGCCTGGGCGCTGTGCTTTTGGTCTTATGTCGTGATCGGCCGGACTTTAGCGGCGTCATACAGGTTCAATCGTCAACGTGTCGTCAGAATAAGGAAATTTTGCGTTAGTTTTCGCAGTTTTCTGTGGAAATATTTTGAACTGATTAATTTAGCTGATGCGGAAGGTCTGACCCAGATAGACGCGACGGACATTTTCGTCCTGTACGACCTCTTCTGTTGTGCCGCTCATCAGCACCTGACCGTCATGCAAAATATAGGCACGATCGACGATTTCCAGCGTTTCACGGACGTTGTGATCGGTGATCAGTACACCAATACCGCGTTTTTTCAGATCGGAAACCAGCCCGCGAATTTCGCCAACCGCAATCGGGTCGACCCCGGCAAAGGGTTCGTCCAGTAACAGATATTTCGGATTTGCCGCCAGACAGCGGGCGATTTCAACGCGCCGCCGTTCACCACCAGACAGCGCCAAGGCTGAGGCGCGCCGCAGATGTTCGATAGAAAACTCTGACAGCAGCTCTTCCAGCCGTTCGCGGCGTTTGTGCCTGTCGTCGACTGTAATCTCAAGAATGGCGGCGATGTTGTCTTCGACTGTCATCCCGCGAAAGATTGACATTTCCTGCGGCAGATATCCGATGCCCAGCTTGGCGCGGCGATACATGGGGAAGTTGGTGACATCACGCCCGTCGATCAAAACCTGACCCCCTTCGGGATTGATCAGTCCGGCAATCGAATAAAAGCATGTCGTTTTGCCCGATCCGTTCGGACCCAAAAGCGCTACGACCTCGCCTCGGTCCAGTTTTAGGCTGACATCGCGAATTACCAGCTTTTTGCGATAGCTTTTGCGCAGGTTGACGACACGCAGACCAACCTGCCCCTGTTCGATTTTCAGATCAGGCGCGGGCATCAGTTTTCACCAGTTTGCAGAATTGTGCGAACGCGACCCTCCATCTGGGCCAGTCCGGTTTTCAGATCGACTGTCATCTGATCGGCGCTGATGGCGCTTTGGCCCTGAGTCACCAGAACATTGCCACGCATCACAATCACACCGCTGTCGATGCTATAGTCAGCCTCGGCGGCCTCGGCGGCCTCGGTGCCATTTACCAAGGTGACACCACCACGTGCCTGCATCCGTTCAATCGCATTGCCTTCTTCGGCATAAATGACCCGAACCGTTGCTGCGCTTAGCCTCATTTCACCCTGGCCCACAATAACATTGCCCGTAAAAACAGCAGACCCATCCGACTGATTGACGCTAAGCTGTTCTGCGCTGACCTCGACCGGGGCGCTTGGGTCCTGTTGCATACCGCCAAAGGCCACCTGCTGTGCCAGAGCCGGCCAGGCAGACAAAATACAGATGAAAATAGCGAGTCGCAAAATAAGGTCCTTTAGTTTGCCGGAGTATATACCAGCTTTACACCCTTATTGAAAACCAGAAGGTATTCGTCGGTTCCTGTTCCGGTCATATGCATGCCACCTGCATCCAGCGTCCCAAGCGGCCCTTCGGCAGAAACGGCACCATCACTTTGCAGATTTGTCTGACTAAGCGATGTTACAATACCCCTGGTCTGAATATCGTAACCATCCGAGGTTACAATCTGCACACCACCGCTCAGAAAAGCCTGCCGGGAAGATGTATCAACACGACCTGCAGTGGCATTGATATCATAGATCGTACCGCCCGGCATCTGGATCACCGCGACAATTTCATCGGCCAGCATATGCGACGTATTGCCATGCTGCGGACGCGCGCTTTTGGCGCCGATGGCGATGGCCGATCCATCGCGGGTCACACCGGTATAGGTCGGCTCGCCGATAATCTGTTCCCGCGCGATGGCCTCGACCTCGGCATAGGGAATGGTCAGATCGGTTTCTTGCGGCCGTGAAAACAGAAACAATGTCGACAGCAATGCCAGCGCCGCCAATGGCAGCACAATCTTCACAAAGGCGACAAATCGCGAATAGGCATTATCGTACGTTGCCATCATCTAACCCTGAACCGCCCATGACTTTACCCTACCTGTCCTTTGACAAACCGCAAAGCATGCTGCCTGTCTTACCAGCAAAGGACTGCCGACGGGCTTAGGAATGTGCAAAAATATCGGTATCCGGCCAACCTGCAAGGTCCAGCTTGGCCCGTGTCGGCAGAAAATCAAAGCACGCCTGCGCAATTTCCATGCGATCTTCCCGGATCAGAAGGTCATCCAGCTTTTCTTTCAGCTGATGCAGGTGCAAAACATCCGACGCGGCATAGGCAATCTGGGCTTCTGTCAGCGTCCTTGCACCCCAGTCACTGGATTGCTGCTGTTTTGAGATATCGACTTCCAGCAACTCCTGCAGCAGATTTTTCAGCCCGTGGCGGTCTGTGTAGGTGCGGATCAGACGTGATGCAATCTTGGTACAATAGACGGGTGCGGTCAGTGCACCAAAGGCGTGATACATCGCGGCGATGTCGAACCGTCCAAAGTGAAACAACTTCAGCACATCGGGATTTTCCAGCATCCGAGTCAGATTGGGCGCCGATGTCTGACCCTTTTGCACCTGAACCAGATGCGCAGATCCATCGCCGCCCGACATCTGCACGACACACAACCTGTCACGATGCGGATTCAGCCCCATGGTTTCGCAGTCGATTGCAACAACCGGACCAAGGTCCAGATCATCCGGCAAATCGCCTTGATATAAGGTGTTTGTCACGCGTTCGGCCCCCGATTTCATCTGACGTGCTGCGTGAACCAAAGTGTTGTCAGGGTCAAGGGTTATGACGCAGGTTGCGCCGCCCCACTGCCGCTGTTCATGCGGATTATCGTAAAATTTAACGCTGCTGCGTAACTGACCCAGATCAGATAGGGTACGACCAGAAGACCTGCGACCATATCAATCTGGATAAAAGTCAGAAGTGTCCCCAGAACCGCGACCCACAGAAACCCGATTACAATCAGGGCTGATTTCATCTTTTGCAGACCGAAAAAGACCGGGCTCCACAATCCGTTCAATGATATCTGAAAGGCCCAGAACGCCATGGCAAGTGCCGCCCCTTCCAGCAAAGACACTCGCATAGCTGCATAGGCGATGATCAGATAAAGTGCGGTCCACGCAATGGGAAAAAGCCAGTTGGGCGGTGTCCAGCTTGGTTTCTGCAGGTCTTCATACCACTTTCCAGGCGGGAAAAGTGCGCCAGTGGCTGCCGCGCCGCCACATGCACCCAGGAATATAAGAAAGACAAGCCAGTCCATAAGAACCCCTATTTATTATTGTTATGTTAACTAGGTTCCATGCTGGAATGTTCCAACCTTTGCGCCCGTTCCCGTGCCTTTAATTCGGCAAAGACACCCAGTAAGGTACCCGCACGCCCATCGCCCCAATTGTTCTGCTGGTTGGGGCGGATCGCGGCCGCATCCACCAAAAAAGCCACTTCATCCAATGGTTTGGCATAAATCACGGCGGATCGTGGCAGCGCGGCACCCAGACCGACCAATCCGGCGGCCTGCGACATCAATGCGGCTTTTTGCAGCTTCGAGGTATGCGCCCGCATCGAGATACTGTCATAGCCATTGCGCCGGACCTGCGTGCCGATGGCGGCATAGATCAAACGCGCGGCCATGATACCAGTGCGCGCTGAAAAAGGTAGGGCGGGAATACCCGATTGGGCACGAATATACAGACGGTCAGCTTCGAGCAGCAACCGTCTGACCATGGCACGTACCGGTTCGGTTGGCAGCGGGTCGCGAAAGAATGTCTCGACCTCAAGCCCTGCGTCCCGCACCCAGTCCAGCGGCAGGTAAATGCGTTTGGCATTGGCATCTTCGCCCACATCCCGCGCGATGTTCGTCAGCTGCATCGCCACACCCAAATCACAGGCACGGGCCAGCGCATTGGGGTCACGAACACCCATCAAGACGCACATCATGGCCCCAACCGATGCCGCCACGCGGGCGGAATAGGAAAACACATCGCTCAGCGTATCGTACCGCCGTTCGCAGGCGTCCCAGGCCAGACCTTCCAGCAAGGCCTCGGGCAACGCGCGGGGCATGTCGAAATCTTCGACCAATGCCGCAAAGGCCCGGTCGGGTGCGGTGTTCATCGGCTGACCGGCATAGGCCAGATCAAGCCGGTCCCGCAACGATAGCACCGCGCTGGCTTTCTGATCATTCAGATCCACGGCATCATCGGCCAGACGGCAAAACGCATAAAGCGCCATCGCCGGGTCGCGCACATTTGCGGGCAATACCTTGGAGGCCGCGTAAAACGACAGTGACCCGGTCTGGATCAATTGGCGGCATTCCTGAAGATCCTGTTGGGCAATCATTCCGCGGCAACCTTCAATGGTTCGGCAAGGGGGATTGCGGGCGCAGGCACCAGTTTCGCCAAAACCTCGGCACTGGAAACGACGCCAGGCAGGCCCGCGCCGGGATGTGTTCCAGCCCCGCATAGGTAAAGGCCCGAGGCTTCCTCACTGACATTATGGGGGCGGAACCAAGCGCTTTGCAGGATGCGTGGTTCGATCGAAAACCCGGCACCAAAGGGGCTTAGATATCGGCTTTTGAATTCCTCGGGCGTAAAGATTTCCGATGCAGACAGGTGATCCCGAAATCCCGGTATCACCTTATCCAACACATCGGCCATCTTATCACGATAGGCATCGCGTTCGGTCGACCAGTCCACCGCGTCGTGCCCCAGATGCGGAACAGGGCTGAGAACATAGAAGGTGTCATCGCCATCGGGCGCGACCGTCGGATCGGTGACGCTGGGCCGATGGATATAAAGGCTCATGTCATCGGCCAGCCGACCTTTCAGGAATATGTCCTGCACCAGCCCTTTGTAACGCGGCCCATTCAGAATGGTGTGGTGTCCCACATCCTGCCATTTGCCACGCGTGCCTTTGGTGCCGAAATACCAGACGAACAGACCCATGGACCACCGCTGCCGGTTTAGCTTGCGATCTGTCCAGCGTCGCTTTGGATGATTGCGCAGCAGCCGGGTATAGGTATGGCCCGCATCTGCGTTGGACACAACGATATCGGCCAGGATGTCTTCGCCACCTTTCAGCCGAACGCCGGTGCATCGATCTGCCTGAATGGAAATCTCATCAACCTCGGTGTTGAAATGAACCCAGCCCCCCTGGCTTTCGATCACGCGGACCATAGCATCGGCAATCGCCTGAACGCCGCCCATTGCGTAATGAACCCCAAACGCCTTTTCCAGATGACTGACCAGAATATACATCGAGGTCACCTTGAACGGATCACCCCCAATGAAAAGCGGATGAAATGACAGCGCCATGCGCAGCCGTTCGTCTTTCACCCGCCTGGCGGCATGGGCATAAACCGATCTGTCGGCGCGTAGGGCGACAAACCTTGGCAAAACCTTGATCAGATCTAACAGCTTGTTCATAGGCCGACGACCCAGGTCCTCGAATCCGAATTGATACCGCTCTTCGCTGTCGCGCAGGAACCGGTCAAAGCCCTTCAGGTCCGTTGGGCTCAGGCGTTCAACCTCGGCCCGGATATCGTAGCTGGCATCGAAATGCGATCCATCGGGCCAACGGATCTGATAAAACGGATCAAGCGCGCGCAGATCGACATCTTTGTGAAAGTCGCGCCCGCATGCGGCCCACAGTTCCTCGAACACCTGCGGAACCGTCACAATCGTCGGGCCCAAGTCAAACCGGTGGCCATTTCTGGTCAGTGATGATCCCCGCCCGCCGGGCTTATCCAACGTGTCAAAAACGCTGACCCGGTATCCAAGTGCGCCAAGTCGCATCGCACTGGCCAGGCCGCCCAGACCTGCGCCGATGACGATGGCGTGCGACGAATCTGAGGGATCAGACAAAGGATGTTCCATAAAGACAGAGTGACACTGTCCACTAAAGTTTACAACAATAGATGTCAAATTGGCGCATATTCACTTATAGAGTTGTAATTCAGGCTAAATATGTAAGGATGAGTTGACAGATCAGGAGCCGAGTCAGAATGGCCCAGACCGCAACGCTAAGCCTTTTTCGCTTTGCTTCACCCATGGCAAAGCTGTGGGCCTTTGCGATGATGGGCGTGGCGCGGTTGGCGATGCGCAACATTCCCGACCTGACATTCTGGAAGCTGTGCGGGTCGGGCACCGGCGAAGGTTTCACGCCGATCCCGAACACAGCCGTTTATGCCATTTTATGCGTCTGGCCCGATCAGCGGACGGCCGAACACCATCTGCGCGATCAACCGATTTTTCAGCGCTACCGCCGCAGGTCGGCGGAAAACTGGACGGTTTTTCTGCAGCCCACATCAGCGCGTGGCGAATGGTCAGGCACAGCGCCTTTTGCGCCCACCGATCAGCCATCCGCCGGACCTTTGGCAGCGCTGACGCGCGCGACCGTGAAACCGAAAGCCCTGCAAGGATTCTGGCAACGGGTCCCCAATATCTCGGACGTGATTGGCAGTGACCCCAATGTTCTGTTCAAAATCGGCATTGGCGAGGTGCCCTGGCTGCATCAGGTCACTTTTTCGATCTGGCCTGACACCGACAGCATGGCCCGCTTTGCCCGCCGCGACGGGCCGCACGCAAGGGCCATACAAGCCGTGCGTGACGGAAACTGGTTCAAGGAAGAACTTTACGCCCGCTTCGCCATCGTTGGCGATCAGGGCACCTGGGGCGGCACAAGCCCCCTGCGACAATCGGAGAAAACACCATGACCCTGGCCTTTCCCTTCTCAGCCATTGTCGGGCAAGAGGAAATGAAACTGGCGCTGATCCTGACGGCGATCGATCCGAAAATCGGCGGCGTTCTGGTGTTTGGCGACCGGGGAACGGGTAAATCAACAGCCGTCAGGGCAGTGGCCGAACTGCTGCCGACGATCAAGGCGGTGCAGGGGTGTCCTGTGAATGCAGCGACGCCCGACGATTGCCCAGACTGGGCGGGGGCCGTAGGCAAAAAGATTGTGGCCCGCCCCACACCCGTCGTGGATTTGCCCCTTGGCGTGACCGAAGACCGCGTCGTCGGCGCACTGGATATCGAAAAGGCGCTGACGGTCGGCGAAAAGGCGTTTCAGCCCGGTCTGCTGGCGCAGGCCAATCGCGGGTATCTGTATATTGATGAGGTCAACCTGCTGGAAGATCACATCGTGGATCTATTGCTTGATGTCGCGCAGTCCGGCGAAAATGTTGTGGAACGCGAAGGTCTTAGCATTCGCCATCCCGCGCGTTTTGTTCTGGTCGGGTCTGGCAACCCCGAGGAAGGCGAACTGCGTCCGCAGCTTCTGGACCGGTTCGGGTTATCCGTCGACGTGACCTCGCCCACCGACATCAATCAACGGATCGAGGTCATCCGCCGCCGCGATGCGTACGAGATGAACCCCGAGAAATTTCTTGAAACATGGCGGGGCGAAGATCTGAAAATTCGCAAGAAAATCGAAAAGGCGCGCAAGGTTATGCCGAACATTGCGACACCCGATGAGGCCCTGCATGATTGTGCCGAACTTTGCATTGCACTTGGGTCCGATGGTCTGCGGGGTGAACTGACGCTTTTGCGGACGGCGCGTGCCCTGGCGGCGTATAAGGGCGCAAAGAAAGTCACACGACAGCATATTCGTCAGATCGCACCGATTGCCTTGCGCCACCGTCTGCGCCGCGACCCGCTGGATGAGGCAGGGTCATCCACTCGTGTCGGGCGCGTCGTAGACAGTGTGTTGGGATGACACCACCCCTTGAAACCTGGCTGCGGGCCAATATGGCGCTGACCTTATTGTGCATTGATCCCGCCGGGCTGGGCGGTATGTGGTTGCGCGCGCGCTGTGGTCCGGCACGTGATTGCCTGACCGCTGGTTTTTCGGCGTTGCCGTTGACCGTGCGTCGGATTCATCCAGCCATCACCGATGATGCGCTGTTCGGTGGCCTCGATCTGACCGCGACTCTGTCGTCGGGACATTTTGTTCGGACGGCAGGCCTGATGCAGCCCAATGCCGCGCTGGTGCTGACGATGGCCGAACGGTGTGATCCGTCACTGGCGGTGAAATTGGCGCGGGGGCTTGATCATGGCACCTGCGGCGGCCTGGTCGCCGTGGACGAAGGCGTCGATTACGACGAACGCGCGCCCGAAACCCTGACGGACCGGCTGGCCTTTCACATTGATCTGGAGAGCGTTTCTGCAACCCTGGCGGAACCGTCGGACCCTGACCCCATGGCAATCGACACCGCGCGCCGACGGTTGGGTGCGGTGAGTTTTGATCCTGTGAATATCTCTGACCTGACGCATCTGGCCGCATCATTCGGCATCGATAGCCCGCGCGCCATTCTGTTCGCCATGAAAGCAGCCCGCGCGCATGCTGCCTTTTTCGGGCGTGAATGTGTTGGGGTCGACGATATCAAAGCGGCGGTCGAACTGGTCTTTGCGGCCCGCGCGGTTGTCTTGCCGCCCCAAGATCACGATGACCCGCCAGACTTACCCGAGGAAGACAAAACGCAGGATATGCCGCAATCACAGGACACCCTTGCGCAGATTCCCCAGGATATGTTGATCGAAACGATCAAAGCAGCGATGCCCGACGGTGTGGTGGACGCATTGTCAAAAAAGAACGCCGCACAGACCGCTGGCCAAAAGGGCCAAGGCGCCGGAACCGAGCGTCGCGGAAATCGACGGGGCCGTCCGTTGCCTGCGCGACAAAGCAAATATGACAGCCGCGCCCGCATCGATCTTCTGGCCACTTTACGCGCGGCGGCGCCCTGGCAAACCATCCGGCGCCTGTCAGCGGATCATCGGATTGAGGTTCGACCCAGTGATCTACGGACAAAGCAGTACAAACAGCATTCCGATCGGTTGATTATCTTTGCCGTCGATGCCTCGGGCTCATCCGCGGTCAGTCGGCTGAACGAGGCCAAGGGCGCCGTTGAGCTTTTGCTGGCCCAATCCTATGCCATGCGCGACCACGTTGGGCTGATCGCGTTTCGCGGGGAACAGGCCGAGGTGTTGTTGCATCCCACACGGTCACTGGTGCAGGCAAAACGGCAATTGGCCGCGCTGCCGGGTGGCGGCGGCACGCCGCTGGCCGCTGGGCTGAAGGCGGCGATGCAGATGTCGGATGAGGCCACGCGCCGCGGTCTGACACCCGCCATCGCCATGTTGACCGACGGTCGCGCCAATATTGCATTGGATGGATCACCCAATCGCAAAGCCGCCGCCGAAGACGCCGAAACGATTGCCAAACGGATATGCGCGACCGGGACCCCATCGGTTGTTATCGATACCGCCAACCGACCGCAACCACCGCTTAAGCATCTGGCGCAAACCATGAATGGCACCTATTTCGCCTTGCCCCGTGCAGATGCGCGGCGACTGTCTGCTGCAATTTCCGGCGCGCTTGACGCGTAACCAGCACATGCAATGGGACAAGCATAAACACGACTGGCCGCATGCCGACCATTCGCATTTTGTCGACAGCCGTCCGCATCGCTGGCATATCCAGCAAATGGGCCAGGGGCCCACTCTGCTGCTGATCCACGGGGCGGGCGGGGCGACCCACAGTTGGCGTGACATGATGCCGATCCTGGCAAAGACCCACCATGTGGTTGCGATTGATCTGCCGGGTCAGGGGTTTTCGCAGCTTGGGACGCGACAAAGATGCAGCCTTACGCCGATGGCGGAAGACATTCAGGCCCTGTGTTCCGATCAGGGCTGGCAGCCAGCTGCGATTATCGGACATTCGGCGGGTGGTGCGATTGCGCTGCAGATGTGCCTTCTTGGGGTGGATGCAAAAGTCATTTGCTTCAATGCGGCCCTTGGCAATTTCAAAGGGCTAGCCGGATTTCTTTTTCCGATGATTGCGAAGATGCTGGCGCTGAACCCTTTTACGGCCAGTATGTTTTCGCTAGGCGCATCGAATGCCTCAAGCGTGAAAAGATTGATCGAAGGCACCGGATCTTACCTGACCGACGAAGGGCTGGGGTATTATCAAAACCTTATCGGCGACCGCGACCATGTCGATGCCACGCTTCTGATGATGGCGCAGTGGTCGTTGGATGGACTGCGGAACCGCTTCGGTGAGATCGACAGCGATGTTCTTCTGATCGCTGCGGACAATGACCGCGCCGTCCCGCCCGAGACATCTGATGATGCGGCCCGTCTGTTGCCAAATGCGAAAGTCACCCGTGTGCCAAATCTGGGTCACCTGGCGCATGAGGAAGACCCCGACGCCATGACGGCCCTGGTCCTGGATCACATTGGTGCACATAAATAAGACCTGCGGACGCCCCCACATCCACAGGTCTTGGTACCGGCGCATCGCCAGCGTTTAGATGTTTTCGTACATTCCCACAGCACGGTTCATGTCGCGCAGCAGGATTTCAGCCTGACGCTCCATCACTGTCAAAGTGCTGGCATCCTGAATTTCGCCCGCAGCAGCTGCGTCGAAATAGGGTTTCAGCTGCACCCATTGACCGCTGACGGTATCCAGCATCGCGGCGATTTCGGACGTCGGGGCCGGGATGATGCCTGCATCGGCGTAACCATTTTTAAGCGCGGTCAGCGACGCGTCGAACAGACGGACGGTTTCGGTCAAAGTTTCGGCAACCGCGGCTGGTGTTTCGCTTAGACCCATCAGGCAGACTTCCTTGACCATTTTTTGTGATAGCATGCGCTGACGACCAGCAATATCAACCGTCAGGGTCAACCCAAGCGAGACGTCTTTGGACTGCCCACCGTATGCCATGGCAGTCTTGTAGACAACTTCGTTGGCATCGCGCAGCACAGTCAGACTTTTGGTCTGTAGATCGGACAGAGTTTTGGGGCCCGCATAGCCGCGACGCACGATTTCATTCACCGGTGCGCGGAAACCGGACCAGGAATTCAGAACTTCGGACTGGGCCAGCAAAACGGACGGACGTATTTCAGGCAGCAGTTTCATTTCCAGGCTGCCATACCGAAGCGCATCCTGGGACTGTTCAAATAGATCACGGGCCTGGATTAGTTGATCCCGGTACACGTTGGGTTCGATCCCGCGTGCTGTGAAACAGGCTGCCTTTGCGATACGTTGTGACAGCATGCGCTGACGGCCGGCAACGTTGACCTTACGCGCAGCTTGCTCCGCCGTGATAAAGGGACCATCGGCCTGTACTGATACTGGAAGTGAGGTCGTAAAGCTGATTGCAACGATCGCAAGAAAGTTGCTCAGTTTGAGTGTAGGTCTCATGAAAGTGTCCTCAGGTTGACTGGTTACGTTTCCCAATTCACGTGTCGGCCCGGGATGAACCGACAATTCAGGGTTGTAGATTCTTGTGTCTTTGTTTCAACAAAAAGATTAACCAAGCGCGTGATTAACGGATTATTTCGGATCGACGGAAGGGCCGAAAAAAAGCGATTTCCGGATATCTTTGCTTTATTCGCCTTAAATAAAAAAGATTTTGAAAGGCCGCGAATTGTTGACCTTAGGTCAATAAATTAAGGCTTAATTAAGACGATGTGTCTTTTGCACAACGTTTGTTTGCAGTCTTTCACGCTGTTTTTCGACCCTGTGGGTTTTGCTAGTGCGTGGTGCCGCAGGGTCAATGATTCTGATAAGATAAATACAACTATAAGTTGATTATCTAAACCAATACCCCCAACCCTCTTCATAATATCCGATCAAAGGATGGCTTTTGATCGTATTCGCTTCGACCTCAGTATAACCGGTGTCAGACCCGAAAATCTGCGCCGCGTACCAGACGTCTGTTGTCATGTAATTCAGTTCTTCGGGGAAGGTCGGCGTGTCGATATCCAGCGGGCGTTGCATAGCCATGACAAAGCCCCACTGCCCAAAGCTGGGCACATAGCTGTGATAGGGAACAGCAATCAGCCCATTGCCCGGCGACACAGGGTTTCTGGCTTGCGCCAGGGTTTCATAGATGGACCAGAACGCCTTGGTTGCGAACAGCGGTGATCCGGCCTGGGTCACCATAATTCCGTTTGCCGATAGGCGTTCGGACAGAATACCGTAGAATTCAACGCTGTACAGTTTGGACAAACCGATTGATTTGGGGTCGGGCAGGTCCAGAATGATCACATCATATTGCTGCTGGTCTGCGATGGCGAACAACCAGGCATCCTGATTGACGATGCGAACCCGGGGATCCCGCAACGCCTGACTGTTCAGACTGGCCAGTTGTTCATTGTCACGAAACAGCTGCGTCACCCTTGGATCAAGATCGACCAGTGTGACGCTTTCAACATCCGGATAGCGCAGCACCTCTCGCACAGCCATGCCATCACCACCGCCCAGCACAAGAACATCCCGATGCCGCGGCACGATGGCCATGGCGGGATGCACAAGGGCTTCGTGATAGCGGTATTCATCCAGGCTGTCGAACTGGATCGAATGGTTCAGAAAAAGCCGGGTGCGATCCTGAAACCGGGTGATCGTGATGGTCTGATACGACGTGCGCTCGGTCAGGATAACATCGTCTTCGAACAGATTTGCATCAACAATCGACACCAGACGTTCGGACAAGACCAGTGCAACCAGGGTCGCTGACAACGCCGTGCCTAGTGTGATCCATAAGGCCGCGCCAAAGCGATCCCGAAACAACCAGATCGAGATCCCCGCGACCAAAAGGTTCAGACAGCCGAACGCCAGACTTGCCGCGATCAGGCTAAGGTGTGGGATGATCAGCAGTGGAAACATCAGCGACGCCGCCAACGCGCCGATGTAATCCGCCGTCAGCACGTTTTCGAAACGGAAATCGACGGCGCCCAGTTCTTTCAGCACGCGGGCGATCAAGGGGATCTCCATGCCCGAAAGAATGCCGATCACGATCAGCGACGTATAAAGCGGTAATCCCACGATGCCATAATAGGCATATGTGAAAAACAAAAGCGGCGCGCAAAAGCCGCCGACAATACCAAGCAACAATTGTGCACGGACGAATCCGCCGATGGCGTCAGACACAAACCGCGACAGCCATGCGCCCAGCCCCATCGATGTCAGAAAGACCCCGATGACAAAGCTGAATTGCTGAATGCTGTCGCCCAACAAGTAGCTGGAAACGGTTGCGGCAATCAGTTCATAGATCAGACCCGCGACGGCGACAAAGAATGTTGCCGTCAGCAGCCAAAGCTCACGCGGCTGAACAGCCGCGGTTTTCTGGGTCATGAAACGATGACGGCCGCGATGATAATTGACATTGCGATAAAGACCGAACTGATCAGGACGGCAAGTGATGTATTGTGATCCTCTTCAATCTCTTTGCGGATCGAAAACGGGCTGATTATATTGATTGCCAGCCAGCACAGGCCCAACAAGCCCAGACCAAGCAGAGTGAAGAAGATCGTGCTGACAACTTCGGTAATTTGGATCGCCTCGAACATGTTTAGTCTCCTTAACCCGGATTATTTGATCCGGCCGCCTGAATTATAACCACCGCCGGGGCTGCCGACGCGTACCGATTGAAAGGTGTCGCGGCTTTCCCGCAAGACACCGTAGTAAGAAAGATAACTGGACCCGCCAACGGCGAATGCGGCCCATGCCAGAATCACGATACGAAAAAGGTTCATGGTCTACTCATCGCTCCAGTCCGAGTTCCGCCAACGCCGGTAATAATGCTTGGCTTTACCGGATGACACAAACAAAGTGCTGATCAACAGCAGTGCTGCCGCAAAAAACGACCATATCGGCGCGGTCGCCCCGGAATAAACGTATAAACTGGTTTGCGGATTGGGCACGCTGCTTTCCAGCAGTTCAAGTTTCACCGTATATTCACCGGCTTGCGCTGGACGAAAACGGATGCTGGTGTTTCTTGACCCTTCGGTCCAGCTTTCGCCGCCGCTAGAGCCTGAATAATAGGAAATCTCACGCGCTGTTTGAAAGACGGATTGCCCGTCAGGTCCCGCGACATCCACCCCATAAACGGCCCAATTGTTGCTAAGCTGCGTGCGCACCTGAACGCGCGTCAATCTGCTTGGATCATCGACCTGAAATCTATATCCCACGTCGGTCGCCCCGGGATCAATCGCGTGTTCGACCACGACGGTCTGTTCGATAAAGAACCACGTTGCAATCCACATCGCCAGCGCCGCCAATCCCGCCCAGAAAAAGACCTTGCGGGCAAAGGCACTGTTGGAATTGCCCTGAAAAGGTTGCAGCGGGTGGACATCCTTGGGATGTCTGTTCGGTTTGGTGCCAAAAGTTGCGCAGGTTTCGTAAAGCGGCAGATAGACCGATCGTTCAATTTCATGTTCGGTTTTGCCATCAACGTATCGCAGCATGGCGTCATCCGACATCAGCGCGACGGCCGTCACCTGATCACCGACTTCGGGCAGCCAGTTGAATTCACCCTCGACAAAGGTCGTCTTTCCCGTCGAGGTTGCATAATAGCTGTAGTTATCGCCTTCGAAAAATGCGCTGGGTCGATAATCGGATCTTTCGACCTTTTGCAGGCTGATCCACGATGGCCGTGGCAGCAACCGCATTTTGCGGGTAAAGATAATATGCCCGTCCTCGACCGTCAGCCAGGCATAACCATGCGTTGGCGAAAACAGCTGGTGATCGGTCCAAAGCCATGTCTGCCCACGATAATCTTCGCGTTTGCCCAAAGTGCCGATGATCGTATATTCAACACCCTGAATTTCGCCTTTCATCCCTATTCGGAACGGGCTTTCGGGGCGCGGCATATCGCTGAACTGTTTCAGCACCTTATAATCATGCTGCGCATCCAGAACCGATCCGCAATACCCGCAAACATGGGTGATCACGCGCCCGCCACCCAGTACATCCAGGCCCGCACCGCAGTTGGTGCAATTAATGGCGGTCAATTCAGCGGCGCGCGTCATTGGATATTCTCGTTTCTGACCTCAAACGGGTCAATCCAGCCGCCCAGAAACCAAAGACTGCTGCCGTCGCCATATTCCCCACTTAGAAGCTCACCGGTCGAGCTGCTGCAATTGACGAACTTATAGGTTTCGCCAACCCGCAACGCTTCCGGGAATTCGCCGCGAAACGCCATGCATTCGGCGCGGCTGGCCTCGGTGACAAGAAAATCTTGATTAACGGCCTTGATCGTCTGACCCACGACAAAGGGGGGACGGGCCATCTGAATATCGGAATTCGATATCTGCTTTTGCAGAACGACATCACCTTCGTCGACACTGATCCACACGCCGTTTCCGTTACCTTCGATCGCCCAGAATTCATCCCACCACCCGCGGCCATAGCTATAACGCACATGGCCCGAAATCAGATAGCTGCGATCACGGATACGAATGCGGTCATGCAGTTTGAACAGCATCTTGGTGTCATGCATTTCGCCACGCTGACCGGCGGCCTCAAACACACCGTCTTGCAGATAAACCGTGCTGCCACAGGCGTCGCAATCGGTCATCCGGGTCAGCGATAGCATTGGACCCAGATCGTTTCCGCAATTCGGACAGTTATTCGGCTTGGACCCAACTGGCATCAAAAGAACTTCGTCATTAGCAATTTATATCAATCACCAAGCTTAGCGTGGATTTCATCAAGATCAATCTCGGACACCGGCATCTTGTTCGATGGATCGAGAAAGTCGTATTTAAACAACTCAAAATCACGCTTGTAGATTTCATAGACCAGATGCATCGACAGATCGTCGAAGTAGTCTTCGACCGGATGCTGCCGCTTGGGCCCATGCCCTTCGCTTTCGTTAAATCGCGGAATGCCGGCCAGATCGATACTGTGGGGTGTTTCAATCGCGTTCAGGACGCCTTGCATCCCGTCGTTGAACTGTTCGGTCCAGAAAATACTGTCATACTGACCACCGTTGACGATAAATGTCGAAACATGACCCGACATGGACGACCAGTGAATATCCGGGTCCATCGGTTTGCGCCACCGGATTGTGTCGCGGGCGAACAGCAAAAACCGGCGGAACGACTTGATCTGATCAAAATCGCCCTCAACCTCGATCCCGTATTTCTGAATGATTTCAGGGATCAGGTTGCCGCGATACCGGCTGCCGTTCCGCTGAATGCCGCAGATCTTGTCGAAAAACGAACTCAGGATACGGGTATAGGGATTGCGAACACAGGTAAAAGCATAGCTTTTGTGACGACGCACATTTTCGGCGATAAGGGGCTTGCTGTGTTCATGCGCCCACTTGTGCAGCCCGTTTTGCGCATCATGGATATCGCCATCAAAAAATTCGCCATGATCGGAATAATAAAGGATCTGACCGATGGTCGAACACGCACATTTGGGCACCACTCGATAAACGGTGCTTTCGCTTTCGGTCATCCATGTACCAGGAAAATTCATACTCTCAACGCCTCCGATACCTTTGTTTTGCGCACAAAGGTTAATGGCCCATAAAAAACCAGAGCCTGACTGTTTATTCAATCTCTTATGGTGTTTATTGGGTCAAGCAACATCGACGAAAGGCTAAGTGTTCGTTTATGGCCAAGATCGCCTACATTATCCTGTGTCACAAGGACCCCGATGCGATCATCGCCCAGGCCAAGCGTCTGACGGCCGTGGGCGATTACGTTGCCATCCATTTCGATGCCCGCACGCCCAAGCCAGCCTATCAGAAACTTCGATCAGAGTTGGCCGATAACAACAACGTCGTTTTCGCGACCAAACGGGTGAAATGCGGATGGGGTGAGTGGTCACTGGTGCAGGCCACGATCAACGCGCTTCAGGTTGCGGCCCAATCCTTTCCCCGCGCCACGCATTTTTACATGATTTCGGGCGATTGCATGCCCATAAAATCCGCCGAATACATCCGGACTTTCCTGGATCAGCGCGATGTTGATTATGTCGAAAGTTTTGATTTCTTTGAATCTGACTGGATCAAGACCGGCATCAGGGAAGAGCGTCTGACGTACCGCCATTTCTTCAATGAACGCAATCGGAAGTGGCTGTTTTATAAATCCTTTGAATTGCAGAAACGCTTTGGTCTGAAACGCGATATTCCCAAAGACCTTCAGGTCATGATCGGCAGCCAATGGTGGTGTTTGCGCAGGTCGACCATCGAGCAGATCCTGACATTCATCCGAAAACGCCCCGATATAATTCGCTTTTTCAAAACGACCTGGATACCTGATGAAACCTTTTTCCAGACGCTGGTACGCCATCTGGTATCGCGTGACGAAATTGACTGTCGCACGCCGACGTTTCTGATGTTTTCCGATTACGGCATGCCCATCACCTTTTATAATGACCACTACACGCTTTTGTTGGGGCAGGATTGCCTGTTTGCCCGCAAGATCAGCCCCGAGGCGACCGAGCTGAAAGATAAACTGGGTCAGCTTTACGCGGCCCAAGGGGTCAATTTCGATATCTCGGACGAGGGGCGCAAGCTGCACGCCTTTCTAACCGGTCGCGGGCGGATCGGGCGGCGCTTTGCCCCGCGGTTTTGGGAAAACGAAAGCACGCTGGGCCGGGATCGTGAACTGATGATTGTGGCGTGCAAGAAGTGGCACGTGGCCAAACGGCTGGTCGAACAGATTGGCACGCGCACCAATCTGCCGACCATTGCCTATCTGTTCAACGAACAGTCCACACCCCTGCCGGATCTGGGCGGCATACAGAAAACCATCGAAAAACGCACCCGCCACAATCGGGCGCTGTTGCGGATGCTGTTTGACTATTACGACACCAACCGTCTGGTGATCTGCATTGATCCGGCCAATATCGAACTGGTGCAGGATTTCTATTCGGACCGATCCAAAACCAGATTGCTTGAGGTCGAATGTAACTTCAGCGAAGGTTATCTTGTCGGCCATGCCCATCGGATCGGTCTGGCCGGGGAACGTACAACCAATGCCACCATCCAGCAGCTTTTGCCGACCATAAGGAACGACATCCATTTCGAAAGCGACCGTCTGCGGGATGAAGCCTTTGAAAACCATTTTCTGTTTTCCGAGTTTGCCACGGTCGAAGAAAACACCAACCAGCTTGCGCAGTTTCTTGTGATATCCGAAAGTGCCGCACAACAGATCGCACAGACCGATTATCTATTCGTGGATTAACAGGGGACAGCAATGGCATACAGCTACGATGATCAGAATATCTTTGCCAAAATTCTGCGGGACGAAATACCCAATGACACGGTGTATGAAACGGATCATTCATTGGCGTTCAAAGACATAACACCCCAGGCGCCGCACCATGTTCTGGTCATCCCCAAAGGCAAATACGTCTGCTTTGATCACTTCGCAAACACTGCGTCTGATGCCGAGATCGTCGACTACATCCGCGCCATCGGCGAGGTTTGCAAGATGCTTGGCATTCCGCCCGGTGATGGTGGCAATGGCTACCGGCTTTTGTCGAATGCGGGTCAGGACGGCGTGCAAGAGGTCCCGCATCTGCACGTTCACATCGTTGCGGGCCGTGGACTGGGCCGTATGCTGAACCCGGCCGCGTCTTAGGGCCATCTGGCAGGAGTTCGCGCTTTGGCAAATCAGTCGCTGAAAGGTGCCGCCCGTGTAAGTGCCGCGTTCCGCAACTCAATGGCGGGGTTTCGGGACATCTGGCGTAACGAAGAGGCGTTTCGCATTGAATGTCTTATCTTTCTGGCCGGTATTCCGCTGGCGTTCTGGCTGGGGTCCGATCTGTTCATGACAGCGCTTCTGATCGCGTCCGTCCTGCTGGTTTTGATCGTCGAGGTCCTAAACAGCGCCATCGAAGCCGCCATCGACCGCATCGGACTGGAACGCCACGAACTGTCCCGCATCGCCAAAGACCTTGGGTCGCTTGCCGTTCTGATGTCGGCCTTTATCCCCGTTCTGCTGTGGCTGTCGGCGCTTTATCAGAAGCTAATGGGCTAGTCAGCGTATGACAGGTTGTTTTAGAATATGCTTATTTAAGCAAAGCTTTTCCATCGACGCTTGCCGCAGCATTGCAACGCCGGATTTCAGCACCATATCTTTTTGAACAGCTTGAAAGGAGCAGCCGAATGCAATGTCCGATTGATGGAACCCAGCTTGTGATGGCCGACCGCAACGGGGTCGAAATTGACTATTGTCCCCAATGTCGCGGGGTTTGGCTGGATCGGGGTGAGTTGGATAAGATCATCGAACGGTCTGTACCTGCGGCCGCTCCGCCACCACCGCCTCAGTCCGGGCGTGGATATGATGATGATTATTACGATGACGACGATGATTACGGCCGCAAGTCGCGCAAAAAGAAACGTCGTGGCGGTGGTTTTCTGGAAGATCTATTCGATTTCTAGGCAAATCCAATACTGATCTTACGACATATCGTGACACATCGAAATATCGCACAGTAAGCCCTCGCGACTTAAACATCGCAAGGGCTTGTTCTAATTCAGTATCTGTTGCGGATCATCAACCCGATGATAACGCCTACACCAACGGCGCCAGCAATGGCCAGACCGGGATTTTCCTTCACAAATCTTGAACCTTCGCGTGATACTTTTTCAACGGCATCAGAGGTGCTTTTCAGGTTTGCATTAGCAATATCCTTGGCCGCACCTGCATGACTGCTGGCGGTTTCGCGCAGTTGATCGCCTACCTCAGACAATCGCTTTTTGACCTTATCCGACATGTTATCATCGTCAGATATGGCTTCTGAAGTGACGATATGCTCGGGTGCTGTGTTTGACATGGATAGTCTCCTTTCAAAAACTCAACGGTTGGGTCGGTGAATGGTTCCTGCGGTGCATGGCATTCTTATGCGACCAATACTTTGGCCTGTGATTTCTGATGCTCGCGTGGGTTCAGGATGACACCGGCCCACAGCAACAAGGGCAGCGCGACGATTGCCCCGACTGGCCCCCAGATCCAAAGCCCGAACACGATGGCCATAAAGACAATCAAAGGGTTCAAATTAAGCCTGTGGCCGACGAAGGCCGGTGTCACAAATTGTGCTTCGATGATGTTAAGTACCAAAAATGACAAGGGCGGCAGTAACGCCATCGCGCCCCCAAATTGCGTCAGCCCCGTAATCAACAAGCCTACGATGACAATCAGCGGTCCAAGATACAGGACGAAATTCAGCAGTCCCGCAGCGATACCCCAAAGCACGGCACCGTTCACACCTAGGACAGACAGCACAATCGCGGTTACAATACCCAGGCCCGTGTTCACGATCGCCACCGCACCGAAGTATTTGGCAACAGCCTTTTCCGCTTTGAAAAACGTCATACTGAAACGACCGGCATATTCATAAAGATCGTTTCGTGTGAGCGTGAAGAAAAACAGTGTCCCGGCAAAGATAAATATCTGCGCACCAAAGTTGGGCGCCAGCCAGACAGCGTCCATGACTGTCGGAATACCACTGCCCAGTTCTGCCTCTTGATCGCCGACGGTTTGTTCGATTTCGGCACTGATGGATTGCACCCCTTGCAGAATGCCGGACACAACATCGACCCAGCCTTCTATTTCCCGTTTGATGTTCGGCAGCTCTTGCACGATGCCTGTGATCAACGGCTCAAGCGCCAGAAAAAATCCAACAATGATGCTGGACACAACACCAAGCAGCAAAGCAGATATGACGACCCGCGGAGTGCCGAACTTGTTGACGTGATCGGCAAGTGGAGAGATGACCATGCCCAGAACAACCGCAAAAAGGATCGGGGCAAGAATTGGTTTTGCCAAATAAAGCCCCGCTGGCAAGGCCAGCAGGGTCAGTATCAAAAGCATCACGCGGGTTGCGTTTTCTGTCAGCAAAGTTTTCAGCATGATGCCATGACCGCCTGTTTTTGGATTAACGCGTGGTGGGTTGAAGCGGCGTATCGGACTGTTCGCGGCGCATTGCAGCGTCGGCCTCGGCCATCAGGGCATCGCGCTTTTCACCAAGCAGCCTGTCTTCCTGTTCGGTGCGCGGCAGCAAAGAGGCAATCAGCGCACCAACGCCCAAAGCGACCCCACCTATGGCCAAGGGATTGTCGTAAAACGCTGTCCGGGACGCGCGCGCAGCTTGTCGGGTCTTCCGTTCGACCGCTTCCTGCGCTTTGATTGCGCATTGTCGGGCCTTGATAACCTGCTGTTTCGCGGCGGGTGGCAACTGATCCAGACCGCGGTCGATGGCCGCACGCATTCTGCTTGATTTCATAGAATTTGACATTTGACCATTCATCCTTTGCTTGATTTTTCGATCTGCCGCTTCGACACGGTCATCAAAACCAACCATCGCGTCTTCGGGCATCGTGACGGGCTTCTGCGCAGGCGCTGTTTTATGTGTGCGGGTCTGACCCACAAACAGCAGCGCCAACCCTGTCCCGACCAACGCAAATGCGGCGGGGTTCTGTTTGGCGGCATTCATGGTTTGGCGTCCAAGTTCGCCACCGTAACCTTCCAGCGTGCCTGATAAATGGGACACCAGATTTTCAGGCTCAAGCGCGCTTGAAAGTTGATCCAACGATGTTGCCAGGGCATCGCGGTCCCGCTCGACCTTTTTTTCCAGGTGATCGATCGACTTATCCGACATGGGCAGCCTCTTTAATCGCATCAGCATCGCGCTTGATGTTTTCAGCAGCCCGTGTCGGGGCCAAAGCATCAGCCGATAATCGTGATTTCCCGACAAGTACGAAGGCGGCCGCAATTATAATCAGACCACCGCCAACGATAAGCGCAGCCGTACCCGCACCAAGACCAAGTGATGCGATAAAGGTGACCAGCGCAGCTGCCAGCGTGTTGAATGCCACCAACGCAAGAATTGCACCAATGCCAATCATTGCCAGTCCGACCCCGGCACGGCTGACATTTTGACTGATTTCAGCTTTGGCCAATGCGACTTCATCTTGCATCAGCTTCGAAAACTGCTTCAGGGCGCTGACGAACAGTGACGGTATCGCCTTGGGATCTGTGTTTTCGGTCTGCATCAGTGCGACGCCCTGCTGCTGTAATAGTTATCATCGTCGAAGTGATCCGAGGATGGTCTGTGATCATGTGACGTTATCCACGGATCGTCGGATTGGTCATAATCAGGCTCGGGCGCGCGCGCTTTCAAGAAACGGGTCGCTGCAAAACCCAACAACGCGGCACCGCCCAGAAACACCAATGGATTGCGGCGGGCAAAGTCACTGACATTGTCGACAATATCATTCAAATCGGCAGATCGGATTTGTGATGCGGCCTGTTCCAGACCATTGGCAACTTGCTCAGCGGCTTTGGCCTGAAGTGAATTGTGATCAAATTCCGCAGCGGCTGCCGCAGCAGCGTCGGAAAAGCTTTCAACTTCTTCAGCTGCGGCGGATTGTGCTTGCTGGGCGTGGTGTTCGGCCTCATCTCGGATCGCTTCCGTGGCTTCTTTGCTTAGATCAGCGACGCGCTGTTTTGCTTCCTCGGCGGCAGAGGTTTTCATCTCAGATCTCCAATAATGGTTGTCTGGGTCAGAACGCCGCAGGTGTGCGATTGTTCCCGATAAAGTTGATCAGCCATCCAAAAAACAAGGGGCTATGCATTGGGCTCCGCCCGTTCGGGCCTGACACGCCCCACCGAAGCGTTTCCAGGACAGCCCTTACCCTTCTTCTTGGCAAAAATACTCAAATCCGACCGTGCGCAGCTGCAACCGGACGTTAGCATCTCTCGCCTACAACCCCATCCCACGACGTCGGAATAGAAATGGTTTTCCAGAACTTGCCCTTTGGATTAAAGCCCCAAAGGATAAGCCGCCTGAAAGATCATGCATGAGACAAAAGGTGGGGGGCTTGCGACCCCTTTCTGGCTAAACCAACCCTCAAGACGGTGGCGCCACCTTTCTTATCAGATCAGACCTCAGACCCTGCCACCCAAAGGTGATGCGGGGCAAAGGGCGTTATCACTATTTTTGGAAACTGCGCCGTCCCGGACCTGATCCGGGACCTCTCTGACCTGACCTTAATGCGTCCAGACCCCGCGACGGTCGGTTGCAAAGTTTTCACCATACCCGCGCTGGCGAATGTTTGGCTTGCGCTTTTTGGGGTCCTGAACAACGGCATCGATCCCGTTGTCCTGCGCATAGGCAACGGCGGTCTCTTTGGTATCAAAAGTCAGGCGCACCTGGCTTTGCATATCGTCCGATGACGTCCATCCCATCAGTGGATCAACCTCGCGCGCGGATGCCGGTGTAAACTCCAAAACCCAGTGTTTGGTTTTGGCGGTTCCAGATGACATTGCCGTTCTGGCGGGTTGGTAAATACGTGCGCGCACTTAGCGGTCCTCCGATCACACGGATGTATATTTATAAAATGGGGATGTTTTGCAAGACTTAAAGAGATTGCCGGCCAGACCACGCGGGAGCGAGGGATTGGGGTGGAACATGACCCAGCCGGCAATCATCTTGCTGCTTGCATTAGAATCGTACGACGCACACGCTATGCGAGCAATAATTTTATTACGCGACGTCATTAAAATTTTTGACTAAATTACCACATTATAAGTTAACCATTTGAAAAATAGTTTAAATCCTGGCAATCCTCTTAAGTGCGACAAATCATCATTCGACTAAAGTTTTACGATTGATCTACGATTGATCCCCCCTTGAATAAGAACAAAAACAGATCAAATCTAGGCATAGCAAAGGAATCGCCGCTATGACTGCCTCACTCGTTCAGATGCCTGCCGCCAAAAAACTTGATAAACTGGAAGGCGGTATCGCCTTTCGGATGAATACGGAATTCGAACCAGCAGGCGATCAGCCAACAGCCATTGCCGAACTTAGCGCAGGTATCAAAAGCGGTGACAGGGATCAGGTGCTTTTGGGTGCAACAGGCACCGGCAAGACCTTTACGATGGCCAAGATCATCGAAGAAACCCAACGCCCCGCCATCATTTTGGCCCCCAACAAAACACTCGCCGCGCAACTTTATGGCGAATTTAAGGGTTTCTTCCCCGATAATGCTGTCGAATATTTTGTCAGCTACTATGACTATTATCAGCCCGAGGCCTATGTGGCCCGCAGCGACACCTACATCGAAAAAGAAAGCCAGATTAACGAACAGATCGACCGCATGCGCCACTCGGCCACGCGGGCGCTGTTGGAACGGGACGACGTGATTATCGTCGCCTCGGTGTCCTGCATCTATGGTATCGGGTCGGTTGAGACCTATTCGGCGATGACCCAGGATCTGGTGACCGGCAAGGAATACGATCAGCGTCAGGTGATGGCCGATCTGGTGGCCCAGCAATACCGCCGCAACGATCAGGCGTTTCAACGCGGCAGTTTCCGCGTGCGCGGCGACAGTCTGGAAATCTGGCCCGCCCACTTGGAAGATCGCGCCTGGAAACTGTCGTTCTTTGGCGAGGATCTGGAAAGCATCACCGAATTCGATCCTCTGACCGGGCAGAAAACCGACAGTTTCGAAAAGATCCGGGTCTACGCGAATTCGCACTACGTCACGCCGCGCCCAACGATGAACCAGGCCATCATCGGCATCAAGAAAGAGCTGCGGATCAGGCTGGATCAACTGGTGGCCGAGGGCAAATTGCTGGAAGCGCAGCGTCTGGAACAGCGGACTAATTTCGACCTGGAAATGCTGGAAGCCACCGGCGTCTGCAACGGCATCGAAAACTATTCCCGCTATCTGACGGGGCGCGCACCGGGCGAACCGCCCCCCACTCTGTTCGAATTCATCCCCGACCATGCCATTGTTTTTGCCGATGAAAGTCACGTCAGCGTACCCCAGATCGGCGGTATGTACCGGGGCGACTATCGCCGCAAGTTCACGCTGGCCGAACACGGCTTCCGCCTGCCGTCGTGCATGGACAACCGCCCCCTGAAGTTTGAAGAATGGGACGCCATGCGCCCCCAATCCGTGTTTGTCAGCGCCACGCCCTCAGCTTGGGAATTGGAACAGGCCGGTGGCGTCTTTACCGAACAGGTCATCCGCCCCACTGGCCTGCTGGACCCCGAGGTTGAAATCAGACCGGTCGAGATGCAGGTCGACGATCTGCTGGATGAGGTTCGCAAAGTCGCGAACGACGGCATGCGCACCCTTGTCACCACCCTGACCAAACGGATGGCCGAAGATCTGACCGAATACATGCACGAACAGGGCATCAAGGTGCGCTATATGCACAGTGATATCGATACAATCGAACGCATCGAAATTCTGCGCGACCTGCGCTTGGGGGCCTTTGACGTGCTGGTGGGGATCAACCTGTTGCGCGAAGGCCTGGATATTCCCGAATGCGGTCTGGTGGCCATTCTGGACGCGGATAAAGAGGGCTTCCTGCGGTCTGAAACATCGCTGGTTCAGACCATCGGCCGCGCCGCCCGCAACGTTGACGGCCGCGTGATCATGTACGCCGACCGCGTCACCGGCAGTATGGAGCGCGCGCTGAAGGAAACCAACCGCCGCCGCGCCAAACAGATCGCCTATAACCAAGAACACGGGATCACGCCCGAAACCGTGAAGAAAAATGTCGATGACATTCTGGCGGGTCTTTACAAAGGCGACGTGGACATGAACCGCGTGACGGCCCAGATCGACAAACCCATGCACGGCGCCAACCTTGAGGCGCACCTGGACGGCCTGCGCGACCAGATGCGCAAAGCCGCCGAAAACCTTGAATTCGAAGAAGCCGCCCGCCTGCGCGACGAAGTCAAACGGCTGGAAACCGTCGACCTGGTCGTCAGCGACGACCCCCTCGCCCGCCAAAGTGCGGTTGATGCAGCCGTCGAGGGCGCCCAAAAAGCCGCCGGTCGCAGTACGGCTGGAAAACCGGGGCAGAGGGGTGGTGTGAAGAGGAGGAAGCGGCGGTAAAAAGATCTAGAGCGTGATGAAATCGACCTGAATCAAGGGGGATTCACATAGGCTTATTTTGCTGATTCACTGTCGCCGACCACAAGATGGAGGGCGAGCAGTGGGTAAGGCACTTTCGATGGACCTTCGGGAGA
>NZ_JACNMP010000019.1 GCF_017592335.1 Pseudaestuariivita rosea | reverse complement strand
ACGCCTTCATCTGCCAGTTCAGCGTGAATGCGCGGCGCACCATAGGTTTGCTTTGATGCTTCATGGATGGTGGCGATCCGGTCAGTTAGCGCGTCATCGGCAACCTGTCGGACACTGGGCGGGCGGCGTCAAACAGCACCTCGTCTTGGTCGGTATAGAGCTGGCGGCGATGAAAAGGTCCCGGTCCTCGCGCAGCAGGGCGCGCAACGGTGCGGTGTTCGGGTCGAGCAGCGAACACAATATCGCAGAGAAGGTCGATTTTGCCGAACCCTGCTCGCCCGACAGGACGAGCGCCGGATACGGGCCTTTATTTCGCAGGACAGCGAGCGCCCAGGCCACCACCAGGACGAAATCTTGATCGGACTGGACGTTCAGAAAGGCGCGCAATGTGTCGACCGACCCGCCGGGTGCGGGACTGCCAGGGGCCGCATGCCGACCGCGCGGCGGAAGCGAACCGGCGGCTTGTCGATCACCCGCCAGCCTGTGGTGTCTATTTCCACCGCCCGTCAAAACGCCCCACCGGGACCTTTTCTGATCCGGTTTCAATTTAAAATCGCCCTCTGCTCCTTGAGGATACGGTTCTCTCGCCGCAGCCGTTCATTCTTACGCGCAAAGTCGAGGTCCTTGTCAGACACAAAATCACTGTCACGATGCGCCGTCACCCACTTGTTCAGCGTCGACAGGCCAACGCCCAAATCAGATGCCACTTGCTTCCTGCTCAGCCCGCTCGTCCGCGCGATCGGAACCGCATCAGCACGGAACTCGTCCGTCCGCTTCAGTCCCATAATCCGTCTCCTTTGCTGCAATAAATGCTATCAAAGGAGCGGCATCAAAACAGGAAAGGTCCAAATAGTCTGTGTGCTGTATAAATCGCGGTTCAGCACGGTTGTCATTCGGCCAAAACCATCGTCCCGCTAGTCAGGGCGAACGCGGGCGGCGGATTTGTTGGCGAAGGCGGCGAGGCGGGCACGGGCATCGGGTTGGGTGTTGACGACACCGGCGACGCAGGCCTCGGCATAGGCGGCGTCCATCGCGGACATATTGCGTGCGTGGCTGACTGCTGAACAAATCGCGAAGTTCGAAAGCGGCAGGTTTTCAGCAGCACGCTCGGCCAGAGCCAGTGCACGGTCGAAAGCAGATCCATCGACGAGATACTGCGCCAGGCCAACATCGACGGCCTCTTGTTCTTTATAGATTCGCCCTGTGAGCATCATATCGATGGTCCGCGCCTTTCCAATAAGGTCGGTCACGCGAATTGTTGCCCCGCCGCCGGTGAAAAGGCCGCGCTGCCCCTCTGGCAAACCGAAATAAGCTGTGCGGTCCATGACACGGATGTGAGCCGAACTGGCAAGTTCAAGCCCGCCGCCGACGACCGCGCCTTGTAGTGCTGCGATGATCGGGACGCCGCCGTACTCCATCTTGTTGAAGGCTTCGTGCCAGCGCAGGCACACCTGCCAGAACTCGGCCGGGCTGCGGTCAGCCTGGTGGTGTTCCACAAGATCAAGACCCGCGCAGAAGTGGTCGCCGGCACCTGCAAGTACCACGGCGCGGACACCGGCCTGGGGTGCGGTCGAGAAAAAGCGGACCAACTCTTCGATGGTTGCGATATCGAGCGCATTGCGTTTCGAGGGACGATTGAGCGTCACGATCCAGACGCCATCATCTCGTCCCTCAAGGGCAAGATTTTCGAACGAACCTGTATCTAGGGTCTGCTTCACGATAGGCCTCCGTTTTGGCTTATAATAGGGGAAGACTTGGTGCGTTCATTGCTTACAGACCGTGCAGCGCGGAGGCTCTGGCGCTTCTCAAAAACAGATCGCCCCAGCGTCAGCGTGTAGTCTTCCAGTCGGATAAGTTCCTGCTCTAATCGCGTCGCGTCGCGGTCGGTTGCCGCGGCAAACAATGCAGTGTGCATGTCGACGATTTCGGCGCGCGATCGGTCGGTGAAGGTAATCATGTTCATCAATGGCTGCATGGCCTCGATCGCTCCGGCCATCTGATAAGACAAAACAGGGTTACCCGACCCATCGACCAATGCCCGATGAAAGGCCACATCCGAGCCGCAAAAGGCTTCATCCGAAAGATCCGGCAATTGTTGGACGGCAAGTTCATGCGCCATGGCATCAAGGTGGGCTTGGATCCGGTTTTGCGCGACAAGCCTGACGCAGGACCGCTCCATCGCGAACCGCGCCTGGCAGGCGGTGTCGAAGCTGATCTCGTTCATACTCAGCAGAAGCGTTGACGTCGTGACATGCTGTTTGCGGGCTTCTTCATAAGACAGACGCCGGACAAAGGCCCCACCAAAAGCTCCGCGCTGCGTCCGGATAAGCGACTGTGCCGCAAGCCGCTTCAACGCCTCGCGGATCGTCGGGCGCGACACGTCAAACTGTTCAGCAAGCTCTTGCTCTGACGGCAGCCGGTCATCGACGATCAGATCACCCGAGATGATCGCATCGCGAATGGCCTTGGCGATTTGGGCCGAGAAATCAGCAGCGCTGTTCGGATCAATCTTCATATGTCAGACATTTACACTTTTCATTTGTCAGACATTTAAATGTCTGGCATTTAAAAAGGCAACACTAGAGAAGGGAGGCTTTGGTGTTGACAGCAACGTTTCGCTTCGTTTCTGCCCTATCCTGGCTATCGCTTTTCGCGGCGGTTCTGTCGGAATGCGTCTTAACCCTTATGCTATGGCGGCTCAAGATGATATCCGCGAAGCCTCCGGCGTTATTTTTCCCAAGATTCTCAGCCACGGGTAGTAGCCAGTCATATAACAGCACGAAAATAAGGCGCGCTGATGTGGCCGTAGCCACATCAAACGAGCTAGGACTGCAGGCCTTTGGCCACCTTTGGGATTTCGAAGGACGATCTGCCGAGATTTGCCAGATCGACTGGCACGGGCCGAAGTAGGTCAGCCGGAACGAGGGAGCAGAGCCGATGCATAAACACTTTGAAGCCAATGCGATGAACGGCGCCAACTACGTGCCACTCTCGCCGGTTTCGCACCTGAACCGGGCCGCTTATGTTCATGCAAGACGGCCCGCGGTGATCTACGGCGCGCGCCGCTACGATTACGCGACACTTGCGGATCGGGTCAGGCGTATCGCGGGCGGACTTCAGGCGCGTGGCATTGGCAAAGGCGATACGGTTTCCGTAATCGCGCCTAACATTCCAGAACTGTTTGAGCTGCATTATGCGGTGCCAATAGCGGGGGGCGTGCTCAATACGATAAACATGCGGCTTGAGGCCGAGACGATCGCCTACATCATCGGGCATGCGGACACGAAACTGATTATTGCCGACAGTGTATTCGCGTCGATTGTTCAGGGCGCCTTCGAGATTTTGGGCGAAACCCGTCCGGTCATCTGGATACGCGACGCGCAAGGGCCGAATCCGGATATCGATGGCGATGATTTCGACACGTTACTGCAAGCAAAGCCGTTTGCCGGAACCGGCCTTCCGGACGACGAATGGCAGGCCTTGGCGCTTAATTATACGTCCGGGACGTCGGGACGCCCCAAGGGCGTCATCTATCACCACCGGGGTGCCGCGCTTATGGCGATGGGAACGGTGAACGCCTGGCAGGTGCCACATTTTATCTCGTATCTGTCTATCGTCCCGATGTTTCACTGCAATGGCTGGTGTCACCCCTGGATGCTGCCGCTGATTGGTGGACAAATGGTCTTTACGCGGGATCCGCTGCCTGAGAAACTATTCAAGGCGATCGCGGATGAAGGGATCACACATTTTGGCGCCGCACCGATCGTGCTTCAGATGATGGTGGAAAGCCCCGAGGTGCCCAAAACGCCATTCTCTCCGCGCATCCGGGTTATGACCGCAGGCGCACCGCCACCGCCCGCGATCCTTGGAAAAACCAGTGAAATCGGGCTGGACGTGATGCAGGTCTACGGATTGACCGAAACTTATGGCCACATTTCGCAGTGCCTTTGGCAGGAAGAATGGGAAAACCTGCCGCCCGCCGAACAGGCCGAGCTTCAGGCGCATCAGGGCATCGCTTTTCCAATGGTCGAAGGTTTTGAAGTGATCAATCGGGAAACCGGCCAGCCCGTGCCGATGAATGGTGAAACGCAAGGCGAAATCGCGATCCGCGCGAATACGGTCATGAAGGGCTATTACAAGGATGCTGATGCCAGCGCCGAGGCATTCAAAGACGGCTGGTTCTGGTCGGGTGATGCGGCTGTGGTGCATCCGAACGGCTATGTCCAGATCCGCGACCGATTGAAGGATGTCATTATCTCGGGCGGCGAAAACATATCATCTGTCGAGGTCGAGGCGGTGCTTTATAGTCACCCCGACATACAGGCTGCGGCCGTTGTTGCACGCCCTGATCCGAAGTGGGGCGAGGTCCCGCGCGCCTATGTCGAGCTGCGCGACGGGGCGACGGCGAATGCGGACAACATTATCGCCTTTTGCCGCGAACATCTTGCTGGCTTCAAAACACCAAAGTCTGTCGTTTTTCAAACACTTCCGAAGACAGCGACCGGCAAGATCAAGAAATTCGAACTGCGTCAGCACGCGCGTAAAGAAGGATAATCTGACATGGCCAATATCGCTCCGTCGCGGCGCCTGCGTCGCACGCCATTCTCGAAGGGTGTCGAGGCCGCCGGGATCGGCGGATATACGGTCTATAACCATATGCTGTTACCAGCATATTTCGAAAGCCCCGAGGCAGACTATCGGCACTTGAAACAGCACGTTCAGGTCTGGGATGTCGCTTGTGAGCGGCAAGTGGAAATCCGGGGACCCGACGCTGGCAAGCTTATACAATGGCTAACACCACGTGATTTGCGCAGCATGATGCCGGGGCAGTGTTTGTACCTGCCCGTGGTGGACGAAACCGGGGGGATGCTGAACGATCCGGTTGCGGTCAAGCTGAGCGAAGAGCGGTTCTGGATCTCGATCGCGGACTCGGATCTGCTGCTATGGGTCAAGGCACTGGCGAATGCCTACCGCATGGAAGTCCTTGTCGATGAGCCTGACGTCAGCCCCCTGGCCGTACAGGGGCCGAAGGCGGACGATCTGATGGCCCGCGTGTTCGGTGATGATATCCGATCAGTGAAATTCTTCCGCTATGGATGGTTCACCTTCGAAGGCCGCGACCTGCTGATCGCGCGGTCCGGCTATTCGAAACAGGGCGGCTTTGAGATTTATGTCGAAGGCTGGGATCTTGGGATGCCGTTGTGGGACGCGCTGTTTAAAGCGGGCGAAGACCTGAACGTACGCGCCGGATGTCCGAACGGCGCTGAGCGGATCGAAGGTGGGTTGCTCAGCTATGGCAATGACATGACGCGGGAAAACACTCCACATGAATGCGGCCTGGGCAGGTTCTGCAATACCGAAACAGCAATTGGCTGTATCGGACGCGATGCGCTATTGCGCGTGGCCAAGGACGGCCCGGTGAGGCAAATCCGTGCAATCGAAATCAAGAACCGTGTTCCACATTGCGATGAAGCCTGGCCGATCATGGACAAGGACAAAATCGTCGGACAGGTTACATCCGCCGCCTGGTCGCCAGATCACGATTGTACCGTCTCGATAGGAATGGTGCGGATGACCCATTGGGATCCAGGAACTGAACTGAAGATCAACACACCTGAGGGTAAGTTCGATGGCGTCGTGCGCGATAGCTTTTGGGCATGAGGCAATGAACGCGTAGGCGTATCTGGCAAAAAGTACTTCACTTAAATGACGGATGAACCATCTCGTAATGGAACGATCAAGCGTCATTTGTCATATATGTCAGTAGACCATAATTGTGCAGATTTTCAAGTTAGCTCGAAGTTGATCCACATAAACCATTGAAAATAATAGGTAAATTTGGTAAAAATCCACTTTGGAGTCAAGTCTTGCAGACTTGGCTTATATCTACGGCGCGACGGGTCAGACAAAGCCGATGTCCCTGGTGGAGCCAAGATGATGTTGGGGACCTGTCGTGGCGGCGCTGTGCGATTGGGACCGGATCGCCTCGTCATCGTTGTCGCGGAAGGGATCGAAACCTCTCTCAGCGTCAGCGCTGCATCTGGCTTGACTGCCTGGGCGACCCTGTCGACCTCCGGCCTCAAGTGAGTGATGCTGCCGCCAGCCCCCGTGGGCGAGGTGGTCTTGATTGCGGCAGATCACGATCCCGCCGGTCTGACGGCAGCAGAACAGGCGGCAGCACGGTTCGAGGCCGAAGGCCGTCTCGTCACAATCATCACGCCTCCGACGAAAGGGACCGACTTCAACGACCTTCTTCAGCAGGACAGTCATGAGTAAAAAAGACATTCAAGCCGCTGTTACAGATGCATTGAAAGTTGCACGCTCCAATGCTCAACGTGGCAACCTCAAAACACTTGCTCAGAATACCGCTTTCGAGGCATCGAAAAGCGTTCATGTGACACCAAAATAGTGGTACAGTTTTACGGGGTTAAGATACGAAGCCAGCACACCCAGCCAACGAGTTTCAAGGTTTTCACCCGTTTAGCTTGACCTTCGCAGTTGTTTCCAGCAATTCTGCGCCACCCGTTGTCTGAGGTGCAAATGTTTAAATCCGCAATTACCGGAACAGGCGTTTTTACGCCAGAAAACGTCATTACCAATGACGAACTTGTGGCTGCTTTCAATACCCATGCTGACCGCTATAACTCTGAAAATGAAAAGGAAATCGCGGCCGGTGTGCTTGACGCCAAAGCGCATTCTTCAAGCAGCTTTATCGTTCAGGCCAGTGGAATTGAACAACGTTACGTTCTGGATAAGGAAGGCGTTCTGGACCCGGGCCGCATGTACCCCAAACTGCGCGCGCGATCGGATGATGAACCGTCAATCATGGCAGAAATTGCTGTCGAAGCTGCGAACAAGGCCTTTCAGGACGCAGGCATCCGACCCGATCAGATTGACACCGTGATCTGTGCGGCGTCAAACATGGAACGCGCATATCCAGCGGTTGCTATCGAGATCCAGAAACTGCTTGGAATTCAAGGCTTTGCTTTCGACATGAATGTCGCCTGTAGCTCGGCCACCTTTGGAATTCAGATCGCGTCCGACATGATCCGCACCGGCAGCATCAAGCGTGCTCTGGTCGTGAACCCGGAGATTTGCAGCGCGCATCTTGAGTGGCGGGATCGCGATTGTCATTTCATTTTTGGCGATGTTTGCACTGCAACCGTGATCGAACGGGCCGAGGATGCCAATGGCGATTATTTTGAAATACTTTCGACACGTTGTCTGACTGATTTTTCCAATAACATTAGAAATAACAACGGATACCTGCGCCGTACCCGCGATCAGATGGAAGACCGCCGCGATATGCAGTTCATGCAGAACGGTCGGAAAGTCTTCAAGGAAGTTGTTCCAATGGTATCAGCCCTGATCCTTGATCATGTCGAGGATGAAGGCTTGGCCGCGGATCAATTGAAACGGCTTTGGCTGCATCAGGCCAACAAGTCGATGAACGATTTCATTGGTCGCAAAGTCTTGGGCCGCGTTCCTGAACCGCACGAACAACCGAATATCCTGCAAGACTATGCCAATACGTCATCGGCGGGCTCGATCATCGCTTTTTCGAAATATTCCAATGACTTGGCGTCAGGCGATGTTGGTATTATCTGTTCGTTCGGCGCAGGTTACTCGGCAGGTTCGGTCATCGTACGGCGCAACTAGTCGGTTTTGTTGACCCGCGCCCGAACCTGAGCCGCGGTTTCGACACGTTCCGAGTACCGGTCAAGCATATAGTCCGTTCGGCCGCGCATCAGATAGGTGAATTTCACCAGTTCCTCCATCACATCAACGATACGGCTGTAAAGCGGACCCGGTTTCATACGGCCATTTTCGAACTCTGACCACGCCTTTGGAACGCTTGACTGGTTGGGAATTGTCGCCATCCGCATCCAGCGCCCCAGAATGCGCATCTGATTGACTGCGTTAAAGGACTGTGACCCACCTGATACCTGCATCAGCGCCAGCGTTTTGCCCTGGGTAGGTCGCACACCGCCCATCTTCAAGGGCAACCAGTCAATCTGCGATTTCATGATACCTGTCATCGCACCGTGACGTTCGGGGCTTGACCAGACCATGCCTTCGGACCAAGTGGCAAGGTCGCGCAGCTCTGTCACCTTCTCATGGCTACCGTCATCGTCGTCGGGCTGCGGCAGCCCACGGGGATTATAAAACCGCGTCTCACACCCCATGGCATTCAACAGGCGCCCGGCCTCTTCTGCTGCAAATCTGGAATAGCTGTTGTCCCGCAACGACCCATACAACAACAAGATGCGCGGGGCGTGATCAGCAGCACCTGACAGCTTTAGAAAATCAACGTCAGGACCATTGAACCGATCAGGATCAATATTTGGAAGATCGCTTAGATCCATTGTTCTGCCCTACCCTGTTCAGTCCGGCACTTCTTCTTCAAGGTGCAGCTTCATTTCGATCAGAACCTGTTGCAGCACAAGTGTTTCATTCAGCAGTCTTTTGGCCTCATTCACTGTAATCACACCGTCGGAAATTGACTGGTGATATTCGCCCATCAGCATGCCGAACCTTTGACTTAGCATGATAACATCCGAATTCACGCCGCCCTTGTCATCGTCATTCTTACGGTTTTCATCATAGCTCAGCGTGATGCCCCGCAAGTCAGCCAGGGCCGCCGTGACATGGGGAAAACCGGCTGCCCCCTCAAGCGCTGCGACAACATCAATCGGCATAAAGCGCCCTGCATGATCTGCGTCTGTCGAATAGTATCGGCCTAGGGTGGCTTTCGATTTTCCGCAAATCTGGCCAGCCTTTTCGATACCGATATCCTTCACCAAGGCTTCCGTATGTTTCTTCAGATAACTGGCGGTGTCATCCATTTTTGCGCAACTCCCGGGTCAGGCGGGGAAAATTGCACGAATTCTCCCACTGATATTCTGCATATCTGAATGCCATCTTTACCCTATCCCGTGTTTTTGGGAATGACCAAGTGCCAATGATCCCGACATTGGATGGTTTGAAGATTTGCTGAATATGACCCAGACGGGGGTGGGCTTGGTGCCAAAGGTAAAGAGTTCAGGCAAATCTGACACGTCATGAACGTTGCGATAAAGGGGTTTTGCATTCAGCGGTTTTGCGCTTTACCTGCAGGCTATGGCTAAACTTTATTTTCACTATTCCACCATGAATGCAGGCAAATCCACCGTGCTTTTGCAGGCATCCTATAACTATCATGAACGCGGCATGCAGACCTATCTGCTGACGGCGCAGTTCGATCATCGCGCCGGTGACGGTCGCATCGCGTCGCGTATCGGTATCGGGGCTGACGCCGATACATTTGCCAAGGGTGACAACCTGTTCGAAAAACTGCGCACCAGACTGGCGCAAGGACCCTGTGCCTGCATTTTTGTGGATGAGGCGCAGTTTCTTGAAGAAGAACAGGTCTGGCAACTGGCCCGCGCTGTGGATGATCTGAAAGTGCCTGTGATGTGTTACGGATTGCGCGTTGATTTTCAGGGGCATCTATTTCCGGGGTCAGCCGCGCTTTTGGCCTTGGCCGATGAGATGCGAGAGGTTCGAACCATCTGCTGGTGCGGGAAAAAGGCGACAATGGTCGTCCGACAGGATGAAAACGGACAGGTGATTACAGAGGGCGCACAGGTTCAGATCGGCGGGAACGAAACCTATGTTTCGCTGTGTCGCAAGCACTGGCGCATATCCATGGGTGACATGCCCGCCGATATTGAAGAGAGCTAGCAAATAGCTGCTCAGATCAGGCGCGTATTACTTCCAAAAACCGATCTGTATTCGCATCACTGGTCGACCAGTCGCACACAAGGCGCGCGGTCAGTTTTTCGTCCGGATCATCGCCCTCTAGCGTGCCTGACCAGACGTAATACTGCGCACCTGCATCATGCAGCGCCTGATGCTTGGCCCGCGACCATTCCGCAAAGATCATATTGACGTCCGGCTCATAGTGAAATCCGACGTCGGGGATCTGCTTCAATCCGCTTGTCAAACGCGCGCATGCACCATTGGCCTGCTTTGCAAGATCAATCCATAAATCATTCGTCAGATAGGCCTGCATTTGCGCCGATAAATAACGGTGCTTCGAAAATAGATGCGCTGACCTTTTGCGGCGCAGCTCAAATTCCCAGGCCTGTTCAGGATCAAATAGAATGACCGCTTCGACCCCCATCAGGCCGTTCTTGGTTCCGCCAAAGCTGACCGCATCGATGCCCGCCTTCCACGTCATATCGGCTGGTGCACACCCAAGCGCCACCATAGCATTCGTAAACCGCGCCCCATCCATATGTGTTTTCATGCCATAAGACCGGGCAATATCCGTCAGCGCCCGCAATTCGTCCAGCGTATAAATCACACCCCGCTCTGTCGCCTGAGTGATCGAAACCGGCCCGCGCTGCATGCCATGAACGCCGCGCGTTTCTTCCGCCTCAATCGCCACTTTCAGCGCATCCGGGGCCATCTTGCCCCCATATTCGTCGATCAGCGTCAGCTTTGACCCGCCCGTAAAGAATTCGGGACAGCCGCATTCGTCTTCGTGAATGTGGGCCACACGCGAACAAAACACCGTTTCCCAAGGCTTGGCCATTGTCGCCAGAATGATCGAGTTCGCCGCCGTCCCCGTCGCGACCAGATAGATCGCGGCCTGCGGCGCCTCAAATATATCGCGCACCTGCTGACGCACGGTGTCCATGATGGGGTCCGCGCCGTAGGAACTGACATAATCGGCATTCGCACGCACCAGCGCCTCCATCACCTTTGGGTGCACCGGCCCTGTGTTGTCAGAGGCGAAAAACATCAGCGTGGCTCCTCAATAATATGATCTTCCCACTCTTCCTCGGGAACATCGAATTCGGGCACAGTCAAGCCCTGAACCGAAACCCCCGCGCCGTGGACCGTATCGGGTGTGCCGGATATCAGCGGATGCCAGTCATAAAGCGGCCGTCCCTCATACACCAACCGATAGGCGCAGGTATCGGGTATCCAGTACAGATGGCTTTCAATAGTATCAGGTGTCAGCACGATGCATTCGGGCACAAACTGTTTTCGGATGTCATATTGCGCACAGCGACATGTGCTGTCATCCAGCAAACGACACGCGACACGGGTCAGGACAACCTCGCCCGTTTCTTCATCTTCCAGCTTGTTCAGGCAGCATTTGCCGCAGCCATCGCAAAGCGCTTCCCATTCCGTCTGGGACATTCGCGCCATAGGTACCGTCTTCCAGAACTGCGGGCGCACCCCGCTGCGGTCAATGGGATCATCAGACATCGTTCAAAATGCCCCGTGCCTGTTCGCAATCGATATCCATCTGGTTGATCAAGGCCTCGACACTGTCAAATTTCATCTCTGGCCTCAGAAACTCGACCAGCCCAACTGATAGATCGGCGCCGTAGAGATCACCCGTGAAATCGAACAGAAAGGTTTCGCAATTGGCCTGATTTTCCCCGAACATCGGACGCACACCGATCGAGGCCGCAGCATGGTAACTGCCTGCATTGGGTCCGTTCAGAACGTCGACCTTCACCGCATAAACACCGAATTTCGGCGGATGCAGCCCGGCAATGGACATATTCGCAGTCGGATAGCCCAACTGACGCCCCCGCTGATCACCCTGAATGACACGGCCTTCGATCCTGTGCCAGTGCCCAAGCATCGCAGCCGCATCGCGCGGTCGCCCGTCGCTAAGCGCGGCGCGGATATTGGTCGATGACACTTCGCCAACACCCGTTTCGACCATCTGCACGACCGTCACGCCAAAACCCATGGCCGCACCAAAACGCTTCAGATCATCTGCGGTACCTTTTCGCCCCCGCCCAAAGCAAAAATCCTGGCCAACCACGACATGGCGCAAACCAAGGGCCTCTGCGATGATCTTTTGCGCAAAATCATGCGCCTCAAGACCAGCCAAAGCTGCGTTAAACGGCAATTGATACAAAATATCCACGCCAAGCTTTTCCAACCTGTGCGCTTTGGCCTCGGCGTTCATCAGACGAAAGGCGGGCGTGTCCGGGGCAAAGAATTCGCGGGGGTGCGGCTCAAACGTCATGACACCCAACGGGCACCCAAGCTCAGCGGCCTGCCTACGTGCGATATCGATGACGGCCTGATGGCCCAGATGGACACCATCAAAGTTGCCAATGGCAGCACTCGCGCCTTGGTCACCTTTGTCGATGAACTGGGTATCCCGGACAATCCGCATAGAACCGCAGTTATCGCGGCCTTAAGCGCGGTGCAAGGTCAGTCGAATTTCCGTGACGGCGCCAAAACGACAGCTTCGCCTTTAAGCACTTTCTTTCCATCCACCTCACAATGGGTATTCATGGTGACACGGCGCTTGGAATGATCGATCTCGGTGACCTCAACCTCGGCCAGAACCATGTCGCCGGGGCGAACCGGGGCCAGGAATTTCAGCGACTGGCCCAAATAAACTGTGCCGTGACCGGGCAGCTGTTCACCAATAACGGCGGAAATCAGACCGGCCGTGAGCATACCATGGGCAATCCGGCCTTCGAAAATCGTATCCTGGGCATAGTCATCATCCAGATGCACAGGGTTATGGTCTGTTGAAACCTCAGCAAACATTTCAATATCGCGGTCGGTCACAACCTTGCGCAGATGGCGTTTCATCCCGATTTCGATGTCTTCGATACAGATCGTCCCGCGGGGCATATTGTCCAACATACTGCGCATCCCAAAAGTAATAATATGGCAACAAAAGACGCCATGTTGAAATATGATTACTTTTCAACTGCAGAAAAATCAAGGGCAAACGATCTATCGCAAAAACCCGATCGCATAGGTCGGCGCAGACATTTCCTTATCTAAAAAGGCACTTAGCGCTTGCGCGTCAGGCTGGCTGCGCGTTTTTGTCTCAGCCGCAGCCAGGCCGCCGGTGATGAAAACAGAATCGATCTCTTCTCCCATCGCACCCCTGATGTCGGTACCAATCCCATCGCCAATCGCCAGGATGCGCTGGTCAGGAATATCATGCCCAAGCGCCACCAACCGCCGCCGCGCCAGATCATAAATCGGCGGATGCGGTTTGCCAAAATAAAGGCTCTCGCCGCCCATCTCGGTATAAAGCTGCGCCAGCGCACCGGCACACCATTCACGGGTCTCACCGCGATCGACAACGATATCAGGGTTGGCACACAGCAGTTTCAGCCCCTTCTGCTTGGCATAAAGAAACTCCGGGCGCATGACAGACGGGTCCGCATGCGGGTCAAAAGGCCCACAACAGACGATACCCTCGGCCTGATCCAACGGCACCTGCTCAATCTCAACCGGATCGTCGACAATCTGCATCGGGGCAAAAAAGCTTTGATCGTGATCTTCACCGATAAAGAAGACCTTCTGCCCGACAACACCACGGAACATCGCCGCCCTCGCACTGTCACCCGAACTGGCAATCGCATCCCAGCAATCCGTGGGCAGACCCATCCGGTTCAACTGCGCCTCAACGCTGGCATGGGGCCGCGGCGCATTGGTCACCAGTACGACAATCCCACCCTGCGCCTTAAACGCTCGCAGCGCAGTCACTGCCTCGGGGAACGGCGCTATTCCGTTATGAACACAGCCCCACAGATCACAAAACAGTGCATCATAGTCTTGCGATATCTCACCCAGGCTTTCGATGATCCGCATTAAGGCCCCTCAGTCATTATTGTTCCATAAATACTCTCGCCGAAGGCGAAAAAATCGCGCGGCACGCGCGGGCGGAATGAGCGCGACCAGCGCTCACCTTTGGATCAGACTTTCAGATTGGGAATGATCTGCTTTTTGCGGCTCATAATCCCCGGCAGAACGACGCTATCGCCCGAAACACTGGCGCCGAAGGATTTTTCCGCAACGGCTTTCGTCAGATCGTTCGGGATCAACATCGTCGCTTCTTCGTTCAGAATATCGACAATGAACAGCAACACCTGATCCACACCATCTTCCAATGCGACCGCGGGCATCGCGTCCAACAGACTGTCTTTGCGATCAAGGATCATCTGCGGCGCTGTGGTTTCCAGGACTGAGACACGAAACTTCGTGCCGCCAACCTCATATTCCTTCGAATCCATCCGCAAGAGTTCCGCATCGGAAAAAGCCGAAACATCAGACTTTGCCGCAAACAACTCGGATGCGTAATCCGGGATCGAAACACCCAGCTCGCCCGCCAGTGTTTCAGCCACATGCTGGTCATGGGGCGTCGTCGTCGGGCTGCGGAATTCAAGCGTGTCGGACAAAATACACGACAACATCGCACCCTTGATCGCATCCGGCATCCGGGCCGCATCCGCGCCCATCATGTCGTACATAATCGTCGCCGTGCAGGCCAGGGGGCGGATCGTGATATCAATCGGCCCTTTGGTTTCCAGCCCACCGGTCAGTTTATGATGATCGATGATTTCAAATACATTTGCGTCATTGATCGATGACGGCAATTCAGCTGGATTGTTCGTATCGACAACCACACAGCAATCATCTTCGCTGACATCCTCAATAATCTCGGGCTTTTCCAACCTCCACCGCTGCAAAACAAAGGCAGCTTCAGTGTTGGGTTCCCCCAACAGCTTCGCCTCAGCAGGGGTTTTGCGGACCTCATTCAGATACCAGGCCCAGATGATGGGCGACCCGGTTGAGTCGGTGTCAGGGGATTTGTGGCCAAATACTTTGATCATCGATGACATCTCGTTCAGTTGGACAAGTCATCTGCCTTCTAACGGGCGCTTTGGGCGATGTCACCCTTCGTTTCCCGCAAACCGCCTAGCGCATCCAGAACCCTTCGCGCTTGATCTTGTTACGGATCATCTGTTCGCGGCGGGGCAGGTTATCCTGATCAAAAAGCGCCCGCACTTTTTGACCACGCCCCTGATAAACCATGCGCTTTATCGGCTCATACCCTTTCAACACTTTCTTGATTTTATTGGGTGCGGCAACCTCCTCCAGCGTGTCGATCACCCGATCATCCTCACGCGCATACATCAGCGGGAAGACACGATAATGGCAACTGACTGCACCGTCCAAAAGACCATCGGGTATCGTCCCACGCCCGCCCCCAAAGGAATGAATGACAAGCGGCAGTGCAATCTGATCAAGCCAGGGATCAAGCGATTGGCAAACCAGTTCTTCCGGCGAGTTATCCCGGATCGCAACGGCATATTCCGCAAACCGCGCACCAAATTCCTGCGGACACCGGAAGAAAAACCAACCGGCGTTGAAATATAGATATCTGCGCCAGTATTCATCGGGCTGATCCATATCCAGCGAGCTTTCAAAATCCAACCCAAACTGATCGTAAAGCGACTTCCAGATGGCCGTATATCCTGGCCCGTAAAGCTCGATCTTGGGCCATGTTCCCTCGCATCTGGTCGACGCCGTCGGTCGATCAAAGTCAAAGGGCACCCACGTCAGCTCAGACAAAATCAGTGTATCGGTATCAAAGAAAACAAAGGGTTCGCCTTTGGGCAACGCCTGCAGACCCTCGATCTTGTTGCCATAGGGATAGGCCTGCCCGAAATGCTGACTTTCAAACGAAACAATCTGCGCACCCAGCATATCCAGCGCGCTTAATACGGCGTCATCCTGAATACGCGGGTCATAGTCCCAAAGGCCGTTGGGCTGGGGTTCCATCACAAACAGCTTGCCTTTGAAACCAGACGATTTCGCCCGAAGCGAGGCCGCAAACAAAACCGCCTCATACATCAACCGACCGCGTTGCCCGACGATGGCGATATTGAAATCGGTCGGCCTGGATGTTTTCGGCATCTCACCCTCGGACAAGTTGGGCTTTAGCATATCCCCAAAAAAGCAAACGGCAAGGGAAACCCTTGCCGCTTTTCAGGTCATGACATTGGCGTCAGACGATCATGATCCCCAGATGTAAACAACGGCGAACAGGAACAGCCAGACAACATCAACAAAGTGCCAGTACCACGCAGCGGCCTCAAACCCGATGTGCTTTTCCGCCGTGAAGTGACCAGCCCGCACACGCAGATAGCAGACAAACAGGAAGATCGTCCCGATGATCACATGGGCACCGTGGAAGCCGGTCGCCATGAAGAAATTCGAAAAGAACTTGTCGCCCCCGAATGTCCAGTCCTGCGCAGACAGAAGATACCAGTATTCGTACCCCTGCAGGAATGTGAACAGCACGCCCAGAGCGATCCCCAGCAGAAGTCCGTTTTCGACGTCCTTGCGGCTTTCGTTGTGAACCAGCGCGTGGTGTGCCCAAGTGACTGCGGCGCCTGAACACAACAGGATCAGCGTGTTGATCAAGGGCAGGTGAAACGGATCGACCTGATACATCTCGGGCGGGATATAGGTTGAGCCCTCATAGGTATCCATCGGGTACATGGCATGTTTGAAAAAGCTCCAGAACCATGCGGCGAAGAACATCACCTCGGACATTATGAACATGATAAAGCCATAGCGCAGCCCGATGCGGACAACCGGCGTATGATCGCCCGCAACGCTTTCGCGGATCACATCGGACCACCAGCCGAACATCACATAAAGAACGGCCGTCAAACCGATCAGGAACATCCAAGGTCCACCGTCATGCATCCAAAGCACGGCCCCGAACAACATAAAAAACGCCCCGACCGACGCCATAAGCGGCCAGATCGACGGGGGCAGGATGTGATAATCGTGGTTCTTGGCGTGGGCCATGTCGTATCCCTTGGGCTTCTAGTTAAAACTGGTGTCAGTGCTTAAAGCCGCCTGTGTTTCAGGCAGTTCGATTTCATAGAAGGTATAGCTAAGCGTGATCGTATGCACAAACTTGCCTTCGCGGTCGTTGACGATGTCCGGATCCACATAAAAGGTCACTGGCATCTCGACGCGTTCGCCGGGCTGCAAAACCTGTTCCTGAAAACAGAAACACTCGATCTTGGAAAAATAGCTGCCAGCGGCAAAAGGCGTGACGTTGTATGTGGCTGTGCCTGCAATGGGTCGGTCGGTCGGATTATAGGCCTCGTAAAAGGCCAAACCCGTTTCACCGATACGGATTTCCATCTGGCGTTCAACGGGGCGAAACTCCCACGGCATGTGTCGTTCTGTACTAGCGTCGAAACGTATCTTGATAGTCTGATCCAGGATTTCATCCGTATTGCCGGCCGACACATTTGTCGTACCGCCATACCCCGTGACCCGGCAGAACCAGTCATAAAGCGGCACCGACGCCCAAGCCAATCCGCCCATGAACACGACAACCGCCAAGGTCTGTGCCAGTGTCTTGCTCTTGCCTTGTAACCCCATCATTCCGCAGTCTCCATCAGTTCCGGGCGCACAACATGGTCGAAACCCTGCACCGGCTGGCCCGAGGTTATTTTGACAACAGTCAGTCCAAAAACGATGGCAATCAACGCCGCCAGCACCCCTAAAACACCCAGGTTACGCCCAAGACGACGATCATGTATTTCGTGGTCTTTGCGAAAATAGCTCATCCCCAGCCACCCAATCCAAAGGACCGTAGCGCGGCTTCAGCCAACAGTGCCCCAAAATGTAGGAACAGGTACAGTAGTGAGAATTTGAAGAACGACTTTTCAACCGCATAGCCGTCATCCGTCGCGATATCTTCATCCCGCCGCCAGATATCGAAAGCGCCTTTGACGAACCATGCGTTCATCACAACAGCCGCTGCTAGATAAACGGGTCCCCCGATCGACGTCAGCCCGGCCCCGATCGCCACTGGTGCCAACAGCAGGGTATAGATCAGAATATGCGCGCGTGTTGTTTTACGGCCATGCGTGACGGTCAACATCGGCACGCCAGCGTCGTCATAATCGGACTTCATGAACAGCGCCAACGCCCAGAAATGCGGCGGCGTCCACATGAAGATCAGCGCAAACATCAGAACGCTTTCCAAAGACACGCCCCCGGTCGCAGCCGCCCAGCCAATCATCGGGGGGAATGCCCCCGCCGCGCCGCCGATCACGATGTTCTGCGGTGTCGACCGCTTCAACCAGACGGAATAAACCACGGCATAGAAAAAGATCGTGAAGGCCAGAAGAAAAGCCGCAAACAGGTTCGTCGCCAAAGCCAGAAAGATGACCGAAAAGCCCGACAGTGCCAGACCAATGGCCAGCGCTTCTTCAGGTGCGACTTTGCCGGCCGGGATCGGGCGCTTTTGCGTGCGCCGCATGACCTGGTCGATATCGGCGTCCCACCACATATTCAGAGCGCCCGAGGCCCCTGCCCCGATGGCGATAAATAATATCGCGCAAAATCCGACAAAGGGATGAACAGACACAGGTGCTACCAGCAACCCGACCAAAGCTGTGAAAACAACCAGCGACATGACACGTGGTTTCAGCAGGGCAAAGTAATCGCCAAAGCTGGCTTCACCTGTGCTCGTATTTTCAAAGCTCGCGTCGCTCATTGACACCCCTGATCCGTTCGAAAACCCCTTTGCGGGCGGTATCCTTAGTCGCTTGACGCAACTTCAAGCGTGCGCGGTGTTCCCGCGTATTCCTGAATAGCGCCGTCAAGCCACTGCTCATAGGCCTCTTCGCTGACCACATGCACCGTGATCGGCATATAGGCATGATAGAACCCGCACAGTTCCGAGCATTGACCAAAATATACGCCTTCCTGCTCTGCGCTGAACCAAAGTTCGGCCAGACGCCCGGGAATACCATCTTGCTTCACGCCGAAAGCGGGGATTGTCCAGGAATGGATCACATCGCCGCCAGTGACCTGCATCACGACAGTTTTGCCAACAGGCACGACAACGGCCGTATCGGTTGCCAACAGCCATTCATCGCGGCTGTATCCAGCACGTTCCAGCTTGGCTTCCATGGCGTCATTCAGAACATAGGGTTCGATGTCATCACCATCTTCGGCGGTCAACGTCGCCGGGTGGCCGATCATATAGCTGTCAAAATTGAAGTCGTGATCGACATATTCATAATTCCAGTACCACTGCAGACCTGTCACCTTGATGGTGATGTCAGCTTCGGGAATTTCCTGCTGTTTGAACAGAACGGGCAAAGAAAACGCGCCAATAAAGACCAGAATGATGATCGGAACGACCGTCCAGGTGATCTCAAGCGGTGAATTATGGGTAAATGTCGCGGGGTTCGGGTTACGATGGCGATTATAAAGAACGATGATAGCTGCCAATAAACCCACGACAAAAATCACAATCGCCGTGATGATCACCAGAATCATACCGTCCAGCCATTGAAGATCACGCGCAAGCTCGGTCGCGGCGGGCTGAAATCCCATACCGGCATCCGTCGGCACGCCGATCACATCCAGACCATCCGGTCTGTCCTGCGCAAAAGCCGCTGTTGCAGTAAAATAAGCCGTCAGGCTTGCCAAAAACGTCCAAAATCGCATGTATCGTTTCCCGTTCGATCTGCGGGCAGTTTTGCGCTGCCTCATGCCGGGGATGACGCGCATTGACGGAATCCCCATTGTCTTGCAGGCGGTTAAAACCATATCCTGACAAGTATCTCAAGTCAGAGCGTTGCGGCAAACAGACGCTTTTTGATTTCGCTCAAGGACAGGAAGGATCTACAGATATGTCCACCGCCCCCTTTCGCCCGTTCGAGGACATGCTGGATCAGCAGTCCGCATTGCGTCATCTGCAGGCCGCCGTGGCGGGGGCCGATGACGGCGAACTGTTTCTGGAACGCACCCAAAGCGAGGTGCTGACCTTTGACGATGGCCGTGTGAAAAATGCCAGTTACGATGCGTCCGAGGGCTTTGGCCTGCGCGCCGTAAGGGGTGAGGTCGCGGGCTATGCCCATTCAACAGACATCAGCGAAACGGCGCTGAAACGCGCGATTGCGACAACGCGCCTGGCCGTGGGCGAAGGCGGGGCAAATCTGGCCGTTGGACCTCAGCCCACCAATCGGCGGCTTTATTCAGACGAAGATCCGATTGAGTCTTCTGAATTTCCGCTGAAGATTGAAACACTTAAAGAAATCGACGACTACACCCGCGCGCTGGACAAGCGTGTGATCCAGGTATCGGCCACGATCGCCGCATCCCATCAGCAAATCGAAATCCTGCGCCCCGAAGGCACCTTGATGCGGGACGTCCGGCCCATGGCGCGACTGAATATCTCGGTCATTGTCGAACAAAACGGACGGCGCGAAAGCGGGTCTTATGGCGGCGGCGGGCGACATGGTCTGAACCAGCTGCTGACCTGCGATCACTGGCAGGCCACCGCGAAAGAGGCGCTGCGCATTGCCTTGGTGAACCTTGACGCCGTCCCGGCCCCCGCAGGCATGATGGACGTGGCGCTTGGCCCCGGTTGGCCCGGCGTGCTTCTGCACGAGGCCGTGGGTCATGGACTGGAAGGCGATTTCAATCGCAAGGGCGCATCGGCTTTTGCGGGCCTCATGGGCCAACAGGTCTCCGCCAAAGGCGTCACGGTTCTGGACGACGGCACAATCCCCGACCGTCGCGGATCACTGACGATCGACGACGAGGGCACGCCATCGGGCAAAAACACTCTGATCGAGGATGGTATCCTAGTCGGCTACATGCAGGATCGTCAGAATGCCCGTCTGATGGGTGTCAAACCGACAGGCAACGGTCGACGCCAAAGCTTTGCCCATATCCCCATGCCTCGCATGACCAATACATATATGCTGGGCGGTGATGCCACGCCGGACGACATCGTCGCCGATCTGAAAGACGGTATATATGCCATTGGATTCAGTGGCGGGCAGGTTGATATCACAAACGGCAAATTCGTCTTCAACTGCACCGAAGCCTATCGCGTACAAAACGGCAAAATTGGCGCGCCGGTCAAAGGGGCGACGCTAATCGGCGACGGCGCAACGGCAATGAAACAGATCAAAGCTATCGGCAATGACATGGCGCTGGATCCAGGCATCGGAAACTGCGGCAAGCAGGGGCAATCCGTACCCGTCGGCGTCGGACAACCGACACTGCTGATTGGTGGATTGACCGTGGGCGGATCAGCGGCATAGGGCGCCATCCTGAAAATGAAACGCTTGGCTCAACCCAATCCGCCCGGTGGGAACCACCGGGCAGCGCCCGTCATTCAGCCGCCATCGGCAATCTGGCCTGGCCAATCTGAGTGATTTCGGCAATCACATCGGTCAGTTTCTGGCGGAACTCGGGAAAGTCCTTTCGGGGTAAAACACGCTTTTCGTCCATATAAAGCGCACGGTCGATTTCGATCTGAACAACATGCTGCCTGCGCGACGGGCGCCCATAGGCCTGCGCGATATAGGCCCCCGCAAATGGCGTATTGCGCACCACGTTGAACCCGGCATGCTGAAAGGCCTCTTCAATCCGGTCGACCACTTCGGCGTTGGCCGAGGCCCCAAATCTGTCGCCCAACACAACCTCTGGCTTGCGGACAGCCGATCGCGCGATCGACGCGATCGCCTCATGCGGCATTGAATGGCAGTCAATCAGAACAGCTTCGCCAAATTGCTGATGACTTTCATTAAGCAGTCTCTGCAAACACGCGTGATAAGGATGCCAATAGTCGTTAAGGCGCACCTCAACCTCAGACCAACTCAGCTTGCCGCTATAAATCGCCCGGCCATTGGCAACGACCCGCGGAATAACCCCCAGCCCCGAAGCGACCCGTGGATTATGGCCTGATTTTGTGATGCCCTGGATCAGCGCCGGATCAAGTTCCTCGGCGCTGCGGTTCAGATCGACATAAGCGCGGGGAACACCCGCCAGCAGCAACGGCGCACCAAACCGGGGCGCCGCGGTGAACAATTCGTCCACAAAGGCATCTTCGGAACTACGTATCGTCCGTTTGTCCAGCAAAGACCGTGTCAGGAAAGACGCAGGATAATCCCGCCCACTGTGTGGCGACGCAAAAACGATGCTGGTCGACCTGACCTTTGGTTCCTTCAGGGTATATGCTGCGTTTGGCATCGGCACTCCTTCACTTCCGCATACATAGACCAGTTTTGCAGAATTCCAAAAGCCCTCTTGATCCTTGCGACGACTCCTTTTATAGACCCGTTCACCCGGCGCGGATCATCCGCGTCCGATTTATTTTGGGCGCAGGGTTCTTGCAACGGGTCATGGGCGCGTAGCTCAGCGGTAGAGCACTTCGTTGACATCGAAGGGGTCACTGGTTCGATCCCAGTCGTGCCCACCATGAATGGAAACCAAAAGGCGCAGGGACGCGCCGCGACATGAAGGAGAGGGCCATGAAGGTCAGAAACTCGCTCCGCTCGCTCAAGCAGCGTCACCGCGACTGCCGCGTTGTGCGCCGCAAGGGCCGTGTTTATGTGATCAACAAAACACAGCGCCGCTTCAAAGCCCGCCAGGGCTAAGCGACAAGCGAAAATCAGAATGCTTGCAAGGCATCGTCTGATCTTCAGGCGGTGCTTTTTTTATTTCGGCAGCGTGGCCAAGTGTAAGGTCGCAGATCTGCTATTCGGGATGCAATCGCCGCTGATTATCTTGTCTGACAATGGCGCCATTCATTGCCAGACCGCGGGGTTGCGATCCAACAGTCGTGCGGCGTACTTTATGGCAGCCACATACATCTTCCCTCAGAGGAAAGCGCGCGGAACCAAAACCTGACCTGAAACACTCGGCTTGCCTATTCCGCCCGGTGCGAAGACTGGAACACGACCCAAGTTATCCAATCTATTTCAGTTTTTGTGCCGTCCAATCCTGTGGCACAGCAGGATGACGGGGATCAGCCCAACTGCCACGATCACAAGGCTGGGCACGGCGGCGCCGGTCAGGCGTTCGTCCGCGGCCAGGCGATAGGCCTGCACGGCCAGTGTGTCGAAGTCGAACGGACGCATGATCAGTGTTGCGGGCAGCTCCTTCATCACATCCACAAAAACGATCAGCAAAGCCGTGAACAGGCTGGGCCGCAGGATGGGCAGGTGCACCCGGCGCAGTGTTCCGAAACGCGTCTCACCCAGCGTTCGGGCGGCCGCGTCCATGTTGGCATGCAACGTACTTTGACCACCTTCATAGGCGTTCAGGGCAGCCGCCATGAACCGCACGACATAAGCTGCAACCAGTATCCAGATCGACCCGCTGATCAAAAGCCCTGTTGAGATGTCAAACGTCGCCCGCATCCAGGCATCAAGGCGGTTGTCAAAAGCCGCGATCGGCACCAGAAGGCCAACGGCGATGACCCCACCCGGAACCGCATAGCCCAGCCGTGCGATATAGCCAGCAACATTAGACGCCCCCCCCGGCATCAGCCGCTGGTAATAGCCGATGACAATCGCCGCCATGACCGTCACCAGGGCCGCAATCGATGCCAACGTCAGCGAGTTCACTATGAAATCGATATAACGGGGGCTGAACAGGTTCTGCTCAGACCGCAATCCCATTTCAAACAGAATGACAATCGGCAACAGCGCCCCAAACGTCACCGGCAACGCGCAAAGCACGAAGGCCCCAAAGCTGCGCCACCCCGACAGGGTTTTGCGCGGCAAAGCGGCATGGTGTTTGCCGGTGGAATGAAATTTTGCCCGGCCCCTTTGCGTGCGCTCTAACGTTGCCAAAAACAGGGCAAACAGCAACAGGCAGAACGCCAGTTGCGCTGCTGTCGCGCGGTTTTCGAATGAAATCCAGCTTGAATAGATACCCGTCGCAAATGTCTGCACACCGAAATACGCAACAGTACCGAAATCAGCGATGGTTTCCATCACGGCCAACAGCACTCCGCCTGCAATGGCCGGTCGCGCCATCGGCAAGCTGACCTTGAAAAACGCCCCGACCCCCGATGCCCCCAGCGACCTGGCCGCCAGAAAGGCCCCCGCGCTTTGCTGCAGGAAAGCCGCCCGCGCCAAAAGATACACATAAGGGTACAGCACCAGCGACAGCATAATCGCCGCCCCACCCAGCGACCGGATTTCAGGAAACCAGTAATCGCGCGGCCCCCACCCCATCATATCGCGCAGCGTGGCCTGAACGATGCCCGGATGATCCAGAACATGGGTATAGGCATAGGCCAGCACATAAGCCGGAAACGCCAGCGGCAGCACCAACGCAATCTCCAGCAGCCGAACACCGGGAAACCGTGTCATCGTCACCAGCCACGCGGTGCCCGTCCCGATCGCGGCCGTACTGATCGCAACGATCACAACCAGCAACAGCGTGTTCGCAGTGTAGCCCCACAGAACCGTTTGCAGCAAATGCTGCAGCAAATCGGTCCCACCACTAAACGCCGCCAACAAAACAGCGACCATCGGCACCAGACACAGACCCGCCGCCAGCCAGGCCAAAAGCCCTAGCACACCAATACGTTGCCGTGATCTGAGCACTGTGGCGATCATCGAGACCCTGTATTTGACAAAGTTATCCGCATAAATCGCGTTTTCGGGCCAAATGCAAATATATCACTGTCGTATCCGGCTTTACTTTTAAACTGGCCTCGAATCCTATATGTGCAGCGTCTGTTCTTTTTCAGGAGTACCCTCAGATGTCGGCCACCGCACCGATCACTCAGGACGTCATGACGATCCCGCGCAAGCTGCCGGATGGCCCCGCCAATCTGGTCGGGCTAACGCGCGATCAGCTGCGCGACACCCTGATTGCCGCCGGAACGCCTGAAAAGCAGGCGAAAATGCGTGTGGGCCAGATCTGGCAGTGGATCTATCAAAAAGGCGTGCGGTCCTTTGACGAAATGACGAACCTGTCCAAAACCTATCGCGCTGAACTGGCCGAACGCTTTGTCATCGCCGTGCCCGAGGTCGTGTCGAAACAGGTCTCGGATGACGGCACGCGGAAATATCTGGTCCGCATCGCCGGCGGGCATGAGGTTGAGACAGTCTATATCCCGGAAGAGGGGCGCGGGACGCTGTGCATTTCGTCCCAAGTCGGCTGCACGCTGACCTGTTCCTTCTGCCACACCGGCACGCAAAAGCTGGTGCGCAACCTGACCGCTGCCGAGATCATAGGCCAGGTCATGATCGCCCGCGATGATCTGGGCGAATGGCCCGAACCCGGCAAGCACCCCAAGGACGAAACACGCCTTTTGTCGAACATCGTGCTGATGGGCATGGGCGAGCCGCTGTATAATTTTGAGGCCGTGCGCGATGCGATGAAGATCGCGATGGACGCCGAAGGTATCTCGCTCAGCCGTCGTCGGATTACATTATCGACCAGCGGCGTCGTACCCGAAATCGCTCGCACCGCGGATGAAATCGGCTGTATGCTGGCCGTGTCCTTCCACGCCACCACGGATGAGGTCCGCGATAAGCTGGTCCCCATCAACAAACGCTGGCCCATTGCCGAACTGCTCGACGCCCTGCGCGCCTATCCCAAGGCCAGCAATTCCGAACGCATCACCTTTGAATATGTCATGCTGAAAGACGTCAATGACACCGATGAGGACGCCCGCCGCCTGATCAAACTGATCAAAGGGATACCGGCCAAGATCAACCTGATCCCCTTCAATGAATGGCCCGGTGCGCCCTATCAGCGGTCCGACTGGGACCGGATCGAGGCCTTCGCGGACAGCATCTACAAAGCAGGCTACGCCAGCCCGATCCGCACCCCGCGCGGAGAAGACATCATGGCCGCCTGTGGCCAGCTGAAATCCGCAACAGAACGCGCTCGAAAATCCCGCAAAGAAATCGCGGCCGAAGCTGGTCTTTGAACAACGAAAACGGGATCTAGGGCAGAGTTCTAAACATCCCGCCCGGTGGCCACCACCGGGCAGCGCCCGACCCGCCCCCGTCACGCCGAAGGCGTGCTTGCAGCACGACGGCGGGCGCTTGTCTCGCACCCACCCTCGGGCCGGTCGCTGCCCTCGGCTCTCATCAAATACATTGCATGTTTTTAGAAAGATGCTCTCACCCTACCGGTTAACCCAACCTTTACCCTGTTCCCGCTACGACAGGGTATGGAACAGATCACCGTCATGTTCAGATTGCCTGAACACACATTGAACACCCTTCGACAGATTGCGTCCGATGATGGCACTGACATCGGCCAGGTCGTCCGAGCCGCAATCGCGCGCGATCTGGATCACCGAGGCACCGCACGGGCGTTGACAGGGCACAAAGCGTCAGTAGACGCTGAAACCCCAACACTATCCTAAATCTCGATCCCGCCTAAATCTCGATCCCGTCCTCGACATCCGGCAGCGGCGCGTCGGGTTTGCGGCGGATGATGATATCGCCATTCGGCAAAATCACCGGCGCCTCATAATTCGAAAAATCATCAATCAAATCCGATAACTGCTGCAAAGCCGGACCCATCTCTTGCACGAACCCACGCAAGGCTGGCTCAATCTCACCGGCAAAATTGCGCATCTCATCCATGGCGGGCTCCATCTCTTGCATCAGCCCTTCCATGAACATCTGCATCCCGCGCTCCATCAGCGACATACCCTGATCGGCTTCAGGGGTGTCCTGAGCCAAGACCCGCCCAACCCCAAGCGCGCTGATCAAAACTGCGGTGCGAAATGCTTTCATATGGTTAATATAGCATAGGATTTTGAAAATTTAACAGGTCAGCGCATGGCCGATACTGTTTTCAAACGTCTCACCCTTAAAAGCATCTAAACCGCCCGGTGCGCGCCGAAGGCGCAGGGCGAGCGCCTGCCCGTTCCGCCGGGCTGGCGCTTTGGCAAACCGCAAGTAAAGCTACCTGAGGGAGGTACGGCGACCATAAAGTGCGTCGATCTGTCCGGTGCGCCATCCCACGGGCAGGCGCTCGCCCTGCTTCCATTGCGGCCATTGCCACAGCCTTACTGCCAGCATCCACTTTGTGTTACCCAAACCTTAACTACGTTGCAAAGTCTGCAAAGCCTGCTTGCAAAGTTGCAAACTTTGGCACCATACGGTGCGATTTATAATGCGTTAACGGCCCCGGAAAATGGTTAATTCGGCCGGTTCGTTAAGGATGTCTGATGGCACAGGGCGCGTTGACAGCTAGTTTTGTACATCCTGGAATCGTACAAAACCTGCGTACGAAACGTACGATTTGTCACAAACGGGGTTATGCGGGTGATCAAAAAGGCCAGAAATGTGCAATCTGCACATTTATTTTTGGCTCAAAATCGATACGCACGGTCGGTTAACTTTCATGACGTTGCGTCGGAATATCCCGCGGCCCGTATCTTCAGCACGGGCCGCCGGATAAAGTCCTGTTTTTATTGATCTAAACTCTGCGCCAAACGCATCAGCTTGATCGCCTCACTGCGATAGCCAAAGGGGTCATCCCCCCGCGCCCCAAGCGCCAGTTCGATCGCCTGATCATACCCCCAGTCGCCCAGATACGCATCTTCGTCCCGCAGCAGTTGCGCAAACCCCGCTATCGCCGCGGCAAAGCGCGCCTCACTATCCAACGCTTCGCCATCGACCAGCGGCGTCTGGATCAACTGGCTGACATCCTGCCCCGGCGCCTTGTAGCGCAGCTTCAGAAAGCCCAGCTCTTCGCTGCCTTCATCCCGGCTAACCTGTTGATATCGCAAGGGATCATTCAGCACCGCGGGTGATCCAACCGGCGTGACTTCATAGATCGCCGTCACCGTATGACCCGCCCCAATCTCACCCGCGTCGACCTTGTCGTTATTAAAATCCTTACGCCGCAGCGCACGGGTTTCGTAGCCCAGCAGACGATATTCAGCGACCTCGGCAGGGTTAAATTCAACCTGTATTTTCACGTCATTCGCAATCGGGAAAAGCGCGCCAGTCAGTTGATCTACAAGCACTTTTTGCGCCTCGGACAGGGTGTCGATATAGGCCGCCTGCCCATTGCCGTTCTGCGCCAGCGCCTGCATTGTGGCATCGTCCAGATTGCCGCGACCAAAGCCCAGAACCGACAGGTAAACCCCCGTCTCGCGCTTATCCGCGATATAATTTTTCAACGCGTCGGGGTTCGAAATACCGACGTTGAAATCCCCGTCCGTGGCCAGGATCACACGGGTCACCTCACCTTCCGAAGCCATTGATTCTGCAACAGAATACGCCTGCTGCAACCCCGCCTGCCCGGCGGTCGATCCCCCCGCCGACAGCTTATCCAGCGCCGTCAGAATGGTGCCCCGTTCGCTGGCAGAGGTGGCTTCCAGAACCTGCCCCGCACTGCCCGCATAGGTCACGATGGACACCTGATCTTGGGGCCGCAATTCCGACAGCATCAGCCGGAAGCTCTGTTTGAGCAGCGGCAATTTATTGGCGCTGTTCATCGACCCGGAGGTGTCGATCAGAAATACCAGATTCAGCGGCGGACGATCGGTGACTTGCGCACCCTGCAGCCCGATGTGAACCAGTTTTCTATCGCTATTCCAAGGACTTACCCCCACCTGAATGCTGGTCAAAAACGGCGCATCCCCTTCAGGCGCGGCGTAGTCATAGGGGAAGTAATTGATCATCTCTTCCACCCGCACGGCCCCCTTGGGTGGCATCCGCCCCGCCATCAAGGACGACCGAACAACCGAATAACCCGCCGTATCAACATCGATGGAAAAGGTCGAAACCGGTTCCTCGGCCGTGATTTTCAGATCACTGGGTATAGCTTCCGGAAAGGCTTCGGTGTCCACAACTTCTGGTACCGACTCCAGTTCACCCAAAGGAATAAAGGGAGGGGGTGCTGGTGATGGCGCAGGGGAAACAATGACGTTTTCATCCAATTCAAATGGCCGCGCATAAATGTTTGGAGGTGGCGCGTCAGCACCACTGTCTGCCGTAGGTGCAATTTGATCATCTTGAGTCATTGCCCAATCTAAAGCGCCATCATGCGAAGATGTTAAGCTATTGAATTCCGAATGAGAATTTGCACCACTGGGCTGCTGAGATGTACTGTCATAAGTCCTACGACCACCAGCCAAGCCCATTTCAGCTGAACCGGTAATCTGAATACCACCGCCAGATGAAACTTCCGACTCAGCTCCTACAAAAGATCCGTTGGGCGCAGTACTTTGCTGAAACTCTTCAGGTACACTGTCATCGACTGCTTCGGCCACTAAGCTTGAAACCTCAGGCTCTGGTGGTGCCTCAGCGATAATCTCGTCATCTCGACTTCGTGGTCGGATTGATGAATCTATCGCCTGTGCAGCATCCTCTACCACGGAGTCGACCACCACATCTGCTGCTGCGGTTTTGCTGGGTACGCTGCTTAGCTCGACGCCCTCGGGCTGGGTTAACCCATTATCCCGAAACAACAAATCCTGACCAAAGGGCGTTGCCACCACAACCCCCACGGCCACGAAAGCCGTTGTCAGCGTCAGTGCGCCGCGTGTTGTCAAACCTTTGAATATCATCTGCATCCCTTTCTGAAATCTTCCAGAGGTGGGACGCGCAGGCCTGGCGCTTTCTTGGAGCTTGTCGAAATTTTCTTCGGCCAACCGCAGATGGGCCGCCCGTTTGTCCGGGTCAGGTGCGGGGGTTGCAGCATCCAGGGCCGCTTTGAGGTCGTTCAGATCGTCGGTCATACCTGTTCTTCCTCTTCCTTCAGTTGGCGCAGATGTTTCTTTGCCTCGGATATTCGCCAACTGATTGTGCCGGCAGAAATCCCAAGGATTTCAGCGGCTTCTGCGTGTGTGACATCGTCCAAAATCAGCGCGAGTGTGTCGCGCAGATCGTCGGACAGACTGTTCATCGCACGCTGCAACCAGTCCAGTTGCGCGGCACTTTCGCTAAGCGCGGCCTGACGGTTGACCTCCCAATCGCCCCAGCCATCACTGGCCTTCATATAGGTCGCGCGTCTGCGTCTGCGATCATGGGCGGCGTTCACGGTCACGCGATAGACCCATGTCGAAAACTTCGCCTCACCCCTGTAATTGCGCAGTTTTGCGGGCAAGGCGGCGCAGATGTCCTGCGTCAGATCTTCGGCCTCGGCCTGTTGCCCGGTCAGGCGAAACGCCAGCCGAAACAGCCGGTCATAATGGCGATTCAGCAGGCTGCTGAACGCCTGCTTGTCGCCATTCGCGGCGGCCTGGGCCAAGTCTTCGTCACTGACTGTCATGCGCATCACTTCTATGGGACGTGCGCCATTGGTCAATCCTTGGAAAAAATTATCGTATCGGATGAAGAAGCGCCCGATCCAGCGCACAACCCCGAACAACATCCTGTCCGCAGGGCACGGGGCTAAGGTCCTTAGACAGGCAAATCCGTGCTTCTTGTATATGATCTGCGCGGCAGGTGATGGTGATCATGTCGGGATCCCAATCGGGGTTGGCTTGCAGGAAGGCGTCCTGAATGACCGACGCCGGCAAGCGCACCGGGTCCTTTAAACGGCGTAGAACATCGGGGCGATTGACCTGATCATAGGCTTGCCGCGACAGCGCGAAATAATCGAATGATGACAAGCCACTGCACGTCCCGTGTTTTTTCCACTGGTGCCAGGCCAGCCCTGATGTACCCATAATATCGGCCATTGCGGCGGTTTGGCTGCGCGATGGGGGGCGTTCGGCGGTTTGGCAAAAACTGGGCCAACCGCGGTGGTATTGTGGCCAAAGGCCGTGCAACGTCCAGCCGAAATCATGGCGCGCGTCGCATTGATCTGACCCGCGCGCATCGCCTTCCAACGCGCACCAGTTCGGCGTCCAGCTGAGCGACAGGACATAGTAATCGAACTGACCTGCACGATCGCCTTCCGCATGGGCAAGGCCCGCCATCATCAAAAGCCCTAAAAACCAACGCATTTTGATCTTTCCCTTTGCGTTTTTCGCCATTATATAACAGCCAAGTTCCCCGACAACGAGAACCTGCCCGGAACCGGGCCGCCCTTCCCGGGCCGCGGGGAAGATATGCACGAGGAGAGATACGATGGGCAAACCCCTTATGGCGAAAGCCACCGCTGTCTGGCTTGTTGATAACACGACACTCAGCTTCAAGCAGATTGCCGATTTTTGCGGTTTACATGAGCTAGAGGTTCAGGGAATCGCGGATGGTGATGTTGCAACCGGCGTCAAAGGGTTTGATCCGATTGCGAACAACCAGCTGACCCAGGACGAAATCGATGCGGCCGAAAAAGACCCGGTACACAAACTGAAACTAAAGTTCAATCCTGCCTCGGTTGGTGAGGAAAAGCGTCGCGGACCGCGTTATACGCCCCTGTCAAAACGTCAGGACCGTCCGGCGTCGATCCTTTGGCTTGTGAAGTTTCACCCCGAGTTGACAGATGGTCAGATCAGCAAGCTGGTTGGCACGACAAAGCCGACGATCCAGTCCATTCGTGAACGTACGCATTGGAATATCTCGAACATTCAGCCGATTGATCCTGTGGCCCTGGGGCTTTGCAAACAGTCCGAACTGGACCTGGCCGTACAAAAGGCAAATGCGCGCAAAGCCAAGGAAGGCGGGGTGATGACGGATGACGAACGCCGCAAGCTGGTCAGCACCGAACAGTCTCTGGCGATGGATCCGGAACCAAAGATGCCTGCCTCGATCTCAGGCCTTGAGACCTTTACACTGACCGAGGAAGAAGAAAAGGAAGACGATATCGTGGATGCCGATAGCTTCTTCAACCTGCCCAGCGGCGATAACGACGAAGACGAACAACCCTAAAAGCTGCCGAATGTCAGGCCAAGCGCCAGTACGGCGATCAAGGCTATGATCGGGATTAATACGGCGACAACGAAAATGTCGCCGTAACTTTCCCGGTGGCTTAAGCCGCAAATCGACAAAAGAGTTACAACGGCGCCATTATGTGGCAGTGCATCCAGCCCGCCGGTGGCGATTGTCGTGACGCGGTGCAGCAGCTCAGGTGATATGCCCAGTGCCGCTGCCTGAGCCAGATAGGTTGGGCCAACAGCGTCCAGTGCGATTGACATCCCACCGCTGGCCGACCCCGTCAAACCCGCAAGCACGGACGTCGAAAGGGCAAGCGAGATCACCGGCCCGCCGCCCACACTTTCGACGGCATTCTGAACCAGCGCAAAGGCAGGCAGGGCCGCCACGACCGCGCCAAACCCAACAAGACTGGCCGTGTTGAAGATCGGTAGCAGCGATGCTTCGGCCCCTTTTCCAACAGTTTGCCCCGGATATTCCACGGTTTTGATATTTGCGATCAGCAGGAAAGTAATACCGGCGATCAGCGCGGCGATAATCGCCCATATTCCGCGAACGTCATCAAGTGTTGATTGACCGTAAAGCTCTTGTGCAAGATAGCCCGTGTCGATCTGCGGCAGAATCTGCACACTAAAGATATAATTCAGTGTGATAACAACAACGATTGGCATACACGCCAGGAAAAACGACCGGTGCCGTGTGTCGGTCAGCGCAGCTTGATCAACATCAACCATCATCGTTACAGTCTGATCCGCTTCGACGCTTGAGCCATAGCCAAGGTGTGCCAACTGCCTTTCGCGCAAAAACAACCATGCAAGGCCACCAAAACCCATGATTGCCGCCGCCAGAATACCCAGTCCCGGCGCCGCGAAAGGTGTCGTGCCAAAGACCGGCATGGGGATTGCATTTTGGATCGCCGGCGTTCCGGGCAAAGCGGTCATCGTAAAAGTAAAAGCCCCAAGGGCAATGGCCGCAGGCATCAGCCGCTTGGGGATGTCAGCTGCACGAAACAACGCAGCCGCAATCGGATACATCGCGAATACGACAACGAACAAAGAAACGCCGCCGTAGGTCAGTAAGGCACAGGCCAGAACCACCGCCGGAATGGCCCGCGCCGTACCCATGGCACGTACAATTCCATCGGCGATAGCGCGGGCCATTCCGGTTTCATCCATCAAGCGCCCGAAGATCGCGCCTAGCAAGAATAGTGGGAAATAGGTTACAATAAAACCACCCGCCGAGGGCATGAAAACCTGAGTATATGTCGCGAAAAGGGGTGCTGCAGAAAAGGACGCAGCAAGAGCCGCCATGATGGGTGCAAGAATGATGACCGAATAACCGCGATAAGCCAGCCAGATCAGGCCCGACAGCGCCAGAATAATGCCCGATAATGCTATCACATCAGCCATCCCAAGGAATACGTCATCCCTAAGATGGTGATATGGTCACAAATTGTAAGTCAGAAATTGCTGCGATGCGGCGTTACGCCTAATCTTTCGCCAAAAGCCCGTATTTCCGCAGCTTAACGTAAAGCGACTGGCGCGATAGACCCAGCATTTCAGCTGCTGCAACGCGGTTGTTCCGTGTCAGCTCAACCGCGGTTTCGATGCACATTTTTTCGACGACATCCGTCGTGTCGGCCACGATTTCCTTCAGCGTAGCACTGCCAACCAGTTCCATCACCGATTTCGCCGCGATATCACCACCACCGGCTGCCGCAGGTGCTGTACGCACAGCTTCGGCCCGGCTGACATCGCGCATCAGGAATACAAAAGCGGGATGTTGGGTATCGTTCAGATAGGTAACCGATACCTCAATCGAAACCTGATTGTCATACTCGCTGGACAACTTTGTCGAATAGGTCCGCATATGTCCATTACGCGAGGCGTTTTCAATCATCACTTTCAAATCGACCAAACCACGCGCCATGAAATCGGCCAATGACCGGCCTTTGACTTTCGGGGTATTTGCGACCTCGACCAGGTTCAGGAAGGCCTCATTTGCGGTTGTAATGATGCCGTTGCTGTCTGTAAAAACCATCGGTTCGACACCGATCGTGTAAAACGACGAAAGATGCTGCGTCAGATCATCAGAAACAACCTGCGCTTGATCTGACGGTCTGATCCGGCAAAGCAACATCTGCGCACCCGCAGCCCGGAAAGCTGTCGGCACCAGCTTGAGATGCCTGTCGGTCCGTACTGATTTCAACTCAATGGATGCAGCAGTGTCACTTTCGGCGGCGACTTTCAGGCTATCGTCAATCGCTTTACCATCAAGGCCGGTAAACTCATGCGCGAAACTCAACCCTGAAAGACTATCGCGATCAACACCCAAAAGATTTGCAGCAGCCTTGTTCAGATCAATAATTTCATTATTCCGCGCCGATACGAAAATCACAGCATCTTCAAGCGTTTCCATCAAAACGCGATACCGCGTGTCGAATTCGCGCTGCGTTTCATAATCCTGCTCAAGCGTGATCTGCGTGCGAACCAACTGCTGCTGCAATTCGGCAATAGGGCTAAGATCGCGCCCCAACATCAAAATGGCATCGTCAGCGCTAAGTTCTTGCAGAGAATATCGTATGGGAAATTCCTGGTCTTTTTCGAGGTGGTTCAGTTCAACACTGGACATGCTTGCGCCGCCTTTCAGCAACTCAAACAAACGATCATCAAGTTTTGGGATGCATTCAGACGTTAGAACATCACGGATATTCAAACCCTCCCAGTGGTCCAGCTTGCCAAAGGGTGCTTTTTTACTATCCAGAATAACAGATAAAATCTGGCCTTCATGCGATATGACAATAGCAATATCAGTTGCGGCCAGAATGACATTGCGAAGAACATCCGTCGAAACAACCGGTACCGATCCGCTGCCCCAATATTTTGAGCCGCCGGTACTCATGGACTGAAATTCTGGATTATGCAGACCATCTGCCTTTATCTCCAAATCTCTTGTGACGCGCCGCTTCGATGATGTGTCTTCAGCCCGCAAAGTCGAATTGCCTCGTGTGGATCGTTGGTGACATAGTCAACACCGGTCAGTGATTTCAAATTATGTTCAGTATCGACCAGATATCCACCCAAGATGACAGGTAGGCATGTCGATATACTCTTACATAAGTCCGAAAATTCACGAATCAACTCAAGACTTTCCTTACGTGATGTAGAAATCAAAATTCCGTCAAAATGCTCATTTGCAACAGTTTCCATCATTTGGCTGTTTTCCTGACCCAAGGCCAGGCGGACCGAACAACCAATGCGGCGCAACTGCGTCGTTGCAACCATAGCACCCAAAGTATGATCCTCATCCTTTGGAACGATCATCAAAAGACTGCAGCGCCGTTTCGAAAAATCGACCCTTGTGTCTTGATTTGCCGTGATATCCCGCACAATATTCTGCAGTCTTGCGACATTGATGGTGACATCGGCAAAGCTCATCTTGTCATTGCACCATTGCTCTCCGAAAAAGCGGGCCGCTTCGGGAATGTAATAATCAATCAGCATCTCAGGCGAAATGTCCCATTGATATATCTCATCCAGAATTTCAGCAGTGGGTTTGTGAGACGCAGCCATAATCAGTGACTGCACACGCTTGCTGAACATGATCTGCGGAAAAAATTTCTTTTCAGCCTCTTGGCGCTGCGCCAGAAATGAGAGGGCCGTGGTCGCCAGAACATCGACATTACCGCCCTCAAACTGGCTTTGGTCGATCCATCTTTTACGCAGACTGTCAGGCATGATTGGGTTCCTTTCCCCAGGCCGAGTCCCGGCAATGGCCATGGGGCCAGAAGAAGACTCGTTAACCAAGTCTTCCAGACCAGTTACAATATGTCAAAGAAAATTGACATGTGCCCGTCCGCGGCAATAATACGCAGTTCAATCAGTAAAATAAGAGTTTTCATTAGACTTTCTGTGCAATCACTGATTTGCCATTAGAACTGTCAGATTCAATGTGTAAGTTTTAATTGACACTTTTGTTAAATCCCGCCACGCTGCAATTATACCGCTTGTCAGGGAGTCGGTTATGCAGCAGCGCCAAACTACGGGTGGCACGGGCGCCAGTCTTTACACCGCAGAAGAACGCATCCGACGTGATGGAACCGTTTGGACCGTGGTGCAGGGTGTCTTGGCCCCACTTCAGTTCATTGCCTTTATTATCTCGCTTATCTTGGTGGTGCGTTACCTTTGGGCCGGGGCGGGATACGAGGCCGCGACCATCTCGATCGTCATCAAAACCGGGTTTCTCTATCTGATCATGGTCACAGGCGCGATCTGGGAAAAAGTCGTCTTTGGCCAATATCTGTTCGCGCGCCCCTTCTTTTGGGAAGATGTGTTCAGTTTTGTCGTTATCGCTCTGCACACTGCCTATCTCTGGGCGCTTTGGGGGGGCAGTTTAGACCCGGTGCAACTGATGATCCTCGCGCTGGCTGCTTATGCCGCATATGTCATCAACGCCGGACAATTCCTGCTGAAGCTGCGCATGGCGCGGTTGGAGGCAGCATGAACGATCAAGCCCCCATCACCGGTTGCGCCGATACACCCGTTCTGAAAGAACGCGGCCAACGAGAGGTGTTTTGCGGTCTGACCGGTATTATCTGGCTTCACCGCAAGATGCAGGATGCGTTTTTTCTGGTCGTTGGCAGCCGCACCTGCGCGCACCTTTTGCAAAGTGCGGCCGGTGTGATGATTTTTGCCGAACCACGCTTTGGCACCGCCATTTTGGAAGAAAAAGATCTGGCCGGACTGGTTGACGCGAATGACGAACTGGACCGCGAAGTTGCTCGGTTATTGGCGCGTCGCCCTGATATCAAACAGCTTTTTCTGGTGGGGTCTTGCCCTTCTGAGGTGATCAAACTGGATCTGGCCCGCGCGGCTGAAAGGCTTAGTGAAATCCATGCGCCTGATGTGCGTGTGATCAATTTTTCGGGCTCGGGGATCGAGACGACCTTCACCCAAGGCGAAGATGCCTGTCTGGCAGCGCTTGTCCCGCAACTGCCCGCCACCGATGCCCGCGAACTGTTGCTGGTCGGCGCGCTGCCCGATGTTGTCGAAGACCAGGCGATGCAGCTTTTGTCCGACATGAGGCTAAACAATATACGCGTGCTGCCCGCGGGCCGCGTGACCGACGAAACCGCCGTTGGTCCGAACACGGTTTTCGCACTGACACAGCCGTTTCTGGGTGACACCCATGCCGCGCTGATCCGCCGTGGGGCCCGCCATATCGCGGCGCCTTTTCCATTCGGGGAAGAGGGCACAACCGCCTGGCTGCGCGCCATCGCCGATGAGTTCGACGTGGATCAGGACACCTTCGACCGTGTCACTGCAGCGCCTCGCGCCCGGGCACGCAAAGCCATTCAGGCCCAAGCGGCGGTCCTGAATGGCAAGTCGATCTTTTTCTTTCCTGACAGCCAGTTGGAAATACCACTGGCCCGCTTTCTGACACGCGAATGCGGAATGCAGGCGCTTGAGGTCGGTGCCCCCTATATTCACCGTGATCTGGTTGGCCACGATCTTGATTTGCTACCCGCCGGTCCCGTCATCAGCGAAGGCCAGGACGTCGATATGCAGCTGGATCGCTGCCGTGCTGCGCACCCCGATCTTACCGTCTGCGGTCTTGGTCTGGCCAACCCGCTTGAAGGCGAAGGTCTGTCCACCAAGTGGGCGATCGAACTGGTTTTCACGCCCGTACACTTTTATGAGCAAGCCGGCGATCTGGCGGGCCTTTTTGCGCGCCCCTTACGCCGCAAATCTCTGCTGACTGGCTTTCATCCCAACATGCAGGCCGCAGAATGAAGTTGACCGTCTGGACATACGAAGGCCCGCCCCACGTTGGCGCGATGCGTGTCGCAACCGGCATGAAAGGCCTGCATTATGTGCTGCACGCACCGCAGGGCGACACTTATGCCGATCTGCTGTTCACCATGATCGAACGGCGCGATCACCGGCCACCTGTCACCTACACCACCTTTCAGGCGCGCGATTTGGGCAGTGACACCGCGCATTTGTTCAAGGACGCTTGCCAGCAAGCCTATGACCGGTTCAAGCCCGAGGCGATCATCGTCGGCGCCTCTTGCACCGCCGAGTTGATCCAGGACGACCCCGGCGGTCTGGCTGAAACGCTTGGCCTGCCGATCCCGGTGATCCCGCTGGAACTGCCAAGCTATCAGCGCAAGGAAAATTTCGGCGCGGATGAGACGTTCTTTCAGATCGTCCGTCATCTGGCCCGTCCGATGGAAAAAACGGCGCAGGTCAGCTGCAATATCATTGGCCCCACGGCGCTTGGCTTTCGTCACCGCGATGATATTCAGGAACTGACCGCGCTGCTGTTCGATATGGGTGTGCAGGTCAATGTCGTGGCCCCAATGGGTGCGTCCCCATCGGATATCGCGCGCATGGGTCAGGCGCATTTCAATGTGCTACTGTACCCCGAAACCGCTGAGGCCGCCGCGCGTTGGATGGAACGCGAATTGGGTCAACCGTTTACTAAGACTGTGCCAATTGGCGTCGGCGCGACCCGCGATTTTCTGGCCGAAGTCGCCGCGATCACAAGTCTAAGCCCACAGGTCGATGACAGCCGCCTACGTTTGCCGTGGTGGTCCAGTTCAGTGGACAGCACATATCTGACCGGCAAGCGCGTCTTTATCTTTGGCGACGCCACCCATGTAAAAGCCAGCGCACGCATTGCCCGTGATGAAATGGGGTTCGAGGTCGCAGGCATTGGCTGTTACAATCGCGAATTCGCCCGCGATATACGCGCTTTGGGCAAAGAATTGGGCGTCGATTCTCTGATCAGCGACGATTATCTGGAAGTCGAACGCGTGATCGAAGAACTGCAACCCGAAATGATCCTGGGCACGCAGATGGAACGCCACATCGGCAAACGCCTGGGCATTCCCTGCGCTGTGATTTCTGCGCCGGTTCATGTGCAGGATTTTCCTGCGCGGTACTCCCCGCAAGTCGGTTTCGAAGGCGCGAATGTGATCTTTGACACCTGGATACATCCGTTAGTCATGGGGCTGGAAGAACACTTGCTGCACATGTTCCGCGATGATTTTGAATTTCATGATGAGGCAGGTCCAAGCCATCACGGCGGGCATATGCCAAAAGATATCGCAGCTGCAGCTGACCCGCAGAAAACAGTTCTGCTGGAGGATGGAAACGTCATTTGGCTGGATGCGGCAGAACGGGAACTGAAGAAAATTCCATTCTTTGTCCGCGGTAAAGCCAAACGCAATACTGAGAAATTCGCATCAGAAAAAGGCGTTAATCAGATCTCGGTCGAGACACTTTACGAAGCAAAGGCCCATTATGCGCGATAGTTTGGATCATATCGGATATCGCATCGTGATCGTCACGCTTGACAGTCACGCCGCTGGCCCTGCGGCGCGTGTGATGCCGAAACTGGCCGAAGATTTTCCGGGGCTGTCCATTTCGATCCATGCCGCCGCCGAATGGGCGGAGGCCCCCGCAGCCTTGGCCGAGGCGAAATCGGCGGTTGCGCATGCCGATGTCATCATCTGTAACCTGCTGTTTATCGAAGAGCATATCAACGCCATCCTGCCTGACCTGAAGGCCCGGCGCGATGCGTGTGACGCCGTGATCGGAATGATCGCCGACCGCCAGATCGTCGAACTGACGAAGATGGGCGATCTGGATATGTCGAAGCCGGCCTCGGGTGCGATGCAACTGCTGAAAAAGCTACGTGGATCGGCCAAGCCCTCGGCCAGTTCCGGCGAAAAGCAGATGAAGATGCTACGCCGCTTGCCGAAAATTCTGAAATTCTTGCCTGGTAAGGCCCAGGATCTGCGCGCCTGGTTCCTGACGATGCAATACTGGCTGGGCGGGTCCGACGATAATGTCGAACAGATGATCCGTTTTCTGGTGTCGCGCTATTCCAGCGATGCGACGTGGCGCAAGGCCGAGGCCAAAGCGCCAATTGATTACCCTGAGGTTGGGCTCTATCACCCCAGCCTGCCTGACCATCACATCACGACCGATCTGGCCGAACTGCCCGTCCCGGACAACCACATCGCCACGGTTGGTTTGCTGATGCTGCGGTCTTACATCCTGTCATCCGACTGCGCCCATTACGATGCGGTGATCGCTGCATTTGAGGCGCGTGGGCTACGTGTGATCCCCGCCTTTGCTGGCGGGCTGGATGGTCGGCCCGCGATTGAGACCTTCCTGCAAGGCCAAGTCGATGCTGTGGTTTCGCTGACCGGGTTTTCACTGGTGGGTGGCCCGGCCTATAATGACAGCGACGCGGCGGTCGATACGCTGAAGATGCTGGATGTGCCCTATATCGCAGCCCACCCGCTTGAGTTTCAGACCCTTGCGCAATGGGCCGCCAGCGATGGGGGACTGGGGCCGGTCGAAACGACGATGCTGATCGCCCTGCCTGAGATCGACGGCGCGACAAACCCCACTGTGTTTGCGGGTCGCCATGGCGCTGACATTTGCCAAGGCTGCGACCGGAAATGCGAAGCGGTCGCACACAATAAAGCCATGGCACCTTGTATTGAGCGGATCGAGATGCTGGCGGCAAAAACCGAAAAGCTGGCACGGCTGCGTAAGTCGAAAGTCGCAGATCGGACCGTTGGAATCGTCCTGTTCGGGTTCCCGCCTAACGCCGGGGCCGCGGGAACGGCGGCTTATCTGAGCGTATTTGAGTCCCTTCACAACACCCTGCACCGAATGAAAGCCGAAGGATACGACGTTGATCCCCCAGAAACGGTCGAGGATCTGCGCGCCGCGGTCCTGAAAGGCAACGCCGAGACCCTGGGGCAAGAGGCTAACGTGGCCGCCCACGTCAGCGCCGATCAGATCGTCTCAGGTACCCCTTGGCTGGATGAGGTCGAGGCGCAATGGGGCCCCGCACCCGGTCGCGTCCAGACCGACGGTCGCGGCGTCTTTGTTCTGGGCGCGCAGTTCGGCAAGGTCTTCGTCGGCGTCCAGCCCGCCTTTGGCTACGAAGGTGATCCGATGCGGCTGCTGTTTGACAAAGGTTTCGCGCCGACACATGCTTTTACAGCCTTTTACCTGTGGCTGAAAAACACGCTGAAGGCCGATGTTCTGCTGCATTTCGGGATGCACGGCGCGCTGGAATTCATGCCGGGCAAACAGTCGGGCCTGAATGGCCGTGATTGGCCCGACCGGCTGATCGGCGACATGCCGAATGTGTATCTTTATGCCTCAAACAACCCCTCCGAGGCGACATTGGCCAAGCGTCGCAGCAATGCCGTGACGGTGACGCATGTGACGCCTCCGCTGGCGGCCTCGGGTCTGTACAAAGGGCTTGCTGAGCTGAAAGACAGCCTGACACGATGGCGCGCACTGGCACCGGGTGCCACGGAACGCGATGATCTTGCAGCGCTGATCGCAGATCAGGCGACGGCTGTGGATATTGATGAACATGACCCCGACAAGCTGTGGCTGACCTTGCTGGAAACAGAAGATGCGCTGATCCCTGACGGGCTGCATGTGGTGGGTCGCCAGATCAGTGATGACGAGGTTGAAGAACATCTGCGGGTCATGGCGGATACCGACGATGCCACCCGTGAAGAGGTGCGAGCCCATCTGCAAGGTGACGCCGAGTTGACCGGCCTGATGCGCGCTTTGGGCGGGCATTTCACGCCACCTGTGCCAGGCGGCGACCTGATCCGCTCGCCCCAGGTTCTGCCTGCGGGGCGCAACATCCATGCTTTTGATCCATTCCGGATGCCCACGGCCTTTGCCCTGCAAGACGGCGCGAAACAGGCGCAACTGTTGCTGGACGCGCAAGAGACGCTGCCGCGGACCATCGCGCTTGTGCTTTGGGGCAGCGACAACATCAAGTCCGACGGCGGGCCGATTGCACAAGCCTTGGCCCTGATGGGCGCTAAGCCCCGGTTTGACAATTTCGGTCGGCTGGCGGGCGCGGATCTGATCCCGTTAGCTGAATTGGGCCGCCCGCGCATTGATGTGGTGATGACCCTGTCTGGTATCTTCCGCGATCTGTTACCGTTGCAAACCCGGATGCTGGCCGAGGCCGCTTATAAATGTGCCACCGCCGATGAACCAACAGACCAAAATTTCGTTCGCGCACACACATTGGCCTATGCCGATCAAATGGGCGTCGATCTGGAAACCGCCAGTCTGCGTGTGTTTTCCAATGCCGAAGGGGCCTATGGGTCGAACGTCAATCATCTGATCGATAGCTCGGCCTTTGGGGACGAAGACGAATTGGCCGACGCCTATGAGGCCCGCAAAAGCTTTGCCTATGGCGTAAACGGCAAGTCCAGCAAGAACGCCGCACTTCTGCAAAAGGCGTTGAAAGACGTCGATGTGGCCTATCAGAATCTGGAAAGCGTAGAACTGGGTGTAACCTCGGTTGATCATTATTTTGACACTCTGGGTGGCATTGCGCGCGCCGTGAAGCGGGCTAAGGGTGGCGTTGAACCTGCAGTCTTTATTGGCGATCAGACCCGTGGCAGCGGCAAGGTGCGGACACTGCAGGAACAAGTGGCGCTGGAAACCCGCAGCCGCAGCCTGAACCCGAAATTCTACGAAAGCCTGCTGAAGCATGGCCCCGAAGGCGTTCGCCAGATCGAGGCGCATGTCACCAATACAGTCGGCTGGTCGGCTACCACGGGTCAGGTTGATCCGTGGGTCTATCAACGCCTGTCGGAGACATTCGTTCTGGATGACGAGATGCGGCAACGGCTGGCCGATCTGAACCCGCAGGCCTCAAGCCGCATGGCGAACCGTCTGCTTGAGGCCAGTGATCGCAATTATTGGACCCCGGACGAAGGCACGCTTGAGGCACTGCAAAACGCAGCCGACGCGCTGGAAGACCATTTGGAAGGGATCGCGGCCGAATAGCCGCGCAAGGAGGAACGATGGCACTTGATAAAATACCCCCCATGCTTCGCGGCGAAGACGGCGAGGGGTCCGTGCAGGTGCATCAGGATGCCTCGATGAAAATCGAAGGGGCCAAGGTCTTTTCGGTCTATGGCAAGGGCGGCATCGGGAAATCGACGACCTCGTCCAATCTGTCCGCGGCCTTTTCTGTTCTGGGCAAGCGCGTGTTGCAGATCGGCTGTGATCCGAAACACGATAGCACGTTCACCCTGACCGGAACCTTGGTGCCCACGGTGATCGATATATTGAAAGAGGTCGATTTTCACGCCGAGGAACTGCGCCCCGAAGATTTCATGTTTGAAGGTTTCGGCGGCGTCCAATGTGTCGAGGCGGGCGGGCCCCCTGCGGGCACCGGCTGTGGTGGATATGTCGTGGGTCAGACCGTCAAGCTGCTGAAACAGCACCATATGCTGGAAGACACCGATGTGGTGATATTCGACGTGTTGGGCGACGTAGTCTGTGGTGGCTTTGCGGCCCCGCTACAACATGCTGACCGCGCGCTAATCGTGACGGCCAATGATTTTGACAGTATCTATGCGATGAATCGGATCATTGCAGCCGTTCAGGCGAAGTCCAAGAATTATAACGTGCGACTTGCGGGCTGCGTCGCGAACCGCAGTCGCGAAACGGACGAAGTCGACCGTTATTGCAAGACTGTGGGCTTCAACCGCATTGCTCACATGCCTGATCTGGACGCAATCCGCCGGTCACGGCTGAAGAAAAAGACCCTGTTCGAGATGCCTGATGAAGAAGACATCGTGCAGGTGCGCAAGGAATACGTGCGGCTGGCCGAAACATTGTGGAACGGGACTGAGCCTTTGGCACCCGCCCCACTGCCAGACCGCGAAATCTTTGAATTGCTGGGGTTTGACTGATGGCAAGCTATGATCAGACGCGCAACCGGCTTGAGACCTATTTTGATCGCACCGCCGCAAAAACATGGGAGGCACTGACGTCAGACGCGCCCGTGTCCAAGATCCGCCAGACGGTCCGCGAAGGCCGCGATACCATGCGTGCAGCGATGTTGGCGCAATTGCCCGACGATTTGAACGGCGCACGTGTGCTGGATGCCGGTTGTGGGGCCGGGCCGATGTCCTTTGAACTGGCCAAACGTGGCGCGGATGTTCTGGCCGTCGATATTTCGCCATCTCTACTTGATGTGGCGCGCGCCCGGACGCCCGACACACTTAAATCGCAGATCAGATTCACAGCCGGCGATATGCTGGACCCGGATTATGGGTCATTTGACTATGTCATCGCGATGGACAGCCTGATCCATTATCGCGCCGATGATATTGCGAATGCATTGGCAAAACTCGCGCCGCGCACCCGTGAAAAACTGGTTTTCACGATTGCCCCCAAGACGCCGTTCCTGACAGCGTTCTGGCTGATGGGTCAGGCCTTTCCACGCAAAGATCGGTCACCCCAAATCGTCCCGCATTCCGAAACCGGGCTGGCCAAAGCCATGAAAGCCGCCAAAATTTCCGACCAACCCCGCAAAGTCACGCGCGTCAGCCGCGGCTTCTATATCTCGCAAGCGATGGAGGTCGCCGTATGACAAAACCTCTGTCCCCGTTTGTGCGCATGACGACCAGTATTCTGCCTTTTGCTGATGCTGCGTCCAAAGGTCTGCCAATGGGACAGTTGTTGCGCCTGTCACTGTTTCAGGTGTCTGTCGGCATGGCTGCGGTTCTGCTTCTTGGCACGCTGAACCGCGTGATGATCGTCGAACTGTCGGTCCCGGCGATGATCGTGGCCTTCATGATCGCCATCCCGGTTCTGGTCGCCCCTTTCCGCGCGCTGCTTGGCTTCCGTTCGGATACACATCGCAGTGCTTTGGGATGGAAACGCATCCCCTACCTGTGGTTCGGTTCGCTTTGGCAATTTGGCGGGTTGGCGATCATGCCGTTTTCCTTGCTGGTTTTGTCCGGCCAACAACAGGTTGGACCCACCTGGGCGGGCGAAGTTCTGGCCGCGCTTGCGTTCCTGATGACAGGTCTTGGGATGCATATGACGCAAACGGCAGGCCTGGCGCTGGCCGCAGATCGGGCTGATGATGAAACCCGCCCGCGCGTCGTGGCGCTGCTTTATGTCATGTTCCTGATCGGCATGGGGATCAGCGCACTGGTCATGGGATACTTTCTGCGCGACTTCGGGCCATTCCGTCTGGTGCGCGTTGTGCAAAGCGCGGCTTTGGTCGGGATTTTGCTGAACCTTGTGGCCCTATGGAAACAAGAAAAACTGGCCCCCATGACCAAGGCACAGCGCGAAGAGCCGCGCCCCAAGTTTCGTGATGCCTGGGCTGATTTCATGGCGGGCGGATCAGCCGGTCGACTGATCTTTGTCGTCTTTATCGGCACGATGGCCTTTAACATGCAGGACGTGCTGCTGGAACCTTACGGCGGCGAAATTCTGGGGCTGTCGGTCAGCACGACTACATTGCTGACGGCCATGTGGGCCGGGGGGGCTTTGATTGGCTTTGGCCTTGCCGCGCGGTGGCTGTCAAAAGGTATGAACCCCTATCGGATGGCAGGCCGAGGCTTGCTGGCAGGACTTGCCGCCTTTTCGGCTGTCATTTTTGCGGCGCCCATGATGTCGCCTGCCTTGTTCTTTGCAGGCAGCGGTGGGATCGGCTTTGGCGGCGGGCTGTTCGCCGTGGCCACCCTGACCGCTGCCATGACAATGCCCGCCACAGGGAAAGCGGGCCGCGGACTGGCCCTGGGCGCCTGGGGTGCGGCGCAGGCCACAGCAGCCGGCCTGTCGATCGCGATTGGCGGCACAATCCGCGATGTGATCAACACCGCTGCTTTGAACGGGTCACTGGGCGAGGCAATGGCCACACCCGCCACAGGCTATTCGGTCGTCTATCATACCGAATTGGGCCTTATCTTCATTACCCTGATCGCACTGGGCCCCTTGGTGCGCAGCGGGGAAACCAAACCACACACCAAAGGAAACCATCAGATCGGGCTGGCGGATTTTCCAACATGACCACCGGATAAGGAGGATAAAATGGAACAGACTTTCTTCGGTGAATTCGACCTTGCCAGTCTTGCGATCTGGCTATTCTGGGGCTTCTTTGCCCTGCTGATCTATTATCTGCAAACCGAAAACATGCGCGAAGGCTATCCGTTGGAAGATGACGACGGAAATGAGGCCGCCAATCAGGGTCCGTTCCCTGTCCCATCGCCCAAGACTTTCAAAATGAACCACGGTCGTGAAGATGTCACTTTACCTGGGCCAGACCGTCAGGCGCGCCATGATCTGGCGCTTGAGCGGACGTCGCAGGCCAACGGGTTCCCCTTTGTCCCAACAGGCGATCCGATGCTGGACGGCGTCGGCCCTGCGTCATGGGCCAATCGTCAGGACGCGCCCGAGCTTGACGGCAAAGGCCACCCCAAGATCGTACCCATGGCCAGCATCCCAAGTTTTGGTGTTTCAGCAGGTCGTGATCCACGTGGACTACCGGTACAGGCCGGTGACCTGGAAATCGTGGGACGCGTGACCGATATGTGGGTGGACGAACCGGAACAACTGGTCCGGTTTCTGGAATTCGAACTTGACCCCGCATGGGGCGAAGGCAAACGGCTGGTGCCCATTCAGATGGTGCGGATCAAGAAAGACCGCATCAAGATCCGGTCTATCTTCGGCAAGCATTTCGCGAATATTCCGATGATCAAATCACCCACTCAGGTCACGATGTTAGAGGAAGAAAAGATCATGGGCTACTACGCCGGTGGTACTCTTTATGCCTCTGACGCGCGGCTGGGGCCACAGCTGTAAACGGAGGGTACCATGCCACACGACGATTTCGCCTTTGAACCCGTAAAGGGCCTGCCGGAACGCCCGCCCCAGGATGAGGAAATCCTTTGGCAGGGCAGCCCGAACTGGTGGGCGCTGGCCAGGGAAAGCCTCAGCCTGAAATGGGTGGCGGGGTATTTCGTGTTCCTTGCGCTTTGGCGGTTTGTTGTCGTGGTTGATCTGATGCCCTTGGGCCGTGCCATCCAGACCTCTGTTCCATTTCTGGTGCTGGGCGCGATCGCCTGTGGCTTGCTGACCCTGATTGCCTGGGTCCAGGCCAAGGCCACCGTTTACACCATCACCAACAAGCGTGTTGCCATGCGAATTGGCGCCGCGCTGACGATCACATTGAACCTTCCTTATCGCTGCATCGGTGCAATGCAGCTGGACTTGCGAAAATCCGGCACTGGTACAATTGCCATGCAGACCCTGGGCGATACGCGACTGTCTTACCTGATGTGCTGGCCCCACGTCCGCCCGTGGCGGATGGCCCGTACTGAACCCGCGCTTCGCTGCATCCCTGACGCGGCCAATGTTGCAAAACTGCTGGCCAATGCAGCCGAAGCGCGGGTGGCACTTCCCGAAATCACACGCATGCCCATGCCAGACGTTGTCGCAGCGGAGTAAATGATATGGAACTGACACCCGAACAAAAACTGGTTCAGCGCGACAAGGAAATGATCCCGACTGTATTGGTACGGGCGATGTTCGGGCTGACCCTTCTGTGCCTTCTGATCGTGGTTTACGCCCGACTGACGGATCGCCCGCTTGAAGCAATGCCACCAGAATCGGCCCTTGTGCAGGAACGGGTGATCGTGCTGCAGGGCGATATGTCGGGCGCGGCCAAAGTCACGGATACCGAAGGAAATTTGATCGCCGACCTTGATCCAGCGCAAGGCGGCTTTGTGTCAGGTGTTTACCGTGTTCTGGAACGAGAACGCACAAAACATCGCGTCGCGCTGGATGCACCTGTCAGACTGGTTCGTTTCGAAAACGGTCGTCTGATGATCTTTGATGACACCACCAATTGGCGTGCAGACCTGATGGGGTTTGGCGCAGACAACCACGCAGCCTTCGCCAAGCTGCTGGTCCAGTAACGAAAGGGAACCGCGATGGGACTATTGACCCGAGAAAAAGAGACAGCACCTTGCACCGTCGAGATAAGCCATAAGTTCGACAGCCTTCATGCACACGTCCGCTTTAACAACGGGGCCGTAATTTACCCTGGTGACGAAGTGCTGGTACACGGACCCGAGATCATGGCGCCCTATGGCGAAATCGTCAGCGAGGACCGCACCGCAACGATCACCCGGGCCAGTGGCATTGAACGCCTTTGGACACGCATGACTGGTGATTTCGAATTCATGGAACTTTGCGAATTTTCCTTTAGTGAGGAGGTCACGCTATGAACGTCCAGACCCCTGAAAAACTCAACGGCAACCATTCCGACCTTTCGCGCCACGGCACGACCGAAGACGTCCTCTCATCCGAGGCCGCAACCGATATCGCGATGCAGGATACCCTGCTGACACCGCGCTTTTACACAACCGATTTTGACGAGATGGATGCCATCGACGTCAGTCCGGTGCGCAAAGACTGGGATGAATTGATCGACGAAATGGTCAGCGATCCGAACAAGGGCCACTTCAAAAAGAATGACGATTGGGATCATGTCGACTGGGACGGGATGGAACCCGAACTGAAAAAAGAGTTCATCGACTTCCTGATCAGTTCCTGCACGGCTGAATTTTCGGGCTGTGTGCTGTACAAGGAAATGAAGCGGCGCGGGTCAAACAAGGATATCACGCAGCTGTTCCAGCTTATGGCGCGGGACGAGGCGCGCCATGCCGGTTTCATCAACGACGCCCTGCGCGAAGCCGGGATCGCGGTGAACCTGGGCTTTCTGACGCAAAAGAAGAAGTATACCTATTTCCGGCCCAAGTTCATCTATTACGCCACATACCTGTCCGAAAAGATCGGCTATGCCCGCTATATCACGATCTTCCGTCACCTGCAGGCCAATCCTGATCAGCGGTTCCACCCGATTTTCAAGTGGTTTGAGGAATGGTGCAACGATGAGTTCCGCCATGGCGAGGCTTTTGCCCTGTTGATGAAGACCGATCCCAAGCTGACAAGTGGCGGGAATGTGTGGTGGATCAAGTTTTTCCTGACCGCGGTTTATTCCACCATGTGGGTACGCGATCATCAGCGCCCGGTGTTCCATCAGGCCCTTGGTGTTGATCCGGCCTGGTACGGGCAAGAAGTCTTCCGCAAGACATCCGAGATCAGCAAACAGGTCTTTCCGATCACATTGGATATCGATCACCCGCGCTGGATCCCGAACCTTGAACGCCTGCAGGACGCCAATGTGCAAATCGCCGAAGGCAAGGCGCAGGGCGGAATTGGCGGTATGCTGAAGCGGACAGCTGGCATGGCCAGGGCCGCCCGCGCGTTCATTGCGCTTTACACCATTCCGTCGGTGCCAAACGCAGTGCCTGCCAATACACGGTTGGAGCCCGCCTACTGATGTTCGCGTCGCCCTGGATCGCCGCGCTGTCCGCGCTGTTTCTCTGGTGGTTTTCCACCGGGGCGATCCTGTGCGTTGTCAAACATGCCGACCGGCGTAACGAACCGGCGCATCTGGCAGTCGTGCTGTTTGGTCTGCCGGTTTTGGCCGCGGGTATCGTCGGGTTCTGGGCCAGCCTTGGCCTGGAAACCGTCTGGGGGTCCTATCTTGGCTTTATCTCGGCTCTGGCTGTTTGGGGCTGGATCGAACTGGCATTTCTAACGGGTGTCATAACAGGCCCCAATACCATGGATTGCCCCGATGACATCCCCGAATGGCAACGCTTTATCAGGGCATGGGGCACCATCGCCTATCACGAGATGTTGTTGATTGCAGCACTTCTTGCCATGGCATGGGCCGCCTATGACGCTGCAAACGGGTTCGGTTTCTGGACCTTTGCCGTGCTGTTTTTTGCGCGCATCTCGGCCAAGCTGAACCTGTATCTGGGTGTACGCAAGATCAATACCGAGTTTCTGCCCAAACCCCTTGGCCATCTGCCCAGCCATTTCCGTATCGCGCGGCTGAACTGGCTGTTCCCGATTTCGGTAACCGGGCTGACTTTTGCCGTGGCCTGTTGGCTGGAACGACTTTACTCAGCCTCTACCGCCCATGACATTGCCGGATTTGCACTGCTTTCCGCAATAACCGCGCTTGCGCTTTTTGAACACTGGCTCATGGTGCTTCCCTTGCCAGACGAAAAGCTGTGGCAATGGATGTTGCCAAAAACAAACAAAAACACTCTGACGACCCAAAGGACAGCTCAATGACGTTTGATGCCATCTTTAACGCCCAACTTGATCAACTGAAACAGGAAGGAAACTATCGCATCTTTGCCGAATTGGAACGGCAATGCGGTCGGTTTCCACGCGCCGCCGATCACACCGATGGCGCGCCCAAGGACGTCACGGTCTGGTGTTCAAACGACTATCTGGGTATGGGCCACCACCCTGCTGTGATCGAGGCGATGGTGCAGACGGTTGAGGCCTGTGGCACCGGCGCGGGCGGCACGCGCAACATCTCGGGCACGAATATTCATCATTTGCGGCTAGAGGCCGAACTGGCCGATCTGCATGGCAAAGAGGCGGCACTACTGTTTACCTCAGGCTATGTGTCGAACTGGGCGGCCCTGTCGACGCTTGGCGCACGATTGCCCAATGCTGTGATCCTGTCGGACAGCGAAAACCACGCCAGCATGATCGAAGGCATCCGCCATTCCCGCGCCAATAAGGTGATCTGGAAACACAACGATGTCGAAGATCTTGACCGCAAACTGGCCGCCTTGCCCGCCAATGCAACCAAGATCGTCGCGTTTGAATCCGTTTATTCCATGGATGGCGACATCTGCCCCATGGCCGAAATCGTCGAGGTTGCCGAAAAACACGGCGCGATGACCTATCTGGATGAGGTCCACGCGGTGGGTCTTTACGGCCCGCGCGGCGGCGGCATTTCTGAACGCGAAGGGCTGGCCGATCGCATCACCCTGATCGAGGGAACGCTTGGTAAGGCATATGGCGTTGTTGGCGGCTATATCTCAGGCTCAACAGCACTCTGTGATTTTATCCGCAGTTTTGCCAGCGGCTTTATCTTCACCACCGCCCTACCCCCGGCCGTTGCCGCGGCGGCCAAGGTGTCCGTCGCCCACCTGAAAACGTCAGACATGGAACGCGCCCGGCAGCGTCAACAGGTCGCCAAACTGCGCGCCCGGCTTGATGCACATGGCATCCCGCATCTGCCCAACGACAGTCATATCATTCCGGTGATGATCAAAGACCCGGTCAAATGCCGCCAAATCGCCGATATCCTGATGCAGGACTACGGCGTCTACGTGCAGCCTATTAATTATCCGACCGTGCCGAAAGGCACCGAAAGACTGCGGTTTACACCCGGACCATTGCACACTGACGCTGACATAAATCATCTGGTCAAGGCGCTGGCTACCTTATGGAAACAATGCGCCTTGGCCCATGCTGTCGCATAAATATACCAATTTGCATGAAAAAGTGACAGCATTTGAACTTTACCTTCGGGCAAAGCGTATTAGTGTCAGACAAACCAAAACTCGAGGGAGATACCCAATGAAGTTCAAATGGATTGCGTTCGCGGCTGCGACACTGCTGGCTGGACCAGTTTTTGCAGATGCCCATGGTGGCATGGCTGCACCCACAGGTGATGCAGAAGCCGGGGAAGCGGCCTTTAGACAATGCGTGGCATGCCATATCGTGCAAAACGAAGAAGGCGAAACTCTGGCTGGTCGTCGCGCACAGGCCGGGCCTAATCTTTACCAGGTTTCTGGTCGTACGGCTGGCAGCGTCGAAGGGTTTCGGTATTCCAGCGCAATGACGGCAGCGGGCGAACAGGGTCTGGTTTGGGACGAAGAGGCATTTGTGGCCTATGTTCAAGATCCGACAGGTTATCTGCGCGAAGTTCTTGACGACAGCAGTGCTCGTGGCAGTATGGCGTTCCGTGTCCGCCGCGAAGAAGACGCAGTCAATCTTTATGCCTACCTGGTGTCACTGGCACCCAAGGAAGAGATGGAAGGCGACGCGGCCACAACCAACTAATAACCTTGCATAAGCGGTTCAAGGGCGAAACCCCGGCTTCGGTCCGGGGTTTTCTTATTTCATCTGCCTATTTTATGTATGGTCCGTAGAACCGATTTGGGGGCAACTAACCCGTGGATGATATTGGATCAGGTATTCGCAGTGTCGACAATGCGATCGTCAGGCCCTCATCTGCGGGCGAAAAAATGGGAATCCGTCAGATTTGCGGGGTCTTTCAAAACAACGGGCAAATCGTGCCCAAGGCGATGGTTCTGGGCAGGATTGGTCCATTGTCCATGACAGGGTCATGCCCCGATCCCAGTGATTTACCCCACCGACAGGGCCGGTGGCTTTATGGTGGTATTGGCTTTCATCATTTTGGTCATGCACTGATATTTTCGACGGCACGCCTTTGGGCTCTGGATCATCTTGATCACTCCCCGGATGGTATAGTCTTTATTGACCGTGGCGTGGGCAATCAAACGCGTGTCGGCACGACGCGTCATCTGCAAGCTCAGCTTGATTTTCTGGGTGTCGAGCTACCTGTCTGGACGATCAGCCAGCCTGAGGTTGTCGAGACGCTTTTGGTCCCGGATCAAGGCATCTCGACTCATGCGAGCCTCTTCCGAGGAACAGACCGATACCGCCAATATATCCGCCGGATCATCGACAAAAAAGCCGCAACATCGCTATATGGGGATGTTTATGTGTCCCGTCGGAAATTAGGGTTTCACAAAGCTGGTCTGATGTTCGAAGACCGCATACAGGAAGGTTTTGCCAAGGCGGGGTATCATATCTTTCACCCGCAGGATCATACACTTGATCACCAGATCAACGTTTACAAAAGCGCGCGGCGCATTGTGACAGTTGATGGATCGGCCCTGCATCTTGTTGCCTTTGCGGCGCAAAAGGACACCAGAATTGGCATTCTCAGCCGTCGCGGGTTCTATGCGGATGCCTTTATCGATCAGATCAAGGCATTTTCGGAGGCAGAAGCGGTCGCAATGAAAGTTTATGATACTGCCTATGCACCCCGATCATCGTTTCAGGATCGGTCTTTTGAATTTAAGGCGTTGTGCCAGACAGATTTCGACAGGTTGGCACATCAGTTGATCACAAACGGCTTCCTGGCAGAGAACCCAGGTTGGAAAAATCCACCCCTAAAACGTATTCTGAAACGCCTTGAACGGGCAGGGCAGAAAGGGCGCGATACCTATGCAGAGATCGAAAATCCGTCTTAGAAAGACACTTGCCATTTGATGAATGCGACAGTGTCGTCAAAGCATCGTCCAGAAAGTCTGCAACACAGAAGTTAAGATAAGAAAGGCAGTAACCATCCGCGGGTGGGCGTGAAACGCCTGCCCATGGGGGCGGTTGGTTGAGCAGGAGCGTTTTAGATTTTCAGAACAGTGTCAGGCTGGCTTTAGAATATGTCGTGACCAAAAACGCACAATCAGCAGCAAAGCCGCGACTGCCAGCCCGATCACAAGCCCCAACCAGACACCGATACCCTCCATTCCCAGCACGAAGGCCAATATATAACTGCAGGGTGCCCCGACGATCCAATAACTTATAGCCGCCATGACCATAGGCTGCCGCGTATCCTGAACGCCGCGCAGAAGACCAAGCGCCAGAACCTGCAGTCCATCAGCCAGTTGGAATATCGCCGCAACGGCCAGCAGGCTAACCCCAACAGCCAGAACCGCTGCGCGGTTTTCCTCATCCGGGCGCATGAACAGGTTGATCAGAAACTCGGGGACGGTCAGAAACAGGATGATCGTCAATACAGCAAAGATCATTGAAACGACAATGATGACCTGAGCACCGTCTTTCAAGGACTGGTCATCGGCGCGCCCCACAGCACGCCCGGCGCGAACCGTTGCCGTCTGGCTTAGGCCCAGATGCACCATGAACATGGCTGATGCCAGCTGCAGCGCGATGCCATGTGCCGCCAGTTCGACAGTTCCGATCCAACCCATCATGACAGAGGCTGCTGAAAACAACCCGCTTTCGGCCAGATTGGTCAGGCCGATGGGCCAGCCCAGGCGAAACACACTGCGGAATGCGTCTGGGTCACTTTTCCATATCCGTTGAAACAGCGCGTGTTCAGGGTTTTTGAAATCCGCATAAAGCATAAGCACGACAATCGAGAATATCTGCAGAATGACCGAAGCGACGGCCGCGCCGCGCATCCCCAATTCAGGCATCCCAAGGTTTCCAAAGATCAGCGCATAGTTCAGCCCGATGTTCATTATCGCTGCGGCAACAGTGACCCATAGCACGACCCTGATCTGTTCCAGCGCCGACAGATAGCTTTTCAGAACCATAACCAGCAACGCAGGAACAAAGCCAAAGGCCGCAATCCTCAGGTAGTCCTGGGCCAGTTGTGACACCAGCGGGTCCTGACCAATGGCAAGGAATATTGTACCCGATATCCAGAGCGGCAGCATCATGATGACGCCATAGATCGCCGCCAGCCACATGCCCATGCGCGTAGTCCGGCGGATTTGTACCTCATCCCCGATTTCAGACGCTTGCGCGACCATGGGCATCACAGCCCAGGCAAACCCGGTGCCCACGATAAACAGGACAAAGAAGGTGGCACTTGCCAATGTGACAGCGGCCAGGGCCTCGACCGAATACCATCCCAGCATGATCGCGTCGACCATGTGGATTGCAAACTGCGCCAGGTGGCTGCCCACCAAAGGCAATCCTAGGATCAGGATCGAACGGGCGTGTTCGGGGTATGTCTGCTGTGCGGCCATGATATCCCTTTGGCCGATTGCAGGGGGCGCGGCAAGTGTCAGATAGTGCGGATCAGCAAATTCACGGCAACAACGGCGACGATCCCGCCGACCAGCAGTTCAATCACAGGGACCGCTTTGGCGGCAACAGGACTGGACCCCATAGATGCCAGAAACCCTGTCCGCATCGTAACCGAAGCTATAGCGACCATGATCGTCACACTGGCGGTGCCCAGTCCCATGGTAAATGCGCCAGCGATACCCGCACCTTCGATCCCAATGCGCCATGTCAGGATCAGCAGGAACAGGGCGCCTGTGCAGGGACGAATGGCAATCGTGCCGATCAGCAAGACAGCGTCTTTGACTGATTTGACCTTCTCGGCCTCGGCCACGGTGGGGGCGTGTTTGTGCCCGCACCCGCAGCTTTCCTCGTGGTCGTGATGATGATCATGATGGTCGTGGTGATGCTGTTGTCTGTCAAGCTGTAGCTGGTTTCTTAATCTGGATGCACCGCGCCACAGCAGCCACAGGCCAATCAACACAATCGCGCCATAACTAGCTGGTGCCATGATATTGTCAGCGATGTCCTGCATATATTGTCGCGACCACCCCAAGACCAGCACGCCCGCATAGACCAGAAGAACCGCCGTTGCGGCCTGTGCAAGACTTGAGAGCAACGCAAGAACAGACAGACGAACGGCGGTGACCTGACGCGCCGCTCCATATCCGCCGATCAGAATTTTACCATGCCCGGGACCTATGGCGTGGAAAAAGCCATAGGCAAAGCAAACGCTTAGTAGGGCTATGGTCGCGCCCGGTTCGCCTGCCCGCAATTGACGCAGGATGCCCGCCATTGTGTTTTGTATATCGCGCTGTTGTTCTGCCGCCCAGATCGCCATTTGATCAAATCCGCCCGTCAACCACAGCGTCAAAAGGCCAATGGATAGAAGGGCGGCGATGGCGATACTCAAGCGGAGCATTTGACCGTCACACTATCTGCAAAAGCTTCGCCCACAGCGGGGAAGTTTTCTTCAAGCTCGGATTGTGGCGCGGCAAAAAGCAGCTCTTCCAAAAGGTCAGTGGCCGCAGCGATATCCGCCTTTTGCAATCGCGGGGCGCAGTCCTGTCGGCCCTCGACAGGGATGTCACCTGCGACTTCATAGGCTGTGTAATATGTCGGATCGAAAGCCTTGATTGTGACCGACTGATCCGCGCTTAACGGCTTGGCCAAAGGTCGGACATGCGTGCTGACAATGCGCCCGTCTTCCAAGGCAATATCATCCGCAACAGGGCCCGCAAATTCGACACCGTCGATGTAAAGATCGCCTTCGAAGCCTTCGATCCAGTTCAGATCGAAACCTTTCAACTGGGTCAGCTCGTCATCCGTGAGAACACCGTCATAATCAGGATCAAGCCGCATTTCTTCCATGATAAGCAAGGAATAGAATTCGTCATAGACCCAACCTACCCTCACGGCTTCCAGCTGACCGGCGTCATTGTAAATCAGACCCAGTCTGGTTTCGACAAAGACATGCGGATGCGCCATGGCGCTTACCGGAAGTGACAGGGAAAACATCAAGACGATACGAAACATCGATCTGAACATAAGGCGCAGCCCTTGGCGCCACAAGAGACGGTTAGGCAGAATACCCTGTTTTTGCCGATCCGCTATCGGATCACATGCACTGCACATTTTGCGTGTCTTACAACACGCGCGGCCGTACTGCCCAAAAGATAGTCCTGCATACCCGGCTGGTGCGAGGTGATAACAATGCAATCCATACCCTTTTCACCTGCATATTCCAAAATTGTCCGGCCCGAATGACCCGAGACAACATCAGCATGAGCGTTCTGCACGCCACTGACCATCTGCTCCATCTCGGTCACAATCGCTTTGCGGGCCTCTGTCAGATATTCTTCGGACAGATACGACAATGCATAAGGCGGAACTTCATCCATGACATGCAACAAGGTGATGCGCGCGCCGTCTTCAGCCAAAGCCTGTGCGACTTCGATTGCCGGGTTGGTATCGCGTTCTTTATCAAAAACGATTGGCACCAGAATATTTTTGTACATTGCCCTCTCCCACTTTGGTTCGCCTTTACAATAGGTGTGATCACGCTTTGGCGATTTGATTTATGTCACATGGGGGCGGCGTACTTAACCGTCAATTAAACAATTTCAGTGCATTGAGTATGCATGAGAAGAATCGTTCTAATATGTTGTTTATCCTGTATTTCTGCAGCGTCCCTCGCAGTTGCGGATTCTGGCTTTGATATTGTAAGCTTGATGCAGCCATCCGCCTTTGACACAGGCGTTTCTGCAGTTGAAGATGCACAAAAAACAACCCTTGTTGTCACGCATGATACCATCGACACCTTCGCCCTGCAGTTGGACATTGAAACGATGCAATCAGATCTGGAAAATATGCGGTTTTCATCATCGATCCTTTGGTCAGCTGGCGACAAAATGACCTTGACTGTCGGCACACAGCATGACCTGCATGACATGAACGAACTGACAATAGCCATAGGCACCGCCTTCGCCTTCTGACACTGCCAACCATTGCCTTGGTCTATACGATCCAGTACGCCCATGAAAAAGCATGGGGACGTGAATGGTCGAGATTACTCTGGTGCGCCATGGTCAAGCGCAAACCGGTGCCAAAGACGAAGACAGCTATGATCATCTAAGTGATCTGGGCTGGCAGCAGGCCCGATGGCTGGGCGAACATTTCAGCGTAAACCAACATCATTTCGATCACATGATATGCGGAACGTTGCGCCGCCATATCTCAACCGCTGAGGCGATGAATGAACATCTGGGGCTTGAGGTGCGCCAGGACGCCCGGCTGAATGAATGGGATTACTTCGGTCTGGCGAAGTCGCTTGAGGAAACGCATGCCCTGCCCTTTCCGACGGACCGGGAAAGCTTTATCGCCCATGTGCCGCAAGTTCTGACCGCGTGGAAGGCCGGGCAACTGGCCAGCCATCTTGAAACATTCGATGAATTCGAAGGCCGTACAAAGGCGATCATCGATCTGGCCGAACAGCTGGGCGGGCGGGTGCTGTTCGTGACATCCGGCGGGTTCATCGGCATGGCGATGCGGATCCTGTTGCAGCTTGAAATCAAAAGCTATGCGAATGTTCTGCTTCAGATACATAACACCTCGGTCCATCGCTATGTGAAAGCGGGCGATAATCTGGTCTTGGATGCATTTAACGCCATTCCACACCTGGAACGGGCGGATCGCGCCCATGCCCGCACACATATTTAAGGGGGCATATTCATGACGCATCTATGGGTCCGCGCCGAAGAACGCCCAAATGAACAACGTATTGGTCTGATGCCCGATGGTGCTGCGGCCTTGCTGGCACAGGGCTATCAGGTCACAGTCGAAGACAGTGCCGCACGTGCTATCTCGATTGATGGATATCGTGACACAGGATGTCAGATTGCAGCCGCAGGCAGTTGGCGCACCGCACCCGCTGACGCCATTATCTTTGGCCTGAAAGAACTGCCCGAAGATGGCAGCCCCCTGAAGCACCGCCATATCATGTTTGGCCACGCTTATAAGGGGCAACCTGCAGGTCAGCGGCTGCTGGCAAGGTTTAAGGCGGGCGGCGGCACGCTTTATGATCTTGAGTATCTGGTCGATGAAAGCGGCCGTCGTGTCGCCGCTTTTGGATATTGGGCGGGATACGCTGGTGCGGCTGTCGCGCTGCGTTGTTGGGCGGCACAACAGCGCGGCACAATCGCCGGGCCGGTTCAGGTCTTTGACAGCTCAAAGGCGCTTCTGGCTGATCTGCAAGTGGATTTGACCCAGGCCGGTTTCACGCGACCTACGGCGATCATCATCGGTGCTTTGGGGCGTGTTGGTACTGGTGCTGCAGATCTCTGCACGCATATGGGCGTTCCCACGACCAAATGGGACATGGCTGAAACCGCAAGCGGCGGGCCTTTCCCGGAAATCCTGGGTCATGAGATTTTTCTGAATTGCATTCTGGCCCGGCCCGGAGCACCCGTCTTTGTGCCTAAATCCGCGACGACGGCACCACGCCGTTTGACGGTTATAGGCGATATTGCCTGCGACCCTGACAGCGATTTTTCCCCAATCAAGGTCTATAACCGCGTCACAACGTGGGATGAACCGGCCTTGCGGGTGCATGACGTGCCACCGCTGGATGTCACGGCTATCGATAATCTGCCATCGATGCTGCCGGTCGAGTCGTCTGAGGATTATGCAGAACAGCTATTGCCATCGCTTCAGACGCTCGGCACCCTGGATCAGGGCGTATGGGCGCGGGCGAAAGACGTGTTCGATACGCATGTTGCGGGGGTTACGATATGACAGTGCATTGGTGCGGAACCGGCTTATCGACAGCCCCCGGTCTAAGGCGGCTGATCGAAAACGGACAGGACATTGTGGTCTGGAACCGCACGATTGAAAAGGCGCAAGCCGTTGTAGGCGATCTGACTGATCAGATTGAGGCCTTCGATCCCGATGCCCTAAAACAACGTCTGCAGCCTGGTGATGTCGTTGTGTCAATGTTGCCCGCAGATTGGCACGTGCCTCTGGCCAAGATGTGTATCGACGCGCACGCGCATTTTGTGTCGTCCAGCTATATCTCGCCCGAAATGCAAGCGCTGCACCGCGACGCCGAAATCGTAGGGGTCGCGCTGGTGAATGAGGTCGGCCTTGATCCCGGTATCGATCATCTGATGGCGCACCACCTTGTGGCCGATTACCGTGCCTCACCCAGTTACCACCAGGGCAATCATATCAGTTTTATCAGCTATTGCGGTGGTATCCCCAAACACCCCAACAGTTTTCGCTATAAATTCAGCTGGTCGCCTGTCGGGGTACTGAAGGCCTTGCGATCACCGTCAAAGTCCATCCGCGCCTATTCGGAACTTGAGGTGCACCAGCCGTGGGACGCCATGCATGACTACAGCGCCCCCCTGCCCGTTCCCGAAACGTTTGAGGTCTATCCAAACCGCGACAGCCTGCCGTTCATCGCACAGTATCATTTTGACCCAGGTTGGACGATCAAGGAATTTGTCCGGGGAACGCTGCGGCTGAACGGCTGGGCCGAAGCCTGGTCAGATATTTTTACCGAAGTCGGTCAAGCGGACGACGCGCGTTTGAAAGAACTGTCGGATCAGCTGTGGGCCGCGAACGCTTATGAAGAAAATGAGCCTGACCGGGTCGTTCTGTGCGTCTCGCTTCTGGCGGAAAAGCAGGGCGTTCCGGTTTATCACAAGACCTATGTGCTGGACGCCTGGGGTGACATGCGAGGATCAGCAATGGCGCGGCTGGTATCGGTGCCTGTGTCCTTGGCCGTCGAGGCGGTACTACTGCATGAAATCGGCGCAGGCGTTCATCCCGCCCCGAATGACCTGCGTCTTGTTCAGCGATGGATGGCCGAAGTCGACCGCATGTCACAACATCTGCAGATCGTCGATCATCTATAAAGTGATCGCGTATTTTTTTACGCAAAAACCGGTACACACTTTTGCGCAACACGCTCTAATAAACAACGACAGATCTGATCGATTTGCCCTGATGCATCAGATCGAAACCCTGATTGATCTCATCCAGTGCCAAGGTGTGTGTGATCATCGGGTCGATCTCAATTTTCCCGTCCATATACCAATCGACGATCTTGGGCACGTCAGTCCGGCCACGGGCGCCACCAAAGGCCGTGCCGCGCCAGACGCGTCCGGTGACCAGTTGGAAGGGGCGCGTCGCAATCTCGGCCCCGGCGGGGGCCACACCGATGATAATGCTTTCACCCCAGCCCTTGTGACAGGCTTCAAGGGCCGTTCGCATCACCTCGACATTGCCTGTGGCATCAAATGTATAATCGGCACCGCCGCCTGTCAGGTCGACCAGATATGGCACCAGATCCACATCAACTTCATTGGGATTGACATAATGGGTCATGCCAAACCGTTCTGCCATCGGTACTTTACCGGGATTTACATCCACACCCACGATCTGATCTGCCCCGACCAGTCTAAGCCCCTGGATCACGTTCAGACCAATTCCGCCCAGACCAAATACAATGGCACTACTTCCCGGTTCAACCTTGGCCGTATTGATCACTGCACCGATCCCCGTGGTGACACCGCAGCCGATATAGCAAATCTTGTCGAAAGGTGCGTCCTGACGCACTTTGGCCAGCGCAATTTCAGGTACGACGGTATGGTTGGCAAAGGTCGAACAGCCCATGTAATGCAGGATCGGATCACCATCCAGCGTCGTGAAGCGTGACGTGCCATCAGGCATCAGTCCCTGGCCTTGTGTACTGCGAATCGACTGGCAGAGGTTTGTCTTGGGGTTCAGACAATATTCACACTGGCGGCATTCGGGTGTGTAAAGTGGTATCACGTGATCACCGGGCTTCAGCGTTGTCACGCCCTCGCCCACCTCCAGCACGACACCTGCGCCCTCATGACCCAGAATGGCTGGAAACAATCCTTCTGGATCAGCGCCCGACAGGGTAAATTCGTCTGTGTGACAAATGCCTGTTGCCTTGATCTCGACCAGGACTTCGCCGGCCTTTGGTCCGTCCAGATTTACATCCATTATTTCCAATGGCTTACCTGCCGCGACCGCAACAGCAGCTTTTGTCCGCATGATCATCCCCTATCGTTTCATCCGAACGTGCCGCAAAGTCGGCGGGAATACAACAATCCGATTACCCCGCACTTGCGCTGCACTGGGAAAGTCGACATGAACAGCATCATGAAACGGTATTTGCTTTTGATGACACTGGCTGCCTGCACCCCTGTGCCCGAGCCAGAAACGCCCGAGGATCTGGCCAGCTGCAAAGCTGACGAATTTCCCTTTTTGATTGGTCAAACCACTGATGATCTTGAAGAAACGAAGATACTTCAGCCGGTCAGAATCATTCGTCCCGGTGCTATCGTCACACAGGATTACTTGCCTCAGCGTATGAACATTCATGTCAATAACGCGGGAACGGTCACGCGTCTAAGCTGCGGATAAAAAGGACCCCCGAGGTTTAATCGGGGGTCAAGGTCTCTCCTGACAGTAGTTGCAAGCCAAAAGCCATAAGAACGAGGGAGTTGTTCAAAACTTTGCTAATTGTTTGGCTTACTGAAACAATAATACACGTAAAAGGCGACTTTGCTGCGGTGTCCATTTGCAAAACCCGGGTCTATTTTGCGCCGAAAATAAGGCGGGCTTGATTTACACGAGATTTGACGCAACTGTATCTGCTATGACAGTTCAGCCGCTCATATCCAGCCAGCACGTCAACCATCGCCAAGTCAGCTTTCATAGGACTGAGTTGAGTATCATTCTATCGCTTTACGGACGGATGGTCGCCGCGGGCGAGTGGCGCGATTACGGTATTTCAAGCCTGCGTGACGTTGCCGTTTTTTCGGTTTTCCGGCGCACTGCTGAAAATCCGCTCTACCGTATCGAAAAGCGACCGAAATTGCAGGCTAAACAAGGCATGTATGCAGTGATTGGGATGGACGGACAGATTCTGAAACGCGGACACGATCTGAAAACAGTTCTAAGAGTTTTAGAACGCAAGTTGATCCGTGCGATCGATTGACTTGCCGTTGCTGGTATTTTCTGTGACTGAGCCTGCATGATTACACGCGAACATCTGAAAGGCGATGCACCGTCCGTCGCGGTGTATTCCGACTGTGAAAAATATCGCTATCTGCTGACACGAACATGGGATGTGACTGGCCGGAAGGTCATGTTTGTTATGCTGAATCCATCGACAGCAACCGAAGTTCAGAATGACCCAACCGTTGAACGCTGCGAAAGACGTGCGCGTGCGTTGGGCTACGGCGCATTTCGCGTTACAAATATCTTTGCCTGGCGCGACACCGACCCACAAAAGATGAGGAACGCCAAAGATCCAGTTGGGGATTTTAACGATCAGGCCATTCTGGAAGGCTGTGATTGGGCCAACTGCATCATCGCCGCATGGGGAACACACGGCAGGCATCTGTCCCGTGGCGCGAAAGTCGAACAGCTTCTAAGGCGCTCAGGCTTTCCGGTGTTTCACTTGGGGCTGTCCAAAGAAGGTCACCCCAAGCATCCGCTTTACATCGCTTACAGCCAGCGCCCTCAGATTTGGTTTTAAGACAAAATGTAACAAAAAATCCAAAACGTTTGGCTATTAAATTAACCACTTATCCAGCTTTTCGTTGCCTTTATGTTTCGGTGCAGTATCAGTCGACTGTCATAGGGGTGAAACGTTCATGTTTGGTATTCTTGGTTTAGTGGGTATCTTTGCGGCCGGGACCGCAGCCATGGTTATGTCGGTCAACCCGGATGATGTCGAAGACGATCAATCCTCCGACGAACCGCAAGCACCTGATGAAGAAATGGATATTGTTGGCTCTATTGATGAACTGATTGCCACCGGTGAGGCTAGGGAAAGCCTGACCGAAACACATGGCGGCCAGGATGGTGATCTGATCTACGGATCTGAAAGTGATGATGCTGTCGATGGCGCGGATGGTGATGACAGTATTTTCGGCTATGAAGGCGATGATCTGATTTATGCCGGTGACGGTGATGACTTTGTGGCTGGCAATCAAGGCGACGACATGCTTGCAGGTGCCGCTGGCAACGATGAATTGCATGGCGGCGAAGGCGAAGATACGATTTTTGGCGGATCTGGCGCTGATGTACTGGCCGGTTCAACAGGTGATGATGCTCTCTCGGGTGGCACAGGGAACGACCTGCTTTTGGGCCAAGAAGGTGACGATACATTGATCGGTGACGCTGGTGTGGACACGCTGGACGGTGGTATCGGCGACGATACGTTAATTCTGGGGCGCAGCGATACAGGTACCGGCGGTCTGGGCCGCGATCATTTTGTTTTAGACGCTGGTCAAGATCAGGACGGCGATGTGGCGCGTCTTAGCGATTATTCGGCGGGCGAAGATCAAATAACAGTCGTTTACGATGAAACCCAAGGTGAACCTCAGATCACATTAGCAGATAGCATCCACGAAGACGGCGCGACTGATATCATTTTAAACGGCACCGTGATCGCATCGGTTCTGGGCAATGATGTATCCATTGATGATATTACTTTGGTTGCACAGTCGCAGATGGATACTTCCGCTGGGTCACTTATGAGCTAGAGCGTGATGAAATCGACCTGAATCAAGGGGGATTCACATAGGCTTATTTTGCTGATTCACTGTCGCCGACCACAAGATGGAGGGCGAGCAGTGGGTAAGGCACTTTCGATGGACCTTCGGGAGA
>NZ_JACNMP010000018.1 GCF_017592335.1 Pseudaestuariivita rosea | reverse complement strand
CATAAGCCTTGAAGTCGCCAAAATACTTCGTGATCGCCGCCGTCAATGTCGTCTTGCCATGGTCAACGTGACCAATCGTGCCAATGTTAACATGCGGCTTATTACGCTCAAACTTCTCTTTTGCCATGGTAGGCTCCTTCTTTTGTGCGAACGCGGGCGGCGTTACGCGTATTTCGCCTGGATTTCTTCACTGATGTTTTGTGGCACAGGGTCATAATGATCGAACTGCATCGTGAACTGCGCGCGGCCCGAGGACATGGAGCGCAGGGTGTTGATGTAACCGAACATATTGGCCAGCGGCACGAAGGCGTTGATCGCAATCGCATTGCCGCGTGGTTCCTGACCGGTCACCTGCCCACGACGGGATGTCAGGTCACCGATAATGCCGCCGGTGTAATCTTCGGGCGTGATCACCTCGACCTTCATGATCGGTTCCAGCAGTTTCGCACCGGCTTTCTTCATGCCTTCGCGCATGCACATACGGGCCGCAATTTCAAAGGCCAGAACGGACGAGTCCACATCGTGGAACTTACCGTCGATCAGAGCAACCTTGAAGTCGATCACGGGGAAGCCAGCCAAGGGGCCGCTGTCCATAACCGAATTGATGCCCTTTTCAACACCGGGGATATATTCCTTGGGAACAGAACCACCAACGATGCGGCTTTCAAAGCTGTAACCTTCGCCAGGCTCGGTCGGGCTGATGATCATTTTCACTTCAGCGAACTGACCTGACCCACCAGATTGCTTCTTGTGCGTATAGGTATGCTCAACTTCATGACCGATGGTTTCGCGATAAGCCACCTGAGGCGCACCGATGTTGGCCTCGACCTTGAATTCGCGCTTCAGACGATCAACCAGAATATCCAGGTGAAGTTCGCCCATGCCCTTCATGATAGTCTGACCACTTTCCAGGTCAGTTTCCACACGGAACGATGGATCCTCGGCCGCCAGACGGGCCAGACCCTGAGACATTTTCTCTTGGTCGTTCTTCGTTTTGGGTTCAACGGCAATCTCGATCACAGGATCGGGGAAGGTCATCGTTTCAAGAACAACGGGGTCGTTGACCGCACACAGCGTGTCACCGGTTGTTGTATCCTTCAGACCAGCCAACGCGATGATGTCACCCGCGAACGCTTCTTCGATTTCTTCGCGGTTGTTCGAGTGCATCATCATCATCCGACCAACGCGTTCTTTCTTACCTTTGGTCGAATTCAGCATGGTTTCACCCTTGTTCATCGTACCCGAATAAATCCGGGTAAAGGTCAGCGAACCAACAAAGGGGTCGTTCATGATTTTGAACGCCAGACCGGCAAAGGCCATATCATCATCCGCGCGACGGGCAATGTTACGTTCTTCGTTTTCGTCACCGGGTTTGAAGCCCATGTAGTCGACAACATCCAGCGGGCTGGGCAGATAGTCGATCACAGCGTTCAGCAAAGGTTGTACACCTTTGTTCTTAAAGGCGGATCCACCAAGAACAGGCACGAATGACAGCGACAAAGTACCCTTGCGCAGCAGGGCGCGCAGGGTTGGCACGTCGGGTTCATTGCCCTCCAGGTATTCCATCATCGCGTCGTCGTCCATTTCGACGGCGGCTTCGATCATCTTGCCACGCCATTCTTCGCATACCTCTTTCAGGCTGTCGCGAATGTCGTTCTTTTCCCAGGTCGCGCCAAGATCTTCGCCCTTGTAGACCCACTCTTGCATGGTCACCAGGTCAACCAGACCTTCCAGCTCGGTCTCGGCACCGATCGGGATCGCCACAGGAACAGCGCGCGCGCCGGTGCGGTCTTCGATCATGTTAACGCAGTTGAAATAATCCGCGCCGATCTTGTCCATCTTGTTGACGAATACGATGCGCGGCACCTTGTAACGGTCAGCCTGACGCCACACAGTTTCTGTCTGTGGCTCAACACCCGCGTTGGCGTCCAAAACACATACAGCACCATCCAGAACGGCCAGCGAACGTTCGACTTCAATCGTGAAGTCAACGTGGCCGGGTGTGTCGATGATGTTCAGGCGATGCTTTGGCGTGTCAGCCGTCTGACCGTCCTCAGTCCGCTCCCAGAACGTGGTCGTCGCAGCGGATGTGATCGTGATGCCGCGTTCCTGCTCCTGCTCCATCCAGTCCATGGTCGCCGCGCCATCGTGCACTTCGCCGATGTTGTGGGACTTGCCGGTATAATAAAGAATACGCTCGGAACAGGTTGTTTTCCCCGCATCAATATGGGCCATGATGCCGAAGTTACGATAACGGTCTAAGGGATATTCGCGTGCCATGGGTATGATCCTGGACTAAATTTGGAGTTACCAGCGATAATGGCTGAAAGCTTTGTTGGCTTCGGCCATTTTATGCGTGTCTTCGCGCTTTTTCACGGCCGAGCCACGGGATTGAACGGCATCCATCAATTCGCCGGCCAAACGCTCTTCCATCGTGTTTTCGTTGCGCGACCGGGATGCGTTGATCAACCAGCGGATGGCCAGTGCCTCACGACGCTCGGGACGTACTTCGACAGGTACCTGATAGGTCGCACCACCCACACGGCGTGAACGCACCTCAAGGTTTGGTTTGATATTGTCCAGCGCTTCGTGGAACACCTCAACCGGGGCGCGCTTGATCTTGCTTTCAACACGGTCCAGCGCATTGTAAACGATCTTTTCTGCGACAGACTTCTTACCGTCAATCATCAGATTATTCATGAACTTTGTCAAAACGCGGTCGCCATATTTGGCGTCGGGCAGAACTTCGCGTTTTTCGGCGGCGTGACGACGGGACATCTAAGCCTCTCCTTACTTCGGGCGCTTGGCGCCGTATTTCGAACGGCGTTGTTTACGGTCTTTCACACCCTGAGTATCCAGAACACCGCGCAGGATGTGATAACGAACACCAGGAAGGTCTTTCACACGACCGCCACGGATCAGAACAACCGAGTGTTCTTGCAGGTTGTGGCTTTCCCCTGGGATATAACTGATGACCTCGAAGCCATTGGTCAGGCGCACCTTGGCAACCTTCCGCATGGCCGAGTTCGGCTTCTTCGGCGTTGTTGTATAGACGCGTGTGCAAACGCCACGCTTCTGAGGGCACTCTTGCAAGTGCATCGACTTTGATCTTTTCACTTTTGGCTGCCGCGGTTTGCGGATCAGCTGTTGGATCGTTGGCATTGGGCGTCTTTCCCCGCTTAACTAACACATGTGTCTGCGTGCCCCATGCACGCCATTAAAGGTTCGGTAACGCCTTGCGCGTCCGCAAAACGCAAAAACCGCAAACCTTCCCCATTTCGGGAAGGGTGCGGTGGGTATCCAGAGGATCGGGGCATGGGGGCCCGGATCATGACCACTTCAGTTCTGATTTCAGGCCAATGAACTGCTGCCTCTGGCCCAAGTGGGCGCTCTATACGCAGAGTCGCATGGGCTGTCAACAGCCCTTACCAAAGATATCGCTCAATATCGCCACGGAATGTAAGCCCGAACAAATTGACAAACCCGATCATTTCTATCAACTATAAACCAAGTCATTAAACAAGGTGCGACATGAGCAAAACACCCAGTCCCTGTATAGATGTCTGCAAATTCAAACGCGCCGGGCATTGTATTGGCTGTTCGATGACCAAAGACCAAAAATCAATGTTCAAATCGCTCAAAAAAGAAAAGCATCGTGAGGCCTTTATTGACCTAGTCGTGGCGCAACAGGAAAATATGGGCAAATACGATCACTGGCAGGCGGCCTATGTCAAAAAATGCAAAAAGAAGAAAGTAAAGCATAAGGCATTTCTGAAAGCCGTCGCCTGATCGCAGGTGGCACAATCTGTACCATGAGTATTTGGACCAAGAAGAAGGTACATATCGCTCTTATCTACTTCTTCTTGGCCTAATCAACTCCGGGGCTTGGGGCAGAGCCCCAAATCGCACGAAGTGCCAGAAGAAACGCGCGCGCCAGCGCGCTCCGCTGGATCAGACTACCCCACCAGTCCCCGGCGGATCAGGTTCAAACCCACAATCAACAAAACAAACAGCGTGATCTTGCGAAACACCACTTGATCAATCTGATCCTGCAACCTTAGCCCAATCCACATCCCCATAATCGCAGGTACGATCAGCGCCAAGGAAAACGGGACAGTCTCCAACCGGATCACGCCGGACTGAACATGCGCAAAGAACAATGCGACGGCTCCCAAACCATAGATCACACCCTGCAGTCGCATCTGCTCTTCCTTCGGCGTATCCAGCGCCGTCAGATAAGCGACAGTCGGCGGCCCCCAGATCCCGGACAGACCACCGATGAAGCCTGCAACACCACCCACAGCGGCATCTGTTTTCCACGTCCTAACCAAATGACCCGGCCGCCAGCCCAACAGCTGCAATGCCGAAAAAACAACAATCGGAATACCGATCAGCAAAAACAGCCAGCGCGACGATAGAACCGCAAACAACTGCGCACTCATCAGCAGAAACACCAAGCCGATCAGCAAAAACCGCCAGAACGACACGACCGAGGCCAAAGCCGCCCGCCACCCATACCGCAGGGCCTGCATCCCGTTTGTCACCAGCGTCGGAAAAATCAAACCAGCCAGTGCCAGTTCCGGCGACACAACCGACGCCAGCCCCGATATGATGATCATCGGCATCGCAAAGCCGACGATTCCCTTCACAAAACCAGCGGTAAATGCGACAATCATGGCAAATGCAAAGGCCGCCACAGAAATGTAAGGCAATATCAGGTCCATTCGGGCTTCTTATAGTGGCCTGATGGTTTCTGCACCGCAAAAATGACCGCGACATTTTTGTACAATGCATACCACCTTCTTGAATTATTGTTGCGCTGCAACTGCAAACGGCCTATGTGATGCGCGACAGACAAAAGGATGACAGCCATGGCTCATGACGGACAGGACCTGCCCCACAGCGGCACTGCGATATTGCCCCAACTGCTGACTTTGACAGGCCAATCCATCGCCCCGCTTGAGGCCGTGCTGGAAAAGGCAAAACAGGCCCTGCGCGATCAGGTCACGCAGGACGGCCGTGTCTCAGGCGCGCTGATCGAAGCAAACCAGACCGCCGCCCACGGCCTGGCTTGGCTGGCCACATATGTCGAATCCTTACGTCAGATGCAGGCATGGTCCGAACGCCTGCAAAGCGAAGGCAAGTTCGGCGAAACTGAACAACTGATCCACCAGATCGCCTTTGGCGAATATCTGTGGCAGATCTACGGCGGCATCCCGATGAACCAGGGCGAAATCCTGCGCCTGCAGGACATCGGTCTGACCCAGGACGACATGCGCGACATGATGGCGCCTGCGATCATGACGCTGACCCAGTCTGGCAACACTCAGGCCGCGCGAACCCGCCTGGTTGAACTGATGCAGGAACACTCGGCCAATATCACCGTCGGCACCAGCGGTCTGGACGACGAACTGGAAATGGTGCGCGAACAGTTCCGCCGCTTTAGTGTCGATAAGGTCGAACCCTATGCCCACGACTGGCACCTGAAAGACGAACTGATCCCAATCGAAATCATCAACGAACTGGCCGAAATGGGCGTCTTTGGCCTGACCATCCCCGAAGAATACGGCGGCTTTGGCATGTCGAAATCGGCCATGTGCGTGGTGTCCGAGGAACTGTCGCGCGGCTATATCGGGGTGGGGTCACTGGGAACCCGGTCTGAAATCGCCGCTGAATTGATCCTGTGCGGTGGCACGGAAGAGCAGAAACAGAAATGGCTGCCACGTCTATCCAGCGCCGAAACGCTGCCCACGGCGGTTTTCACCGAACCTAACACCGGGTCTGACCTGGGCAGCCTGCGCACCCGTGCTGTCAAGGACGGCGATGACTACCGGATCACCGGCAACAAAACCTGGATCACCCATGCAGCGCGAACCCATATCATGACCCTGCTGGCGCGGACCGATCCTGCGACCAGCGACTACAAGGGCCTGTCGATGTTTCTGGCCGAAAAAGAACCCGGCACCGACGACCACCCCTTCCCCACCGAGGGCATGACGGGGGGTGAGATTGAGGTTCTGGGCTATCGCGGCATGAAGGAATACGAGCTGGGCTTCGACAATTTCCACGTAAAAGGTGAAAACCTGCTTGGAGGGGAAGAGGGCAAGGGCTTCAAGCAACTGATGGAAACCTTCGAATCCGCCCGCATCCAGACCGCCGCCCGCGCCATCGGTGTCGCGCAATCGGCGCTGGACGTCGCAATGCAATATGCCATCGACCGCAAACAGTTCGGCAAATCGCTGATCGAATTCCCCCGTGTGTCGGGCAAACTGGCGATGATGGCGGTGGAAATCATGGTCGCGCGGCAGCTGACCTATTTCTCGGCCCAAGAAAAAGACGCAGGCCGCCGCTGCGATCTTGAGGCTGGCATGGCCAAACTGCTTGGCGCCCGCGTGGCCTGGGCCGCAGCGGACAACGGGTTGCAGGTGCACGGCGGCAACGGCTTTGCGCTGGAATACGCCATCAGCCGCATCCTGTGCGACGCCCGCATCCTTAACATCTTCGAAGGGGCCGCTGAAATTCAGGCGCAAGTCATCGCACGCCGCTTGCTGAACTAGGGCGCTGTCCCGGACCTGATCCGGGACCTCTTAGCCTGTGTTGCTGTGCCAAAACGAGCCCTATCATTCGCCAAGACCTATATCTGGCGATCTATTTGGCTGATAGACCGCGCAGCGTTGACAACGGGATATTTACAGCGCCCTCCCTTGGATGCGCCATCGTTTTTGCGCTGCTCGCGCAGCGCTGCCTTCGGCGAGAGTATTTTTGCCAAGAAGAAGTAAAATCCATTACTTCATTGTTCTGTAAATACTCCGGGGGTGAGCGCCGTTCAGGCGCGAGGGGGCAGAGCCCCATGGCCTTGTCATACATCAAGCCAGATCGTCACTGGCCCGTCGTTTGTCAGGCTGACCTGCATATCAGCGCCAAAACGACCGGTGGCAATCGGCACCCCAAGCAAGGACAGATCGCGCGCGAAAGCTTCATATAGCGCTTTGCCCTGATCAGGTGGAGCGGCGTTTGAAAATCCAGGGCGATTGCCGCGGCTGGTGTCGGCGGCCAGGGTGAATTGACTGACCACCAAGGCCGCACCGCCGATATCCAGAAGCGAGCGGTTTATTTTGCCTGCCTCATCCTGAAAAATCCGCAGTTTGCTGACCTTGTCCGCCAGTTTGTGCGCGTGATCTTCTGTATCACCCTGCATCGCGCAAACCAGGATCATCATACCTTGCCCGATCTCGCCGATTACGGCGCCCCCAACGCTGACGCGGGCGTCTGTGACACGCTGCAGAAGTGCCCTCATTCCAGATCCCAGGACCACGGCGGGTTGGCACCAGCCCGGCTGACAGTGACGGCCGCCGCGCGGGTGGCCAGTTGCAGGGCCTCGGCCACGATATCATCGGTCGTGAAAGACAGCCACTGTCGCCGCAGCTTGTTGTGCTTACGCAGCACCGACAGGAAACCGGCGTTGAACGTATCGCCCGCCCCCACCGTATCGACAACATCGACCTTTTCGGCGGGCTGATGGATTGCCCCGCTTTCGCGATAAACCGTGGCGCCCCCTGCCCCCTGGGTCAGACAAACCATCGCCGGGCGCCCGGCCAGCAGGGTCTGGATCTGATCGTCAACCGGGGTGTCACCGCCCAGCCATTTCAGATCTTCCTCGGACACCTTGACGATATCCGCGGCCGCCATCAGGCGTTTCATGCGAGTGCGATAGATGCCCTCGTCAGGAATGAAGTCGGGGCGCACGTTTGCGTCAAGAACAATGGCGCGCTCCTCCTCGGCCTCCCACATGTAAAGGGTCTCATAGACCGAGGCGCAAGGTTCAACGGCCAAGGAAATGCCCCCAAAGAACAGCGCCGTGACGTCGTCAGGAATTTCAGGCAGATCGTTACTGCCGATCATCCGACCGGCGGTGTTTTCGTCGTAAAAGGCATATTCAGCCTGGCCGTCTGTCAGCGTGACAAAGGCCAGCGTCGTTGGCCGGTCGGAATAGGCCACAAGGCTGCTGTCGACATTGCTTTCGCTCAGCGCAGCGGTCAGACGCTGGCCAAACAGATCATTCGACAATCCGCTGAAAAACCCCGTCCGCGTTCCAAGTCGGCCCAAAGCAATCGCCGTGTTGAAAACCGATCCGCCGGGATAAGGCGCAAAAGCGGCCTCGCCCCCCGTGGTCTGGCGCGGCAACATATCGATCAGGGCTTCGCCCGCACATAAAATCACTATAGTTCCCCACTTATTGCGATCACATAGCCGATAGCGCCGGCTGCGATCACGCCCAGTACAACAGCCACCGCGATCTTCCACGCAGACCATGGCCGTTCCCCCCGGACACGACCTGTACAACCGTTCACAACAAAACGATAGGTCTTGCCCTGATATTTATAAGCCGCCAGCCAGACGGGTAGCAGAATATGCTTGAAGGTCACGTCGCGGATGCTGGTGTTCATATCGTGGATGCGCTGCCGGTCACCGCCGATGTCAAAACGCACATCGCGTTCGATGATCCGGTTCATGATCTGCTGCGCTTCGGCAAAGCCTTCGTCCAGTTCGACGGTGTAACCTTCAGCCCGGAAACCGGCCAGGTATTCGGGCTGATAGGGTTCAAGCTGCGACAGATCCCAGGGCTGCAGCGCATCGGTATAGCGTTTCGGCAAACTGCGAGAGGCCAGGACAATAACGTCATCAAAGAACCGCGCGACGCGGCCCGACACATTGCGCCAGCGGATTTTGGCGACCCGTTCGGTGCGGCGTTCGCCATTCACCGTGCGCGTGCGGGTTTCGTAGTACACCGTGCCGCGCTGGCCGGAATAGCTGGTCTTGGTGTCGGCATCGAAGGTCCAGTAGGGCACGTATATGCCCTGCATCCTGCGGCCCTTGCGGGCGAAGTCCTGCAGGCCGTTTGGCGCAAACCACAGACTGCCCAGCCATTGGGTCATCGCATCACGCGCCTGATCTTCGTCCAATATGAACGGCAAAACGGCCTTGGGTTTGATATGCCTATGCTGCCCCGTGCCCGTCACCACGGGTGTCGCGCAGAACGGGCATTCGGTCGCGTGGGTCTTTTCGTCAAATTCCACCTGCGCACCGCAATTGGTGCATTGCAGAACGCGGGTTTCTTCGATCTCGTCTTCTGGCAGATCAGCGGCCAGGGCGCGGCGATAGTCCAGTTCCTGAATGGCAGTGCCTTTATAGGCCGCGTTTTCCAAAGTGGCCTGATTGCCGCAATGGTCACAGATCAGGCGGTCCGTGCCGGGGTCAAAGCGAAAGTCCGCCCCGCAATTGTCGCAAGGGAAGCGGTGTTCGGTGGGGGCTGTGGGTGAAGGTGAGGACATCTAAAACACTTAAGTGCTGGGGGCCCAGCCTGCCCGAGGGTGGCGCAACGGGGGCGGGTCGGCGCGGCCCGGTGGTGCCCACCGGGCTGGATAGTGCGTTGAAATCAAGCCCCCGGTGGCGGTGGCGGCGGCATAACGGTGAAAAGCTGGGCCAGTTCGGTCACATCGCCCGCTTTCATCCAGCCGTCCTGACCGGCGGTCCAAACAAATGTCTCGCGCGTCAGGCTGCCGTCGCTGGCCATGCGGCCCAGATCGGCCTTGGAAAACGGGCCCTTGGTCTGACCACCTTCGGCTGTGTGCCAGACGTGTTCGACCGGGGGTGGTGGCGGTGCCGCCGCCGCTGGCTGGCCACCCCATGGGTTCGCCTGCGCCATCTGGTTGGCCATCGCCATACCCATCCCCATGCCAAGGCCCGCGCCCATGTCGCCACTGCCGGGCTGATTGGCCGCTGCGGTCATGGCCTCGGCCGCTGAAAACTGGGTGTATTTGCCCAGATCACCGATCATGCCCATCGACGTGCGCTTGTCCAGCGCCTGTTCGACAGCGGGGGGCAACGAGATATTTTCGATATAAAGCTCGGGCAGCATCAGGCCATAACCGGCAATTGTTTCAGAGATCGCGCTGGCGACCAGTTTGCCCATATCGCCCGTATTCGCCGCCATATCCAGAACCGGAATGCCGGAGGACGCCACAACCTTGCTGTATTCCTGCACGATGATATTGCGGATCTGAAAGCTGATCTCGTCCATCGTGAATTCGCCGTCGGTGCCGACGATTTCCTGCAGGAACTTGCCGGGATCGGTCACACGCACGCTGTATGTACCAAAGGCCCGCAGGCGCACGGGGCCGAATTCAGGATCACGCAGCATGATCGGGTTCTTGGTGCCCCACTTCAGATCGTTGAAGCGGGTGGTGTTAACAAAATAGACCTCGGACTTGAAGGGGCTGGAAAAGCCGTGATGCCAATGCTGCAACGTCGTCAGGATCGGCATATTGTTGGTTTCCAGCATGTAAAGGCCGGGGGTAAAGACATCGGCCAGTTGCCCCTCGTGCACGAAAACCGCCGCCTGCCCTTCGCGCACCGTCAGTTTGGCGCCGTATTTGATCGCATAATCATGCCGTTCAAATCGCCAGACCATAGTGTCGCGGGTGTCATCCGTCCAATGGATGACGTCGATCAATTCACCTTTCAGAAAATCCAGAATGCCCATATTGGTGTTCTCCTTAATCCTAGACAGGACCGCCCATTAGTTCAGCCGCAATGCGTTCGACCACCGGGCGTGCTTCGTTGGCAGTCATCCCACTTGTCAGGCGGGGATCGTAAAGCATTTTCAGCAGCAATTCATCATGATTGGTCAGCAGACCGAATTCCTCGTCATCGTTGAAGATTGACGGACGGGCGAAGGCGCTGTCATTGGCCAACCCCATGCCCTGAGCCAGTTCTTCGTGAATACAGGACAAACGCAACAATTCGGGGTGTTCGCCACGAATGACGGCAATCGCCTTGGAATAGGAACTGCTTTCGACAGTGTCGGCAAAGGCAAACACCAGACAAAGCGTTGATCGCGGCATATCGACGACCGTCCGCACCGCCGCTGGCGAGATGCCCGGAACAATCTGCTTCAATCGCGGCGCCAGGTCACGCCTGTCATCTTCATTGACGATGAAAACATAGAAATTCGGGCGCACATCCGTCAGAACAATGGGCACATTGGTCAAACCTGACAGCCGTTCGGCATAGCTGTTGATCACGCTGATATCAGACGCACGCCGGGTCGCCGCCACCGTTGCGCCGAATTCGACATCCATCCGAATGGGCCTGTCCCACCGCCGCAACCGGCTTTCGGTTTCCCGCGCCACCATGATGTCGCCCGAGGGACGGTATTCATCAAAAAGCGCGATGCGGATGAAGTTCTCGATCAGACTGCGGGTGTTGAATGGCGTATCCCGCCCACCACCGTCCTGCCGCAGCAAACCTTGCGATACCAGATCCCGTTCCAGCCGTGCATAGTGACCTTCCAGCGCAAAGCTGTCGGGTGACCGGCGCGGGGGGGGCGCCTGCACGGGCTTGGGCGCAACCTGGGGCGCTGGCGGCGGGCTATCTTCGACCTGAACACATCCAGCAACCACCAGAAATCCGGCGCCACTGAAAACCAACAGGAAAAGGCGGATATGGTGCAACGATCAGCCCTGTTGTTCAGCCGGTTCCTGGGCCGGTTTCTCGCGCAGCTTGCCCGCACTGGCCGCAGCCAGCGTGTCACGCAGTTCGACTTCCATTGTCTGCAGTTCTTTTTCGGCATCGGCGCGTTTGCGCTTGCCTTCGTCAGCGATCTGCAGGCTTTCCTCGATCGTGGCGATCAGATCGGCGTTGGCGGTCTTGACGGCCTCGATATCAAAGACACCGCGCTCGATCTCTTCGCGGATGGTTTTGTTGGCCTCGCGCAGGTTCGCGGCATTAGCAGTCAGCAGTTCGTTCGTTAGATCATTGGCGTCACGCACAGCCTGGGCTGCCTCGGACGACCGCTGGATGGTGATCGCCTGCGCCAGCTGGTTTTCCCAAAGCGGCACAGTATTCACCAGCGTCGATTTGATCTTGTTGACCAGCGATTTGTCGTTTTCCTGAACCAACCGGATCGAGGGCAACGACTGCATCGTGACCTGCCGCGTCAGTTTCAGGTCATGCACCCGGCGATCCAGATCATCACGGGCGGACCGCAGATCGCGCAGTTCCTGTGCCTTTAGGACCTGTTGATCTTCAGGGGCCGCGTTTACCTCGGCCTCTTTTGCGGGGATCACGGTGCTGTCCAGTTCTTTCAGCTTTTCTTCGCCCGCGGCGATGTAAAGCGCCAGTTCGTCATAGAATTCCAGTGTCTTTTCATAAAGCCGGTCCAGAGATTCAATATCCTTCAAAAGCACATGTTCATGCCCCAGAAGATCGTCGGTGATCTTGTCGATCTGGTCCTGCACGTTTTCGAACTGTGCCATGAATTTCGCGGCCGGTGCGGCGCGGCCCAGCAGCTTTTCCCACCAGGACAGCTTGCGGCGGACATCCAGTTCATTCACCGAAAACCCGCGAATGGTCGAGACGATATCGCGCAGGCTGTCGCCCGCAGGCCCGACATCCTTGTTGCGCACACCGGCCAGCATCGACTGGCTGATCTGCTGCAATTCCCCTTGGGATTTTGATCCGAATTCGATGATCGACTGCGTGTCGGTCATATCGATCTCGGCCATACGTTTTTGAATTTCCGCGCTGGCGGGCGCATCGGCCTGATCCAGAGTGATCAGTTCACCCCTGGGTTCGGGCAAGACCACTTCGGTGATCTTTTCGACCTCTTGCAATGTCGCCTCGGCCTTTTTGCGGATGTCTTCTGACATAATCTATACTCCCTTGTCCCTGACCTATTCGATTTTCAGGCCTTCGCGCTGCAATCTGTCGCGCAGCACTTTGATTTCAATGTCCATATCGGTCCGATCATCCAGCAGCATCTTTTCGGTACGGGCCGAGAAGTTCTGCTCAAGTTCGGTCAAAAACTCTTCGTAGTCCGCGCGAATATCGGCTTCGCGTTTCTTACTGTAAAGATCGGCGAATTTCACGGTCGCATCGCGGGCCCCCAGCAAATAAACGCTAAGATATTTGCGGGCGCCTGCCAGATCGCGCGGGTCTTCCTCGATTGTGCGGAACATCTTGCGGGCGGTCTGGACAAAGCGGTCAACGCGGGCGTCCAGCCTGCGATCTGCCGCCCGCTTGATGGCATCCTGCATGGCGGTCAGATGCTTTTCGGCATCTTCCACAGCACGGGCGACGCGGGTCTGCTGATAGGTATCGATGCCCTCCATCCCCTTGTCGCGCAGGGGGTCCAGACCAAAGGCAAAACTGTGCAGCGCGGTACCTGCAATTGCAAAAATGATCGGCGCAATCAGGTTGTCCAGCCCCGAAAAGCCCGCCACGGCCAGCCCGGCGCCTGTCAGCACTGACGCGAAGATCTTGCGTGGAATGGCGGGGCGTTTGGCGACCTTGCGCGCCTCATAAGCCTCTTGTGCGATCATGCCTTCGCGCGTCAGCCAGGCCGCCAGGATCAGAATGCCAAAGGCCGACAGGTTCAGTGCCAGTCCGACAGGATCAGACCAGAACGCCCGGATCGCCAGCGGAAACGGTGCAAAAAACAACAGGTTGACGCGACCGCCGACGCGGGTGCGCTTTTTGCCGGTAAAGGCGTTCGGTTCATCAGTGGATGTGCGGGGCTGCCCGTCTGGGCTGTACTTCCCGCCAAAACGCTGCGCCATTATGCGCCCCCGAAAATCGCTACATAGAAAATCAATCCAATCAACAGAAAGAATGCAACTTTCTGCAACCCGGTCTCAGACATCAATACCCCCGGTTTGGCACCACATATGGTAAACATAGGTGATGCCAGTTGATCTTACCAGTCAATTCAATACCGCTGGCCTGTGCGGCGTTCGGCATTCAGCTTACGCGTATAACCCGATTGCAGGATTTCCACAGCAAACAGCACGATGACCGCGAAATAGAAGGTCGTTTTCGACATGGGCACCAATGGATATCCAAAGATTTTCAGCTGTAGATCATCGTCGTGCATGGCATGCGATGCAGCAACGCCGGCCTCGCCCAACAGCACCACACCGACGATCAGCAGGATAAACAGGCCCAGAACCTCGTACATCCGGTTCTTCTCAAGAAAGCGCGTCACGCCGTCGGCCAACAGCAGCATCGCCAGCCCCGACAACAGGATCGCGGCAGCCAGGATCGGGAAGACATCCGTGATTGCAATGGCCGATAGAACCGAGTCAAAGCTGAAGATCAGGTTCATGAAGACGATCAGCAGAATGACCTGCACCGCGGATTTGCCTGACTTGCCTTCGACATCGGTGCCCAGGTGTTCGATGGTCAACATGTGGCTGATTTCCTTGACCGCCGTATAGATGATGAAAATCCCGCCAAGAATAAAGACGCAGGTCGCAAAATTCACGCCCCCCTCCAGAACGCCGGTCCAGTTGAAGATGTAAAACGGCTCGGCCAGCAGGCTGATCAGATTAACCATGGCAAACAGCAGAATAACCCTAAGGGCGACAGCGATAATGATCCCCCAGAACCGCACCGCCTTTTGCTGCGCGACTGGCGCACGCTGGCTTTCGATGCTGATGTAAAGCAGGTTGTCAAAGCCCAGAACCGCCTGCAGGAAACACAACATCAGCAGGTTTCCGAGGTTTTCGATGGTTAATAAATCAGCCATAGTCACATGTCCCAAAAATCATTGTTTGGCCGCAGCAATAGCGCCACGACATGGAAAAGCAACAATTCTTAAGGATTATCAGTTCCGTTTGCGTCGTTGCCGTGTGGGTTTGGGCTTGGGCGTTTCGCGCAGGCCAAGCTGATCCTTGACGACGCGCTGCTTTACCTCTTCGACCATGCCCGGCTTCAGATCGCGCAGCTGAAACGGCCCGTAACTGACACGCAACAACCGGTTGACGGTCAGGCCAATCGCCTCTAACGCGCGTCGGATTTCACGGTTCTTGCCTTCACGAATGCCGATGGTCAGCCAGACATTAGCGCCCTGCTGGCGGTCGATTTGCACGTCCATCGGCTGGTATTTCACGCCCTCAACCTCAATCCCGCGGCGCAGCGGAGCCACAGTGTCATCGGTGGGCGCACCTTTGGCTCGCACGCGATATTTGCGCAGCCAGCCTGTCGATGGCAACTCAAGCCGCCGTTTGACCTCACCATCATTGGTCAACAGCAACAGCCCTTCGGAATTCAGATCAAGCCGCCCGATGGACATCACACGCGGCATAGTTTCGGGCAGTTTGTCAAATATCGTCTCGCGCCCCTTTTCATCGCGGGCCGAGGTCACAAGACCCACCGGTTTGTGATACAGCCAAATGCGCGGCGGATCCGGTTCGGCCAGGGGCTGGCCGTCAAACGTAACCTTGTCGGTGGCCGTCACATTCAGCGCCGGGCTGCTGATCTTGCGCCCGTTGACGGTCACGCGACCGGCTTCGATCATCTTTTCAGCCTCACGACGCGAGGCGATCCCAGCGCGGGCCAAAACCTTGGCGATCCGGTCGCCTTTGGGGGTATCGTCTGTCATGGGCCGGGCTTAACCCGTTTTTGCGCCCCTTGCCAGCGGTGGTTTTTGCAGGCAAGGGACGGGCATATGTTTCGCAGTTTCATGGATATCGCGCTGGAAGAGGCACGGATGGCGGCTGACCGCGGCGAAGTGCCTGTGGGCGCCGTTCTGGTCGATCCTACGGGCCAGATCGTGGCACGCGACGGCAACCGCACGCGCGAACTGTCCGACCCGACGGCGCACGCCGAAATCCTGGTCCTGCGCACGGGATGTCAGGCCGCAAAAAGCGAACGGCTGCCGGGCCACGACCTTTATGTCACGCTGGAACCCTGCCCGATGTGCGCCACCGCGCTGTCCGCCGCCCGCATCGCGCGGCTTTACTACGGCGCGCCCGACCCGAAATCCGGCGGCATCGCCCAAGGTCCCCGGGTATTTTCCCATCCGCAATGCCACCATGTTCCGGAAGTCTATGATGGTATTGGTGCACATGACGCAAAAAAGCTGCTGGAAGGTTTTTTCCAAAAACTCAGACACAGCGAAGACCGATAAATCGCGTCGTGAGTATTTGGGCCAAGAAGAAGGAGGTTTAGTGCTCTTAATGCCTTCTTCTTGGTCCAAATACTCAAATCCCAGCGTACGCAGCCCCAACCAGATGTTAGCATCTGAGGCCTAAAACCCATTTCCACGATATCGTAATAGAAATGGTTTTCCAGAACTTGTGTTTTGGCTTCACGACCCAAACCACAAGCCGCCTGAAAGATCATGCATGAGACATAGGGTGGGGGCGTTGCGATCCCTTTCTGGCAAAACCAACCTTTCAAGACGGTGGCGCCACCTTTCTTACCAGATCAGACCCGAAGACCCTGCCGCCGAAAGGCGCAGCGGGGCAAAGGGCGTTTTTTCACCGCACGCCGATCTCGGACAACGCAGCCGTTAGTGATGGTGGCAGCGATTCTTCGTTCTGACGTTCTTGACCCAGATCGCGCGGAGCGTCCGTAGCGGACAAATACCGCCAGCCCTGAAACGGGCGCTTGTTCATAGCCTCGGTGCGGATCAGGCCCGGTTCCAGCACGATACCGCAGCGACGAATACCATCCTGACCAATCACTTCGTCCAACCGCAAAATCTTTTGACGGCACAGGATCACACCTTTGATCACCCAGTAAATCGATCCGCCGGCCAAAATCTCGGCCTCGCGCTTTGGCCACATCCGTGTGACATGGCGTGGCAACCCGTCCGGCCCCTTGGCCGCGCGTTGTCTTTGCCAGTTCGCCAGGCTTTCAACATTTTCACTGCCGACGCTGAGTTTTACAAGGTTCACATATTTTGCCATTACGCCCCCAGATATGGTGACTATCTGTCAACCTAACCTAGCTGTTGCGCAGATCAACCAAAAGCCCTATCGTCATGACCCTGCCCATCTATCCAAGGACCGCCCACATGAGCCGTTTTGCCGCCCCCATAGCCGAGCAGATCTGGGACATGAAATACCGCTTTAAACAGGCGGACGGAACACCAATTGATCTGACGGTCGAAGACACATGGCGGCGCATTGCGCGGTCTTTGGCGGTGGTCGAAAAAGACCCCGCGAAATGGGAAGATAAATTCTATAGCGCCTTGGAAGATTTCAAATACTTGCCCGCCGGCCGCATCACCGCAGGTGCGGGCACGGAACGATCCGTGACGCTGTTCAACTGCTTTGTCATGGGGACAATCCCCGACAGCATGGGCGGCATTTTCGATATGTTGAAAGAGGCCGCGCTGACCATGCAGCAGGGCGGCGGGATCGGCTATGATTTCAGCACGATCCGCCCCAAGGGCGCCGATGTCAAAGGGGTGGCCGCCGATGCCTCGGGGCCCTTATCCTTTATGGACGTCTGGGATGCCATGTGCCGCACGATCATGTCAGCGGGCAGCAGGCGCGGGGCGATGATGGCCACCATGCGCTGCGATCACCCCGATATCGAAGATTTCATCACCGCCAAATCCGACCCCGTCCGCCTGCGCATGTTCAACATGAGCGTCCTTGTCACCGATGATTTCATGAAGGCCGTCAAAGCCGATGCCAGTTGGGACCTGCAGTTCGAGGGCCGCGTCTATCACACGATCGAGGCGCGCGATCTGTGGAACAAGATCATGCAATCGACCTATGATTATGCCGAACCTGGCGTGATATTCATCGACCGCATCAATGCGATGAATAACCTGAATTACGTCGAGACGATCTCAGCCACGAACCCCTGCGTCACGGATGATACTTGGGTCAGCACCACGGACGGGCCGCGACAGGTGACAGACCTGATCGGCACGCCCTTCACGGCTTTGGTTGATGGTACACCCCATCACTCGGGGCCAAAGGGGTTTTTCAAAACGGGCCATAAGCCCGTCAAACAGCTAAAAACCGAGTGTAGGCGCACCCTGCGGTTGACCGCGGATCACCTTGTCCGACGTGTAGCCAGTAAAACCCGCTGGCACCTGGACACCGAATGGACGACTGCCGCCGATCTGAACCCGGGTGATGAGGTGATTATACATAATCACCAAGACGTGTCCTGGGGTACGGGCTGCGACAGCGACCTGGGCTATCTATTGGGCGCACTGATTGGGGATGGAATGATCAAGGATGATAAGGCCGTCATTTCCGTCTGGACCCAGGCCGCTTGCATGAATGGCGACCCTGTCGCCCTTGACCCGGTCATGACGCATATCGAGGCACTGCTGCGCCAGATGCCCGCCCGCGCGGATTTCGCTGGTTGGACGACGATTGCCGACCGGAACGAACATCGCATTTCAACAGCCGCCCTGAAAACCTTTGCCGCCGACTATGGCGTTGTTGCGGGAAATAAGACGCTGACGGATGCCATCGAACGCGCACCGGCAGATTTTGGTGCGGCCGTCTTGCGGGGGCTGTTCGACGCGGATGGATCAGTGCAGGGCACGCAGGCCAAGGGGGTCTCGGTCAGACTGGCCCAAAGCGATCTAGCCCTTTTGCAGCGGGCGCAGCGGATGTTGGCGCGCCTGGGTATCAATGCGAAAATCTACGAAAACCGCCGTACCGAAGGGCACAGACCGATACCGGACGGGTATGGCGGCTCGGCGCTTTATCCGCATAAGGCGCAGCATGAGCTGATTATCGCAGGCAGCAATCTGGCCGTTTTTCAGGACCGCATCGGATTTCTGAATGCGGATAAACACACGCGACTGATGTCGCTGATGACAGGCTACAAACGTGCGCTGAACCGCGAACATTTTACCGCTGTGGTGGCTGAGGTTACCGATGACGGCAATGAAGATGTGTACGACGTGCAAATCCCCGGCATCAACGCGTTCGATGCCAACGGGTTTTATGTGCATAACTGCGGCGAACAGCCCTTGCCCCCCTATGGGGCGTGCCTGTTGGGGTCGGTCAATCTGGCACGGTTGGTGGACAACCCGTTTGAGGAGGACGCCGCGCTGGATCAGGAGGCGCTGGATGATCTGGTCGCCACCGCCGTTCGGATGATGGATAATGTGGTCGATGCCAGCCGCTTTCCGTTGGACGCCCAAGCGGCTGAGGCGCAGGCGAAGCGGCGGATCGGGCTGGGCGTCACGGGCCTGGCTGATGCGCTGTTGATGGTGGGCTTGCGCTATGGCTCGGATGAGGCTGCCGCGCAAACGGAACGCTGGATGCGCCAGATCGCGCGGGCGGCCTATCTGGCCTCGGTCGATTTGGCCCGCGAAAAGGGCGCGTTCCCGCTGTTTGACGCAGACAAATTTTTGGCCACCGGTCACATGCAAGACATGGATGACGACGTCCGCGCCGCCATCGCAGAACACGGCATCCGCAACGCGCTGCTGACCTCGATCGCGCCCACAGGCACGATCAGCCTTTATGCGGGCAACGTCAGTTCCGGCATCGAACCGGTCTTCGCCTATGCCTACACCCGCAAAGTGCTGCAGAAAGACGGATCGCGGACCGAGGAAGAGGTCGTCGACTACGCCGTTCAGCTGTGGCGTGAAAAATTCGGCGATGCGCCCTTGCCGGATTACTTCGTCAACGCCCAGACCCTGCCCCCACTGGATCACGTCAAGATGCAGGCGGCGGCTCAGAAGTGGGTGGACAGTTCGATATCCAAGACCATCAACTGCCCGGAAGACATTGGTTTCGACGATTTCAAGGACGTCTATATGCAGGCCTGGGACACCGGCTGCAAAGGTTGCACGACCTACCGCCCGAACGACGTGACGGGGTCAGTTTTAAGCGTGTCGGAAAAGGACGAAGCGCCGCTGTCCGAGGCCCCGGAGCAAGTCCGGGGCGATGGCGAAGTCGTCTATATCAGCGAACCGCTCGACCGCCCGCAGGAACTGGAAGGCAGCACCTATAAGCTGAAGTGGCCCGACAGCGAACATGCGATCTACATCACGATCAATGATATCGTGCTGAACGGCCACAGGCGGCCCTTCGAGGTGTTCATCAATTCCAAGAATATGGAGCACTTCGCCTGGACCGTCGCCCTGACCCGCATGATCAGCGCCGTATTCCGGCGCGGCGGCGACGTCAGTTTCGTGGTCGAAGAACTGAAGGCTGTCTTCGACCCCCGCGGCGGCGCCTGGATGAGTGGGAAATACGTGCCTTCGATCCTGGCAGCGATCGGTGGTGTCATCGAACGCCACCTCATCACGATCGGTTTTATCGACGGCGAAGGCATGGGCCTGAAAACCGACCCCCAAGCCGCCGTCGTCAACCTAAACGGCCCCCGCGGAAAAGCTTGCCCCAACTGCGGCAGCTACGACCTGCGCATGATCGAAGGTTGCATGACCTGCGGCAGCTGCGGCCATTCGAAATGTCAATAGCCATGGGCTAAGCACTACCTTGGCTTGCTACATGACCATAGAGGAGCAGCTAAGTTGTTAAAATGACTGCCCTTTCTTCGGGTGGCTCCCTTGTTTTTGGGAACCACAGGCGTCCTTCTTTTCAAGTAAATCAGCCAAACCATTAGTTCACTTTTGGATTGTACTAAAACAATGAAATTAAAGGCTTTTCGATCAAGATTGTTTCTTTTGTACAAATCTACGACCAATTGCGGTTGGCGGCATCCTGGCTTTAGGTCAGCTACGCGATTTGAAACCATTGGCTCAACGTAGATTACACTTTGTCAGGCAACTCGATTGCCATCGGCATCAATCAGCAAATCACCATCTTCTTTCGCAAATGGTCCGGCTGGCCATTTATGCAGCATGTCCAACACAGCCTCGCTTGGACGGCAAAGTTTGACGCCTTTGGGCGAACAAACGATGGGCCGGTTGACCAGGACCGGGTGGTCCAGCATTGCATCCAAAAGCGCATCATCGCTGACGGATGGGTCGGTCAGGCCCAGTTCCTCGGCGGGCGACTTGCTGACACGCAACGCTTGTCTGGGCGTCAGGTCTGCAGCGGCAAAAAGGGCCTGTAGCTGCGGGCGCGTCCAGCCGGTTTTCAGATATTCGATCACCACAAAGTCCTCACCCGATGCTTCGATCACTGCCAGCACATTGCGCGATGTGCCACAGTCAGGGTTATGATGGATGACAACGGTCATGGTGTTTGCTCCGTAGTGGATTTTGGGGATGGGCTGATCAACCAGCCTACGATCAGAACAGCGATAACGGCGCCAACCAGTTCTGCCGCGATAAAGGCCGGTACGTCCAGTGGCCTGATGCCAGCAAAGGTGTCCGAAAACCCGCGTGCGATGGCAACTGCAGGATTGGCAAAAGATGTCGAGGCCGTGAACCAATAGGCGGCGGTGATGTAAAGACCAACAAGCCACGGAATAGCATCGGCCCTAAAACGCACCCCGGCCAGGATCGTTGCGACAAGACCGAAGGTGGCGACAACTTCTGCGACCCACTGGCCCGTTCCCGTGCGCACGGTCTGCGAAAATTGAATAATCGATAGCTCAAACATCGCATGGGCAATCAAACTGCCCAGAATGCCGCCTATGATCTGCGCAATGATGTACTGCAATGACTCGGCCACGCCAATCTCGCGCCGCAGGGCGAAGGCGACCGTGACAGCGGGGTTGAAATGCGCCCCTGAAATCGGCCCGAGGATTGTGATCAGCACCACCAGTATCGCACCTGTGGGCAGGGTGTTTCCCAAAAGGGCAAGCGCTGTATCTTCGGTCAGATTGCTGGCCATGATGCCCGATCCGACAACAGTACCCACCAGAAGTGCCGTGCCCAGACCTTCGGCCACCAGCCTGCGTGGCATGTCAAAACTCATTCCTGTTCCTCGCCTATTGTCTGAATGGCGGGCTGGCACAGTTCGGGTTGGCCCCCGCAACATTCTTCCAGCAGAAACGACAAAAGCCCCTGCATTTTTTCGATGTTCGCGAAATATCGGATGACGCGGCCCTGCCGTTCGTTCCGCACCAGGCCAGCCTGTAGCAACACAGACAGGTTTGCCGACATCGTATTCTGCCTGACATCCAGTTTTGTACTTATTTCACCTGCCGCCATACCACTTTTCCCAGCCCGAACCAGTAAACGAAAAACCTCTAACCGCATGGGCTGGGAAAGTGCGGCAAATGAGACAGATGCCGCATTCGTATCCATATTTCATGATATATTGAATTATATACCGACCGTCAACAAAAATGAAGGTGTTGACAGGGCAAAATAGCACGATATAAGCGCGGCTTCATTTGGTGTTGGTGGCCCCCGCAAGGGGATGCCTGTCGGCCCTGGATTTCATCCGGAGCAAAGGACAACGCCCTTCGAACCCTAAAGAAGGAGATCAGCCGTGACGAAACGCACGTCTGCCAAGTACAAAATCGACCGCCGCATGGGCGAAAACATCTGGGGCCGTCCGAAAAGCCCTGTGAACCGTCGCGAATATGGCCCGGGCCAGCACGGCCAGCGCCGCAAGGGCAAGATGTCCGACTTCGGCCTGCAACTGCGTGCCAAGCAAAAGCTGAAAGGGTATTATGGCGATCTGACTGAAAAGCAGTTCCGCCGCATTTACCGCGAAGCCGAACGTGTCAAAGGCGATACAGGCGAAAACCTGATCGGCCTGCTGGAACGCCGTCTGGACGCCGTTGTCTATCGCGCGAAATTCGTGCCAACCGTTTTTGCGGCCCGCCAGTTCGTGAACCACGGCCACGTCAAGGTGAACGGCCAAAAGGTCAACATCCCCTCTTACCGCGTGAAAGAAGGCGACGTGATCGAAGTGCGTGATCGTTCGAAACAGCTGGCCATCGTGCTTGAGGCCGCTCAACTGCCCGAACGCGACGTTCCTGATTATATGGAAGTAGACCATAGCAAGATGACAGCGACGTTTGTGCGTATGCCCGGCCTGTCAGATGTGCCCTACCCGGTCATGATGGAGCCAAACCTGGTCATCGAATACTACGCGCAAAACTAAACTGCGCTGCATTTGAATTTCAGGCCGCGACGGACATCCGCCGCGGCTTTTCTTTTGGGCAGTGTCCAAAACCAAAAGCGATATTTACGGCATCGATTGCCTATCGCGCAACATCATGCATATTGGCCCCAACCAAAACCAATCTACAGGCAGCGTGTCATGCAGCACCGGGCAGACAGCCAGAACATCACCGTACGCATTTGGGTGATATGTGTCCTGTTGATTGCAGCATTTGTGGTGCTGCGAATGCCCTTTGCATTGTGGCAGTTTGAGGTTCATTCGGACGAGCAATATTATTCGATCGGGGCGGCCAAGATGATGGCCACGGGCGATTATCTGGTGCCGCGGGGGGTTGCGGGCGACCTGCGTCTGAAAAAGCCCCCCCTGCCCTATTATTACGCCGTGGCGGGCTATACGATGTTTGGTCAATCGGTACTGGGGGCCAAGATCATGTGGCTTCTGACGGGCGCTATCATTCTAGGCCTGACCTTTGTGCTGGCACGTGTCATCGGTGCGACCGTCGGGGGTGCCTTTGTCGCTATGACGGCACTGGCCGGACATAGGATTTTCGTCGAAAACACCACACAGCACATTCCGGACATGCCGCTGATATTGGGAATAACGATCGCACTGGTCTGTTTCTGCAAAATCATGCAATCCCGCGATGCGCCGCCTCCATGGCTTTATTATCTGGGCTATGGCGGTATCGCATACGCCATTCTGGCTAAGGGTATGCTGGCGCTTGTGTTCCTGCCAGTGTTGCTGATTGTCCGGCTGATCTATCGCAGGCAGATGCCGCCCGGACGTATTGGGCATGAACTGGCAGCCGTCTTGTTAGCCACAGTCTTGGCGACATGGTGGTTTGTGGCGATCTGGTTGCGTTATCCGGATGAGCTGGTCAGCCAATTCGTGGGGGACCAACTGACCGAAAAGGCGTCGTTCAGTGTGATTGACGCCTTGGCCCGCCTGCGTAAGACGATCACAGACCTGTTTTTGCCGTTCATTCCATTCTTGCTGGCCTTTGCATTGGGGCTGAAATGGCCAAAACCTGGGCGGCTACAAAACCCTGCCGTGGCCCTTTGCGTATTCTGGATCGTGGTGGTGCTGGTCCTTTTTGCCTTTTCAACTGCGCTGTTCGAACGCTACATCCTGCCAGCCGCCCCTGCAGCTGCCGCGCTGATCGGGCTTTATGCCAGCCGGTTTGAGCCCGCGTTATTGACCAAACGGCTGGGGCGCAGCATCAGAGTATTCTCTTTCCTGCCGTTGGTTGTCGCGGGTCTGGCTAGCTATTTGTTTTGGGTGGCAAACCAGCAGACAACTGGAATAGGCATCGCAATCACCGCAGCGCTGCTGTTCATCCTGTCGTGGTGGATTGCCGCCAAAGGCGCCATCTGGGCGAAATCCGCGATTTTGGGTGGCACCTATGTGCTGGCTGTCGCGGCCGCACTGCCACTTTACTTCACCCTGATCTATCCAATGCATGGCCATATCGCGGCCAACCATATAAAAGGCATAAGTGCAAAAACCTATGTCCTGAACAATCGCAGGCTGGTTGATCAGACGGGTCTGGTCACAAACAGGATCGAAGACATCAGATACCTGACCACCATCGACGACATCCCCAACACAGGGCCTGCAATCATCCTGGCCACGGATGAAACCGCGATTCTAACCTTGGAAAACCTCGGATACTACATCACCCTTGCGCATGATTTTCCGACCAGCGGTTTCGCCCCCAGCCAACTGATTGATGCATTACGCCAGGATCAGTTGGACAGCTTTCGCAGGGCCTATGGATCGCAATTGATACTGGCTTATTTACCATAACTGCGCACTTACCGCTTTTTTCTGTTCACCTTGGGCGCAGGCCCTGACTATAAGCGAATAAATTTAGACGTAAGAGACTTCGATCATGGGCTCAGCCATTCTTCCCCAACCCGGTATCATGGACATCGACCTTTACGAAGGCGGGGCCAGTCATGTCGACGGCATCGCAAATGTGTTGAAACTGTCGTCGAACGAAAACCCGTTGGGGCCCTCTGAGCCCGCCATGGAGGCCTTTCGTCGTGAGGCTTTCAATCTGCACCGATATCCGTCAACCGACCACGCAGCGTTGCGCGCAGCCATCGGTGAAATGCACAGGCTTGACCCTGACCGTGTGATTTGCGGCGTCGGATCTGATGAAATCATCAGCTTTCTGTGCCAGGCTTTCGTCGGCCCGGGGGATCAGGTCATTCATACTGAACACGGATTTGCACTTTATCGTATTTCGACGCTGGCCGCAGGGGGTACGCCAGTTGAAGTGCCCGAAAGGGAACGCACCACCGATATCGACGCCATTCTGGCCGGATGCACCGACAAAACCCGCATGGTCTTCATCGCCAATCCAAATAACCCGACGGGCACAATGATCGGCCTGGCCGAAATAGGGTATCTGGCTGACAATTTGCCTGACGGCGTTCTTCTGGTGCTGGATGGCGCTTACGCCGAATATGTCGAAGATTACGATGCAGGGCGCGCGCTGATCGAGGCCCGCAACAACGTGTTTATGACACGTACTTTTTCCAAGATGTACGGCTTAGGCGGTATGCGTGTGGGTTGGGGCTATGGCCCGAAACCTATCATCGATGTGCTGAACCGCATCCGCGGGCCGTTCAACTTGTCGAATGCGGCGCTGGCCGCTGCCGAAGCTGCGGTACGCGATACAGATTATGTTGCAAAATGCCGGGCCGAGAACACCCGCTGCCGCGCCTGGCTGGCCGAAGCATTGGCGGAAATCGGCGTGCCTTCGGACACGTCGACCGCGAATTTCATACTGGCCCGCTTCAGCACGACGGATGAGGCGAACGCCTGTGACGACTACCTGAAAAGCCAAGGTATCCTTGTGCGGCGTGTGGGTGGCTATAACCTGCCCCACTGCCTGCGCATCACCGTGGGGGATGAGGCATCCTGCCGCCGCGTGGCCCATGCCATTCGACAATTCAAAGAACGCGCGTAATGACTCAGATCTATGACAAAGTTGCGCTGGTCGGACTGGGTCTGATCGCATCGTCGATGTTTTGGGGGATAAAGCGTGCGGGGCTGGCGGGTCACGTGTCAGGCTACGCTCGATCGCCTGAAACCCGCCAGACCGCCCGTGATATCGGCCTGTGCGACACCGTTTGCGACACCTTGGGCGACGCCGTGCAGGACGCTGACCTTGTCGTTCTTTGCGTGCCTGTCGGCGCAATGGACGATGTCGCGCGCGATATCGCCCCTTTTCTGAAATCCAATGCGACCGTATCTGATGTGGGGTCGGTGAAACGCGCCGTCATTGATGCCGTACAGCCACATATGCCGCCCGATGTGCATTTCATACCTGCCCACCCGCTGGCGGGCACTGAACAGTCCGGTCCGACATCCGGTTTTGCCGAATTGTTTGACAACCGCTTTTGCCTGATCGTGCCACTGGAAAACACCGACCCTGCCGCGCTGCACCGATTGAAAAAACTGTGGCAGGGTCTGGGCAGCATGGTTGAAACGATGGACCCCGATCATCATGATCTGGTTCTGGCGGTCACCAGCCACACGCCACACCTGATCGCATATACCATGGTTGGTGTTGCAGATGACCTGCGCCGTGTAACAGATAGTGAGGTCATCAAGTATTCAGCGGCGGGTTTCCGCGACTTTACCCGCATCGCGGCCTCGGACCCTGTTATGTGGCGCGATGTGTTCTTAACAAACAAGGATGCAACGCTGGAAATTCTGGGGCGCTTCACGGAAGAGCTGTTCGCCCTTCAACGTGCAATCCGAACGGGGGATGGCCAAGCGCTGCATGATTACTTTACGCACACCCGTGCAATCCGGCGCGGGATCATCGAGGCAGGACAAGACACCGACGCACCAAATTTCGGACGAGCACCAAAAAAATGAAAATCAGATCAATAACTCTGGCCGTTGTCGCGGTCATGCTTTTGGGCGGCTGCGGTCGTCAGGATGATGACGACGTCACGCGCGGGTCCATGTGCGGCATCCGTGGGATTGAAGGAACGCGTATCGCTCCGATCATCAGTGACACCAATGGTTGCGGCGTCGCCAACCCTGTCAGCATCACAGCCGTTGCTGGCGTTCAGCTGTCCCAAGCCGCGACGATGGATTGCAACACGGCCCGCGCCTTGCACACTTGGGTGACAGAAGGCGCCAAGCCCGCAGTGGGTCGCCGCGGCGGCGGTCTGGACAGTTTGCGCGTGGCCGCCCACTATGTTTGCCGGACCCGCAACCACCAAAGCGGCGCTCGAATTTCTGAACATGGTCGCGGCAAGGCGATCGATATCTCGGCCTTTATCCTGAATGACGGCGAAACGATCACGGTGCAGGACGGCTGGAGTTCCCCCGCCTACCGCCGCATCCTGCGCAACATGCACAGTTCAGCCTGTGGTCCCTTCGGCACAGTACTTGGCCCCGAAAGTGATCGTTTTCATCAAAATCACTTCCACTTTGATACAGCCGAATACCGTTCAGGTCCCTATTGCAGATAAAAGCCGGTTACCGTTCGGCGTCAGGAAACTGTTGCTGACAGGCAGATATGTCATCCTGGGACCGGGCCGCCAGATCAACGCGTTTTTCGCGAAGGCCCTGCAGTTTTTCACGCTCAGCCTCCAGATCAATGGCGACAGGTTTATCGCGTGTTGAAAATCTGGTGTCGCGACAAAGATGAAACCGGTCATTGCGCGAGACGCACCATTCAAAGCGGGTGCTTGGCACCACCTCTTGTTCGAATGCGTAGCCACGTTCGATGTTCTGTTCCGTCTCAGTGATCAGATCCTGCACAACGCGCAGATCTTTTGTCGCCTCGGATGTGCAGCGTTCATAAGGTGTCGCGCACCCCGCTAGAACACTGGATATACAAATAATAACAAACGCAAACCGCATAAGATCAGGCCTTTCTTTCGGTCCGAGAATAGCTAATGATCCGAACAATGCCAGACCGAATGGCATCACGATAGGATGATAAAGATGACTGATCTGTTCACTGAACGCAAACACCGCGCCTCAACCTGGTTTCGTGAATTGCGTGATCAGATTGTTACAGCATTTGAGACGCTTGAGAACGATCAGACAACAGGGCGCTTTGCAGATCAACAGCCTGGGCGCTTTGACGTCAGCCAGACAAAGCGGACATCAGCAGATAACGAAGACGCAGGCGGTGGTTTGATGAGCGTCATGCGCGGTGGTCGCGTGTTTGAAAAGGTGGGGGTCAACGTATCAACCGTTCACGGCACATTGGGTGAACGCGCACAGGCTGCAATGGCCGCGCGCAAGGGCCTGCCTGGCATGAAGGATGATCCCCGCTTTTGGGCATCCGGCATCAGCCTGGTGGCACATATGCAAAACCCGCATACTCCGGCGGTTCACATGAACACGCGGATGTTTTGGACCCCGCACGCCTGGTGGTTTGGGGGCGGATCTGACCTTAATCCCTGTATCGAATACGAAGAAGACACGGCGTCATTTCATGACGTTCTGAAGTCTTTTTGTGACCCGCATGACGCGTCTTACTATCCAAAATATAAAAGCTGGGCTGATGAGTATTTCTATATTCCACATCGCAATTGCGCCCGTGGTGTCGGTGGTATTTTTTACGACGATCACAATACGGGCGACTGGGACGCCGACTTTGCCTTTACTCAGGACGTTGGTTGCGCGTTTTTGCCCGCATTTGTCCCCATTGTCGAAAAGCGCCGCACCACCCCTTGGGATGATGCCGATAAGGACGCCCAACTGGTGCATCGCGGTCTTTATGCGGAATATAACCTGGTCTACGATCGTGGTACAAAATTCGGCCTGGAAACCGGGCACGATGCAAACGCTGTACTGATGAGCTTGCCCCCCCTGGCAAAGTGGATCTAGCTTCAGCCGTTTGTCAGTTTAATTGCAATCGCTTCAGGATACAATGATTTAAGCCGTTGCCAGCGTTTGATCTGTTGATCCGTCCCGATGTCGCGGGTGATCAATTGCCATTCGCCAGCTGCACGTGACAACGCCGTTGCAGATGGAACTTCGTTATTCAGAGCACTGCTCAACCAACGTGTCAGACTGGACATATATTCGCCGCGCCCGGGCAGATAAAGGTCAGGCATGGCACCCTGCAATGCTTTTCGATGGACATCCAGAAAATCTGGGCTGTAGGTCTGACGAATAACCGCATCCTGGTAGTGTTCTTCGGTGAAAGGATCGAAATACCCATCGCGTTGCCGAACGGCCAATGTCGACTGTTCAGGCAAAGTGGCATAGCAGGCGTAAAGATAGGCCAGTTCTGGAACACGCGATACGGACGGGACGACATAGGACCAGCCCCAATTGAAATAAGGCACCTGATCAACTACTCCGCCAGGCAGTTGTGCATAGGTCAGTTTGCCCTTCACGGGTGAAAGCGCGCGGTTGAAATACTTTTGCGACCCACCCCAACCAATGTTGCAATATACGTCACCTTCGGAAAACAGGCGCCAGTTGTCAAAAAGACCCGCGGACTGTGCGTATGGGTAAAGATGTTCTGACGCACGTTTCATTTCATCTAGCGCTTGCACACCAGTTGCCGTGTCAATGACAGGTGTCATGTCATCGGCAAAGGGCCAGACGCCCTTGGCATGCAATCGCGCCCAATATTCCCAGGCCAGATAACCAGGCGTGCGAAACAACGCCCCGCCGTATCGGTTTTCGTCAGGGGCATGGAAAAACGACATCTGCCGGTCCAGTTCGGCCCAGGTAGCCGGAACTGCAAGTGGTACACCAAATCGATCCGCATAACGATTTTGTATATCGGGATCGGATAGCCAATCCTTGCGGTAAAACATCAGATATGCATCGCCATCGGTCTGATAGCCGTATCTTTCGCCCTCAAATGTATCCCCAAGATCGTATAAACTGGTAGGTTCAGAAACACCCTGCTGAAATGGGCTGAACGACCGAATGATCCCCTTGGACACCAAGTCGGGCAGACCAAAGGTTGCGGGCAACGCCAAATCATAATTTGTACGATTGGCCAGGTGTTCGACCACCATACGGTTATTGATGTCATCGACTGACGCAACAACAAGTGTGATTGCAATACCGGTTTGCGTTTCGAACGCCTTTGCAACCGGATCAATATTCGCCTGACTTCCATTAGGTATAAGGATTTTGATCTGATTATCCTGCGGCTTTTTGATAGCCAATATGCGGTCAAGGATCTGTTTCGAACTCATAGCCCATGCTGGACGCATTGCAGCTGTTGCGGCAAACACAGCGCCCAGGGTGACAAAGCTGCGGCGGTTCAAAGGCATCGGAAGGAATCTTTTACGGTTTTTGCGGCGTCGGACATCTTAATGACGTATTAATAGTTGTTTGTTAATGAATTATTACCACCAAGACGAGAGTCGATGTCATGGAACGCAACCGTTGAAAGTTGTTCAAAAACTCAGGATGGGATTTATCGCAATCGCGGGGCTAAGTTTATGCAGCGCGCTTTTGTCATTGATCGTCATCAACAAAATTGAAAATGGCCATACTGAGATCTCGACCTCGGCGCTGCCTATTCTGCTGGTCTCGGATCGGATCAGTCAGGATGCATTCGAGATTGCCGAATTAGCCAATCAGCTGATCCAGGCCGACAACCTGGAAACACTGGATCGCATTAGCGGCCAAATAGAAAACCGCGAAGATGACATCGAAGCATCGGTCCTGAATCTGGATTCGGCAGATGCCAAAGAACTTTTTCAAAATGTTTTCAATACACTAAGCCAGCTGCGCCTGATACTGCAACAGACCGAAGCTGTATCTCGGCAAACGTTCAATCTACGCACCGAGTTCCGGCAATCGCTTGAACTGGCCCGGCTTCCCATACGGGACCTCAGCAATCAGTCCAAAGCCCGGCAAACCGAACTTGGGCTTGGCATTACGCACCCGATGAGCAACGAAACAATGGACATCCTATCCGAGATGCGGCGTCAAAATGTAATCGCGGGTGCGATCGAAAACATGGAAGACGGCCTGGATCGGCTTCAGGTGACATCTTTGCCAACCGATATATCGCGCATTCAAGCAGAAATCAGTTTCAATTTGCAGGAAATGTTCACAGCCATTTCAAGGCTGGATGATACCCAATATGGCCAACAGCTTTCGGACGCGAGCATCCAATTTTACGACACGCTTCAAGAGTTAGACCCATTTCAGGCCCGCTTAAGACTGCTAGAAAGCGAAGAAAACAAAGATGCATTGCTGTCGCAGACGCTTGATCTGATCGGGCTTCTTAAAACGCAGACGACGCAGATCAACGAATTTCAGGGCGAACGTGTCGCAGCATTGGATCAACGGTTGCTGCGACTGTCCAATATTTCAATATTCATCATGATCTCGGCGGCCACCATTGCCGCTTTGGTTTCCATTCTTTTCATCTTTGTGGTCGTGGAACGGCAGATCAATCGCAGACTGATTGACCTAAGCAAGAACGTCGAACAAATCTCGAACGATAACCTTAATCCACAACCATCAATCCCGGGTTCGGATGAAATTGGCAAATTGGGAACATCTATTGAAAAACTCAGGCGGATGACACTGCAGCATCGATTGATGGAACAGAAGCTGGTCGAAGCCAAGACCGAGGCCGAGCAGTCCGAACGTGTCAAATCTGATTTCCTCGCCATGATGAGTCACGAGGTGCGTACGCCACTGAACACGATCATGGGACTGTTCCAGTTGATCGCGATTGGAGGAGACGCACAGAAAAACGCAGAACGCGCCCAAGTCGGTATTCGCGCAAGTCGCAGATTATCGCAACAGTTGACCGACATTATCGACATGACGCGTCTGGAAGCGGGCTCAATCGAATGCGATATAATGCATCTGGCAATCAGACCGATGATGGCGTCCTGGCGGACCCGGCTTGAAGCACGCGTCGCCGCCGAAGAAAAACCGATCAAAATCATTGTCGAGATCAATGATGATGTACCTGAATTCGTTTTGGCCGATGAATACCGTTTGGACCAGGTGTTCAACAACCTGATGGACAATGCTATCAAATTCACAGACGTCGGCACGATAACAATTGGCGCCTCTGTCGTGCATCTGCCGCATGGTCCGAAACTGAAGCTTTTCATAAATGACACTGGCACAGGTATTTCGAAAGACAAGTTCGATCTGGTGTTCCAGCGGTTCCAGCAGGAAGATACAACTGTAACGCGCAAGTATGGTGGATCAGGTCTTGGTTTAACAATATCTCGCGATCTATGTCACCTAATGGACATGCAACTCGAAATTGAAGAAAAAACTGGTGAAGGTGCGAAATTCGTGATTTATTCGACATCTGTACCCCGTGAGAAAGCGATCAGCGCGTGACCCAGAGTGCACCTAAGGTTTTGATTGTCGAAGATGATCCCCTAAGCCAGTTCATGATGCGTGAGCTATGCGAAGAACTGGGGTATCAGTTTGACATTGCCGATAACGGCGAAACCTGTCTGGCACATCTGCAAAAGCAGCCCGATCGCTACGACATCATCATGATGGACATCCATATGCCCGGTATGTCTGGCGATACCGTTGTGCGCGAAATTCGGCAACGGCCCGACGACCCCCCCAAATCAATGCCCGTTTTTGCAGTGACGGCTGATACGGTCTGGCACAGTCAGTCCCATTGCAGGAATTCCGGCTTTGACGGTTTTCTGGCCAAACCAATTGACGTCGAGGTATTCCGCGACACGGTGCGATCGCACGCACTCCGTTAGGTCAAAACGATGCATAGGCAAGATGTCCTTGCCGCCCCGCAATTCTGCAAGTAAGAAAAATCTACTTCGGTCTGGATGCAACAGCATCTGGTGAAAAGGGAACACGGTGCGCCCCCGGGCAATTCCGTGACTGCCCCCGCAACTGTAGGCGGAGAGTGAGGCTGACAGAAAGCCACTGGCCCATATGGCCGGGAAGGCTCAGCTAAGCGATGACCCGCAAGTCAGGAGACCTGCCGAAGTGATCACCCTGTTCCCCCGCGGGGCGCGTGGCGGGCAACGGTTTTTTCCGTAGTGGTGGCATTTTCACCGTCTGCGGAAGGCATCCGTCTTTCCAATGACATCGTAATATTTGTGGGAGAGACAGGAATGCGATACCCCTTGGCCGCGATCAGTGCGGCATCCGTTTGTATCAGTTTGGCAAACGCGCAAGATGTGACAGAATTGGAAGAAATCATTCTTTCAGCCAACCAATCCGAAACCGAAGCCAGCCGCACAGGTGCAACAGTTGAAGTTGTCACACAAGAGGAGCTTGAGCAGCGCGGCGATATGCGCGTTGCAGATTACTTGAATACACTTCCCGGCATAAGCGTCGGTACGAATGGCGGCCCAGGTACCCAGACCAGCCTGCGTATCCGGGGGCTTTCTGATCGATACATTCCCGTTTTGATTGATGGCATTGATGTGACAGATCCATCGCAGCAACAAATACAATTCAATTTTGGCAGCCTGATGACGTCTGATATCAGTCGGATTGAGGTGCTGAAGGGTTCCCAATCCGCCCTTTATGGATCGGATGCCATTGGCGGGGTCATCAGCATCACGACGAATCGCGCGACAGAGGAAGGCACAGTTGTCAGTCTGGATCTGGAAGCAGGCAGTTACGAAACCTACCGCGGTAGTTTGAATATCTCGACGTTGACCGAACGCGGCGAACTGGCGTTTACCTATTCGCGGGTTACCACGGATGGCTTTTCTGCCGCAGATGAAAATGATGGTAACGACGAAGAAGATGGTCATTCTGCCAGTCAGATTTCTTTTTCTGCCGCACATAATTTGACGGATACTGTCCGAATAGGGCTGTCAGGGTTCTACCTGAAAAGTGAAACTGAATTTGATGCGTCGGGTCCACAAGACGGCGCACATCCGTTCAACGAAATCTCATCTTCTGAACAAAGCGGGATCAGAACTTTCGCTGAAATCCAAGGACGTGAGATAGATCATACGGTGTCATTGTCATACTTCGAAAATGATCGGCTGATCAAAGGAGATTTTCCCGATTTTGACCCCGTCGGACAGCGGAGCTCAGTGTCTTACAAGGGCTATACCGACATCAGCAGCAACCTTGGCCTTAGCTTCGGTGGCGATTGGACCCGCGAAGGTGGCGAAGACGTTCGGGATCAGGAAATCGGGGGGCTGTTTTCTGAAGTCACCTACGCACCAAGCGCCGATCTTGATCTGGCCTTTTCGTTGCGACACGATGAACACTCAAACTTTGGTGGCTTTTTATCCGCAAGAGCCGCAGTTGCCTATCAGATCAATGACGATATGACATTACGCGCAATTGCTGCAAACGGGTTTCGCGCCCCTTCACCGCAAGAGCTCTACGGACCTTTCGGTGCCAACGATGACCTTGACCCGGAAGAAAGCCGAACCTTTGAAGTCGGACTGGAAAGACGGTTTGGGGCAGGCAGTTTTGTCAAAGGAACATTGTTCTATACTGAGATCGATGAATTGATTCAGTTTGATAATGGTTATGTCCAAGTTGATGGCACAAGCCGTACAAGAGGTCTGGAGCTATCTGCTGAACACGCGCTCAACGATAACCTGCAGATTTTCGGGGCCTACACTTTTACCGATGCGCGTAATCCGTCGGACGAAAGGCAGATCAGAGTGCCAGAAAACGATCTAGTTATTGGCCTGAATGCCAGCTTCGCTGATCGGTGGACCGGACAGATCTCGGCCCAACACGTTGCAAACCTGGAAGACGGTGTGGATTTACGCGACTATACAGTTGTTAACGGTCAAATAGGATATGACTTTAATGACAACGCTCAGGTTTATCTACGCGTTGAGAACATAGCGGATCAGGAATATCAGACAATCCGTGGCTACGGCCAGTCTGATCGGGCGTTTTATGTTGGGCTTCGGACGTCTTTCTAAGGCATTCGTGCTGTTGGCGGGGCTGGCAAACAGCGCCGCCGCAGACGATGGGCCGACGCGTGTGGTGTCGATCAATCTGTGCACGGATCAGCTTGCGCTGTTGCTAGCCGACGATGACCAGCTGATATCGGTGTCGCGGTTGGCGCATGATCCGATCAGCTCGGCCATGGCGGATCAGGCGATGGCGTTTCCAACAAATAGCGCCTTGGCCGAAGAGATCTATATGCTAAACCCGGATCTGGTTCTGGCGGGCACCTTCAGCCCGCCCGCGACGCTGTCTATGCTTGATCGGCTTGGGGTCCGCGTTGAACGATTTGAGCCAGCCTATTCCATCAATGACGTCACAGCCAGAATGCGGCAGATGGGGCACGCGCTGGATCGGACCGATGTCGCGGATCAACAGATTCTTGCTTTTGAGACCCGTCTGACAAGGTTGCAGGCCGAGGTGAGGCAGTCACCGCGGGCCGCTTTATACTACGCCAATGGCTACACTTCGGGCGATAAGACGCTAGCGGGCGAAATCCTTGCCTATGCCGGTTTTCAGAATATCGCACCTGAGGCCGGTCTGCGCAGCGGTGGCACGCTGCCGTTAGAACAGCTTTTAATGCTGGCCCCCGACATCGTTATCAGCGGTGAAAAATACCCCGCGGCTTCAAGAAGCGAGGAGATACTGGATCACCCTGTTCTTGACCGGCTGAACCGCGGATCGCTGACGGACCGGGATTGGATTTGCGGCACGCCGTTCGTACTGAACGCGATCCATCAGATGGCAAAGTTACGTGAACGGGTGACGGAATGAGAGATCATATCGTTTTTCCGATCTTGGCAACCCTGACACTGATATTGTTTATGGCATCTTTGCTGATCGGTCCTGCATCCATCGGGATCCTTGACAGCATCACCGCGCTTTTTTCAGATGAAGAAACCCCGTTGGCACTTGTCATGCAGGAAATCCGGCTGCCACGGGCATTATTGGCGGTTATGGTGGGTGTTTCCCTGGGATTATCAGGTGCGGCATTACAGGGGTATCTGCGCAACCCGCTGGCTGAACCCGGCCTGATCGGCATCTCATCCTCGGCCGCATTAGGGGCGGTTATCGCATTGCAAACAGGCTTCGCCGCACAATTTGCACTTGGGTTGCCGCTTTCGGCTTTGTTGGGCGCTTGCCTGGCGGTTGTGCTGATCCTGGCCTTGGCCGGTCCGCGGGGTGGTGCGTTAACCCTGATACTTGCAGGTATCGCAATCAGCGCCCTGGCCGCCGCCCTGACATCCCTGGTACTGAATTTGTCACCGAACCCCTTTGCCGTCAGTGAAATCGTGTTCTGGATGATGGGATCGCTTAGTGACCGGTCCATGACCCACGTATCCTTGGCCCTGCCCTTTATGATTGCTGGCTGGGTTATTTTGCTAACACTTGGCCGCAGCCTGGATGCGCTGACCCTTGGCGAAGACGCCGCAGCATCCATGGGTGTCAAACTTAATCGGCTGCGTTTTTTGTTGATTGTGGGCGTTGCATCCTGTGTCGGCGCGGCAACCGCCATCGCAGGTGCCATTGGTTTCGTGGGTCTTGTCGTGCCACATATCTTGCGCCCCTTCGTTGGCGCACACCCGTCACGATTGCTTTGGGCATCGGCCCTGGGTGGGGCCGCTATGGTTCTGGCCGCCGACATCGCCGTGCGCTTGATCCTTCCGGATCGAGATTTAAAGCTGGGCGTTCTGATGGCCATCGTGGGGGCACCATTGTTCTTACACCTGATCTATAATACGCGGCGGGATCAACTATGATTTTGTTGTCGCTTCAAAACCTAACGGTCATGCGTGGTGAATGCCCCGTTGTGGATCATGTTAATCTAACCGTCGACGCTGGTGCGTTTGTCGGCCTGATCGGCCCGAATGGCGCCGGGAAAACAACGCTGATGCGCGGCGCGCTTGGTCTTGTGCCGACCCAGGGCGACAGTTCACTGCAACAGATGGACCCGGCGCATAGGGCACGTCATGTTGGCTGGTTGCCTCAGTCCCGGGAAATTGCGTGGCCTGTTGATGTCCGCACACTTGTTTCGCTGGGGCGCATCCCGCACAGCGGCCGCCCTAAGGCTACAGATACCGCAGTTGATCAAGCATTGGCACGGATGCACCTGACAGATTTCGCCGACCGGATTGCGACAAAGCTATCGGGTGGCGAACAGGCCCGCGTTTTGATTGCACGGGCATTGGCGCAGGAAACACCGTTGCTTTTGGCGGATGAGGCAATAGCCGGCCTTGACCCAGCCAACCAGATCATGGTCATGCAGCTTTTTTCCCAACTCGCGACCGAAGGACGCGGCATTATCGCCTCGATCCATGATCTTGGGTTGGCGGCGCGGCATTGTTCGCGATTGCTACTGATGCACATGGGGCGCGTTGTGGCAGATGGCCCACCGGACCAGGTGCTAACACCGGATCATATGCGCGACGTTTTCGGGATCAGCGGATATTATGCCGATACGGACCACGGCCCGATCTTTCAGCCGCTTGAGGTTCTGACATGATCCGCACGACCTTGACGCGACCCTGGCTTGAGGCCAGATTTGACACTGAGAAACGCGTCCTTAGCTGGGCCGTGAACAAACCCGGCTTTGCGTTAGCGGACCGTATAGTCTGGCGCGAAGTTCGCAACGCCGACCTGCCTGTTGATCTGGATGTCGATCAATGGCTTTCAGGCGAATTACAGCGCTCCGGTCGGACTGATGCAGTGGTTTTTTTAACCTCGCGCGATGTTTCGGCCTTTGTGGTACGCGAACACACCTGCGATGACATATCTGCTCAATGCGTTGCGACTGTGGGCCTTTCAAATGCCGAACGGGTGGGACATAGGCTGCAGCGTGATCACCAAAGCTGGGGTACGATAAATATCGCGGTCGGGATAAACGTTGGCATGACCGATGCTGCCCGGATCGAGGCACTGACGATCGCTGCGCAAGCCCGGACCCTGGCTGTTCATGATGTTGGTTTGCAGCTGGCAACCGGACCCGCGACAGGCACCGGCACCGATTGCATCGCCATCGCATCCCCACCCGGTGCCGAACGATACGCCGGGCTGCACACCGCGATCGGCGAAGCCGTAGGGCGCGCTGTTTATGACGCCGTTTTGCAGGGCGCGCAGGACTGGATGGCATCTGTTCGCGAGGTCGCAGATGTATAATCGTATCGTTTGCCTGACCGAAGAAACGGTTGAAACCCTGTATCTGCTTGGGCAACAGGATCGCATTGTTGGCGTATCGGGATATGCCGTCAGGCCACCGCAGGTTCGCCAGGAAAAACCGCGCGTTTCTGCCTTTACCTCGGCCGATGTGCCAAAGATCCTGGCGCTAAGGCCTGATCTGGTGCTGACGTTTTCTGACCTGCAGGCCGATATTGCAGCCGAACTTATCCGTCACGGGATCGCGGTTCATGCCTTTAACCAAAGAACCATCGCCGGCATTCTGACGATGATCGAAACCCTCGGTGCACTTGTGGACCAAGGCGACAGGGCAAAGGACCTAAGCCATCAGTATCGTAATCGGATCAATGCGATGAGAGCCAATAAGCCCGACCAACGACCCAAGGTTTACTTCGAAGAATGGAATGACCCGCTGATCAGCGGCATTGGATGGGTCTCAGAGCTGATTGAAATTGCCGGTGGTCAAGACTGCTTTAGCCACCTTCGCACGGAACAGGCCGCGAAAAACCGTATACTGGCACATCGGGATGTGATCGACGCAGCGCCTGATGTTATCCTAGCCTCATGGTGTGGCAAAAAGGTAAGGCCGGAAAAAATCGCAACGCGCCCAGGCTGGGATACGATACCCGCTGTCAGGCAAAATCGCATTTATGAGATCAAGTCGCCCTTGATCCTGCAACCCGGTCCGGCCGCCTTGACCGATGGTCTGGATGCTATACGCGTAGCATTATGGGGGACAAATGGTATCTGATATCCTGGCTTTTCTGGATCGCGGCGGCCCTGCGCTATGGGTGATTGCGGGACTTTCAATTCTGACACTAGCGCTTATCCTTTGGAAAACATGGCATCTGCTGCAGATCGGGGCGTGGTCGGGTCAGGCCGCAACAGCTGCGGTTGGACTTTGGCGGCAAAATCAGGTGCAGCAGGCCGAAAAGACAGTCGCTGATCGTCCGACACTTCGCGCAACCCTGGTGCGTGAGGCGATTGCAAAACGGCTTGATCCGCAGTTGACCGAGGACGCCGCGCGCGAAGAAGTCGCCCAATTCGCACGCAAACAGCTGACGGACGCACGCGTTGGCCTTCGCGCGCTGGATCTGATTGCAACGATTGCCCCCCTGATCGGATTGCTGGGCACAGTCCTTGGTATGATCACGGCCTTTCAAGCCCTTCAGACATCCGGTGCACAGGCAGATGCGGCAGTTTTGGCTGGCGGCATCTGGGAGGCTTTGTTGACCACTGCAACGGGCATGGCTGTAGCGATCCCTGCGTCGATTGCGCTAAGCTGGTTCGAAAGTGTTCTTGAACGCCTTCAGGTCGAAATGGAGGGCGACGCGACCCAGATCTTCACCCGCGGCACCAACAATAATGCCCCCCTGAAAAAGGTGGCCTAATGTTTCAGTTCACCACATCCAGCCGACGCCGCAGACCAAGTCTGACGCCAATGATTGATGTGGTCTTTCTGCTTTTGGTGTTTTTCATGCTGGTGGCGCAGTTTTCAAAGGACTTGACCATACCGCTTGAACTGGCCGGTGGTGGCGATAGCTATAGCGGTCCCCCTCGTTTAATCCAGGTTGATGGCGACATCATATCTTTAAATGGGCGCGTGATTGACTTGCAGAACTTGGCGGTCGGTATCGAACCGCTGATCGACACACCCACGGACACGATTGTTTTGCAACCCCGTACGGAAACGTCGCTTCAGAATGTGATTGATGTTCTGACGGTTTTGTCAGGCACGGGATACACCGGCGTTGTGATCGTGGAGTGAGGCATGCGATTTGATACAACGCCCGAGCGCAGGAAGTCAGAAAACATCATTCCGATGATAAATGTCGTCTTCCTTTTGTTGATCTTTTTCCTGATGACCGCCCAGATCGCCCCCGCCCCGCCTGTCCAAATTGTGCCGCCAACATCGGCAGATGGTCGGTCGCCGGATGAGGCGGACACGCTTTTCATCTCGGCGGAAGGCAAGCTGCATTTCGACGGCAAAACGGGTGACGCGGTATTGACCGCACTCGCCGACCGCGCGCCAAACAGTGTGTTGTTGATCAAGGCGGATGCACAGTTGGATGCAACAGTCATTGCTGCACTTTTGGCGCGCCTTCAGACGATGGGCCTTACATCCGTTCAACTGGTTGTAAAGTCACAGTGATGTATCAGGCTATCAGATTTTCAATGTTTCTTCTGATCGCCACGGGTGTGCATGTGGCGATTTTCATTGGATTTGTTGAAACCGGTCAAAAGGGCAATGATGCGCCGGAAAGCGCCGCACCGATAGTGTTGCAGGCGACTGATGCTGAACTGATTGCCATGGTTGCCGATTGGCAGACGGCACCCTCTGTCGAAAGCAGATTTAAACAGCCAGAACAGACCATGAGACCACAGCAAAACCCGTTTGAGACAAGGACCATGCCGGTACGACCGATGCCTCAGATCCCTGCTTTGCCACATGCATCAGATCGCAGCCTGCCTCAGATTGACCAAAGCGTTATCGAGCAGGAAAAAAGCACAGAAGACGCTGAAAAAGCGCAGGATCGTCCGCAAAGACAAGCATCAACCCAGACACGCCAAGGTCAACAAGGTGGCCCCGCAGCCCAAGCTGCACGCCGCGCCGCCATACAGGAATGGGGATCACGGATCAGAGCCCAGATCGCCCGAAACCAGAACCTGCCTTCGGGTGTTCGAAAAGGAACAAGCGCAACCCTAGTAATTACCGTTGCACGGTCCGGGGCACTGGTTCAGGTCGGTCTTGCAAAATCGTCAGGAAATGGACGCTTTGACCGTGCAGCTTTGGCTGCAGTGAAACGTGCAGGACGATTTCCAGCAGCCCCAGACGCGATAACATCGTCGTCAGAAACATTTACCCTGCCGATCCGAAGTCGCTAGGGACGTTATGGGGTCGTTAAGAAACCAGACGCGGCAACCCTTCGTAGCTGTTCCAACGTCACCGTCTGATCGACCAAAGCGCCCAGTTGTGCACGCGCTGTCAAATACACACGACGCGGGTCATTGCCGACGGTAGGACGTGTTTCAAAATAAATCGTCTCAACGACGCATGATCCGAACGATTTACGAACTGCATCGCAAACCATCTTTGCCCGACCATAATAGTCGGCGCGGGCTGTATGAAGGTGATCGCTGTGAACCTCGATCCCTTCGTTATTCAGGCTTAGATCGACCATCGCATCCATATATGAACTATTATCCGGGTGTGACGTGTCGATACGGTGACCCAATGTATTGAAGGCCAATTGTGCAATCAGAAGATATTTACCTTCGGATCTTTTTTGCACATCGATTTGGTAAAGGGCACAATGATTGGCAAGCTGCTGAACGATCAGTTCACATTCCGACATAGCAATTTTCGATGCCCTTGCATGGATGTAAAGCGGACGCAGATGGCGCGGGGGCAGCGGCTCATCTTTTAGCATGACGTCTCGAATCCGGACAGTCTGGCGAAACTCGATAACTCTGATGCCGTTTGGCGCAGTCCCGTCAAACAGTGCGGCCATATGCTGGGCCTTTTTGGTCAGAACGTATTCCCGACCGCTCAGGGTCGCATGGTCTTCAGAAAATATGTCGTTCGACGTTATGCCAGATGCATGTCCCACCAGCGGCATAGCGTGAAGACAAACCGCAAACAGGATCAGATTTAGCTTTTTATGGAACCATTGCCCGCAATCCAGCATCACTGATCCCGCGCGATTGGTGCGGGGGTGATCGTTTCAACACGACCGCCTGAGGCTTGCTCCAACAGGTTCGAATAAGCGGACAGTGCGTGCGTTGTTGCAGCTTCGGGGGATGGGCTGATGTAGACCAGATCATTTTTGGTCACACGCACCGTTTGACCATCCATCGGAACATAAGACAGGCGCGGTGCATCGGCTTCGGGCACCGGTCCAACGATCACATGGCTGGCCTTGGCAATACCGATAAGAGTTGTTTCGCTCGGAACGCCAAACTGAGATAGAAACCATGTGCTGTACTGGCGAAACCGCATATCGCGCTGGCGGGACAAGTCATAGCTTTCCTTTCTGCTCACTTCACGACCATAATCATAATCTGGCAAAGCGCGTGGATTACGGTCCGGTTGCACGCATTGTTCATTCTGGCTGACATCCAGATATTCGACCGGTATGGCAGGGTCTAACCCAATCACGCCTGCGGTTCCATTTGCAATCACGGCAACCCGCGCGATCCTGGTTTCTGGCATTTTGTGGATATGCCAGATGACGCCAGACTGGCTGCTTTGCAAAACAAGATACAAAATCTGAGTGCTGTCTGTGACCGCAACGTTTACCTTGCCGACAGGCCGCAAAGCGATCTTTTCGCCGATATCCGTTTCCTGGCCATTCGTTGTAGCACTGATCCAGTCAATCAGATCGTTGGCCATATCCGTTTCTGAGTATGCGTATACGCTACTGTCACCACCACCGGTGGCAACCTGCACATTCGCCAGCGCCATGCCGACAGATGGCGGTGTAAAACGGCACCCTTCAACCTGCTCGACAAACTCAAAATCTGCCAGGGTTTCAACAGCTGTCAATTGATCCGGGTTGTCAAAGATATCCTTTGCAAAGAATACTTTGGGCGCATCGGCAGCAACGATTGTACCAGGTGCCTCGTGTCCGTCAGGACCAACCACAAGCAATTGCGATGGATCTTCGGGCGTCGCGTTGCTTCCGGCCATGCCAATCACATCGTATTCAAGCACAAGATAGCCGACGAGTAGCCCGACAAAGGCGAAAACCAGTTTTTGCATCGCATGGCCCTTCAGACAGATTCTGTGTGGCGATCTTTTTACGAGCTTTTGGGCAAAATTATGCAAGCTATAAGAATGATTCCTGACATTAAGTTCGGATTGTATCGATCATCAACTGAACATTGTCAGGATCAGCATCCGGCGTGATCCCATGCCCAAGGTTGAAGATATGCGGACCTTTGGAAAAGGCTTTGACAATCGCGCGTGTCTCATCAATCAGAGCCTGACCACCGGTGACCATATGGGATGAGGCAAGGTTGCCCTGCACACACCCGTCGACCTGCACATGTTCCGCGGCCCATTCTGCTGCGACCGAGTTATCCAGCGCCACGCAATCCGCGCCGGTCCTTTTTGCGAAACCGATGTATTTATCGCCAGCTTCCCTTGGAAACGCGATGACAGGTACATCAGGGTGTTTTAATTTCAGTTCCGAGATTATCCGCCTGGCAGGTTCAACAGCGTATTTCTCAAACGCCTCGCCCTTTAGCGATCCAGCCCAGCTATCAAACAGCTTGACTGTTTCGGCACCAGCTTCGATCTGCATCGACAGATAACTTATCGTCGCCTTGGTCAAACGATCCATCAAGGCGTCAAAAAGTTCAGTATTTTCACGCATCAGGGCATGCGCGGGGGCCTGATCGGGCGTGCCGCGACCTGCAATCATATAGGTTGCAACCGTCCACGGCGCGCCTGCAAAGCCGATCAAGGCCGTTTCTTCCGGCAGCTCTTTTGTCAGAATACGCAAGGTTTCATAGACCGGTGCCAGATGATCGTGGATATCGTTGGCCGGTTTCAACGCATCAAAATCGGCTTGCGTGGTTATGGTCGACAACCTTGGTCCTTCACCCGTCACAAACCAAAGATCTGCCCCAAGCGCATCGGGTATCAGCAAAATGTCTGCGAACAGAATGGCTGCGTCAAAGTCGTACCTGCGAATGGGCTGCAACGTCACTTCGGCCGCAAGATCGGGCGTGTAACACAATGTCAGAAAATCGCCGGCCTTGGCGCGCGTCGCGCGGTATTCGGGAAGGTAACGCCCCGCCTGGCGCATCATCCAAACCGGGGGTACAGGCAGTGTTTCCCCCGCAAGTGCACGCAGCAATTTTTTGTTTTCCGACATTCTCCACCCTTTCTGATTTGATCTGTTGGTCAGGGTTATCAGCATAGATGTCAAGACATCTGGTTGTCAGGCGCGTATGACACCGCTAATGCTTTGGTATGGCACTTAAATTACCAGATCCCGGATCACCGGCCCGCATTGGCACACGGGGGTCACCCCTGGCGCTGGCGCAGGCGTATGAAACACGTGACAGATTGTGTGCGGCATTTGATTTGCCCGAAACCGCATTTGAAATCGTAGTCATCAAAACAACCGGTGACCGCGTTCTTGACCGCCCATTGAAAGAAATCGACGGCAAGGGTTTGTTTACAAAGGAAATCGAGGAAGATCTTTTATCGGGAAAGATCGATCTGGCCGTGCATTCAATGAAGGACATGCCCGTCGAACAACCGCCCGGCCTGCTTTTGAACACGTATCTGCCGCGCGAAGATGTGCGGGATGCGTTTGTCACGATGGGCCAGGCGCAGCTTGACGATCTTGAAGAAGGCGCGACCGTCGGCACGTCCAGCCTGCGCCGGAAAGCGCAATTGCTGAACAAGCGGCCCGATCTGAATGTCGTTGAATTTCGCGGCAATGTTCAAACGCGGATGACAAAGCTGAAAGATGGCGTGGCCCAGGCGACCTTTCTGGCGATGGCCGGTCTGAACCGCTTGGGAATGGATGATGTACCCCGCACAGCCATCGACCCCTCCGCGATGCTGCCAGCCGTCGCGCAAGGTGCCATTGGCATTGAACGCCGCGCCGATGACACCCGCATCGCCCAAATGTTAGAGGCCATCCATGATCTTGAAACAGGTCAAAGGCTGACCGCAGAACGCGCCTATCTGGCCGCCTTGGACGGGTCTTGCGAAACCCCAATTGCCGGGCTTGCGACGATTAAGGACGGTCAGGTGCATCTAATTGGCCAAATTCTGCGACCGGACGGATCTGAGAGCCATAGCGATCGGATGTCCGGCCCAATCGAGGACGGTGCAAAGATCGGTGCTGAACTGGCCCAGATACTGCTTGACCGTGCCGACACAGATTTTTTTGCCTGGCGTCACGGATAACAGATTCCTGCTTGACGCACCCTGACCACGACGATAGATGAAACTTCGTTTTCGGCGGAGTAGCTCAGGTGGTTAGAGCAGCGGAATCATAATCCGCGTGTCGGGGGTTCAAGTCCCTCCTCCGCTACCAAAATTTCTTGAAAACAGTTTGTTTGGACATCCTGATTGCCAACGAAATCAACGATAATCACGCAAACCGCGAAAAAATCCTGAACGAATGAAAAGCCACTGCATCAAAGCTTAAGCAGCATTGGTCCCGGGCAGTAAAAACCAGCGACCGTTGGCAGGTACAGAACGGGTGCGGATTGGGCAGCCGTAAGCGTTTGAAAGACGGTCATCGGTCAGTACGCTATCGACTGTCCCATCTGCTATGATTTGACCTGCATGGACCAACAGCACACGATCAGCAATGCCAGCAGTTAAATTCAGATCGTGCATCACGGCCAGAACTCCTCCGCCCTGATCGGCGAAATCACGGGCGATTTGCATCACTTCAAGCTGATGTCCGATATCAAGGCTGGAAACAGGCTCATCCATTAGCAGCCAGCGCGGTCGGCCATTCACGACGGGTTGCCAGACCTGACAAAGCACACGCGCCAATTGTACGCGTTGCTGTTCGCCCCCGGAAAGTTCCTGATAAAACCGATTGGCGTAACCTGACAGGCCAACCCGGGCCAACGCCGCCTGTGCGATGACATCTTGATGACCAGTGGTACTGGCCTGTGCGCCCAGTCGGACGATTTCAATGACCTGAAAGGGAAAAGCCAGCGTTGAGATTTGAGGTAAAACCGCGCGTTCCTCGGCGATTTGCCAAGGCTTTAGGACCGATAAATCCTGACCGTTCAGCGCCACGGTGCCATCGTATCGTGTATCGCCTGAAATCGCACGCAGCAGAGTCGTTTTGCCTGATCCGTTCGGGCCGACAATCGCTATGACCTGCCCTGATTGCAACGTGGCAGAGGCCGCTTTCAGCACTGTTTTGCGACCGTAGCGGACGCTGATATCCTCAAACGCAAGCATCTACAGATCCACTACGCCGCGGCTTCGTATAAGGATCCAGATAAAGACCGGTGCGCCTAGAATGGCTGTCACAATGCCAATGGGCAGCTCGGCGGGAGCGATCACCACACGGCTGATAACGTCAGCCAGTAACAGCAGACTGGCCCCCAGCAGCGCGGAATTCACGATCAGCATCCGATGATCCGGCCCCGTTGCAAGGCGTAACAAATGCGGAACAACAATACCGATAAAGCCGATCCCCCCTGATATCGCCACGGCAGCCCCGACACCTGCGGCGACGCTTAGAATTGCAATGGTCTTCGTGCGCTGCACCGCTATGCCGATGTGGTTTGCGGCCGCTTCGCCCAAGGCCAGGCCGTTCAAGCCGCGCCCCAGTGTCATCGACACTAGCAGTGCGCCCAGAATGATCGGGCCTGCGATCAGAACCTTTGCCCATGTGGCGCCTGCCAGCGATCCAAGCCCCCAGAACGTCACATCCCGTAACTGATCATCATCAGCGCTATAAATCATCAGGCCTGACAGGGCGCCACCCAATGCAGCCAGCGCTATGCCGGCAAGCAACATGGTTGCGACCGATGTCCGCCCTGCACGTGTCGCAACACGGTAAAGCAGCACCATCGACACCCAGGCACCGACAAAGGCAAAAACTGGCAGCATTGCAGTGCCCAGAAAAGCCAGCGGCAGCAATGGCCCCAGTACAATCGCGATGATTGCACCTAATGTTGCACCCGACGTAACACCGACGATACCGGGGTCGGCCAGCGGGTTGCGAAACAGGCCCTGCATAACGGCCCCTGAAACAGCAAGCGAAGCACCGACCACAATTCCCGTCACCAGCCGTGGCAGGCGTATGTCCCACAGCACCACACGTTCCATTAGATCAAGCTCTTGCCCCTGCGCCAGCTTGTCCAGGGCCGCCCAAAGCGACGTACCCGATGCACCGATGGCCAGACTGGCCACACTGCTGATCAGCAACAGACCGATCAGCCAGATGTGGGCAGCCCTTGCCGTCTGGCGTCTGTCACGCAAAGCGCTACTGTCAGTGGAAAGCGCGACCATCTATCCGTAAAGTGCTGTATTGAGCTGCTTGACAGCCTGACCGGTGCGCGGCCCGAACCCAAGCAACAACAGACCATTCATGCGGATCACCGACCTGTTCTGACCAGCGGGCGTTGTGGCAATCGCAGGCATGTTGAACAACACGTTATCTGGCGCGCCGTGATCTCCGCCACGGTCCATCATCAGGATGGTATCAGGGGCAGCGGCTGTGATCGCTTCGTCTGAGACTTGTTTATAGCCCGTGAACGACGATATTGCGTTTATCCCACCTGCCAGCGAAATCATGCCGTCCGCTGCTGTGTCAATGCCTGACGCTGTGATGCGCCCACCCTGAGTGCTGATGATGAAAAGAACGCGTTTTTGGTCACCATTGGTAATACCGTGAGTTGCCGCTGCAATTTCGCCATCCACTTTGCGGGCAAGTGTTGACGCCTTTTCAGGCACCTGCAATGCATCGCCCACAACACGGATTTTGTCTAAAACGCCCTGTCGCGAGTATGTATCAGGGGCAGTAATGAAGGGAATGTTCGATTGTTCCAGCAAATCAATCGTTTCAGGTGGGCCGGCGCCTTCTTCCGCGATGATCAGTTCAGGGCCAACGCTTAGCACACCTTCAGCAGCCAAAGCGCGGGCATATCCGACATCAGGCAGGTCAAGCGCTTGTGGCGGATAGGTCGATGTGGTGTCGCGCGCGATCAGCCGATGCCCCTGATCCAGCGCATAGATGATTTCCGTGACAGATCCGCCAATCGACAGGATGCGATTATACTGCGCGGCGTGACCCAAGCCCGATTGTGCAGCAAAGGCCAGCCCGATCAATCCGAAATCACGGCGCGTGATCATGCCGCGCCCTCGGAACTTTCCAGGCTGTCAACGATCGCGCGCCATTCCGGGCGACTGTCCATACCTTCTTTGCCGATACCGAAAATCTGGAAAATCAAGCCGCCTTCGTTATCAAAAGCCTCGACCGATAAGGCGGGGCCACGCTGTGTCGGTTTGTCGACGGCCCAGACTTCGGCCACATGATCCAGCCGCAGATGCAGATTGAAACCGGGGTCCATCACGTTTTGCCAAGGCCCCATGGGCGTCAGCGTCTTGATCGGTCCGGAATGTATCTGAATACAACCTTTGTTGCCTACAAAGATCATAACCGACGTGCCTTGATTCGCCAGTTTATGCAGCATGGCATCAACGGCAGACACCGCCAATGGCCGGACAAAGGGCGCACCCGCAATGCGATAGGCCCCAAGCCGGTTCATTTTCAGTTTTGACGTCAGACGCAGGAACTGATGCGTGTCCGTCATGCGTGTCCATTCCTTACGCAGTGTTTCGGCCTTATCAGGGTCGGCTTTCGCCGCCTCAACCGGGGCGCGGGGTTCGACCTGCAGATCGTCGCTCTGATCCGGCAGGGTGTGCTTGTCCATGGCGTTCTGCCAGGCAATCAGGTCGGACCCTTCGCGCAGATAAATCTTGTGCACTGCATCGCCCGCTGCATCAAAAACCTGCACACTGCGCTGCATACCGCTTTCGATTTCCTTTTCGACCATAAAGGCATGGCACCAGTGTTTCGGAAACATCCGTAGATCAATTTCTTCGGTCAGGATCATCGAGGCATGGGCGCCAGGGTGGTAATTGTCATACACGCCGGTCTTTTCATGCACACATGATGGATTACGGGTCAGTGCCATGACTTCACCCAACGTCTGTGCGATCTGCATGATCTGATTAATGTGTGCGCCAATCCGCGTTGCGCCATGCCCGACATGCGCTGCGATCAACTGCGCCTCGGAAATCGATAGCCTGTCGGCCACATCCCTTTCCCGCAGCTTTGCGTTGTCTTTACGGAATTGTCTTATTTCGTCTGGGCTTAACGCCACATCTACCGCCATTGCATCCCCCGGGTTTCACTCTGTTTGATGGGTGTGGCTTCGGCGTCCGTTGACGGCGTGGCTATTGGACAACAGGTCCAAATCTTAGTTGACAATTTTAGTCAAGATTAGATACGAGATCAATGGCCTAATCCAATTATTCACGAAAAAGACGCCAAGACCGCGCCAGCCCCGTGCAAGCCCCGGTTCAGCCAAGCTGACAAAACAGGGGAACGAAATGCACGTATATCTATACCGCACGGTGGGGTTTATTCTGGCAATGACCACAGCCGCAACAGCACAGGACCAGCAAGAGGATGGGTTTCTGGGCACCATTATCTTGGGCGAAAGCAAGCGTGATATCCAAACAGATACAGCTGTTCCAATCACAATCGTTGATGATCAGGAAATCAAAGACCGCCAGGCCGGTACTATTGCCGAACTGATCGATTCGGTTCCCGGTGTGACACTGGTGAATGGGGCGACTGCAGCAGGGTCCGGCATCAACATCCGCGGCTTCGGTGCCAATGATATGTTTGGGACCGATCAAAAAATTCTAATCCAGATCGACGGCGCCACCAAAGGCAGCGAGGAGCTTTATCGCATCGGCAGCCAGCTTTTTACCGACCCGCTGCTTTTTCGCGAAATTCAGGTCATCCGCGGGTCTGTCGGATCGCTTGAATTTGGCTCGGGCGTTGTCGGGGGTGTGCTGCGGATCGAAACCATTGATGCGGCAGATTTGACGGGCGGAGAGATCGGGTTTGCAGGCAATCAGTTGTTCGAATTCACGACAAATGGTGAGGGCATCACCAGTTCAACAACTCTAGCCTGGCAACCGACTGAAACGCTTGAGTTTCTGGCCAACTACACCCGCAGGACTTTGGATGTGCGCCAGGATGGTGACGGTAATGACATCAACCCGGATGCAGGTGATATCGATGATCCTTCGTGGTTGCTGAAAAGCCGCCTGACTTTTGGCCAAAATCTGGATCAGACATTGGCATTCAGCTATACTGAAACTCAGTCGGATCAGCGTGACATTCCATATGACAGTTTTGCCATTGCCGACTTTGGAAATGTTGACCGCTTTGTCGAAAATCAGACGGCTACGCTGCGCTATAACTATAATCCAGTTGGCAACGATCTGATCAATTTCGATATTGAATACGCCTATTCGGACGAAGAGATCACCAATGACGAAGTAGCTTTTGTGCCTTCGCCTTTTTTGCGGAACTTAGTTAACGCAGATCATCAGTATCAAACATCAACCTTGCGCTTCAAGAATACTGCGATGTTTCAGACCGGAACAGTTGAACATGAGCTGCGCAGCGGTATCGAATTTATCCGCCGCGAACGCGAAGATGCGTCAGCCGCGCCGGGCGGCACGGACAATCGGATTGCTGTCTATGCGGTCAATGATATGCAATTGCGCAATTGGACGATCACACCGGCGATCCGCTATGAAGACTCAAGGATCGAAAACGATACAACCGCTACCGACGAAGATTTTGAGAACTCAGGCCTTATGGGCGGACTATCGCTGCGCTATGCATTCGACAACGGCATCGCGGTCTTTACCAGCGCGGCTTATACCGAAAACCTTCCCATCATAGACGATCTGGGCAACAGCGACCTGATGGAGCAAAACGAGAAGGCGCGCACCTTTGAATTGGGTGCTTCCTACGACCGTCCAGGCGTTTTTGCGGAAAATGATGACCTGGCTATCAAAGCGACGCTCTATGACATCGATCTTTGGGATGCCACGTCTTATGGCAGTATGACAGCTGGCGAAGAAATCATCGAAGTAGAACGGCAGGGGCTTGAACTGGAAGCCGCCTACGCTTTGGAAACCGGGTTCTACATTGATCTGAATGCCAATATCTCGACCGGGGACGCATTGCGTGCAAACGGCGAAACATTGGATTGGCAACAAAATCCCGCCGACAGCCTGCGACTGACGGTTGGGCGTCGATTTGATGATGTTCTGGATCTAAGTTGGGAAGCTGTTGCCAACCGCAGATATGATGAAGGCGCTGAAAGATCGCCCGGCTATGCCGTTCACAACCTACGCGCCACATGGCAGCCGCAATTTATGCAAGGGGCCGAGGTGCGTGTGGGGTTGGAAAATGTCTTTGACCACTTCTATACGCCCCGCCTGGCCACCCGCCCCGCTGCAGGTCGTAATTTGAAGCTGACCCTTTCAAAGAGCTTTTAATCATGTGGCGTGCTGCATGTCGCTATTGCGATACATCAAAGGCGAGAGAATATCAGATTAAATGAACTAAAATAGTCAGGTATTGATTTCTCAGGTGCAGTATGATTTTCATAAGCCAGCTCCAGCCAAGTCCTTCCATAGCCAGCGAGCGGCGTTGCGAAGTTTGTGGAGACCTTGATGAAATTCGTTCAATCCGTGCTGTTTTCGGCATTTCTTATAACACCTGTTGTTGCAGATACGCCAGCATCAGAAGTCCTGTCGATTGAGCTGAACAAGCTGGCATCGCAGGACAACGCCTGCACTTTGTCCTTTGTAATCAGCAACGGGTCCAGCCAGCAGATTGATAAGGCGGTGTTTGAGACAGTGCTGTTTGACAGTAATGGCCAGGTACACCAACTGACGCTTTTTGATTTTGGGATCCTTCCTGCAGGCACCCCACGTGTCCGCCAATTCGTCGTGCCTGATGTAGGTTGTGGTGATCTTAGGCAGATTCTGTTCAACGGCATCCATTCATGTGAAGCAGCAAGCAGCACGTGTGCACCTTTGCTAAACGTTTCGTCCCGCACCGAGATCGAGGTGCTGGGATGAGTGGTTTTCTGGATCTTCTGAGGCAAATTCAGGAACTGGGTGGGCCGGTCGTTCTGCTTTTATTGGCGATTTCCATCGTTACACTGGCGGTTGTGCTTTACAAATTCTGGCAATTTAACGCAGCCGGTGTTGGGCGGCATAAGGCTTTGCAGAATGCAATTTCCGCGTGGGATCATGGGGATCGGGCGAGCGCCAGGGATCATCTGAATAAGTCCCGCAGCTATCTGGCCCCCGTCATCGAAATGAGCATCTCTGCGCAGGATATCAGCAAAACCCGGCTTGAAGCCGAAGCCGAAGTCCGTTTCGAAAAACTGGAACGCGGGTTTCGGTTTCTGGATTCAGTTGCACAACTGGCACCCCTTCTTGGGCTGTTCGGCACAGTCCTGGGGATGATTGAGGCATTTCAATCCTTGCAAGAAGCAGGCGCGCAAGTTGATCCCTCCTTGCTAGCCGGTGGCATCTGGGTTGCGCTTTTGACGACGGCTGTCGGGCTGGTCGTGGCAATGCCGACTGCCATGGCGCTAAGTTGGATGGAAGGGCGCATGGATGGCGAACGCGTTCTGGCAGGTCGTGCCATTGAGACAATTCGGTCACCCGGTGGCGCGACCACAGATCAGACATTTGTCACCGAAGGTGCGCTGAATGCTGCGACGTGAACGGCACAGACGGCGCCTGTCGATGACGTCTTTGATTGACATCATTTTTCTGTTGCTGCTGTTTTTCATGCTCAGCTCGACATTTTCACGGTTTTCCGAGGTTGAGCTGGCCTCGGCCGCGTCGGGTACGGGTCAGACAGAGGGTGACCGGCCGCTTTTCCTGCGTTTGGGGTCAGAAAACATCACGCTGAATGGTCAACCTGCCAACATAGGGCAACTGCCCGAATTGATCACTGCTTCTCAGTCATCCGGTTCATCTCAGACCGTTCTGGTCAGTTTGGCGGCACCGGTCAGTTCGCAGCAACTGATTGATGTCATGGTCGTTCTGCGCGCCATTCCGGGCATCTCAGTTGCGGTTCTGGAGACGGGCTGATGCGACGCCACAGAGCCAGACGTAAAGCTGAACCCACGATAGCACTGATCAATATTGTTTTTCTGATGCTGGTTTTCTTTATGGCCGCGGGTACATTGTCAAAGCCCTTGGACGGGGATGTGCAACTGGTCAGCACCGATAATCTGGACGGTGCGCCACCACCGGATACTCTGGTCATACATCGCGACGGTCGTCTGTCGTATGATGGCCAAGATCAGGCCTCGGTTCAGATTTTTCTGTCTAATCATCTATCCCATGATCAAAGCGTCCTGCGGATTTTGCCCGACCGTGAATTGCCTGCACAAGACCTTGTCCGCATCACACAGGTCTTGCAAGCTGCCGGGTTTACACGTGTTCTCGCTGTGACGGAAAGGGGGTTGCAATGATTTGGTCATCGGTGCGCGTAAAAATTGCGGTGTTCGTTGTCGCAATAGGGCTTCACGCGGGTTTTGCAGCGACATTTATCTCGGATTTTGAAATTCACATGGAAAGCCGAGCCGGGATCAGTGAAACAAGATCTGGCACAAGTTTCGCAAATTTCACACAGGGCATTCAGACATCTGAGGAAACCGAGGCTTTAGAAACATCAATGCAACCACCGCCCGAACCTCTGCCCATTGTCGCAGCCGAACCGATTGCCGTCGAAGCACCTCAGCTTGCGACAACACCAACGGCAATACCTCTGGCGATAGCGGCTTTGCCCCCGGAAGCGATTTTACAGGCCGAACCAGAGGCGCAACCTGTCACCCAGTCGCCCCGCCCGGTTCAAAGACCATCCCCCGAACAGCAAAAAGCAGAGGCCCCACCACGCAGTGGCAACAGTCAGCAAAACAGCACTGCAGGCAGCCCGGATGGGCAACGCACCCAGACCGAGGCCCGTCAATCCGGCGCAAATACAGGGCGCAGCAGTCAGGCCGGAAATGCCGCGGCAACGAATTATCCGGGCGAAGTGATGCGCCAGATCGCGCGTGTACCTCGTCCCCAGGTCGGTGCGCGGGGTGAAGCGACGGTGCGTTTCAGCATTGCATCCAATGGCCGACTGCAAAGTGTCTCCATCGCGCGCAGTTCAGGGTCGGCCAGACTGGATCGGGCGGCCTTGCAAGTCATTCAGCGCGCAGCGCCGTTCCCCCCGCCACCGGTCGGTGCGCGGCGCAGTTTCTCGCTTAAGATCGAGGGGGCAAGCTAGGATCGATTGATCGGGACCAGATGGTTGTCCCATTGATAATCATGCCGTGTCGGCGGGGGGGTTAAGCCCGTTTGTATTGTAAAAGCATGCCCCGTCCCTGCAGTGAACATGAAACCCTTGCCCTGTGCTGCAACCCCACAAACATCGGGTTCACGGATCGTTTGACAACAGCGACCATGAGCATCCGTAATGACCGCCATATTGCCCCGCGGCGCGGTCACCGCAATCTGCCGTCCATCGCCGGAAAATGCGATACTGCCCGCATACCCGCGCATATTTCGCTGAACATCGTTACTCATTTCATGAAACATCAAACTGCCCCCACGCCGATGCGTCGCCAAAAGCGCGGGCCTATCTGTCAGATCACCTTGCCATTGGGTGGCGATGGCGACCAAGCCGTCATCGCGCACTGCCAGATGCCGGATTGAGTTCTTATGTATCTCAGGTGGCGGTTCATGCTGTTCGACGATCTCTCCGTCCAAGGTCAGATACGTCAGATTTGGGCGCATGGTCGATATGTTCAGCTTGGCGCGTCCGTTATCCGGATGAGTTTCAATCCCACCATTCGCAATAACAATCGTCTGACGATCCGGCATCAGATGCAGATCATGCGGCCCAATGCCGCCAGATGAAAAGGCGTCAACGCGCCTGATCCGATCGCTCCGCAGCGACCAGACACCAATCTTGCCTTGAGCGTTTTCAAAGTCATTCTCGCCCGTAAAGAACAACTTGCCATCCGCCGAAAACAACCCATGACCGCTGAAATGGTGTCCCGGCGGAGCTTGTATTTCGGCCAAAACCATGCCGGACCGGCAGTCAATCAAAACTGCAAATGTGCCAGGCCTGCGCGCAAAAGCGACCACCAAGGGCCGCATAGGATGTGCTGCCGCCGCATGGCCTCGACCGGGTAGTGGAATGTTGAATGTGATGTTACCTGTTTGCGCCAGTCCCAACATCGAATAGCCATCAGAGGGATGTCTTGCTGCAGATACATAAGCAGGATCGCCTACATCGGCCCATGTCGCCTGGGAGAATGACCCAATAGCCAGAAGCCCCACCAGAAACGAACGTCTGTCAGGCATCTTAGTCGCCATCCAGTGAATTGAAGCCCGCCGCCACACCCAGTTTGGGACCAAGCTGTGTTGCGACCAGGGCGCGGATGTCATCGATTGATTGCTTTAGTGCCTCGACCTCAAACCGCCCCTGTGGTGTGCTGACACCGGCAAAAACCGGGTCGTTCAGATCATTGGCCAACTGCAACGATCTGGCAAAGGCTGCATCAAGCGTAGCATCCCCATCTGACAAAAGCCGGGCCAAGTCGCGGGTGGCCCGCAAAGATAGAACAACATGCCTGAGTGACCGACCCGAGCGCCTGACCTCAGCCCGGTTGGGGCGGGGCCGATCGAATGTGCCCATAGGACGCCCAAGGCGCATGTCTGAGGTGAACTCCAGCCCTGTCGACAGGCTGGTGAAAAACTGCTGCGCGGCCTCAAGATCAGACCTGTATGTTTCATTTTGACCTGCCTGACGCATCAGATCTGCATAGCCGGTTCGCCAGTCTGATAGAATAGCGGCGGCGTTTCTTTCGATGTCCAAGGCGATTGCCTGTACAAGTAGGCAGCGATAATCGGCCGTTGTTTGATCTGCAAAAGCCGGATCATACAACAAAAACTCCAATGCATAGAATCCGCGCGCCGCAACCGAAGCCGTGGCAAAAACATCGGGCGTTTCCAGCACATTGTCTTCTGCTGCGATCATTGCAGACAGCGTTCGTGGCGTGACACCGCGTGTGTCGGGCCAGAAGGCCAGCGCGAAGGCGCGATTACTCTGTTCAGAAGGACCAAAGCGCAGATGACTGACACTGACCCAGGCATCGAACGCGTCGTGATAGGCTGTGCGCAAGGTGTCATTGTCCAGGCTGCAGTCAAGGTTTGCCGCAGCGGTTAGATCCTGTGCTAAGGACACGAGGCGTTCATATCCCGGCAGGACATGCGTATCGACGATCTGATCAATATCCGGCGTTTCCGCAGCGGATGAAAAGGTGCACAGAACCCAGGTGCATGCCGTCAAAATCAACTGACGCATATCAAAGGCTTTCCAGAAAGCGGATCAAAGCGGCGCGGTCTTCGGGCGGCATTTCAACCACCGCATCCCGTTGCGCCTGAGCTTCGCCGCCGTGCCATAATATCGCCTCTAGCAGGGATCGGGCGCGTCCATCATGCAAAAAATAAGTGTGTCCCGAAACCTGTTCGGTCAACCCGATTCCCCACAACGGCGGCGTGCGCCATTCCTGCCCGTTGGCGCGCGCCTCGGGCCGGTTATCGGCCAGTCCCGGCCCCATGTCGTGCAACAACAGATCGGTATAGGGCCAGATCAACTGAAAACTTTGTTCCGGTTGATCGACCAGACGATGGGTGACAAAAGATGGTGTATGGCATGCGATACAGCCAGTGTCATAAAATACCTTTTTGCCGCGCAAGACTTCAGGGGCATCCACATCCCGGCGGGCGGGCACAGCCAGATTCTGGCTGTAGAACGTCACAAGCTCCAACCCCTCTGCATCAATTTCAAAGCCGCGCTCATCGCTATCGCCATGGGGTGCGGCGCGGCAGTTTTCCTGCGCCGGGGTGCATTCGCCATATCCGCCGGGGAAAAGTGGACTGGAGATACCAATGTCACCGGCGAAAGCCGCCGCACTTTGTTCGCGCACTGTGGGTTTACCCGCCTTTAGCCCAAAGCGGCCCAGCATCGGCTGATCATATTCGGCAGACCACACAATATTCGGCCGCCCTGAAATGCCGTCACCATCGGCATCATCAGGATCTGCATTCGCCAGAATATCTGCTGCCGGGATGGCCTCAAGCAGACCAAGACCGATCATCTGCGGTGCGACACGAGGGCTAAGCATCGCCTTGGGGTGCAAGGGCCCATAACCCAGATTGGCGGCGGTATAAGTGGGTTTACGCAGATAGGCGATTTCGCCACCTGACAGGGGAACCTCAATCTCTTCATATTCGATCTGAAGGCTATATTCGGCCGGATGACCCGCAACACCGAAGTCTTGAAGCTGAGTGCCGTATGTCGGGTCTGCTAGCATTGCTATATACCCCTCAATCTGCTCAGCCAATGAGTCATTCTCAGCCGGAATAGAAATACGCAGGAACATGGAAATCGACGTATCATCTGGGCCTTCGGGCGGGTGGCCGCGGCCATCTTTGATATGGCACCGCTGACAGGATCTTGCGTTGAAAAGCGGGCCCAGACCATCCGAGGCAAGGGTTGATGATGGCGACGATACCCAGATTTTCTTGAACAGGCCGTTCCCGACCTTAAAATTCAGTTCGTCCTCAAAACTCATGTTACCCGATGGCTGCGAAAACGCGTCGGCATTGCGGCGCGCGCGTACGGTGGCGGCGCCAGCAGACATTTCTTCGTACTGCTGGGCTGCATTAAATGACGTGGCCGGAGTTGTGACACGCGCAATACGCTCAACTTCTTCGACCGTCCGTGGGACGATTGTCAGATGCGGATCACTCAACACGTCTGCCGCGACCGGAAGCGTGAAAAGCATCAGGATAAAGGCTGGGACTTTCATAGTATCGGCCTGGCTATGGGCGCGGCGGTGAAGCCGCGCCATTTGAGTTTATTGAAAGACAGCGTCGGGGTTATCCAGACTGTCTGACCCTTCAAATTCGATCTGATCCAGGTCCAATGCGGCCACAACCCGTTCAATCGAACGGGTTTGGTCGATCAGGCCATTCACACCACCCATGATCAATGCCTCACCGGCTTCGTTACCACGTTCCAGCATTTGGTCGTAGGCGAAACCGGCTTCGGCTGCTGTTTTGATCCGACCCAGGGCCATCATGGTAGCAGATAACTTTTCTTGCATTTCAGCGTCAAGTTCGGGATCAGTGGCAACGACCAGGTCAGAAACCGACGGCCCAGAGACGATCGTACCATCGATACGAACATATTCCCCCAGATAAACGTTCTGAATGCCCAAACCATCATAATAATGGCTGTTATGAGTGTTGTCGGAAAAACAGTCGTGCTCTTCCTCGGGGTCGTTCAACATAAGACCCAGGCGCATACGTTCACCCGCCTGTTCACCGTAGGACAGCGACCCCATTCCGGTCAGAATAGCGATGATACCGGCATTTTCATCTGCCAGAAGTGTTGTGCGCGCCTCGCCCTCAGCGGCCCATTGCGCGGTGATCCATTCCAGGTCCGAAATCAAAAGATCCGTCGCAGCCTGCAGGTACTGGGCACGACGATCACAGTTGCCGTTGGTACAGGCATCGTCTGTCGCAAAATCAGTCCACGGGCGATTGCCGGCCCCGGGTCCATGACCATTCAGATCCTGCCCCCACAGCAGAAATTCGATGGCGTGATAGCCGGTGGCGACATTTGCTTCAATTCCATCAGCTTCGTGTAGTGTTTCGGACAAAAGCGCAGGTGTAATCGTGGTGGCATCAATCTGCTGACCGGATAATACGAAGCTTGGATTGGCCACAACATTCAGAACAGCAAAATCGTTTTCATCCGATGGCCCACCGTAGGATGCATCGACATAATCGATCAACCCTTCATCAAGCGGCCAAGCGTTTACCTTCCCTTCCCAGTCATCAACGATTGGATTGCCAAAGCGATAAACCTCGGACTGTTGATAAGGCACCCGCGCAGCGACCCAGGCATCCTTGGCATTTTGCAGCGCTTCAGCCGACGGCGCCGCGACCAATGCATCAACAGCGGTCTTCAGACGTTCAGCCAGTATCAGGCTATCATTGTACTTGGCCTGTGCGATATCAGCATAGGTGTTCAGAACAGCCGTCTTGCCGCCCTGTTCATCAGCCATTGCCCCCGACCCAAGGCCCAGCAAAACAGCCAAAGAGCACTTAGCGCATGAAATCCATTTCATCGTTCACTATCCTTTATTCAGTGCAGTGTTTTTGTTTTCTGTATTTCGACAATGCTATCGATGTCGCCCATGCGAATGATGCGTGCTGATTTGTTGGATTGAACAGCATATTTGATCATACTACGGCCCCGACAAAGACGTCACTTCTGTTTGCTGGCCCAAATGCTCAGGTTGGCTGTCAAAATTATTCTGAGTTATTTTGTCAGATAAGTCAATCAAACGCCATTTCCGACAGTTCAAGCCTGGCTTTTCTGATGACTTTGCAACCGAGTGGCGTAACTGCGTTGTGCAGATACGGCGAATACTATGCCCATAAGAATGCAAAATGTATCGATCAACAAAACATCATGCCCCCGCCACAGCACGGCTTCACCCCAAGACAAACCACCTGTTTGCAACCGGAAGAAAGGCAGCACCAGCAATCCGATGCCCAGAGACCCGCAGTAATAGCGTGATATGATTTGGTTGGACAGCTTGCGTGTCAGAAAGCCAATCAATATGATCAATACGCAGATCACGACGAACGCTCTGGGCGTCCAATATATCGGGTCATCGGCAAGATAAGTCAGTAGAAATACATATGCTGTACCAACAATAGCAAGCGGTAGTCCCCAGGCCACAGTAGTCAGAACCCTATCGCCAGCGCGCCAGATTGGATCATCCTGCCTGCGTCGCAACCACAATTGCATGCCGCTGATAATTGTATATGTCATCGCAGCACCCAAAGCGGCCCAGACCAGCCGAGACGTCAGGCCAGCGAAATTTCCGAAATGCAGTGGCGTCATTAACTCAGCCAAGGTAGATCCTGCTGAATGATCCGTGCCCACAAGACGGACCTCTCGAAGGAATTCACCTGTCGATGCTGAATACTCAAAAGTCTTACCACGCAAGGCACTACTGACCGCCGAGTGCGCTGTTTCAACAATCGCATCAGCGCGACCGTAATGATGAATGGTCAAGCCACCAATCGGCATATTGGCCCGGCCCTGGGCATCGGAAATGATTTGCTGCAGGTCTGCCATCCGCGCCGGTGTCGGGTCCACGATTGCATGGGATCCCATCACCGTTTCAAGCGCCTTGTCCTGATCGCCCCCAAAGGCAACCAGTGCAACAACAGGCAAACCCAGAGATACCGCAAAACTTAGAAATGCACCGGTGAACGATAAAAGTATCGCAAAAGGCAATGACCAAACGCCAGCAAGCGTATGCCTGTCGCGGAACGAGACAATTCGTTTGCCGGGGCGCTCGGTTGTGAACAGATCACGCACGATGTGCTTGTGTATCAAAACACCTGTCACGGCAGCGATCAGCATAATGACACCCAGAATACCGGTCATATAGAGCCCTAACCGGCCCGGAACGTGCAGGCGCACATGAAGATCAACCAGAAAATTCGACAAGGCGTATTCAGGGCGATCTGCAATTATATCCGCAAAAAAGCCAACCTTGGCCTGATGGAGCGTGCCAGATCTTGGGTCAATCAGAAAACTATGGCCGAACAAGCCACTTTCGCCGCTTTCCAAAACACGATTGGCACCGAAGAAGACGGAAAGGTTGCCACCGCGGCCCTCTCGGACGATCACATCGTCTTCCAGATCGTCGGGAACTTGTTCTGCAAGCCGTCGAATATGTACGTCGACCGGCCCGTCCAAGGCATTGACCAAACCTGTACGCCCTTCCGACCAGCGCGTGATTTCATTGTCGAAAACAACAATCGTCCCGGTCAACATGACAACATACAGCAAGACCGCCAGAACTGTTGCGGACCATCCGTGCAATGCCACCAATCGCTTAGTCGAGGCTGCTGAGGCGTTCATGTGAATCCTCCGATGACAATCATAAGAATGAACAGAACTGTAAGGCCACCGTAGACACCACCGATCCGATTCAAACGGTGCGACACGACCGGGAAAATGACGAAACCGGCCCATAAGACTGGAAAAAAAACAACCGGTAAAACAAGATGGTTTATGCCACCGCGGCCCGCCGGTAGAACAAAAGGCAAGCTTGCCATCGCCAATATGGATAAAATCAGTGCGACGGGGCCCGCAAATATCCAGCGCCATAGTTTCGGACGCTTCTGCAGCCAAGTCTCAAACGATCTGCTTTTTATTTCTGCTTGGCGTACCAAATCCAGCATGGATATCCTTCAAGATACGAAGATATGCTGGCAAGACGCAGTTGCGCGGGCTGGCAGGATGTCGAACTCTCTGCCGTCAACCAACAGCAAGTGAGCGGCATAATCAAGTCTTTTAGTCAGGTATTGATTTATCAGAATTTTTATGATTGCTGATCTACAGGAAGCTCCAGCAATGCCAGTTCCCAAATACTGTCGCAGCCAGGGTCAAAAAGGCGAAGGCTAAGACAAGGGACCCAATCTGTGTTCAAAAGGCTTCTTATGTGCGGCGTATCGGGGTTCGCACTTTCTTCGAGCATGTTACACGGTCAGGATGAAGGTGATTTTGATCTGGGAACAATTGTTTTGCGCGGCGAGTTGCAAGAGCGCACATTGCAGGACAGCCCAACATCTGCAGCGGTTGAAACCGGCGATGCGATCGAAGATCGCGGCGACACCGATTTGATTGATGTGATCGAGCGCACCCCTGGGGTTACGTCCAGCTTCGGCGAAAAGGGCTTTGCAATTCGAGGTGTGGATCAGCGCGCAAGCGGTGGTTCTGCGTCAAGCCTGGTGGTTTCAACACAGGTTGACGGTGTCGCACTGCCCACAAATCAGGCCACGTTCTATGGCCCCTTTTCTGCCTGGGATATTGATCAGGTCGAGGTGTTGCGTGGCCCGCAATCCACACAACAGGGTCGCAACGCCTTGGCCGGTGCCATCATCATACGGTCGAATGATCCGACCTATTTGCAGGAATTCAAAGTGCTGGGTGAGGTTGGATCACGTGACCATCGCCGCTTTGCTTTAATGGCTAATACGCCACTTGTTGAGGATACGCTGGCGTTTCGCTTCACGGCCGAAACACTTAGAAATGAAGGTTATGTCTATAATCCGGTTCGGGATGAAAACGCTGATGAGCGTGAAACAGAAACATACCGCGCCAAGCTGCTTTGGACACCCTCGACTGATGTCGAGACAATCCTGTCCTACAGCTATTCTGAAAACTTTGGCGGTGAGGATCTGATTGATTTTGCATCTTATCCTGAAGACCGTTTTATCCGTCACGACACGCCATCGCGGGAAGGGTCCGAACACCGCAATCTTGGCCTGCGGGTCAATTGGACATTGTCCGATATCTGGCGCTTGGAAACCGAAACCAACCTGTATCAGCAGGATTATATTCGCCAGGAAGACGGTGATTTCACGCCCGAACCGCTTGGTACATTCGACCGCATAGCCGAAAGCGAAGTCTTTGAGCAGGACATTCGTTTCAGATTTAACACTGATGATATCAGTGGTGTCGTGGGATTATTTTATACAGAAATCGAAGATTCCCAGCCCTCTGATTTCACTATCGATACAGGTTTTGCATTGGGTGGACCGCCGAACGGCGTATTTGTTACGCGCTCGACCGAGTTTCCAACAGAAACAAGAAATGTTGCGATTTATGGTGAGGCAGATATTCGAGCGGATCGTTTGCTTGACGGTTTATCCTTCACCATAGGCGCCCGTTATGATCGCGAGACGTTCAAGTTTTCACAGAGAACAGATTACTCAATACCGTTGGGCCCGCCATTTGAACCGTCAAGCGGTTTTGGCGAAACGACCTATGAGGCCTTCCTGCCGAAACTTGGCGCAACCTATGAATTTACCGAAGCCCAATCCCTTAGCTTCACCTTCCAACGAGGCTATCGCGCGGGCGGAACGGGCGTAAACATTGCCGGGGATTTATTCGAATTCGATCCCGAATACACCACAAACTATGAACTCGCATATCGCGGCAGCTTTTACGACGAACGACTGCGCCTATCAGCCAACCTGTATTACACGGATTGGACAGATCAGCAGGTCAGTGAGCAGATCGATGTGGCACCAACCGGTCAGGGCATCTTCCGAACTATAAACGCAGGCGAGTCCGAGCTTTGGGGCGGTGAATTAAGCGTTCAAGGCGAAGCCAGCGAAAACCTTGAGCTGTTCGCATCTGTCGGCTACTCAAGCACCGAATACAACGAATTTATCAGCAATAACGTCGATCTGTCTGGTAAAAGTTTCCCCAATGCACCGGAAGTCACTGCAGCACTTGGCGGAAAATATCGTTGGGACAACGGCGTCTCACTCGGCGTCGACGCTTCATATACAGATGGCGGATTTTTCGACCCTGAAAACACAGCGCGTTTGAAAAGCGACGACCGCTGGCTGCTGAATGCACATCTTACCTATGAACGTGACGACTGGGTTTTGGGCATATACGGACGTAACCTGTTGGACGAAGATTATGTCACCCAGAAATCCGAAAATGGCGACAATGGCTTCCTGATCCGTACAGGCGAACCTCAGACCTTTGGCGTCTACGTAACAAGAGCGTTTTGAGCGGCAATGCTGTATCTTGGTATCCTTGTCAGCTTGACGGCCATTCTATGGCTGGCATGGCATGACCCCAAACGCCGACGAACATCGGGATTAAATGAAATCAATCCAACAGTGCCTCGCTATATTGGATGGATAGTTTTTCTGTCACCTGGATTTCTACTTGCTGCAGCGGGACAGACCGCCCCCTTTGTCATCTGGTTTGCGGCAGTCGTCACACTAGGTTGGCTTCTGGTTGCCATATCACCCATGATACATCTGAATGTGACGAGGCAATTGGTTGCGCTAATCCTTAATATCTCAAGAAAATTCTAGGTAATCCGTCCAAGCAAAGGATGGACTTTGATACGCAGATTTTCAGACGAACAGATTATTGGGATGATCAAGGAATACGAAGCTGGTATGAAACCCGGGGCGATTCAAGACATATATCGACAACAAAAGCGAATTTTACGCATTTGAAGGTGACCGATGCACCTTGACCCAGGCTGAGGTCGAAGCCATGTACTAGAGCAAGATGAGATCAGGTTGAAGCGTATCCTGAGTTGACAAGGTAATTCGCACATTCCTGCGGGGTGAAGCGGTCGAGCAGCTTACCGATCCTGCGCCATGTTGCCTCTATCGTGCGTTCGGCGGCGTCTCG
>NZ_JACNMP010000017.1 GCF_017592335.1 Pseudaestuariivita rosea | reverse complement strand
TCTCCCGAAGGTCCATCGAAAGTGCCTTACCCACTGCTCGCCCTCCATCTTGTGGTCGGCGACAGTGAATCAGCAAAATAAGCCTATGTGAATCCCCCTTGATTCAGGTCGATTTCATCACGCTCTAACGTCCGGTTGCAGCTGCGTACGGTCGGATTTGAGTATTTTTGCCAAGAAGAAGTCACTAAGAGCACTCCCACCTTCTTCTTGGTTCAAATACTCAAATCCCCAAGGTTCAAACCAGCCCGATGCCAGATCAGTATTTGTGATGTCAGGGATCAAAAATACTGAATTGACCAGTCGCGGTTTTTCGCAAACTGTCACCTCATGACCAAGGCGCCCCTGATAACCCCTGTTCTGATAGCAGGCTGCGTGATCATGCTGATCAGCTTCGCGATCCGCGCCAGCTTTGGGGTGTTTCAGATCCCGATTGCCGAGGAATTCGGCTGGCTGCGGTCCGAATTTTCGCTGGCCATCGCCATTCAGAACTTGGCCTGGGGGATTGGGCAGCCGATTTTCGGGGCGATTGCCGAAAAGATTGGCGATCGGAAAGCGATCGTCATCGGTGCGGTGCTTTATGCGATTGGGCTGGTGCTGTCGTCCTTCGCGGTCACACCGAAGGCGCATCAATTCCTGGAAATACTCGTGGGCTTTGGCATCGCGGGCACCGGCTTTGGTGTGATCCTGGCAGTGGTGGGGCGTGCGGCCAGCGACGAAAACCGGTCCATGGCGCTGGCCATCGCCACGGCGGCGGGATCGGCCGGTCAGGTCGTGGGCGCCCCTGCGGCCGAGTGGCTACTGACACTGATGAGCTGGCAGATGGTCTTTGTCACCTTCGCGGGCGTGATCCTGGCATCGCTGTTGATGTTGCCCATGATGCGGGTCCAGCCGCCCGTCAGCCGCACCGTGTTGGAAGAAAGCCTGGGCCAGGTTCTGGTCAAAGCCTTTCGTGACCCCAGCTATACCTTGATCTTCCTGGGCTTTTTCAGCTGCGGCTATCAGCTGGCCTTTATCACCGCGCATTTCCCGGCCTTTGTGACCGAGATGTGCGGGCCGATCATGCCCGGCGGGGTTCTGCATACGATGGGCATCACCACGACATCGGCCCTTGGCGCGGCGGCGATTGCCTTGATCGGGCTGGCCAATATTGCGGGCACTCTGGCCGCCGGATGGGCGGGCAAGCGCTATAGCAAGAAATACCTGCTGGCGGGCATCTATATCGCGCGCACCATTGTGGCAGCCGCATTTATCCTGATGCCAATCACGCCGACTTCAGTCATCATTTTTTCCATCGCGATGGGGTCGCTGTGGCTGGCGACGGTTCCACTGACCTCGGGGCTGGTCGCGCATATCTATGGGCTGCGGTATATGGGCACGCTTTACGGCATCGTGTTCTTTAGCCACCAGTTGGGCAGCTTTCTGGGCGTCTGGCTAGGTGGGCAGATGTATGATCTTTACGGTGATTACACTTTTGTCTGGTGGATCGGCGTGGGTGTCGGCGCCTTTTCGGCCATCGTGCACCTGCCCATTCGTGAAAGACCTATTCCTGCCGCAACGGCATAGGCAAAAATCCCGCCCTACCCGTTTTTTGAACCATTCTACTTTAGTCTTGTCTTGCCCCACGGCACGAAACAACTTAGCTGTTTTGATATGAAAACGCCCCTGATTGATCCGTTCCAACGCGCTATCAGCTATCTGCGTGTGTCCGTCACTGACCGCTGCGATTTCCGCTGTGTCTATTGCATGTCGGAAAACATGACCTTTCTGCCCAAGAAAGAGCTGCTAACGCTGGAAGAACTGGACCGGCTGTGCACGAATTTTATCCGCCTTGGGGTGGAAAAGCTGCGGATCACGGGGGGCGAACCCCTGGTGCGGCGCGGCATTATGACGTTTTTCAACGCCATGACGCGCCATCTGGACAGCGGCGATCTAAAGGAGCTGACGCTGACGACCAACGGCAGCCAGCTGGAAAAATACGCGGGCGATCTTTACGCGGCGGGCGTGCGGCGGATCAATATTTCAATCGATACGCTGGATGAAGATAAATTCGCCGAAATCACCCGGTGGGGGCGGTTGCCTCAGGTCCTGCGTGGTCTGGATGCGGCACAAAACGCCGGACTGCGGGTCAAGATCAACACCGTCGCGCTGAAGGATTTCAACGAGGATGAGCTGTTCACCCTGACCCAATTCTGCGCCGACCGCGGCATGGACCTGACGTTTATCGAGGTCATGCCGATGGGCGATATCGGCAACGAAAACCGTCTGGGGCAATACTGGTCACTGAAAGACTTGCGCACGCGGTTGGCCGAGGAATACACCGTCACCGATCTGGCCGAGCGCACCGGCGGCCCCGCGCGCTATGTGCGGCTGGAAGAAACCGGGCAGAAGATCGGGTTTATCACGCCGCTGACCCATAATTTCTGCGAAAGCTGCAACCGGGTGCGGATCACCTGCACCGGTGAAATCTATACCTGTCTGGGGCAAGAGGGCAAATCCGACCTGCGCGCCCCCCTGCGCGCCCACCCCGATGATGATGCCCCGCTAGAAGACGCCATCCGCGCCGCCATTGCCCTGAAACCCAAGGGCCACGATTTCGACTATTCCCGTCAGGAACTGGGCGGCCAGATGTCCCGCCATATGAGCCATACGGGTGGGTGAGTTATTTAGGGTAATGTCCTAAAAACTCTGCGATATATTCATGAGTGCTGAGGGCAGTGACCGTCCCGAGGGTGGCGCAAACGCGCCGCCGTCGTGCTGTAAGCACGCCTTTGGCGTGACGGGGGCGGGTCGGGCGCTGCCCTGTGGTGCCCACCGGGCGGTATAGATGGATGCAGTGTTACAGATTATTATGACGTCGCCTGGCTTTACGGCATACGCTCAAAGCTTGGTATGCCCTCATCGATATGATGATAGGGCTGGCGGTCTATTGTAAAGATCGCGATTTTGGGGCCGCGAAAGCGCGCGGGATCATCCAAAGTCCCGATTTTCAGAACGACATCCGTCATATCAGAGCGGCGTGTCAGAATATGCGTGCCGCAGGTTTTGCAGAACTCGCGCACGACCGCGTTTTCCAGATCATCCCGTTGAAAGAACGCCGGCTGGCCGACCGTATAGTGAAATCCATCCGCAGGCATCAACATGAATAGATTGGGCGCACCACCCGAGGTATACTGGCATTCGCGACAGTGACACTGCCCTTTGACCCGGGGTTTCCCGGCAGCCTTATACCTGAGCGCCCCGCAATAGCATCCACCTTCAAAAACCAGGGCATCTGTCATCATCTGTTCCTCTTTGACAAGAAATCTGAAACATCTTGCCGCGCCTGATTATGCGGACAGCGAATATTCTACCTATAAACAATACGTCCAGCGAGGCACACACAAAACCATTGCAACATAGTGCTCTTCAATCTGATGGTGTTGCAAGGGTATGCATTAAAAGCACCAGAACAAGAATAGACAGAAACAGCCAGGGCAGCACAAATATCCATCCTGAGTTTGTCACAAAGCCATCAAATGGCACCTGTGACGCGAAATCTCCCAATAAACCGGGGCAGATTTCTGAGCCGAGAAAGACGCTGATTAAGCTAAGGCTTTTCCACAGACCAAACAGCCCCCAAATGACACGACGCAGAAGTTTGGACTGGTCACGCAACAATATCCAGATGACGACAAAACTTCCGACAAGTGTGACGGCCCAATCTTCCAGTTCAGCCCAGCTTCTATGCTGTGTGCCAAACCCCAAACGGCTGATTTCACGGCAGGTATCGTCCCATTCAAGCGGCCTAAATCCAAAGACGACTGGCAGGATCATTACGAATAAAACCGTAGACACCGCCAGTAAAACATTTGAAACCAGAGCGTTTGCAGATTTCATAGCTATTTCGCGTGTCGTTTGGATAAAAAGGCTGACACTTCCGTTTTGGCTTCATCACTATCCCACCGCTGCACCAGCGCATGGATCGTATCGTCAATCACCGCGTGATCCACCACCGGCCCCAATCGCGCGATCAGTGCTTTGGTGTCGGCCACAGCGCCCGGCAGGGCGTGCAAATGCGCCTCGATCTCGGCCTCGACCGCTGCATCCAGATCATCCGACACGCGGGCCAGCAGGCCCATTGCCGCGGCCTCATCCGCCTCAAACAGCCGCCCCGACAACATGACGCGCCGGGCATTTGCGGCCCCCATGCGCGCCACCACGTAAGGCCCGATCGTGGCCGGGATCAGACCCAGACGCACCTCGGTCAGACCCATCTTCAGCCCCGACCCCCCAATCGCGATATCACAAACGGCGGCCAAGCCGACCCCGCCGCCGAAGGCGTTGCCCTGCAGCCGCCCGATCAAGGGTTTCGGCATATCGTTCAGCGCCTTCAGCATCAGCGCCAGTTTGCGTGCCTCGGTGAACCGTGTCTCGGCATCCGCGGCCATCTGCGCCTGCATCCAGGCCAGATCACCGCCCGCACAAAAGCTTTTGCCCTGCCCCGTCAGCACCACCACGCGCACCGCCGGATCAGCGCCCAGATCCCCCGCCGCCTGCGTCAGGTCCGCAATCATCTGCGCCGACATCGCGTTGTGCTTGTCGGGGCGCGCCAGCGTCAGTGTCGCGACACCCCTCGCATCGGTCTGTACCTTGATCGTCTGAAAACTCATGTCGTCCCTATCCCCGGAATCGGTTGGCCCTGCCGCACCCAGCCGTCATGGAGCCACACCATCCGGTCACAAAACCACGCCTTGGGCAAGATCGCCAGGGCCATGCCAAACAGCGCCGCTTCCCACCACAATACCACCAGTCCCCAGATCATCAGGATCGCGCCGGGGATGCTGAGCAGACTGAGCAGTTTTGCGGCGGTGACATGGTGCGCGGCAATATCGGCGCGGTGTTCCAGAAAGATACGCTCGCCCAGGACCGCGCGGCTCATCCAATGGTCAAGGCGGTCGGGTTCGGGAAACAGGCGCGGGTTCAGCCAGATCCAAATCGCCGCCAGGCCGATGGGGATCAGCGCCCACCAGCCCAGCCAGACGCGGCTCCAGATCGCAAGCACCAGCACGGGCAGAACCGTGCCAAATCGCGTGATCCCCGACCACGGGTTGGCGTGACGTCGCCAGGTACGGTCGTCCATGGCCAACAGCCGCTCGGCGCCTTTGAAGATATCCACCCTAGTCCCCCCGCATCGCAAGCGCCATTTGCGCGGCGTGGGCCAATACACTTGCATCCAGACCAGTATCATAACCCAGTTGGACCAGCCGCGCATGCACCGCCTCGGTCGCGACATTGCCCGCGGCACCGGGCGCATAGGGGCAACCGCCCAGGCCACCCACAGCCGCATCAAAGACCCGCAGACCGTGATCCAGCGACACCTCGATATTTTCCAAGGCACGCCGCCCCGTGTCGTGATAATGCCCCGCCAATCGATCCGGCACCGCCACGTCCAGCACGGCCTTCAACATGGCCTTGATCCCGTCGGGCGTGGCGCGACCAATCGTGTCGCCCAACGATACCTCATAACATCCCATATCGAACAAGGCCTTCACCACCCGCGCCACATCACCGGGCGCGACCGCGCCGTCATAGGGGCATTCGACCACACAAGACACATAGCCGCGTACGGGCAAGTCCACCGCGCGCGCGGCGTTCATCACGGGGCCGAAACGGTCCAGACTTTCCGCCACCGAACAGTTGATATTGGCCTGCGAAAACCCCTCGGACGCGCTGGCGAACACTGCAATCTCATCAGCCTTGGCCGCCACAGCGCCTTCAAACCCACGCATGTTCGGTACAAGCGCGGCATAGCGCACACCGGGTGCGCGGGTGATCCCGGCCAAAACCTGCGCCCCGTCGGCCATCTGGGGCACCCACTTGGGGCTGACAAAACTGGCCACCTCAATCCGGTCAAAGCCCGCCTGACTGAGACAATCGACCAGGGCAATCTTCTCGGCCGCCGGAATGATCCGCGCCTCGTTCTGCAAGCCATCCCTTGGTCCGACCTCGAATATTCTGACCCGCTCGCCCATCTTTATTGTTCCCTAAATACTCACGATCCCGCTGGCTGATCCCAGGCGGGATAAAACGGCTTCTCGTAAAGTCCCACCGCATCCTCAGGTGGCAAGGACGCTTTGAAAGCAAGGCGTTCCGTGATGCGCTGATACCACGCGCTGACCTGCTCAAACGGCTCAATCTGCGCAAAATGCCGCGCCATATAGATGGCCTGCCCCACACTGATGTCAGCCGCCGAAAACCCGCTGGTCAGGATGTAATCGCGCGCCTCAACAGGCGGGCTAAGACGGGCCTCAAGCGCGGCATAGCATTTTTCAAGCCGCTTTGCTTCCAGCTTCATGACAATCGGGCTGCGCATGCTGTCATCGTAAAGCGCGATGTGCTGTTGCGTCAGCGCCGCCGAATGCTGGCTGATGGTTTCGGCAAAATGCACCCAGACCAGCCAGTCCATGCGGTCCATATCACCCGGCATCCGGCCCAGACCCCGTTCGGGGAAACGTTCGCAGAGGTATTCGGTGATCGCACCCGTTTCAAACATGACCTCGCCATCGATTTCCAGCGCGGGCACGCGGCCAACGGGGTTCAGCGTCAGATAGGCATCGCTGCGCAGTGTCTTGTCAAAGGGATAAACTGCCAGCTCAAAATCGACCTCAAGCTCATTCAGCAGCCAGAGCGTTCGCATGGATCGGGTCTGGTGACAGTGATGCAGGCGGATCATGCGTCTTCCTCTAGCCGGATCAGGGCCTGTCCGGCCTCGACCTGAGTGCCCTCGGCCACCAGCACCTCGGCCACTTTGCCGGACCTTGGGGCGGTCATGCTGTGTTCCATTTTCATCGCCTCCAGAATGGCCAGCCGGTCGCCCTCAGACACGTCGGCGCCCGCAGTGACGCCCACCATTTTCACGAGGCCCGGCATGGGCGCTTCGATCACGTTGCCGCCTGCCCCAGCCGCCGTGTCGCGGGCCAAGGGGTCGATCAGGTCGAAGGTATAGCCATTGCCCCAGAAGACACTGACGTGACTGTCGTGGGTTATGACGTCGGCAGGTACTGATTGGCCATCGATGCGCCAGCCGTTATCTGATCCTTCAATGCGATGACAAGCATCACCGATCTCGACTTCAAACACCCCGCCCGGTGTGAAACACCGGGCTGCGCCGACCCGCCCCCCAGGGCGGCGCATTTGCGCCACCCTCGGGCCGGCGCTGCCCTTCGTCTTGATTTGAGCCTTTATCACCTGATCCCCGCGCATGAATTCCACCGTTTGCGCCACAGGCCCCCACAGCGAAAAGCCTGCAAACTCTGGCACGCCCTGATGCAACCCCATCGCACCCAACGCGGCCAGCGATTGCGCGCGGCTGCAGGGTTCGGGCTGCACCGACAGCGCCTCAAGATCGCGATCAATCAACCCGGTGTCGACATCCCCCGCCTTGAAACCCGAATGCCGCGTCAGCGCGCGCAAGAAGGCCAGATTGGTCACCGTGCCGCCTACCTGCGTCTGCGACAGGGCGCGGTCCAGCTTTGCCAGTGCCACGTCGCGCGTTTCGCCCCAGACGATCAGCTTGGCGATCATGGGGTCGTAATAGGGCGAGATCACATCGCCCGCCCGCACCCCGGTATCTGCCCGCACACCGGGCGGGAATTGCAGATGTTCCAGAGTGCCCGTGGCGGGCAGAAACCCCTTGGGCACGTCCTCGGCATAAAGGCGGGCCTCAAACGCATGGCCGGTCAACGTCAGATCGTCCTGCGCGACCGGCAACGGTTCCCCTGCCGCCACGCGCAATTGCCAGGCTACCAGATCGACGCCCGTGACATATTCGGTCACGGGGTGTTCGACCTGCAACCGCGTGTTCATCTCCATAAAGTAAAACCGATCCGCGCGCAGGCCTTGGCTGCCGTCAACGATGAATTCGACCGTGCCCGCACCGGAATAACCGATTGCCTCGGCGGCGCGCACAGCCGCCTGACCCATGGCCGCGCGCATGTCGTCGGTCATGCCGGGTGCCGGCGCTTCCTCGATCACCTTCTGATGGCGGCGCTGCAGCGAACAGTCGCGTTCAAACAGATGCACCGCGCGGGTCCCATCGCCAAAAACCTGAACCTCGATATGGCGGGGCTGGCTGACAAATTTTTCGATCAGAACGGCGTCGTTGCCAAAGGCACCCTTGGCCTCGGCCCGTGCGCTTGCAAGGGCGGCCTGAAAATCGGCCGGGCGGTCCACTTTGCGCATCCCCTTGCCACCACCGCCCGCGACGGCCTTGATCAGCACCGGATAGCCAGTCGTGTCAGCCGCGCCGGACAGATGTTCAGGGTCCTGATTGTCGCCGTGATAACCCGGCACCACGGGCACGCCCGCCTGCTCCATCAGCGCTTTGGCGGCATCTTTCAGACCCATCGCGCGGATCGCATCGGCGGATGGCCCGATAAAGACCAGGCCTGCGTCCTGTACCGCCTGCACGAAATCGGGGTTTTCCGACAGAAAACCATAACCCGGATGGATCGCCTGCGCGCCGGTATCCAGCGCTGCCTGAATGATCCGGTCGCCGCGCAGATAGCTGTCCGACGGAGCCGCACCGCCGATATGCACGGCCTGATCAGCCACCTGCACATGCAGCGCACCCGCGTCCGCGTCTGAATACACCGCCACCGTCCGCACGCCCAACTCCGCCGCCGTCCGCGCCACCCGCACCGCAATTTCCCCGCGGTTCGCAATCAGGATTTTGTCAAACATCGTCACCCTCCCTCAGGTCCCGGCACTCATCCATTTTCTGGATCAAAGACGTAAGGCACAAAATCCTGCGCCCAGGTCTGTTTGTCTGTCAGTTCAAGATAACCGGACGCATTGCTTGGCGTGACGACTTGCAGCACATCTTGGATTTTTTGTATCAGAAAGCCCTCACATATACTGGAAAATCGCGCGACCAGCCGTTCATGCATATAAATAGACAAGTCGACCTGCCCGGGACCGGTGCAAGTCCTGCCGACCTGGGCGGGCCAGTCGCGATAGCCGGTCTGTACCAGACGAACATTGGCGGCTACGCAGTCTGATAAAAGATGTGGGTGCTGAAAATCGTCTGGATCAGTTTTCAACATGGCCGCGCCAGGTTCACGCGAAAATTCGTAACGCAGCGGATCAGACGACGGCCCGATACCAGCATAAAAAAAATATTCGTCAGACTGGCATCGCATAGTGATCAACCTGTCCCGATCCTGTGGAAGAATGACTTCAGCCTGTACTGCAGGTCCAGTGGCCAGAAAGACAAGAAACAGAGAAAGAACAGATAGACATCTGATCATAAAACGACTCCTGCCGCTTTGAATGCGTTTTCAAGGTGCCGTTTGGTTCGGTGATCAAGCGATACGAAAATGACCTCAGACACAGTGGTTTGGGCCTTTGACACAGTGTCAATCGCGTTCTGCGCGGCTTTGTCGTGGGGGTACCCGTAGGCCCCGGTCGAGATCGCCGGAAAGGCCACTTGCGCGCAGTTATGTGCATCGGCCAGCGCCAGTGATTGCAGATAGCAGGACGCCAGCAGTGTCGCTTCGTCCTGATCCCCGCCGCGCCAGATGGGGCCAACGGTGTGGATCACATGGCGCGCGGGCAAGTTATATCCGCCGGTGATTTTGGCCTGCCCGGTGTCGCATCCGCCCAGGGTTCGGCATTCCTCCAGCAACTCAGGTCCGGCCGCGCGGTGGATGGCGCCATCAACACCGCCCCCACCCAATAGCGATCGGTTCGCCGCGTTCACAATGGCATCGACCTGCAGCGTCGTGATATCGCCCCGCCAGATCGTCAGGCGCGTCATTCCTTGTCCTTTCGGAAGCTGCGATAGCGGTGGCGGTAGATCAGATTGGGGCGGTCGCCGTCGAGGATGTAGAAGATGATCAGCAGGGTGATCGCCGCCGTGAAGACTGTGATCGGGCTGGCCGCCATCATCATAAGCAGAACCTGAAGCCCCCCGGCGATCATTGTCAGCCAGACCGCTGCGGGTGCACGGCTGGCCAAGGCCACGGCCGTCAGCGCATTGATAATCGGCAGAAAAATCAGAAATATCGGCAGCGTTCCAATCAGCAGCATGGTGATCTGCAGGATCGCGGTTGTCCCGAACCAGGCTACGATCAGCCAGATCGCGATGCCTGGTTTGCCCTTGGGGTGGGCGTGGGCCATGGCGGGTGTGACCTCGACCCATCGTCCGCCGGTTTCCTTGTCAATCGGTCCGGCCTTGGCGCCCGGTGGCAGGCCCGGTTCGGTTTCGGTTGGTTTCGGATCATCAGTCATCGGCAAAATCCCTGATCAGGCGGAAGCGTTCGCAGACCAGTTCCATCTGCGCATCAAAGCCCCCATTTCGTTCGAAATAGGTCTGATGATCGCTTCGCCAGCCGTCAAGGCTGTCATTTTCGCCCTCGGCCAGCGCGAAATCGGCGGTGACGTCACAAAAGCGGGTGATGCTGACGTCGATGGTTTCGATGATCAGGGCCGGTGCGCCATCCCATTCCAGCGCGATGTCCTGCCGACCGACTACGGGCATCGCGTCACCCCCTGGCCCGAAATCCCGCAACGCGCCGCATGTGGCGGTTTTCTGACCGGCACGAACCAACGCCAGCAGATCATCACAAAGTGCTTTGCTATCGCCGAAGGTGAAGCTTTCGGCGCCGGGGTATTGGGCAAGGGCCTCGTCAAGGGTCATTGGTTATTCTGCACTATAGCGGTGAGGGCAGCGACCGGCCCGAGGGTGGGCGAGAAGCGCCCGCCCTGGGGCCGGTCGCTGCCCGGTGGTGCCCACCGGGCGGGATGTACTGATCGAAACGACGGAAAAATCTGTTGAGTTCTCTTCATGACCGGTACCGCCCTACATCCTGAACACGCCAAAGCGTGTCTCTTCGATGGGTGCGTTCAGCGCGGCGGAGAGGGACAGCGCCAGCACGTCGCGGGTTTTGCGGGGGTCGATGATGCCGTCGTCCCATAGGCGCGCGCTGGCGTAAAGCGGGTGGGATTGGCGGTCAAACATCTCAATCGTGGGGCGTTTGAAGTCGGCCTCGTCCTGGTCGGACCAGCTTTCGCCCGCCTTTTCCATCGCCGCCCGCTTGACGGTGGCCAGCACGCCAGCCGCCTGTTCGCCGCCCATCACGCTGATGCGGGAATTGGGCCAGCTGAACATGAAGCGCGGCTGATAGGCCCGGCCCGACATCCCGTAGTTGCCCGCGCCGAAGGATCCGCCGATGACCATGGTGATCTTGGGCACGCTGGTTGTGGCGACCGCGGTCACCATCTTGGCCCCATGCCGCGCGATACCTTCGTTTTCGTACTTTCGTCCAACCATAAAACCCGTGATATTCTGCAGGAAAACCAAAGGGATACGACGCTGAGAGCACAGTTCCACAAAATGCGCGCCCTTGATCGCGCTTTCGGAAAACAGCACCCCGTTGTTGCCGATGATCCCAATGGGGCAGCCGTTGACATGGGCGAAACCGGTGACCAGCGTTTCGCCAAACCGGGGCTTGAATTCGTCAAAGCGCGACCCGTCGACCACCCGCGCGATGACCTCACGAATGTCATAGGGCGTGCGCAGGTCGGCGGGGACAACGCCCAGCAATTCCTCAGGGTCATAGGCGGGGGCCTGGGTCGTTTCCCACTGCACGGTCAAGGGCTTCGCGCGATTAAATGACCCAACCGCCCGCCGTGCCAAAGCCAGCGCATGGGCGTCATCTTCGGCCAGATAATCGGCCACACCGGACAGGCGCGTGTGCACATCGCCGCCGCCCAGGTCTTCGGCTGTCACGACCTCGCCCGTTGCGGCCTTAACCAAGGGGGGACCGGCCAGAAAGATCGTGCCCTGTTCCTTAACGATGATCGTGACATCCGACATCGCGGGCACATAGGCCCCGCCCGCGGTACACGACCCCATGACAACCGCGATCTGCGGGATGCCCTTGGCCGACATCCGCGCCTGATTATAGAAGATGCGGCCAAAGTGATCACGGTCGGGAAAGACCTCATCCTGATTGGGCAGGTTCGCACCGCCGCTGTCGACCAGATAGATGCAGGGCAGATGGCATTCCTCGGCGATTTCCTGGGCGCGTAGGTGCTTTTTGACGGTCATCGGATAATAGGTGCCGCCCTTGACGGTGGCGTCGTTGCAGATGACCATGACGTCCTGCCCCTGCACCTGCCCCACGCCCGCGATGACGCCCGCGCAGGGGGCGGCCCCGTCGTACATCCCATGCGCCGCCGTCGCGCCGACCTCAAGGAATGGCGACCCTGGATCCAGCACATTCGCCACCCGGTCACGCGGCAACATCTTGCCCCGGCTTAGGTGCCTGTCCCGCGCCTGCTGACCACCCCCCGCCGCGGCCTGAGTGGCAGCATCTTCGATCAGCGCCAACGCCTTCAGATGCGCCGCACGGTTCTGTTGGGCCTGATCAGAGGTCGGGATAAAGGTTGAGGTGAGTTTCATAGCGGACCCATGATGTTTTTATATGTCATTGCAAGCCCTTCTTTTCTTCCATGATAATCCTGTCGCGGAAATCTTCGGCAGTTGACCATGCGATTAACGCAAAAAATGTATCGCAAAAGAGGTTTGGGGATATACCAATGCCTTCTTCCAAGTGCGTGTAGGATTTGCATAGTTCTTGGTTGTACAACCCGTCGAACAGGCCATGCAAACGCTCCAGTTGTTCCTGACGCGGTTTTTGGGTCAAGTTGTCCAGGTTAGGCGCCACACGCTCTACGAGGTCTGCGTCAAGATTGTTGACAACACCTTGACGTAAATTCTGTAGAGTTTGTTTGAAGTTTTCCAGACAAACGTTCACCTGATCACTCATTACACATCTGTCGATTTCGTCAAATGCACAACTATTGCGAACAGCACTGTACGAAGCAGAGGAATAATTTATGAGCTTTTCAGCATCACATGGCTGGCCAGAACTTAAGCTACATGAAAGCAAGCTTTGATAGACAGCACGCTTTTCCAACTCTGGCCCAATGCAAGCGTCAAACTGATCGAAATCCTGCGCCTGTGCGGTGTTTGCTGTCAGCAATGCGAGAGTGAATGCAACCTGACGCGCACCCTTGCAGACGTTGGTTTCAAACACAGTTTTTATAATTGTCATTGTGCTGACCGCCTTTCGTTCGCCAGACGGCGTTCGATGTAAATCAAGTGATCCAACGCCAGCTCCGTTCTGCAGACACTCTCAATCGAAGATGCACCGGTGCCCATCAGCATATCTGTTGCTTCGTACCGGCAAACTGCATCGCGCCACTCGCGCCAGGCTGCCTGCATTTGCTTTGTTGCAGTGACATGGCCCTGCACCTTTGATCCAATCTGGCGTAAATCTGCATCCCGCGCTTCGGCAATGACCAGCAGGTCATCAAAACGGTTGGATACCACACCGTACCAATAGTCGGCTTCTTCCCCGGCGCATCCATTCATTGCCATGCTGGATTTGTGAGCCAAGTCATCAATGCAAGATCGGGTGTAAGCGCCAGCGCATGACTTTCGTTCATTATCATTTTGCGCGGTTGCGTAGCAGGACGCGGCAATGGTTTCGTATCGGTCATGTTTGTTGTCATCAGCGACAGCCTGAGATGCCATGACTAAGACAATGCCGGAAAAAAATGAGCGTGTTTGGCAGGAAAAGAGGGTCATTTCGTCTGTCCCTCACTGGCGGCCCGCACTTTCAATTCCTTCCGAATGACCTTGCCCGTGACGGTCATGGGCAGCTTGTCGATAAACGCAATTTCCCTTGGGTAGGAATGCTTTGCAAGGCGTTCTTTGACCCAGTTTTGCAGCTCATCGGCCAATTCCGCCGTCACGTCGAACCCCGGCTTTAGCACCACGTAGGCCTTCACGATTTCGGTTCGTTCCGGGTCGGGTTTCCCCACAACACCCACAGTTGCCACGGCGGGATGGGTCAGCAGGCAGTCTTCGATCTCGGCCGGGCCGATGCGGTAGCCTGCGCTGGTGATCACGTCGTCGTCGCGGCCCACGAAGCGCAGATAGTCACCCTGCCAAATGCCTCGGTCGCCGGTCAGCATCCAGTCGCCGCGGAACTTTTCCGCCGTGGCGTCCGGGCGGCGCCAGTATTCCAGCAGCATAGCGGCCGAGCCACGGTGGATCGCCACGTCGCCTTCGTCGGTGGTGGGTTGCCCTGCCTGATCGATGACCTCGACCCGATGGCCGGGGACGGGTTTGCCGATGCAGCCGGGGCTGGCGGGGAACAGCGCGCCGCATGACGACACGACCATGTTGCATTCGGTCTGGCCATAGAATTCGTTAATCTGCAGGCCAAAGGCCTGTTGGCCCCAGTCCAGCATCTCGGCGCCCAGGGGTTCGCCGCCGCTGGCGACCGAGCGCAGGCCGGGTATCGAGGCATCGGCAGCCTTGAGCATCCGCAAGGCAGTGGGCGGGAAAAAGATATTTCTGACAGAGGCTTGCTGGCAGATGTTCATGCAAAAAACGGCAGAAAACTTATCGGTGCGCGCGGCCACAACCGGCACGCCCAACGCCAGACCAGGCATCAGCACGTCGAACAACCCGCCGATCCAGGCCCAGTCAGCGGGGGTCCAAAGGCAATCGTCCGGCTGACCCAGAAAATCATGACTTAGCTCGACCCCCGGCAGGTGTCCTGTCAGCAGACGATGCCCGTGCAACGCGCCCTTGGGCGCGCCGGTGGTGCCGCTGGTATAGATCAGGATCGCGGCATCGTCGGGGCCGGTTTCAGCCGGCTGACCCGCGTTTATGGCCTCGGGCAGAGTATCGGGCTGCAGCACATTCACCGCCAGCCCGTCCAGCATGTCTGGCGCGTCCGTGATCACAATGCGGGCGTCGGCATCAGTCAGCCGCGTTTCCAGGGCCTGCCGCTGAAACAGCTTGAACAGCGGCACCGAAATCGCCCCCATCCGCCAGATCGCAATATGCGCCGCCGCCGTCCAGGGGGACTGAGACAGCAGCACACCGATCCGGTCCGTGCGTTCGACACCCCGATCCAGCAGCGCATATTCGATCCGCCGCGACATGTCCCAAAGCTGCCCATAGCTGATGTTGCGGCGGGTGCCGTCGGACAGATCGATGATCGCCGTCTTGTCTGGCTGAGTCACCGCCCACCGGTCACAGGTCTGTTCGGCCATGTTCAACCGGTCCGGCAGGTCCCACCGAAAGCGGTCATAAAGCGCCTGATATGATCCGGTCTTGGTCAGCATCTACTTCATCTTGCGCAGGGCGATGACGCGGTCGACTGTCGTTTCAAGCAGGCATCGGACTTGTTCGGGCCCCTCGCCCGAACCGCCAAACATGGATTTCATGACCATGTGGCACTGCGCGTCGCGGTAGGTTTCCCATGCGGTTTGCGAGGCGAGGACGGATTGCGAGAAGCTGTATTCGTAAGGGGTGTCCTGATCGTATTCGGCGCCCATTTGCATCAGTCGGACAAGGTCTTGCGCCATCAGGCCGTTCCAGTACTCCAACTCACGCGAGGCGCAGAAGACAAAAGGTTCCTCGGCCTCACATTCTCGCGTCGACAAAAGGAAACAGTCGCGCAGTTTGGTGGGATCGTCGTTAATGCCGGAATTGTCCTGCACGCAGGTTTGGCTTGTCTGGGGAGAAGGTGGGGGTGGGTCGGCAAATAATGATCTGCAGAATAAAATCGAGAACAGCATGACGAACGAACAAAGCTTGAATTTGGTACGTTCTGAGCAAATCATTCAGCCATCTCAATATCCAAATAGGACTGAAGCCATTTGACTTCATCAATACGTCGATCAATCAGGCAGTCCACCAATGCAACTTCTGCTCCAATTGGCTGTTGAAAGCAGTTTTCTCTCGTATCAGCATGGCGCTGTTCCAGTTCAGCCAGAAACTCTTCTTCTGAGAAATCGGATTGTTTTACGTTATCGGGGGTGACCTGGCTTGAGTAGACAAGAGCCAATCGCGTCCACGCGTATTCTTCGACACGCGCACAATCGAACCTGCGCTTTACATCGTCAGCTTCAATCAAGGTATCTTCGCAAGATGATGCAACAGTGCTTTTGCAAACTGATATATCACGTTTATTTTCAATAGCTTCTTCAGTACATCGCTTCAAAGCGGCATAGTCAGAGGGCGAGGTGCCTGAAACAGGATTTGACCATGCCTGCATCGCCGCCCCCAAAATAATGAGAAGCGCTAGAACCCTCACCCCATCGCCCCCATCAATTCCCGACCGACCAGCATGCGGCGGATTTCGCTGGTACCGGCGCCGATTTCCATCAGTTTGGCGTCGCGGAACAGGCGGCTGACGGGGGTGTCGTTCATGAAGCCTGCACCGCCCATGGCCTGAACGGCCTGGTGGGCCTGTTTCATCGCCTCTTCACTGGAATAGAGCACACAAGCTGCTGCGTCCTGGCGGGTGACCTGCCCACGGTCGCAGGCCTTGGCGACCTCGTACACATAGGCGCGGGCGGTGTTCATGGCGGTGTACATATCGGCGATTTTGCCCTGCATCAGTTGGAAGCTGCCGATGGGTTTGCCGAACTGTTTGCGCTCGGACAGATAGGGCATGATTTCGTCCAGGCAGGCGGCCATGATGCCGGTGCCGATACCCGCCAGCACAACGCGTTCGTAATCCAGTCCCGACATCAGGACCTGAACGCCGCGGCCTTCCTCGCCCAGCACATTTTCAAAGGGGACCTCGACGTCTTCGAAGATCAGTTCAGCCGTGTTCGACCCGCGCATGCCCAGTTTGTCGAAATGGGGGCTGGTGCTGAAGCCCTTCATGGTTTTTTCGACAATAAAGGCGGTGATGCCTTTGGACCCCGCATCGGGGTCAGTCTTGGCGTAGACGACAAGCGTGTCGGCGTCGGGGCCATTGGTGATCCAATATTTCGTGCCGTTCAGGCGGTAGTGATCGTTGCGCTTTTCGGCACGCATTTTCATGCTGACGACATCGCTGCCTGCGCCAGCCTCGCTCATCGCCAGGGCACCCACGTGGTCACCGTTGATCAGGCCGGGCAGGTAATGCTGTTTCTGTTCTTCGGTCCCGTTCAGGCGGATCTGGTTGACGCACAGGTTCGAATGCGCCCCATAGGACAGCGAAACCGAGGCTGAGGCGCGCGCGATTTCCTCAATCGCGATGGTGTGGGCCAAATAGCCCATGCCCGCGCCGCCGTGTTCTTCGTCGACGGTGATGCCAAGCAGACCCAGTTCACCCATCTCAGGCCACAGCTCGGGCGGGAAATTGTTGGATTTGTCGATCTCGGCCGCCATCGGTTTGACGCGATCCTGCGCCCATCTGTGCACCATTTCGCGCAGTGCATTGACGTCCTCACCCAGATCGAATTGCATGGATGCAGTGAACATATCGGACCCTCCCTCGCGCATTATTGAACGCTTGTTCAATATTTAGCGCAGAGGATTTATTCTGTCGAGTCCTGTGTGGTTAGGTTACCGGCCCTCCTCCTCAAACGCCGCCTTGAAAATTATATCATGAAAGGAAGTGCAAAGGGCAGCGACCGTCCGCGGGTGGGCGTGAAGCGCCCGCCCATGGGGGGCGGTCGGGCGCTGCCCGGTGGTGCCCACCGGGCGAAAACGGTTCAACAGATCAGTAAGTTTTTTCAGGGCCTTGCCTTAGAAAGAAAAGGTCAGCCCGACCACGCCGCTGATCACCTGGTCTTCATCGACGATCGGACTGTCCGAGATTTCGTCGCCCAGAAAATCAGCCCGCAGACCCCCGATCAACATCGCGCGATCGGACAGGGGAAACCCGGACGAGACGCTGACAAAGGGTGTCGTTGTCGCATCAAGGTCATAGCGGGGGCGACCGGCGCGAACCTCATCAGAAAAAACGCCGAACATATAGTTGCTTAGATCATCACTTTTCCAGCTGATGCCAGCCCCAAGACGAACCGGCACGGGGCCAAGGCGCACTGTATTTTCGACCTCGCCAATGAATTCCTGTCCGTCATGTTCGCCGGTGACTTCCTGCAGCAGCGTGGCCGAGATCATCAGGTCATCGGTGAAATTATACGTGGCCTGCAAACCGGCGTCCAAGGTCAGGTCGCGGTCGATGCCGTCCAGTTCGTCGGCATCGGGATCATCCAGCGCGGTAAAACGCGGGCGCGCAACCAGGTCGAGTTTTGAGGTTTCGGCAGACAGCGCCGTGAAGGACGCCCCGCGTGTTCCGACGGAAAACCGGTCGCCACGATATTCCAGCAGCGGCAGCAGCGCGGGATCGTTTTCGTCACCGATATAAAGATCAGTGGAAAAGCCCAGTGCGACACCCGCGCTGAAGCCTGTTCGATTTTCCTGGGCAAGCGCAGGCGATACACCCAAGGCTGCAGACATCAGCACAGCTGAATGAAACTTCATCGTTTTCTCCGTCAGTTGAATTTTAATCCCTCTGCAGAGAATATTGATGCCGGGCGGGATCATATCAATGATCCCACTTCCTTATGTGATCAACACCGGCGAAAACCCGCGATCAGACGCGCAAAGCCTCGACAGTAGCGCCATAGCCGCCCTCATCGATAAAGGCCGCTTCGGACACGGTGGTTTCGCGGGCCAGGGCCTCATTCCGATAGGGGAAGCGGCCGAAGCGGCGAATGACTTCGCGGTGGGCCTTGGCATGCAGCAGGTTGTCAGCGCCTGTTTTCGGCATACGGGTCAGGATCAGCCGTACCGCACGTTCCTGATCGCACAGGTTTTCCGAATGCATCATGGGCAGATAGAAGAACTGCCGCGCCGGTTCGTCGATTTTCATATCCCACCCGTGGTCAACAGCCATCTTGGCCGCTGCCATCGCATGTTTGTCACTGGCAAAAGCCTTGGCCGTGCCGCGGAACATATTGCGGGGAAACTGATCCAGCAGGATGATATAAGCCAGCGTGCCGCTTGGATAGGTCAGCCACAGTCCGCAGGTGCCATCCATGGCGTCCTGCCAGGCCTGTTCGAATTTCTCGCGGATCTGCCGGTCCAATGCATCATTTGATTGGTACCAGTATTTCTGATCCACCTCATCCAGCCAAAAGGCCAAAATCTCTTCTGGTGTTGTCATTTCTTCCGGGCCTCCCTTCTTCGGCCACCCCCAAGGCTTGTTATCTATCAAAGCCTTACAAAAGAGATTTCAAGGCGCAACAGGTTTGCGTTAACAGGTCTGCAGATTTACGCCGATGCATCATTTTCAGCACTTTCGTCTTCAATAGATGTTTCAATGAACACCTCTTGTGCGACCTCAACCGCAACAGGTGACGCCGAGGGCGTCAGCGGGGCATAGGATGTGGTGTCGTCGACAGCGATGCCTGCGGGGCGCTGCGTCATCCGGTAAAGCGCATAGCCTGACAGGCCGAACATCAGGATGCCGACATAGACAAAGAACCCCGCCGGTCCGATCAAGCCCATGATCCAGCCTGTGATCAGCGGACCAAAGATGGCACCGATCCCGTTGATAAAGATCAGCCCGCCTGAAGCCGCCGCCATGTCTTCGTATTCCAGGTAGTCATTGGTATAGGCGATCAGCAGGGCGTAAAGCGGTGTCGACATACCCCCGATCAGAAAGGCCGACGTCAGAATGGCAGCATAGGTGCCGTTGAACAGAAAACCAATGGCGCTGCCAACACCACCAATGGCTGCCAGAATAAGGATAAGACGTCGCCGGTCCACCCGGTCTGAAATCCAGCCGATAGGATACTGCAACAGCAGCGCGCCCACATAAAAAGTCGAGATAAAGATCGAGATTTCGGTCAGCGACAGACCGGCCATCGTGGCATAGACCGCCGACATCCCGAATTGCGCCGCAAAGACACCGCCCAGCAAAAACATCCCCATGCAGCCCAGAGGGGATGCCTTGATAAGGTTTTGAATTGTCATGGGTTTTGCCGTGTCAAAGGCGGGCGTCGGCGAAATCGACAACAGGATCGGCGCAAAGGAAATCGACACCAGAACAGACGGGATCACGAACAGCAGAAAGCCCGACGGGTCAGGCAGCACCAGCATGCCCTGCGCGGTGACCACGCCTGCCATCTGAACAATCATATAGAGCGACAGCGCCTTGCCGCGATTGTCATTCGTCACCGCGTTGTTCAGCCAGCTTTCGGCGGTCACATAGACGCCTGAAAAGCAGAACCCGATCAGCATCCGGCCCAGGGTCCAACTGGTCAGATAGGGCAGCGTGGGGTACAGGATCAAGATGGCCGAGATGAATGAGGCGAGCGCCGCAAAGACGCGCACATGTCCCACACGGCGGATCAGCTCGGGCGCCAGGCGTGAACCGCCCAGAAAGCCCACGAAATAGGCCGACATGATCACCGACATTTCGAATGTGGAAAACCCGAAATCTTCGCCGCGAATACCGATCAGCGAACTTTGTAGGCCATTGCCGATCATCAGCAGCATGATCCCCAGAAGCAAAGCCCATGAGCCGCGCAGAACTTCAATCATCGGATGCTCCTGTTCAGTTCACGGGCAATGGACACGACACGGGCGGACAGATCAATCCGGTTTGCGTCGTTTTATGTCGTCTTCGGGTTGTCGGGGATCAAAAGCGATGCATCACCGTACGAGAAAAAACGGTAACCTTCGTGAACGGCGTGGGCATAAATCTGCTTAATGGGATCCACCCCCATCAGGGCCGAAACCAGCATCATCAGTGTCGATTTCGGCAAATGGAAGTTGGTCATCAGCCCGTCGGTGACACGGAATCGGTAACCGGGTGTGATGAAAATATCGGTGTCGCCGCGCCAGGCCTGCATGGTGCCGTCAGGTTGCGCCGCGCTTTCGATCAGGCGCAGGGCGGTGGTGCCCACGGGGATGATCCGACCACCGGCGGCACGGGTTTCGTTGATCTGGGCTGCGGCCTGCCCCGATACCTCGCCCCATTCGGAATGCATCTTGTGATCGGCGATATCATCAACCTTGACAGGCAGGAAGGTGCCCGCACCGACATGCAGGGTCACTTGCGTGAACTCAACGCCTTTGGCGGCGATCTGATCCAGTAGATCCTGATCGAAATGAAGCGAGGCCGTGGGCGCCGCAACCGCGCCTTTGTGTTTGGCAAAGACGGTCTGATAATCCTGGCTGTCCTGGGCATCGGCCTTGCGCTTGGCCTCAATATAAGGCGGCAGTGGCATGGCACCGGCTTCAGCAAGGGCGGCATCGAAATCATCACCGATCAGATTGAATTGCAAAATCGCCTGACCATCCTGCCGTCCGGTGACCGTGGCGCTTAGATCGGCGGCAAATTCGATCACTTCGCCATCCTTGACCTTGCGCAGGGGCTTTAACAGGGCGCTCCAACCGCCGTCGGGCTGCGGCGTCAGAAGCGTGACCTCGATCCTGGCTTCGACGAGGCCCTGCAAACTGTCGCGACGGCGTGTACCCGTCAGGCGGGCCGGGATCACCTTGGTATTATTCAGGATCAGCCGGTCGCCGGGGCGCAGAATGTCGGGCAGATCAAAGACATGTCTGTCCTGAAGGACGCCCCCCTGCGCCAGCAGCAGCCGGGCCGAGGTCCGAGGGCGGGCTGGCCGCGTGGCGATCAGCGCCTCGGGCAGGTCAAAGTCAAAGTCGCTGAGTTTCACTGGGATACGCTTGGTGGGGGTCTTCTGAATATTTCGCGGAACATGCCGGGCGTTAACGCGGAAAGCGGGTTGACCGCAACCCTTGGGTCGGATGCCGTGCCGCGCAGGTTAAAGTTGAAGCCGATCAGCCCTTCGCCCCGTCGGGTCAGGACCGATCCGATCGAATTCACCATATAGATGGGCGACAGCACGCCCTGCATATCCATCTGGCCGGAATTGAAGTTATAGGTCCCATCCATCGACAGGCCAATGGCAGGACCAACAGCACTGCTTTCGGTCAGGATCACCTGATTTGGCGTCAGGGCAAAGCGCGCCTGCACATCGCTGAACAGAATGCCCGAGTTCGCCATCTGATCCAACAGGCCCACGATGCTGACCGCACTTAGAATACTGGCCAGAGCGGGCGCGTTATGAATGCGCGTGTCCGCCACGGCCAGCCTTCCATTATAGGTGCCTTCGCGGCGTGCGGGCCAAAGCGTCATGTCGAAATCACCACCACGGGCCTGCGACAGGACACCGGCGGACCTCAGAACACCGCCCGCGTCGTCGGATCTGATGCGGATCGCGGTGCCGGTTTCACTGGGTGCCAACAGACCGCGCACCAGGGTCTGGCCATTGACGCGGCCGGTGAACTGCCCGTTGAAGGCGCCCTCGGCGCTGAAGGCCCCGCGAAACTCGGACAGGCGGATGCTGTCACTGACGATCATTTCGTCCAGTTCCAATTGCATCGGCCCGCCCTGCCCCGTGCCGCCGCCATCGCCAAAGGTCGTCTTGCGCAGATCGATGCGACCGCCGTTTATGACAACCTCGGGCGCACGGCCCGCGCCGCGTCCATTCAGCGTCACGGGCGCATCCAGCCATTCCCCGACACGCACCTGTGAAAACTGCGCGGTTCGCATACCACCGGTTTCGTTCAGTTCGACCGATCCCGCAGCCTGCAGGCCGCCGCCGCTGATCTCGACCGCGTCGATGCGGGCCGGCACCCCAAGCGCGCCGCTGATCGCAAACTGACCCGCCTGATTGGCGCGTTTTGTCCAGCCGATGTCGCGCAACTGCAGATCCATGCCCTGCAGATCCGATGACATCAGGAAGCGCACCGGCTGGTCGCGGTTGATCTGCAATGTGAAATCACCCTGCCCCGTGCCGCGTACACTGCCAGCGGGCAAAGCAATGCCGAATTCATCGATGAAACGTTCCGACAACTCAAGCGTGCCCTCGACCCGGCTGCCCGCCTGGTCCGAACCGGGGCCAAGGGGTTGCGTCCAGACGGCATCGACCGGCACCTGCCCCAGACGGGCGCGCCCGCCAACGGTCAGTTGTGTGGGGGTCGCCGTCACCTGCAGATTGGCCGCAGCCAGAAGACGGTTCTTGATCAACCGGCTGGTGCGCATGTTGCGCAGGTCGCCGCGCACGTCGAAATTGACATCCTGGATCGTCAGTCCGCGTTTCAGGGGCAGCGCCAGATCAATCGACATCAGCGCCTGCCCGTCGGCCAGATCAACCGGTTGATTGGCCTTGGTCAGAAATTCGAACGGTTTTTCGTCCAGGATCGCCAAAGCAGCAGTGATTGTGCTGTTGGTCTGAACACTGATTTCAGCAGGCGCCGGACGCGCCTTCAGATCGTTGATTTCGAATGTCGCGCCGGTCACATCGATCCGGCCACCCTGAGGCGCGGTGACCTGGGCCCGATCCACCACGGCGATCAGTCTGTCGTTGGTGATCGTCATGCGACCCACCGCATTGCGCATCACGGGCAGCGATTTGATATACCGCAACGCGCCATTTTTAAAATCAAATCCAACGTGAAAAATCGGCTTGCTGCCCGCATCAAAGCGCAGCACGGCGTGGCCATCGGTGACTTGCCCATTGATCACATTCTGCGCAAACCAGTCCCGGACGCGCGGCTTGAAGGTTGCGGGCCAGTGGGCCAGCACCTGTTGAGGTGACAGCTGTGACACCGTGCTGTCCATCTTGACCTGCCAGCCGTTTTCAGCCGCACGCACGCGGCCGCTGGCCTGCACCTTTGTATCGCCCTGCATCAGAACAACCTGTCCGACATCGACGGTAAAGGGGTCAAGCCGCAGCCTGAAATCCAATACGGCCTGTTCGAACGGCAGGGCTGTTTCAAAGATACCTTCGGGGTTCGCCGTCAGATCTGTCAGCGACAGTTGCGACAGCAGGGTCTGCGGCAATCCGTTTTCAAAATCGCGCAGATAAGTCCGCCCTTCGCCCTGAACAGAAACGGCGTCACTTATGACGTTGACCTGATCAAAGCTGATCAGTTCCTGTGCGGGGTCATAGGTGAAATAGGCCTGGGCCTTTTCAAAGCGGATCGGTTGCGTTTCAAGCGTTGGCTGCAGCGCGCCCTGGCCGATCTGCATCCGACCAAAGAGCGGCCCCAGGGTGGCGTCTTCGTTCACATCAAACCGCATATTGCCCGAAATCGGCGCGTCCAGACCGGCCATCCAGGCCAGCGCCGGGGTCTGCAGCGCAATATCGGTCGCCCGGACATTTTTCAGCGTCATCCCCATCTGTGCGGCGATCTGCCCTTTGGGGCTTTCGTAGGTCATCATCAGCGTTGCCACATCGGCCCCGCCACTGAGCAACGCAAAATCGGTGCGCAACCGCAGGCTTTGCGCATCTTGCGTCAGTACAACGCGGCCACCATCGGCGATCCAGACACGCCCCACGCGCAGATCTTCATAGCGCAGGGTCAGACCATTGATCGCAATGCGTCCGATGCTGGCGTGCTGCGGTTCCTGAAACAGTGCGTCAATACCGGCCAGCAGTTCGGCCAGCGTATCGGCCTGGTCGACGGCCTCGGCATCTTCGGCAAAGGCCACGTCCAGCGATCCGTCCTGCGCCCGCCGCAACCGCAACAGCAGACCATTCACATCCAACTGCTTGACGCTAAGTTCGCCGCGCATCAGATCACTGCGCGACAGTCTGGCCTGGATATTGCCCAGTTCCGCCAGCCGCCGCCCGTTAGCGTCATACAGGTTCAATTCGTTCAACCGGACCGTGGGCACAAGCGCGTCTGACACCTGAACCTCAATCTCACCCAGGGTCAGGCTGCCGCCCTGCAACATGGTTGAAATGCGGCCCTCGACCTCGGTCCGGATCCAGTCGGGCGCGGTGACAGGCTTGCCCAGCATCAGATATCCGGCAAAGGTCAGCGCACCGATCAAAAGTACAACCATCGCACCGGACCGCACACAAAAGCGTCCGACGCGGCGACCGATGGGCCGCTTGACAGGTTTCTTTTTCTCAGGTGCGTCGGTCATTCTGCGGCATGTTGCTGTTTCATCCCTTTAAGTCCATCTTACCGGCACTAGAACGGAAGTCACAACTGTTTGCATCAAGGAAGGCGAAAAAATGGCAGATATCGGAGAAAAGGCACCCGATTTCACACTTCCACGGGACGGCGAGGGCCAGGTCAGCCTGTCTGATCTGAAGGGCAAGAAGATTGTCCTGTATTTTTATCCCAAAGACGATACGTCGGGCTGCACGAAAGAGGCGATTGCCTTTACCGACCATATTGCGGCCTTCGAAGACGCAGGCGCAACCATTCTGGGTGTGTCAAAAGACAGCGTCAAGAAACACGACAAGTTCCGTGATAAGCATGAGCTGAAGGTGACACTGCTGTCGGATGAGGAAAGCGATGTCTGCGAACGCTATGGCGTGTGGGTCGAAAAGCAGATGTACGGCAAGAAATACATGGGCATCGAACGCGCGACGTTCCTGATTGATGGCGATGGCAAGATTGCGCAGGTCTGGCGCAAGGTGAAGGTGCCCGGTCATGCCGAAGCGGTGCTTGAAGCTGTGAAAGCGCTGTGATCAAGCCGCTTGCAGAAATGGCCTGCGACGTGTTGCAGACCGCCGATGCGGTGGCCAAGACGCAACTGTCGCGGCGCTATGCGGCGGATTGGTTTGCAGCGCGTCAGGATGATGCCCGCCCCGATATCGGTCGGGCTGATCCGCCGTTGCGCCCGGCGCGACCTGACAAACCGGAACTGTTGTCGCCCCGTGATGTCCCCCGCCGCCGCCCCGGCACGCCCGAGGGCCGCGCAGCCATTCTGCATGCGGTCGCTCATATCGAGCTGAACGCAGTTGATCTGCACTGGGACATCATCGCGCGGTTTTCCGATGTGCCGATGCCTATTGGGTTTTTCGACGATTGGGTGAAGGCGGCAGATGAGGAATCCAAACACTTCGGTCTGGTCTCGGACTGTCTGGCGCGGCTTGGCAGCCACTATGGCGCCCTGCCCGCCCATGCCGGCATGTGGCGCGCCGCCGAAGACACGGCACAGGATTTCATGGGGCGGCTGGCTGTCGTGCCCATGGTGCTTGAAGCGCGCGGCCTGGATGTGACCCCCGGCATGATCGACATCTTCCGCAAAGCCAAGGACGATCAGGCTGTAGCGGCACTTGAGGTCATCTATAGCGAAGAGGTGCACCATGTGGCCTATGGGTCGAAATGGTTTCACTTTCTGTGTGGGCGACATGACAAGGATCCGAAAGAGATCTTTCACGATCTTGTGCGCCGTTATTTTCACGGGCCCCTCAAGCCGCCTTTTAACGAAGAAAAACGCGCCGAAGCGGGCCTGCCACCTGATTTCTATTGGCCCCTGTCTGACGAGGTTCCGTTGCGGAAATAAGCAATTTTACGCCACCATAACGCAATAATGTCACTAAACTTGCCGATAGTTTTCCAAAAATCTTGCGGTTATCGCGCAGGAAAGCTAATTGAATTCAGGACCGCGTTTGGGGGAACGCGATAAAAGAACCCGGGTAACAGAACAGGGCAGTTGAAGTGAAGCCACCGCTAATCAACAGAATAAACCACGCGCTTGAGCGTGTGTTCCCTGAGCGTCGTCTTTTTCTACGTTCAGATACCGACACCAGATTTATCTTGCTCAAGCCAACCTCTCAGCTGCTGTTTTGGGTTGGCGGATCGGCCTTGATCGCCTGGTCGATCATCGCAACGGCGATCCTGCTGATGGACAACATCGGCGCAGGTAATTTTCGTGAACAGGCCAAGCGCGACCAGACAATGTATCAGGCCCGCCTGAATGCACTTGCCGAAGAACGCGATGCCCGCACGGCCGAAGCGCTTGCCGCGCAGCAACGCTTTAATGCAGCCCTTGAGCAGGTGTCGCAGATGCAAACCCAACTGCTGCAGTTGGAAGATCAGCGCAAAGAACTTGAAACCGGGATGGAGGCCGTCCACGCCACCCTGCGCCGCGCGATGCAGGAACGCGACGAGGCCCGCTATGATGCCAATGTTCTGACCGCGAAACTGCAGGACGCAGAGATTGGGCCAAATGGACCTGTGCGCACAAACGATATGGCAGGTGCTGTCAATTTCCTGAGTGATGCACTGGAACAGACAGCCAAGGAACGCGACACCGTTATCGCCGATGCTGCGGACGCCATTGAAACGGCTGATGACCTGGCCCTTCAGATCCAGATCATGGAAGACGAAAATGACGCCATCTTCCGTCAATTGGAAGAAGCCATGACCGTTTCTGTCGAACCGCTGGAAAAGATGTTTTCGGCCGCGGGTATGGATACCGATTCAATACTGCGTCAGGTCAAGCGCGCCTATTCCGGTCAAGGTGGCCCGCTGACCCCCCTGTCGTTTTCGACCAAGGGCGAACAGCAAAGCCAGAACCGCATCCGCGCCAATGAAATCCTTAACCAGATGGACCGGCTGAACCTCTATCGTCTGGCCGCTGAAAAGGCGCCCTTTGCCGAACCGGTAAAATCATCCTTCCGCTTCACCAGCCCCTTTGGCTTTCGCCGTGATCCCAAGACCGGTGGTCGCCGGATGCACAATGGCGTTGACTTTGCAGCACCTTCAGGCACCCCGCTTTATGCGACCGCCGATGGCGTTGTGACCCACGCGGGCTGGCAATCGGGCTATGGCCGTCTGGTCAAGATCAAACATGAATTCGGAATTGAGACGCGCTATGCTCATTTATCCGCCATTCGCGTGAAAGTTGGCGAAAGGGTCTCGCGTGGGGACCAGATCGGTGATATGGGAGCGTCTGGACGTGTAACGGGTGTACACCTGCACTACGAAGTGCGCGTCGGAGGGAATCCCGTCAACCCAATGACCTATATCAAGGCTGCAAGAGATGTTTTCTAAGAGCAAAATCAACGAACCAACACCAAAACCAACCGAGGCCCCGAAGCCCACTGAGAATAAGGTAACATCACCAGTGTCATCTTCAACAGATCCAAAACCGACTTCGACCCCAAAACCAAAAGCACCTGCATCGCTGATTTCGGCTGATTTGCATGTCAAAGGTAACATCAAGACACCCGGCGACATTCAGGTCGAAGGCAACGTCGAAGGCGATATTCGCGCCCACCTGCTGACTGTCGGCGAAACTGCCGTGATCAAGGGCGAATGCATTGCAGACGATGTCGTGGTTCATGGCAAGGTCCTGGGCCGCGTCCGTGGTCTGAAGGTGCGCCTGACGTCGACCGCCCGTGTCGAAGGCGACATCATCCACAAGACGATCGCGATCGAAAACGGTGCCCACTTTGAAGGCTCGGTTCAGCGTCAGGACGAACCGCTGTCCGGTGCCAAGCCCGGCGCGCCCAAGCCTGCAACAGCAACAGCAGCACCGGCCGAGAAAAAAGCCTAGGTTGCCAGGAATATGACGATCCAGCAGGCGCCGAACATACCTTCGGCGCCTGCTTTCTATTCCGACCTGTGTCAGGCACGCGCGCGGCGTTTTATCCTGATCGCGGCCATTCTGGCATCTTCCATGGGCTTCATCGACGGATCGGTCGTGGCCATCGCCCTGCCTGCCATGCGCGCAAGTCTGGGCGCCACCCTGGAACAGGCGCAGTGGTTTTCGAACGCCTATATGCTGACGCTGTCGGCGCTGATCCTGGTGGGGGGCGCGCTTGGCGATCGGTTTGGCCTTGTGCGCATCTTTTCCATCGGCATCTGCTTTTTCGTCCTGGCGTCCCTGGCCTGTGCGGTCGCCCCCACGTCTGAAACCCTGATCATCGCCCGCTGCCTGAAAGGCATCGGTGCCGCATTCATGATACCGGGGTCGCTGGCGCTGATATCGCGCACCTACCCGAAAGAGGAACGCGGCCGGGCCATCGGCATATGGGCTGCAGCATCGGCGCTGACCACGGCGCTTGGCCCAATCATCGGCGGCGTTGCCCTGACCCTGGGCGGGGATGAGATGTGGCGCTGGATCTTCGCCGTCAACCTGCCCTTCGGCGCACTGGCACTCTGGTTGTTATGGCGGCACGTGCAATCGGACCCGGTGGCGGGCCCGCGTGGTATCGACTTGTCAGGCGCCCTGCTGGCCACGGCGGGACTTGGGTTGGTGGCCTATGCCCTGACCGCAACAAACGGCCCGACGATGATCTACGGCGCCGCCGGGGCGGCCTGCCTGGTGGGTTTCATTCTGGTCGAACTGAAATCGCCACACCCCATGATGCCCCTTGGACTGTTCCGCCTGCCGGGGTTCGCAGCCGCAAACATAGCAACGCTGTCGCTTTACTTCGCCCTGTCGGCGATGCTGTTCTTTCTGCCAATGACGCTGATCGCGGGCTGGGGGGTGACAGAAATTGTGACCAGCGCGATCTTTGCGCCACTGTCAGTCTTTATCTCGACCCTTTCTGCTGTATCGGGGCGTCTGGCCGACCGGTTCGGTGCGGGACGGATGATTGCCTTTGGATCACTGATCGTAGGGCTGGGGTATGGGTTACTGGCTGCCACCATGGCAGATCAGGATGTCTGGTTCCGCGTCTTTCCTGCGATGATGCTGACTGGCTTTGGCATGGCCTTTGTCGTGGCCCCCCTGTCGGCCGCTGTAATGGGCGCTGTGGATGATCAGAATTCAGGCGCGGCCTCGGGTGTGAACAACGCCATCTCGCGCATTGCGGGGCTGTTGGCGGTGGCGGCTATGGGCAGTCTGGCGGCGTCGACCTATGCCATGGCAGGCGGACTGGACAGTTTTGGCGCCGCATCCGATACGGCAGGCCACATCATCGCCATGAACGCCGCTTTCGCCCGCATCGCGTGGATCTGCACCGGGCTTTGCCTGATCTCGGCCCTGATCGCGTTCTTTGGCATTCCGCGGCCTGTGACCGCTGATCAGGGCATCGCACCGCAGTGATTATGCCGCGGCCCGATTGCCCAGAAGACGTTCAATATCATCGCGTATATCCTGCCGCACCGCACTGGAAAAAATCGGGCGATAGTCAGCAGTCAGCCGGGTGATTTCGGATACAAACCCATCATTTGACCAGGTGCCGTCGAAGAACAGATCGCGTTCTTTCTCGCGCCTTGGAATGATCTCGGGCGGGCGGCGCCAATTGAGGAAAGCGCGGCGCGCCCCGTCGACATCCCCGTCTTTCCACAGCCGCACCCAGGTCGCACGGGTTATCCCGCCAGTGTTGAAATCAAAGGACAGGGCTGCGGCGAATTGCGCCTCGGTCAGGTCGAACCCGTCAAAGGCACCGCGCACGCGAACCGCATAGCGTTCCAGCGCCCAAAGCCAGACCTCAAGACAACGGCGAATGGGTTGCGGGTTGTCGAGATAACGGGGATAGACCTGATGCCCCGAAGCATTGGTCAGCCCGATGCTCCAGGTCCAGACACCGACGCTGTCGCGATAGGCCTGGCGCACCAGGGCTTCATGCCAGGCAATTTCCAGAGCGGTTCGGGATGTGATCTGCATGACGGCAACCTCTTTCAATCAGATGAAAGAAGCGTCGCAAGGGCTGGCTAAAAGAACCAGCAACCTTTGGGCCAGGCCAGCAATCCGGCATGCATCAGCTAATCCGCCGAGATTTCATCGGCGAAGACCAGCAATCCGGTGATTTTTCGCCGAAGGCTGTCAGATCACCAGCGACCGATACAGATGCCACGTCGCATGTCCAAGCAGCGGCAGGATAACGAACAGCCCCAGAAACGCCGGGATCATCGCAGCAAAGGTCATCAACGCAATGATCAGCGCCCAAAGCAGCATCGGCACAGGATTTTCCATCACGACATTGAAGCTGGTGATCATGGCAGTGACGAAATCGATCTCTCGGTCCAGCAAAAGCGGCAGGGCGACAACGGTGATGGCATAAATCAACAGCGCAAAGGCGCCACCGACCGCCGTTCCAAAGGCCAGCATCATCAGGCCGTTCGGGGTCAGGTAAATCTCGTACGAAGTCGAGACATTCGTCATCGTCGACAGGCCCAGAAACAGGGCAAAGATCATATGGGCAATGAAAAACCAGAACAGAAAAATGATAATGATGATCGCACAAAGCCAGGGCAGTTGCCGGTTGCGCTGATACATGACGACGCCCAGAATGCTGGCCCATTGCAGTGGCAGGCCCGCTTCAAGCCTGCGACTGACTTCATAAAGCCCCACGGCTGCGAAAGGTCCGATCAGCGGAAATCCGATGGCCGCGAAAATGAGCCAATAGGTCTGACCGGTGATCTGCGTGACCCAGAACATCAACAGACCGCCCAGAATATAAACACTGGCAAAGAAAAGCCCGAACAGCGGCGCCGTTTTGAAATCACGCCACCCATGGGCCAAGGCATCGCGCAGCGTCTGCATATTGACGCGCCCAAGGTCGGGCACGCCCAAGGCCGGAGTGTCTGTCATGGCTGCCTCCCTACTTATTTACATTATCATATTCACCCAAACGCCACGCGCCACAGTTTTTTCCGCAGCCTACAGCTGCATTGCCTTCGGCGAGAGTGTGAGGACCGAAAAAGAAATCGCCCAGGGGACGATTTCAGGCCCGAACGGACGGAGCCCAAGCCAAGAAGAAGATATAAGGCGCAGTACACCCATTCTTCTTGGCCCAAATACTCAAGGCCGTCAGGCCAAGCGACCAGAGGTCGCTAAAAAACAAAAGGGCCCCCGAAGGGACCCTTTCTAAGAATAGTGGTTTGATTAAACAGCGATTTTGCCGCCGCCTTGTTTCGTGACGACCACGACGGATGGGCGCGGTGGCATGCCGTCCTGGAAGTCGGGCCAACGGGTCGCAGGGTCTTCGAAGGTCGAGTCACGCTCGAACCCCTCGAAGTCCTTTGTGCCGTCGGTGCCCGGGTGCTGAACCGCGAGGAACAGCGTTTCGGCGTCGTCGGTGAAGTACGGGCCACAGAGTTCACCGCCGACAGGGCAGCGGAAAAACAGTTTCGAATGACCGCGCAGATCACCTTCGGTTTCCAGGGCATAAAGGCCATCGGACTTACCCGTGCGACCCCAGTTACTGCCCTGGTCGGTCGAAATCCACAGACGACCATCTGCGTCGATCGCACAGTTGTCGGGTGATCCGAACCAACCGCTTTCGCTGGTCTCGGGGTTCCACTCGGCGCCCACTTCGGCCACGGTCGGGTCACCACATTTCACCAGAATGTCCCAGGTGCCGCGGGTGGCTGCGTGGTTGCCGCCCTCTTCCTTGATCTCGATGATGTGACCAAAGGCGCTCTCAGCGCGCGGGTTGGCAGCATTGACCTGATCGGCCTGACGACGGGTGTTGTTGGTCAGCATGATATAGGCCGTGCCGTCGCCACGTGGCTGAGCGTCCTCGGGGCGGTCCATCGGTGTGGCGCCCAACAGGTCGGCGGCCAGGCGTGTGTCGATCATTACATCACCCTGATCCTTGAAGCCGTTTTCAGCGGTCAGCGGGCCCTCACCATGGCGCAGCGGCAGCCAATCGATGGTGCCGTCTTCGTTGAACCGCGCCACATAAAGCGTGCCGTCCGACAGAAGGCTGCTGCCGAAGACAGCGGTTTCTTCGTTCACCACGTTCCGCGACACCCACTTGTACTGATAGTCAAAGCGGTTGTCGTCGCCAGAATAGATCACCAGGCGACCGTCGCTGCTGACGGTGGTTTCCGCGCCTTCGTGGCGGAACCGGCCAAGCGCCGTGTGCTTGATCGGCGTCGCGGTCGGGTCGCGCGGATCAACCTCGACAATCCAGCCAAAACGGTTCGGCTCATTCGGTTCTTTGTCGATGTTGAAGCGGTCATAGTACTGACCCCAGGCGTACCAACGACCAGGCACACCATAACGGCGCATCGATACGGCCTCGGGCTGGGCCGACACATCGGGGTCGCCATCGGCATCCACGACATCGGTCCAGAAATATCCGTGGAAGTTTTCTTCGGCCATCAGGTACGTACCCCAGGGCGTCATACCACCGGCGCAGTTGTTGATCGTGCCGATCACCGCCAGGCCGGTTGGGTCGGCGTTGGTTTTCATCCGGTCATGTCCTGCAGCCGGCCCCGAGAATGTCATTTCGGTATCAAAAGGCGAAATACGGCGATTGTACCAGCTGTTGCGGTTCACCGACCATTTGCCGTCGCTACCCTTCTGGATTTCGACGACCGTGCCACCATGGGCGGCCATTTCGATGTCGACGATCTCTTTCGTCATGCCTTCAAATCCGGCGCGATCCTGACGACCAAGACCGGGGAACATGACCTCTTCGTTGGTGTATTCGTGGTTCACACATAGGATGCCACGATTTTCGTCCAGCGCGGTATAGCCGACATAGTCGTTGTTATAGCCAAACTGCTTCAGTTGCGCCTCAACCGTCTGGTTTTGCGGATCAAACTCGGGCGCATCGGCGGTGATGGGGTCACCCCACCGCAGCAGCACGTCAGCGTTATACCCGTCGGCGATGTGGTGATTGATGTCGTTGCCCCAGGTCAGTTCGTCAAAATTATAGCGGCTGTTCGCAGCTGTCTGGGCAGCTGCCTGCTTGGGCGAGATCAGGGCGGATGTGCCAAACAGCGCCGTCGCAGCCGTCACACCAAGCGCACCCCGCAGCATGTCACGGCGACCGTACCGGCGGTTGATCACGTCACCAATGGTATTCGACAGATTCGGGTTTGTCGGGATGTCGTCGAATGCCTCGAATGCCTCGGCCTTGTTGCCATATTCGGGGTCATTCACAATTGTCTTGCGATCCATCTTTATCCTCCAACTGGGTCTTGCGACATGCAAGCCTTGCGATGCAGGACACGTTACATTAACCAATGTTACAGCCACGTGACATGGGACTTGAAGTTGTCATAAACAGGCATGCTGCGCGGACGCGCAGATTGCCGCACCGGATTTCCTGTAAAAACCGTCAGTATCTAAATGAAATAAGGCACCACCACCGCATCCCCCTCTTGCGTGTTCCGGCGATATGTTGCACCACAATCCACGCATAGACGTGAGGGTATGATGATGGCGGACGGGACCATGGACATGAATGCAAAACCAACCGAAGAAATCTCTGTCCGCGAGGTATTCGGCATCGATACCGATATGAAAGTCAAGGGCTTTGCCGACCGGTCCGACCGCGTGCCTGATCTGGACGGCACCTATAAATTCGATCCCGATACGACGCTGGCGATCCTTGCAGGCTTCAGCCACAACCGCCGTGTCATGATCCAGGGCTATCACGGCACCGGGAAGTCGACGCATATCGAACAGGTGGCCAGCCGTTTGAACTGGCCCTGTGTGCGCGTGAATCTGGATAGCCACATCAGCCGGATTGATCTGATCGGCAAAGATGCGATCAAGCTGAAAGACGGCAAACAGGTCACCGAATTTCAAGAAGGTATCCTGCCCTGGGCGCTGCGCAATCCGACGGCGATTGTGTTTGACGAATACGACGCCGGTCGCGCCGATGTGATGTTTGTGATCCAGCGTGTGCTTGAGGTCGACGGGAAACTGACCCTGCTGGATCAGAACCAGGTGATCACCCCCCACCCCTATTTCCGCATCTTCGCCACGGCCAACACGGTGGGCCTTGGCGACACGACGGGGCTTTATCACGGCACCCAGCAAATCAACCAGGGCCAGATGGACCGGTGGAGCCTGGTGGCCACGTTGAACTATCTGTCCCACGATGCCGAGGCCGCCATCGTTCTGGCTAAAAACCCGCATTACAACACTGAAAAAGGTCGCAAAACCGTGGGCCAGATGGTCACCGTGGCTGACCTGACCCGGACGGCGTTCATGAACGGCGATCTGTCGACTGTGATGAGCCCAAGGACAGTGATCGCCTGGGCCCAAAACGCCGAAATTTTCCGCGACGTGGGCTACGGCTTTCGACTGACCTTCCTGAACAAATGCGATGAACTGGAACGCCAGACTGTTGCCGAATTCTATCAGCGCTGCTTTGACGAGGAACTGCCTGAAAGCGCCGCCAGCATGAGCCTGGGGTAAGATTTGCGCTGCGCGCAATTGCGGCTTTGCCCCGCCTGGGCTTCGCCCGTTCAGGCCTGAAACGCTCTGCCAGAGCGTTTCAGAGACGGCCTTCACCCCCAGAGTATTTTAACCAAGAAGAAGATGACATTCTGTTATACTAAGCGGGCTTGCCAAAAAACAACTTTTAGATGTATTGTGTCGTTGATGAATCCGTAATTGCATATATTGGATGATCAAGATGCGTTGGATTATAGCCTTGCCTGCATTTGCACTGTTCGCATGCGATCTACCGGAACCATCTGAAACGATGATATCAGACAGATCCAATACATCTGCCAGTTATCGTGCAGGTTTCGATGACGGATGCCATTCTGGACGCCAGGCCGCCGGTGATCTGTTCGAACAATTTCGCAAGGACCAGACACGCTTCAATTCTGACCGCGACTACGCCCAGGGCTGGTCCGACGCTTTTCGTCAGTGCGAAACCCAATCCGAGGCACAAATGCGTCAGATGCGATCTGCTGCAACCATCAATGCCATCAAGTCCCGTGAACCTGACAAATTTGATCGCGTCCTGAGGAATATCGACTACTCAGGCCTAGAAGGCTTGTAATAACTACACCTTCTTTTATTGTTCCAAAAATACTCGCGCCGCAGGCACGGCGACGCGCGCCAGCGCGGCGCAAAACCTCAAACCTGATGCCGCAGGCATCTCATTCGGATTGGTCTTTACCATCGGCAAATCCGCCATATGATGCAGCGCTATGACAAACTCTGACAATCCCGCTGATCCCTTCAAAAAAGCCCTGGCCGAGGCCACCAAGGTCATGGCCGATGATCCTGAGCTATCGGTCAGCTATACGGTCGACCCACCGGGGCAAACGGCCGACACGATCAGGCTGCCACAGGTCAGTCGCCGCATGACACGGGACGAAGTTTTGTTGGCCCGCGGGACCGCCGACGCGCTGGCTCTGCGGCACAAGTTTCATGACACCGGAACCCACGCCCGTTACGCCCCACAAGGGCAGATGGCGCGGGATCTGTATGAAGCGATGGAAACGGCCCGCATCGAAGCCGTTGGTGCGCAGCATATGCCCGGCACAGCGGGAAATATAGACGCCAAAATCGGGTCCGAGGCAATGCGGCGGGGGTATGATCAGATCAAGGACCCAACCGAAGCACCACTGGCCACCGCTGCGGGCTATCTGATCCGGCATCTGGCCACAGGTCGCGACCTGCCCAAAGGGGCCGATAACGTGATGCAGCTTTGGCGCGGCTTTATCGAAGATCGCGCAGGCGGCACGCTGGACGATCTGGAAGCAACCCTTTCAGATCAAACCGCTTTTTCCAAATTTGCGCGTCAGATCATCAGCGATCTGGGCTATGGCGATCAGTTGGGCGATGACCCCGACCAATACGATGACGATCAGGAAGATGAAGCCGAAAGCGGTGATGACCCGGATCAGGAACCCGACAGCACCGGGCAGGACGATCAGGACCAGGAAGATGACGTCGAGGCCTCGCCCGAGCAATCGCAGGAAGAACAGCAGGATGCGGCTCAAGCCAGTGTGACACTGGATGACATGGCCGATGCGGAAATGGGGGACGAGGCTGATATGCCCGAGGGCGAGGCCCCGCTTGAGCCTCCCGCCCCGCAGCCCGTGTCCGACGCTGATCCGAATTACCAGGTTTTCAACACCGAAAACGACGAAGAAATCGCTGCCGAAGATCTGGCCGAACCCGCCGAACTGGAACGCCTGCGCGCCTATCTGGACCAGCAGTTGGACCCTCTGAAAGGTGCCGTCAGCCGCTTGGCGAATAAACTGCAGCGTCGCCTGCAGGCGCAACAAAGCCGCAGTTGGGAATTCGATCTTGAGGAAGGCATTCTGGACGCAGGCCGGCTGGCCCGTGTGGTCGCCAACCCCACGACACCACTTAGCTTCAAGGTCGAAAAAGATACCGAGTTCCGAGATACTTGCGTGACGCTGTTGCTGGATAACTCGGGGTCCATGCGCGGGCGTCCGATCAGCATCGCAGCCATCTGCGCCGATGTCCTGGCCCGCACGCTGGAACGCTGTCAGGTCAAGGTCGAAATTCTGGGCTTTACCACCCGCGCGTGGAAGGGCGGGATGTGCCGCGAACAATGGCTGGCCGACGGGCGTCCGCAACAGCCCGGCCGCCTGAATGACCTGCGCCACATCGTCTATAAATCCGCCGATGCCCCCTGGCGGCGATCCCGCGACAATCTGGGCCTGATGATGAAAGAGGGTCTGCTGAAAGAAAACATCGACGGCGAGGCGCTGGAATGGGCGCATCGCCGGATGGAGCGCCGTGTCGAGGCCCGCAAAATCCTGATGGTGATCAGCGACGGCGCGCCGGTCGACGACTCAACCCTGTCTGTTAACCCCGCGAATTATCTGGAAAAACACCTGCGTGACGTGATTGCCATGGTTGAAAAGCGGAAAGCGGTTGAGCTGATCGCCATCGGCATCGGCCACGACGTCACCCGCTATTACGACCGCGCCGTGACGATCACCGACGTCGAACAACTGGCCGGCGCTATGACCGAACAACTCGCCAGCCTGTTCGACAGCGACCCAAGGGCAAGGGCGCGGGTCATGGGACTGAAGAAGGCAGGGTGACGTCAGCGTGCATATTCGTCAGGCCGTTCGTACAGACCTAGAAAACCTGCTGGACCTCTATCGGCACCTTATGCCAGAGGACCGGCGCCCCTCAAAAACACAGGCCGAGACGGTTTTTGACGCCTTTCTGAAGTACGACGGCAGCGGTATTTTTCTGGGCGAGATTGATAGCCAACTTGTTGCATCCTGCACTCTGGTCGTTGTACCGAACCTGACGCGCGCGGGCACGCCATATGGTCTGATTGAAAATGTTGTCACCCATACGGATTTCAGACGGCGCGGGTTGGGAAAGATGATCCTTGATGCGGCGACCGAGATTGCGTGGCAACAGGGGTGCTATAAGGTCATGCTGCTGACGGGATCAACCCGCTCTGACGCTATTAACTTCTATCATCAGGCAGGCTTCGAGCAGACAAAAACCGGATTTCAAAAACGGCGTATTCCACGACGGGCTTAACTGGAAAACTAGTGGCGCGGTCCCGGACTTGATCCGGGACCTCCTGAAAAACATTGAATAAAGCACTTCAACTATCAACTTACTCCCCCTCGACAAGCCCCGCCCCAAAAGGCACAACATCTGAAACCGCAAAAGGGGCGCCATATGTTTCAGACCTTTGATCCCACGACGACACCGGAACAGGGGCCTCCGCGTTTGGCGAAACTGCGGGGCGCGATGGGCGATCAGGGGCTTGATGGCTATATCATCCCGCGCGCAGATGTGCATCAGGGCGAAAATGTCGCCCCGCGGGATGAACGCCTGGCGTGGCTGACAGGGTTTACGGGCTCGGCCGGGTTCTGCATCGCCCTGAAGGATATCGCGGGCGTTTTCATTGACGGGCGCTATCGGTTGCAAGTACGCGATCAGGTGGCCGATGTCTTTACCCCCGTCAACTGGCCCGAGACCAAGCCGGGCGATTGGCTGAAAGATCAGCTGACCGGCGGCATCATCGGCTTTGACAGCTGGCTGCACACGCAACATGAGATTGAGCAGATTGAGAAAACGCTGAAGGGTACCGATATCACCCTACGCCCCGATCCGGCGAACCTGATTGACCACATATGGGATGATCAGCCCTCTGCCCCCGACGGCAAGACCATCGTCTATCCCGCCGATCTCGCGGGAAAAACTCATGACGAAAAACGCAGTGAAGTTGCGCAAACACTGAAAGACGCAGATCACGATTGTGCCATCCTGACCCTGCCCGACAGCATCGCCTGGCTGCTGAATATCCGCGGCAGTGACATTGATCGGATGCCGGTCGTGCAGGCTTTTGCCATTCTGCGCGCCGATGAGACCGTGGACCTGTTCAGCAACAACTCTAGCTTGGGCGACCTGACGGATCACATTGGCGGCGACGTGCGGCTGCACCCGATCACTGATTTCACCGATCACCTGAACCAACTGACCGGCACGGTCCGTGTTGATCCGAAATCGGCCCCGCTTGAAGTAACGCGGCAGGTGACGAAGGCTCAGATTGCCTATGACGAAGACCCCTGCATCCTGCCCAAGGCCTGCAAAACTGACGCCGAGATTACAGCCACGCGCGAGGCGCACCTGCGCGATGGCGCGGCGGTGGTTGAATTTCTGGCCTGGCTGGATGCTCAAGACGCCGAAACCCTGACTGAGATCGATGTGGTCAAAGCGCTGGAGGGCTATCGCCGCGCCACCAACGCCCTGCGCGACATCAGCTTTGAGACCATCAGCGGCACCGGCCCCAACGGCGCGATTGTGCATTACCGCGTGACCACCGAAACCAACCGCAAAATCCGCGACGGTGATCTGTTGCTGGTCGACAGCGGCGGGCAATATATCGACGGCACCACCGATATCACCCGCACCATCGCCATGGGTGACCCCGATGAAGAGCCACGCAGATGCTTCACCCGCGTGCTGCAGGGGATGATCACGCTGAGCCGCGTGCGGTTCCCCAAGGGGCTGGCGGGCCGCGATCTGGACGCGCTGGCGCGGTTTCCCCTTTGGACCGCGGGGCTGGATTTTGACCACGGCACGGGCCACGGCGTTGGCGTTTATCTGGGCGTGCACGAAGGCCCGCAACGGATCAGTCGCGCGTCCGAGGTTCCGCTGAAACCCGGTATGATCCTGTCGAATGAACCGGGCTATTATCGCGATGGGGCCTTTGGCATCCGCATAGAAAATTTGATCGTCGTGCAACCCGCGCCCGAATTGCCCGGCGCGGATGACCGTCAGATGTTGTCTTTCGAAACGCTGACCTATGTTCCCATTGATCGACGTCTGATACGACTGGATATGCTGACGACGGCGGAACGCAGTTGGCTGAATGACTATCACGCCGACTGTTTCACCAGGTTGCAGGACCGGTTAAGTGACAGTGCGCGGGCGTGGTTGGAACGGGCCTGCAGGCCACTTTGACACAGTGCTGTTACGAACGTCATGCAAGGAAAAGGGGGGATCACATGGCAGATCACATCAAAATTCGCAAGGCACCCGGCACTTGGGTTGTGCGCGTCGGCGGCGCGGTGATCGGTGAATCCAGCGATGCACTTGAGCTGAGCGAAGGCCCCTATCCGCCCGCCATCTATTTCCCCCGCAGCGATCTGGCGATGGCGTTTTTGGAACCGACTGACAGCACCACCCGCTGCCCTTATAAGGGCACTGCGAATTACTTTTCGATCGTGACCAAAAGTGAAACGATAGAAGACGCGGCCTGGACCTATGAAACCCCCATCGACGGTGCGGCGGAAATCAAGGATCATCTGGCCTTCTATCTGACAAAAGTGACGGTCGAACAGCTTTGAAATTCAGCCTGGGCATCACATCAGTCGCTTGCGGTTTCACAACGACGTTTTTTGTTCAAAGCCCACCGATCGAACCCCGTTTTCGCTTGACCTTCGCCAATTGCCTGTCAAAACGCGCTAATGGCGACGGGAACACTGACCATTGACCTGAATGCGGTGGCCGAAAACTGGCGCGCGCTGGACCGTTTGACCGGATCGGGAACGGAAACGGGTGCCGTGGTCAAGGCGGACGGATACGGTCTGGGGTCAGGCCGTGTGGCCCGCACACTGGCCAAGGCGGGGGCACGCAAGTTCTTTGTCGCCGTGGTCGAGGAAGGCGCAGCGGTGCGGCAGGCTTTGGGGGAAGGCCCTGAAATCTTTATCTTTTCGGGACATATGGCCGGTGACACCGACATGATCAGTGATCTGGGACTGGTCCCGATGATCAACTCGGTCGATCAGCTGACCCGTCATTTTGAAGCCCTGCCAGGACACCCCTTTGGCATCCAGCTGGACAGCGGCATGAACCGCCTGGGGATGGAACCCGGCGAATGGGCCGCGGTCGCCGAACTGGTCATGGCGCAGGGACCGGCGATGGTTATCAGTCACCTGGCCTGCGCCGATGAACCGGGGCATCCGATGAACGGATTTCAACTGGAAGCCTTTCGCAAGATGACCGAAGGCCTTGATTGCCCCCTGTCCCTGTCGGCCACGGGCGGCTGTTTGCTGGATCCGGGCTATCACTTTGACATCACGCGTCCTGGCATCGGTCTTTACGGCGGGCAACCTTTTGATACTGCGTCAAAACCCGTGCAATTATCACTGCCGATCGTACAGCTGCGCGAACTGGTTCCGGGTGAGGCCGTGGGTTATGGCAACACCTGGATCGCCGACGGACCCGCCACGATTGCGACCGTTTCCGCAGGTTACGCCGACGGACTGATCCGCGCGATGGGCAATCAGGGGCAGCTTTATGCCGATGACACCCCCTGCCCTATTGTGGGCCGCGTCTCGATGGATTTGATTACGATTGATGTCAGCGCCCTGTCGCATGTGCCGTCGCATCTGGATATCCTTGGCCCCCATCAGGGCGTCGATGATCTGGCCGCGACAGCAGGGACAATCGGGTATGAAATCCTGACATCGCTTGGGCAACGCTACAACAGACGGTACATCGGATGAACCTGATCCTGACGCCCCTTGGCGCGCTTGGCCGCCAGACACTGAACATGCTGGCCGGGATCGGGCGGTTCACAGTGTTTGTGCTGCAAACGATCAGCCATTTCTTTCGCCCGCCGTTCTATGTGGGCGAGTTTTTCAACGCTATTCTTGTGATTGGGTATTTCTCTCTGCCCGTCGTCGGGCTGACAGCGCTGTTCACCGGCGGCGCGCTGGCCCTGCAGATCTACGCAGGTGGTGCACGTTTCAACGCCGAGGCTGTCGTGCCCCAGATCGTCGCCATTGGCATGGTGCGGGAACTGGGTCCGGTCATGGTCGGGCTGATGATCGCGGCCCGCGTGACATCATCAGTCGCCGCTGAAATCGCCACGATGCGGGTGACCGAACAGATCGATGCGCTGGTTACCCTGTCGACGAACCCTATGAAATATCTGACTGCCCCCCGCGTTCTGGCCGCATTGATCGTGGTCCCCATACTGGTGGGGATCGGCGATATCATCGGCATCGCCGGCGGTTTTATCGTGGGGGTGCAGACACTTGGATTCAACCCGGCCACCTATCTGCGCAACACGGCTGATTTTCTTGAGGCGGCCGACATCATATCATCGCTGATCAAGGGCGCGGCCTTTGGTGGGATCGCGGCACTGATGGGCTGCTACTATGGCATGAACTCGGGCCGTGGGGCACAGGGCGTCGGCAAGGCCACCAAATCCTCGGTCGAGGCCGCAGCGGTTCTGATCCTGGCTGCGAACTTTGGCCTAACAGCATTGTTGTTTTCCGCATGATCCAGCTTAACGACGTTCATAAGGCCTTTGGCAATAATCAGGTGCTGCGCGGCATGACACTGAATGTACCCAAGGGCGAAAGCATGGTCATCATTGGTGGGTCCGGCACTGGTAAATCGGTCGCGCTGAAATGCGTTCTGGGGCTGGTCACACCCGACAGCGGCCAGATCATTGTCGATGATCAGGATGTCACCGAAGCCGACCGCGATGCATTCCTGGCCCGCTTCGGCATGCTGTTTCAGGGGGCGGCCCTGTTTGACAGTCTGCCCGTCTGGCAGAATGTGGCGTTCCGTCTGCTGCGCGGCAAATTGAAACGACCCAAGGCCGAGGCACGCGAAATAGCCATTGATAAGCTGCGCCGCGTGGGTCTGAAATCTGATGTGGCCGACCGTTTTCCGGCCGAACTTTCGGGGGGTATGCAAAAACGTGTGGGCCTGGCCCGCGCCATCGCGGCGGACCCCGAGATCATCTTTTTCGACGAACCCACCACCGGGCTGGACCCGATCATGGCCGGTGTCATCAACGATCTGATCCGCGAAATCGTGGTTGAAATGGGCGCCACCGCGATGACCATCACGCACGACATGACCTCCGTCCGGTCCATTGCAGATCGCGTTGCCATGCTGCACGACGGGGTGATCCAGTGGACCGGCACCGTGGCCGAGATGGACCAGACCGATGACCCTTACGTCCAGCAATTCATTCACGGCAAGGCCGAAGGCCCGATTGAAGCGGTGCGTTAAACTTGACTTAATCCTGCGGGCCTGCCACCTGACCGACATGACATTTCAAACGACCCCCTACGGATGGGTGCTGCGCATCCTGAACCTTTCGCTGCTGATCCTTTTTCCCATTGCCTGGTTTGCCCCCCTGATGCGCGCGGGACTTCTGCCGCTGTTCGGACTGTCGGAAATCAGCGTGATTTCGGGCCTGCAGTCGCTTTGGGGCAGCGACGTGTTTCTGGCGCTGATGGTCACGTTGTTCGCATTGTTTGCGCCATATCTGAAAACCATCGGATTGGCTTTGCTGCAATTCGGCCTGCTGGATCACCGCACATCTCCGGTGATCGGATATCTGGGCAAGCTTGCGATGGCAGACATTTTTCTGGTCGCGCTTTATGTCGTTGTGTTCAAAGGCATTGGTCTGGGCAAGATCGAAATCGCATGGGGTCTTTATCTGTTCACCGGTTGCATTCTGGCCTCTATCGAGTTGTCGATCGCACAGTCCCGCCTGGACGTTACAACCACGACGGCCAAGGCATAGATATGGCCAAATCCCCCCAGTTCACCTGTACGGCCTGTGCCGCGACCTATACCAAATGGTCGGGTCGCTGTGAAAACTGCGGCGAGTGGAACACGATCATCGAAGAAAAACCGCTAAGCGCGGGGCCATCCTCGAAATCCTTGGGGTCGACGCGGGGGCGGGCGATTGCGCTGACGGATCTGTCGACCGAAGAAACCCCGCCTGAACGGACCCTGGCCGGAGTGGCGGAATTGGACCGTGTTCTGGGCGGCGGGCTGGTACAGGCATCGGCCCTGCTGGTGGGCGGCGATCCGGGCATCGGGAAATCGACATTGCTGCTGCAGGCCGCCGCCCGGTTTGCGCGCAACGGGCTGAAGGTCATCTATATCTCGGGCGAAGAGGCCGCCGCCCAGATCCGGATGCGCGCGCAGCGGTTGGGGTTGACGGAAAGCCCCGTCGCGCTGGCCTCGGAAACCAATCTGCGCGATATCCTGACAACGCTTGACACCGAACGGCCCGATCTGGTGATCATCGACTCGATCCAGACCATGTGGGCCGATAATGTCGAGGCAGCGCCAGGGTCGGTCAGTCAGGTGCGCGCGGCCGCACATGAACTGACCAGCTTTGCCAAACGGCGCGGTATCTCGGTCATTATGGTCGGTCACGTGACCAAGGACGGCCAGATCGCTGGCCCCCGCGTGGTTGAGCACATGGTGGACACCGTTCTTTATTTCGAGGGCGAACGTGGCCATCAGTTCCGCATTCTGCGCGCCGTCAAGAACCGGTTTGGCCCCGCCGACGAAATCGGTGTGTTTGAGATGACTGGCCGTGGGTTGGTTGAGGTCAAAAACCCCTCGGCCCTGTTTCTGTCGGAACGCGGCGATCCTGCGCCCGGATCGGTGGTCTTTGCCGGCATCGAAGGCACTCGGCCTGTTCTGTGCGAATTTCAGGCCCTTGTTGCGCCGTCGCCGCATTCCCAGGCGCGGCGCACCGTTGTGGGCTGGGATGGCGGACGGCTGGCGATGATTTTAGCCGTTCTGGAGGCGCGATGCGGCATACCTTTCACCGGCTTAGACGTCTATCTTAACGTTGCGGGCGGGCTACGCATCACCGAACCAGCTGCGGATCTAGCGGTTGCAACGGCTCTGCTTTCTGCACGTGAAGATGTTAGTTTGCCGCAAGACTGTGTCCTTTTTGGCGAAATCAGCCTGTCCGGGGCATTAAGACCCGCCGTTCAAACGGAAAATCGGTTGAAAGAAGCCCAAAAACTTGGTTTCAAAACGGCCATGGCACCTTCAAGTGCGAAACAGTCGCAGATCAACGGGATCGCTGTTCGTCAATTTGGTGATCTGGCCGGTTTTGTCGGTGATGTCTTCGGCGCAGATTAGCGCGACCAAAGGAGCGAGGGAATGGAAGGTTTTAACATTGTTGACGGCGGCGTCGTCGTTTTGGTTATCGTGTCTGCCATTTTGGCCTATTCCCGTGGATTTGTCCGCGAAGCAATGGCGATTGTCGGTTGGATCGGTGCAGCCGTTGCGGCATTTTTGCTGACACCTCAGGTCGAACCGCTGGTGAAAGAGGTTCCTGTGGTCGGCGATTTTGTCGGTGACAGCTGCGAGATAGCGATTATCGTTGCAGCAGCCGCAGTCTTTGCAGCAGCTTTGGTTGTCTTTTCACTTTTCACGCCGCTTTTGTCTGGCATGATACAACGATCTTCGCTCAGCGGGATTGACCGCGGTCTGGGCTTTTTGTTCGGGGTGATCCGTGGGCTGTTGCTGGTCGCAATTGCATTTTTTGTCTATGATATTGCCCTGGGTGGATCGGTCGATGCAGATGGGAACCCATCCGGCTATGCAATGATCAACGACTCTCGGTCATCCGAGGTCTTTGCATCGCTGACGGGTCAAATCGAAGATCGCGACCCGGAACAGGCGTTGAGCTGGCTGCGGCAGCAGTATCAGACACTTCAGGGGGATTGCGGCCCCGCAGCACCAGAAAGCCCCGCGGCCGAACCCGCACCGGCCCCGGAAAGCCCCGCAATTATCATCGAATAAGATCGCAAATCACGTGGCATAGTCCGAACACGGTCTATGCCATCTTTGCCTTCACATCGCTGTCATTGTTAAAAAGGGGGATAAGATCCTCTGCAGGCATGGGTTTGTAGAAGATATACCCTTGCACGATTCCATATCCTGCGGCTTTGACCACCTGCAGTTCTTCCTGCGTCTCGACCCCTTCGATGATGATCCTGGATCCTGTGGCGTGGATCATCTTGTGAACCGCACTTAAGACGACCTGTCCGTTTTGGCGCAGATCACAGTTGGTGACCAGTGATCGGTCAACCTTGACGCAATCGGCGGGGTATTTATGCAGATAACTCAGCGACGAATAGCCCGCGCCGAAATCATCGACGGCGATTGAAATTCCTTCCTGTCTTAGCTTGCGAAGGTTGTTGGCCACAGCATCACTTGTTTCAAGCACCTCGGATTCTGTGATCTCGATACAAAGGCGATCTGGCGCGAAATCAATGGCCTGCAACAGATGGATCACCTCGGATGAAAACCGGCTGTCTTGCAGTTCACTTGCGGTGATGTTGACCGACACAAAGATCGGATCAGGCCAAGTGGACGCGGTCGAGATCGCATTTTGCAGAACATATAGCGCCAGGTCGAAACTGCAGCCTTCTTCTGCGGCCAATTTGACGATCTTGTCCGGCCTGATGGGGCCGAAAACGGGGTGCTGCCAGCGCAACAGCGCCTCGGCGCCCACGATGTTTTGGCCGTTTACGGAAACAAAAGGCTGGAACACCAGGTTAAGCTGCCCTTTATCTATGGCCGATTTCAGATCAAGGGCCAGTTGTCTTTCCTGCTTCAGTTCTTCGCCCATCTTTGCGTCATAGAACACAAGCCGCGCTTTGCCGGCCATTTTCGCACGATAAAGCGCGCGGTCCGCTTCAAGCTCTAGCTCGGCCGGGTTTGCTTCCAGGGCTGTTTGCAGGCTGACACCAATGCTGCAACTCAACGGTACCGAACGCCCCTTGTGATCCAACCCGCGACTCAGGGCTTCATGCACGCAATGTGCAAAGGCCCGCGCGTCTTGATCGGTATCGAAACTTTTACAGACCAGGAATTCGTCACCGCCTTTGCGTCCAACCAGACCGTCCTGCCCGACCAACTGACCAATCCGGTCCGCGACGGTTTCGATCAGTTTGTCGCCTGCTGCATGACCAAAATTATCGTTGACCGATTTCAGGTTATCCGAGTCGACAAACAGGAAAAGGATCACCGTATCCGGCCCTGGAACAGCCTCGATGAATTCACTGGATCGACGACAGAACTCGGCATAGTTGAAGATGCCTGTCGCCACATCATGGGTCGCCAGATAATGCACCCGCGCATTCGCCTTGGCCTCTTGCGTGATGTCTTTGACATAGCCCTGATAGCCCAATGTCAGGTTCGTGTCGTCATTAGCCCGGCTGCCTGCAATGATCAAAACACGTTCACGCCCGTGCAGATCCTGGGCTTTGACTTTGACCTCGAACTGACCACCCACCAAGGATGCACCGCTGTTCAGAATTTCAAATTGATCCTGATACCGATCATCCGCAGCGCGCGCCGAAATCATGTTCAGAAATTCACTGATCTTCGGCATCTGAGACACATTTTCCGAAAATCCAAGCGCCAGCAACAAAGGTTTGGACGTGGTGGAAAACACCATATTCTTATCGGCCTGCCACAGCCACGACCCGCTGTTCTGATGAAACTGACCCAATAGCAATGAGATCATATCGCGTTGTCGCTCGGCATCGATTTTGCCTTTGAACTCAGACAGGAAAAGGCCCGTATGCCTGTTGCTTGAGGATACGACGACCGCGAAAAAAGCCCCCATGACGATCAGGAATGGCCCAAGCTGATCAACGCCGCTGATGATCAACCCAACCACTGATGCCGTGAATAGCATGCCGGAATACAGCATGGCGGCCAATGGCAGGGGGTAAAGCGACAAAGCGCCGCCTGCGATCATCCCTGCTGTCAAAGCAGCGATGAAGGCCACCTCAAGCAGCCCGCCCTGAGGCATGATGTATAAAACCGGATACATCCAGACGATGGCCAGAAAGACCGACGACGTCACAATAGCACCCGTTGCGCGACTGCTGACACTGTGCCGAAACCCGGTTTTCCTGATCCGTTTCACACCAGTAAAGCCCTTGATTACAAAAGAACACACCAACAGACACCATAGCGCGGTCACTGGTGTCATGTTGTTCAGACTGACCTCCAGGATCAAAAGGGCGATGGCATTGCACAGGTTTGCGATCATCATCGTTGGGGTCACCGACAATATTGCCGAAAACTGCGCCCCGCGAATGACGCCCGTCATATCTTGACTGATTTCCGCGCCCTCGGATGTATCACCGCGATTGAGCAGCCTTGTCATCATCTGGTCACCAACGCGGCCGAAAAATCCAGACAGGATGCGGAATTTCATCTTGAGGCTCCGTTAGAGAATGTTAACAACCCTAATGCGCGTTTCTTAATCAATGCTTAACATTTGCCGGGCGGAGGAACGTCATTTGTCGAAAATCCGTCTCTAAGTGGCTTGAAACATGGTTAAAATCCCTAAAGCTTCATTCGAACGGTTCGCATCTTTTTGCTTTCCGTCTGGTCAAATTTGATGTGAGATAAGCTTAAGATGCCGTCAGATACTCATACAATCAAAGGTCTGAAACTGGTCAGTCCACCGCTTTTATACGCAGTTTTGCTGCTGGCGGGGCCTTTGGGGATGATATTGCTGTTCAGCTTCCTGCCGCAGCCCGACAACCCGACCGAGGCGACCTTCACACTGTCGAATTACGCCGAGGCTTTCAATGACCCCATCTACCCCGAGCTTCTGCGCCGGTCTTTGCTGATTTCAGGCGCGGTGACGGTGGTGACTGTCTTGCTGGCCTTTCCGATTGCCTATTTCATCAGCTTCCATGTATCGCCCAGACATAAATCCCTTTGGCTTTTTCTGATCACCATTCCGTTCTGGACCAGCTATCTGATCCGGGTATTTCTGTGGAAAGTGATCCTGGGCTTCAACGGAGTTGTGAATTCCAGCCTGATGGGATTGGGCCTCATCGAAACACCGCTTCAGTTCATCCTGTATAATCCGACAGCCGTCGTCATCACACTGGCCCATGCCTTTGCGCCCTTTGCCATTCTGCCGATCTTTGTAGCACTGGAAAAAATTGACCGATCGCTGCTTGAGGCGTCACGGGATCTGGGCGAAAACCGCCTGACGACATTTATCCGCGTGACCCTGCCGCTGGCGATGCCGGGGGTTCTGGCCAGCATTCTGATCGTGTTCATCCCGACGGTGGGCGACTATGTTACGCCGGAACAGGTTGGTGGCCCCGGCGGCACCATGATTGCCAACATGATCCAGCTGCAATTCATGCGGTTGGACAATCAGCCCATGGGCGCAACATTATCAGTGCTGACAATGGCAAGCGTCACGGTAATTGCGCTGATCCTTCTGGTCCTGAACAGGCCCTTTCTAAGGACACAACGATGAGTGGACGCAGCCTGCGTATCTATGCGTTTGTCTATCTGGTATTTCTTTACGCACCCATCGCGCTGTTGCCCATCTTTGCCTTCAATGACGGCACGATTATTGCCTTTCCCTTGCAGGGCGGAACAACCAGATGGTTCACCGAGCTTTTCGCTGCACGATCAACCGCGCTGCATGAAAGTGTGATCAACAGCCTGATTGTTGCGTCGATCACGGCGGTCTTTTCAACGCTGCTTGGGATTTGTGCCGCGCGGGCGGCCACCCGCTATCGGTTTCCCGCCCAACGCGGCATCATGGGTCTGATCATGCTGCCACTGGTCCTGCCCGAAATCATCGTCGCTGTTTCGCTGCTGATCGTCTTCATGAATGTCGGTCTGGGCATCAGCCTGTGGACGGTCATCATGGGCCATGTCCTGATCTGTACACCCTTCTGTATCGCTATCCTGAATTCCAGCTTTCAAAATCTGGACCCGGCGATCGAAGAGGCCGCGCATGATCTGGGGGAAACCCAGTGGAATACCTTCCGTCTGATCACCCTGCCGCTTGTGATGCCAGGCATTATCTCATCTTTGCTGATTTCGTTCACGATCAGTCTGGATGAGTTCATCATCGCCTTTTTCCTAAGCGGAACCGACCCGACCTTGCCGGTTTACCTATGGAGCCAGCTAAGGTTTCCGCAGCGATTGCCAGTGGTGATGGCATTGGGCACCATCCTGGTGGTTCTGTCGATCCTGATCCTGATCCTGGCGGAAACCATGCGGCGCTATGGGTTACGACGTGCGGGCCTGAAAGACAAAGGGGGCTTTTTATGACCATGATCACGCTACAGGGCGTTGAAAAGCATTATGGCGACTACCACGCCCTTCGTGGGATCAACCTGGATATTCAGGCAGGCGAATTCTTTTCGCTTCTGGGCCCGTCGGGCTGCGGCAAGACCACCCTTTTGCGTACAATTGCAGGGTTTGAGGATGTCACCGACGGCACCGTCACCATCGACGGTCAGCCGATGGCAAATGTCCCGGCCAACCGCCGCCCGACGAACATGGTTTTTCAAAGCTACGCGATTTTTCCCCACCTGAACGTCGCACAGAACGTGGCCTTTGGTCTGCGCCGCCGCAAGGATCTGAACGCTGCCGCGCGCAACACACTGGTCGAAGATGCTCTGGATATGGTCGGACTGGACGGATACGGCAAGCGCGCGGCCCATGCTCTGTCCGGGGGTCAGCGTCAACGGGTGGCTTTGGCACGTGCACTGATCCTGAAACCCAAGGTCCTGCTGTTGGATGAACCGCTGTCGGCGCTGGACAAAAAGCTGCGCGAACAGATGCAAAGCGAATTGCGCAGGCTGCAGCGACAGGTCGGGATCACCTTCATCCTCGTCACCCATGATCAGGAAGAGGCGCTGATCATGTCCGACCGCATCGCTGTGATGTTCGAAGGCCAGATCGCGCAACTGGCCGACCCGCAGACGCTTTATCGCCGACCGATCAGCCGACAGGTGGGCGAATTCATCGGCGTGATGAACATTTTACCGGCCGAGGTCAAAATAGCCGTGGGCGCCCGCATCGCGGTCGATGTGGCGGGGCTTGGCCCCGTCATGCTGACACCAGATCAATGCCCGGCGGGGGCCAAGACCGGGCAAACTCATGTGGGCATCCGGCCGGAAACCATGGCCATTGCCTTTGAAAACGACACCGACACGGGTAATCTGATCGATGGTCAAGTCGAGGAGGTCGCCTATTACGGTGACATGACCTACTACGACGTCCGTCTTCAAAATATCGAACGCCCGGTGACGATTTCGATGAAAAACCTGGTGGGGCGCCATGTGTTGCAACGCGGTGAAAAGACCAAAGTGCGGTGGGACGAAAGATCTTTGGTTTTGTTCAAACAATAATACAGGTATTGCGTCGTTTCAGCCGCAACTGAAAGCACCCCGTTCCCATGACCCCCGCCGCCCGCGTCGCCGCCGCGATTGAGATCCTGGACGATATTCTGAATGACGCCCCGGCTGAACGCGTGCTGACCACCTGGGCACGTCAGCATCGGTTTGCGGGGTCAAAAGATCGTCAGGCCATCCGTGACCTGGTGTTCGACACGCTGCGGCAGCGCAATTCACTGGCCCATATGGGCGGCGGGTTGACGGGGCGTGGCCTTATGATCGGCCTGACCATGACCCACGATACAGATATAAAAGAGATTTTCTCTGGTATCGGTCACGCCCCTGCCCCCCTGTCAGATGCCGAACATGTGGCCCTGCGCCATGATAGACCGGATGCCACCGTCGATATGCCCGACTGGCTGCATCCTGCCCTTCAGTCCAGCCTGGGGCCCGATTTCACCGACATCTGCACCCTGATGCAGCACCGCGCGCCGGTTTTTCTGCGGGTGAATACCGCACGAACGACACTGACCGCGGCCCAGGATGCACTGCGGGCCGATGGTATTGAGACACACCCCCATGCCTTGGCCCCAACAGCACTTGAGGTCACCCATCAGACAAAACGCATCCAAACCAGCGCCGCCTATCTGGATGGCCTGGTTGAGCTGCAGGACGTCGCCAGTCAGGCCGTTCTGACGGATCTGCCTGTTCAGACCGGTCGCGTTCTGGATTACTGCGCGGGCGGGGGCGGCAAAAGCCTGGCGCTGGCGGCAAAGGGATTCGATGTCTACGCCCACGATATCAATCATCGTCGACTGCAAGATATTCCGGTTCGCGCAAAACGTGCAGGGACACGGATTGATATTTTAAAAACTGAGGCATTGGCTGCGCAAGCACCGTTTGATCTGGTTGTCGTCGATGCGCCTTGTTCCGGCAGCGGCGCATGGCGGCGCACGCCCGACGCCAAATGGCGCCTGACACCGGATCGCCTGCGGGATTTGACCCAAAAACAGGCTGATATATTGGACGATGCGGCAAAACTCGTGTCGCAGACGGGCGCGCTGATCTATCTGACATGCTCACTTCTGCCACAGGAAAATCATGCTCAGATCGACAGTTTTCTGACGCGCAATCCATCCTGGGCCTGCGATGATCGCCGCCTTCTGACGCCCCTTGACGGCGGCGACGGATTTTTCCGCGCCACCCTGCGTCAAAATTAAATCAATCTGAAGTTGAAAAAACCAACCAATTAAGGCACTGTTAAGACTTACGGCGTGATAAGCACGAAGTGTAAGTTGATCGGAGTATGTGTTGACGAGTCCGTCGATATCAATGAAGCCAATTGTTCACATGGCTTTGCGTTTGTCGCCCCAGACGCGGCTGATGTTGTTGACGGGAATTGTCTTGATTGCCGTCTCAGCATTCCTAAGCGATCCTCTGACATTCACGCTTGTCTTGGGCCTGTCCGGTATTTTTCTTTGCCTGGCTGGCCTGATATGGTGCATCACACATCTGGCCCTACGCCGCGAAACCCGAACCGCACGGGGTGTCGCAGAATTTGTCCAACATGACAGCGCGAACTGTTACCTGACAAACACCGATGGTATCGTCGAATATCAGAACAAAGCCGCCTTGCCAGATGGCGATGAATGGCAGGGCAAACCGCTTGCGGACTATCTGAAACGCCTCTTTGCCAATCCCTCGGCTGTTCTTTTTCGTTTGCAAAACAAAACGCTAACAGCCGGATCGGCACTGGAAGAGGTCATAACGCGTCAGGGTCATATGCGGCTTTCGGTTCATCTGATCGGGACCCGTCATTTCCTGTGGCGCATTGAGGAAATCGAAGACACCGCCCCTCCGGTCCGCGGTCTGGACGCCATACATCTGCCGATGATGACGACAAATACATCGGGCACGGTCCTTTTTGCGAACGATGCGATGAAGACACTGCTCGGCCAGACACCCAAAGCGTTGGGGCAGGTCTTTGTCGACCTTCCGCTGCGCCACGGCGGCGTTCATACCATCGACAGCGCGACCGGGCTGATTTCTGTCCGTGTGGCCGCCATTGACAGCGTCGGTGGACGGCGAGAGATTTATCTGACACCCAACGCCAAACCCGACGGAACAGGCGAGGCGAACTGGACCCTATTTCAGGTCTTGCCGGTGCCCTTGCTGAAAATCAGCCCCGATGGAAAGATCGTCGCGCATAACGCATCGGCGCAGGATATTTTTGATCAGCCGATCCAGAATGGCGTGCGGCTGAGCGATCTGGTCGAAGGGCTGGGGCGCGCGGTGACCGACTGGATCGCCGACACTTTGGACGGTCGCGGCCTGTTGCACGCCGAAGTCCTGAAGGTCAAAAATGACGATCATGACAAATACGTCCAGATCACGCTTAGCCGTATCATGGACGACGGCAAACCGGCCCTGATCGCCGTTTTAAATGACGCGACCGAATTCAAAACACTTGAGGCCCAGTTTGTACAAAGCCAGAAAATGCAGGCTATTGGTCAGCTTGCCGGTGGCGTGGCCCATGATTTCAATAACTTGCTGACGGCAATCTCGGGTCACTGCGATCTGCTGCTTTTGCGGCATGATCAGGGGGATCCGGACTACGGCGATCTGGTTCAGATCAATCAAAACGCCAACCGTGCCGCCAGCCTTGTCGGGCAGTTGCTGGCTTTTTCACGTAAACAAAATCTGCAACCCGAAACGATGGATCTGCGCGACACACTGTCAGATCTGACGCATCTTCTGAACCGTCTTGTCGGTGAAAAAATCACGCTGTCACTGATCCATGATGCGGGCTTGTCACCCATCCGAGCGGACAAACGCCAGCTGGAACAGGTTCTGATGAACCTGGTCGTGAATGCCCGCGATGCGATGCCCGATGGCGGCGAGATCATGATCGAGACGAAATCGCGCATTCTGTCCGGCCCGCTAGAACGTGACCGCGCCGTCGTGCCCGCAGGTCATTATGTGACGGTTAAGGTGTCCGATCAGGGCGTGGGCATTCCACCCGAAAAGCTGACGAAGATCTTTGAGCCGTTCTACACCACCAAACGCACGGGCGAAGGCACGGGACTTGGGCTGTCAACGGCCTATGGTATTGTCAAACAGACAGGCGGCTACATTTTTGTCGACAGCGTCGTTGGATCTGGTACGACCTTCACACTTTATTTCCCTGCACATGAAAGGCCGCTGGATGCCCATGCCCCCATCGTGCAAAGCGCCGAGCCGAAAGAGCAAAGCGACCGCCAAGGGGACGGCGTTATCATGCTGGTCGAAGATGAAGCCCCAGTGCGCGCCTTTGCGTCCCGGGCGTTGCAGCTACGGGGCTATACGGTGATCGAAGCTGATAGCGCCGAGCAAGCCCTGGACATTCTGGAAGACGAAACGCTGGATATCGACCTGTTTGTGACCGATGTGATCATGCCGGGCCTCGACGGGCCGACATGGGTAAAATCTGCCTTGGAAAAACGTCCAGATGTAAAAGTCGTCTTTGTGTCCGGCTATGCCGAGGATTCGTTTTCCGACGATCAGGCGGACATCCCGAATTCGGTTTTTCTGCCCAAGCCGTTTTCATTGACCGAACTGACCTCGACCGTTCAAAAACAATTGCAATAAGGTATCAGGGCCCCTGATTGGCCCGGGCGGCCGCGATTGCAGGGCGTATCTGCTGATCCAACACGCGTTGCGTCACTGGACCCGCAATTCTCAGCAGGATCGTGCCATCGTCATCAATCACATAGGTTTCCGGAATACCGTAAACCCCCCAGTCCAGCGCAGTATCCCGACCTGTGATGTCTGTCCCGACTGCGGCATAGGGATCACCCAGATCATTCAGAAACCTCAGGGCGTCACTGGCGTTGGGTTCTTTGTAGTTAATGCCGTAGATCGGAAAGCCCTCATCCGCAAGCATCATCAGGTTGGGATGTTCAACGCGACAAGGCGTGCACCAACTGGCCCAGAAATTCACCAGTTTGATCCCATCCTGCCGCAGCACATTGTCATCGAAAATCGCCTTTTCGCCCAATGGCGCAATGTCGATCTCTGGTGCGGGCTGCCCGATCCGGGCCGACGGCAGTGCGTCGGGGTCATCGCGCATCATTGCCACCATCGCCAATGTGGCAAAACCTACAAAAATAATAGGCGGTGTCACAACAAGCGGCTTAAATTTGAATTTAACAAGTTTAACCACGTCGCACGCTCCGCTTTTCGACCTCTTCCAGGCGGGCTTTCGTTTTGCGCGCCTGCCACAATGTCAGCGCGACAATAGCCAGAATAATCACAATAGATACCACATAGGCCGAAATCACCTCGGTCGCGTACCGTCCAAGATCCGGCATCATCAAACCATCCTTTCACGTGCAATCAATGCTTTCATCCGCCGTGCCCGGATTTCCATCCTCGTGCGCACCAGAACCAGCGTTATGAACAAAAGGACAAATCCCGCAATACAGAGCAGCAGTGGATAATAAAACACATCCGCAATATTGGTTTCCTTATCCAAGGACAGCGAAGCTTCCTGATGCAGGCCACTGTTCCAGAACAAGAACGCATAGCGGGACAATAGCGCAAAGACCGACCCGACAAGACACAGAATCGAGGTCATGTCGGCGGCTGTATCCATATCATCCAGGGCCTGCCACAGCACGATATAGCCGATATAGAACAGGAATAGCCACAGAAACGACGTCAATCGCGGGTCCCAGGCCCAGGGTTTGCCCCAGATCGGCGCCCCCCAGATTGCGCCGGTCAAAAGCGCGATCAAGGTCATCGCGATCCCAACGGGTGCCGCCGCCTTGGCCGCCAGCGCACTGACATGATGTCTTCGGATCAACCAGATCAGCGACGCCACCAACATCATCAGCCAGGCATTAATCGCCATCAAAGCCGATGGCACATGCAGGTAGATAATCTTGACCGTGGACCCCTGCCTGAAATCATCGGGCGTGAAGAAAAACCCCCAGATCAGCCCCACCACCAGGCACGCGATCGTTCCCGCCCAGAACCAAGGCAGCACCACATCGGTTGTGGCAATGAATTTGCGGGGGTTGGCGTATTCCCAAAGAGACATGGTGTATAATTAAACCTCGGATCCTTGCGCAACAAGAGACATGACAGCTATTCCTTTATCTTAGACCCACACGAATTGCCGCAGCTGCGGCAAAGGGTATCAGCGCAATGGACCCGGCGGTGATGCCCGCCAGCATCATCAAGGCTGGCGCGATGGACAATCCTTCGATGCCACGGCGCACGACCTCGGCCCCGAAAATAAGTGTGGGCACATAAAGCGGCAGAACCAGCAACGACAACAGCAACCCCCCCCGTTTGATGCCAACTGTCAACGCAGCGCCAAAAGTGCCGATCATGCTAAGGGCAGGCGTTCCCAAGGCAAGTGACAGTGTCAGCAGTCCAAAGGCAGAGAACGGCAGATCCAACAACAGACCAAAGGCAGGCGCGGCCAGTGTCAGGGGCAAACCGGTTGTCAGCCAATGGGCCAATGCCTTGACCGTCACGATGCCCTCCATGGGGATCGGCGCGGTGGCCAGCAGATCAAGTGATCCGTCCTCGTAATCCAGCGCAAAAATCCGGTCGAGCGACAAAAGACAGGCCAACATCGCCCCCAGCCACAATATACCACCCGCGATGGGGGACAGTATCTGCGGCTCGGGGCCAACCGCGAAGGGGGTCAGCACCACGACAATCAGAAAAAACATCAGACTTAGACCAAAGCCCCCGCCCGACCGGATCGCCAGACGCAGATCGCGGGTCAGGATGGCAATCACAAGAACGCCTCGTCAAAGGCATCATCAATCGGGGCCAGGGCCTTGAACGGGGTCAGGTCCACCGTTTCGGCCTCTAGCCCCAGATCGATATGTGTCGCCATGATCGCCGACCCACCCGATGCGCAATGGGCGCGCACGGCCGTGGCAAACTGTGCGACGCTGTTTGTGTCCAGCGATACCGTGGGTTCATCCAGCATCCAGATCGGCCGGTGCGTCACCAAAAGCCGCGCCAGACCAAGGCGGCGTTTTTGCCCCGCCGACAGATCATGCGCCTTGCGATCCTGCAAATCCATCAGATCAAAGGCGTCCAACCCGGCCTGGATACCGGATGTCCCATAAATGCGCGCCCAGAACAGCAGATTCTCTTGCACGGTCAGTGTGGATTTCAGCCCATCGGAGTGACCGGCATAGGCGATCTGATCCTCGGCGCCCTGAATATCACCCGCGTGCAATGGCTGAAGCCCAGCCAGGGTCCGCAACAGGGTCGTCTTGCCAATTCCGTTCGGGCCCCGCAGCATCAGAATTTGCCCCGGATGCAGGTCGAACGAGACATTGGCCAGAATTGGAATGCCCCCGCGCATGCAGGTCAGATTGGAAACGCGTAGAACCATCTGCATTGCCTATCCCATTCTTTGGAAAAGAAAAAGACAGATGTGATAGTGGTGGGGAAGTGGCGCGGTTGACGGGGCTCGAACCCGCGACCCCCGGCGTGACAGGCCGGTACTCTAACCAGCTGAGCTACAACCGCGCATCGTCGTATGGGTGTGGAATCATCGTCCACGTGCCCGGATCGGGCATGGCAGTGATGGCGCGGTTGACGGGGCTCGAACCCGCGACCCCCGGCGTGACAGGCCGGTACTCTAACCAACTGAGCTACAACCGCTCACTGCACGTCCGGTCGGGCCGAACGTGAAGTGTGGTTTATTCTGCCGCTTTGATCCCGTCAAGCGCTTGAATCGCTCAAACACAAGATTCCTTGGGTCAGCCTTGATAGCTTAGCGATCCGGCAGCGGAATGAATTCATCGTCATCGCCCGGCGGCAGTTGAAAGCGGCCATGTTGCCAGTCACCCGCGCGCCAGGCTTCCTTGGCCTCTTCAATGCGTTCTTTCGAAGAGGCCACGAAATTCCACCAGATATACCGCGACCCTTCCAGCGTTTCGCCCCCCAGCAACATCAACCGCGCACCGACCTCGCCTGCCCGCAGACTGATATGGTCACCGGGCCGAAACACCATCATCTGGCCTTTGTCAAAACGCTGACCTGCGATTTCAACGGACCCGTCCAGCACATAGATACCGCGATCTTCGTGATTGTCGGGCAAGGGCAGCACTGCCCCGGCCTCAAGCGTGGCGTCGGCGTAAAACATCTCGGACGGGGTTTCGACCGGCGCGCGTTCACCGTAGGCGGCCCCCAGAATCAGTCGCAGATGCTTGCCTTCGCCCGTCAGAACCGGCAGCTGATCTTCGGCGGCGTGTTCAAAAGCTGCTTCGCGATCTTCGTGGTCCTTGGGCAAGGCCACCCAGGTCTGAATGCCAAACAGCTTATGCGGCGCCTTGCGGATTTCGCCATCGGTGCGTTCGGAATGGGTGATGCCATGGCCCGCCACCATCCAGTTCACCGCGCCCGGCTCGATCCACTGATCGGTGCCCAGACTGTCGCGGTGATGGATTTTGCCATCGAACAGATAGGTCACCGTGGCCAACCCGATATGAGGATGCGGCCGCACGTCGATACCTGTTCCCGTGATGAACTCAGCGGGCCCCATCTGATCGAAAAAGATAAAGGGCCCGACCATCTGGCGTTTGGGCGCGGGCAAGGCACGACGTACCTCAAAACCACCCAAGTCTCTTGCCCGCGGCACAATCACCGTTTCAATCGCATCGATACTGGCGTCATCGATGCATTTACTCTCTAAAGCAGGATTCCAACTCATCGTTTCTGTCCTTTGCATTGATTGGTCTGATCAATACCTAGGGCAGGAACGTTACTGGTGAAACCGCACAGCAGGACAGACCTGCTGTGCGGAACTACACATTACCGAAAGATACTCACTACATTATCAGCAGATTTTGCTTCGCTTTCGCGAAAACCGTCTGCCAATCTCTCTAACTCGGCGGCGTATACGATTAACTTTGATACCTCTGACGCACCGGCCTTGCCGGCCATATTATACGCTGCCGTCTCTAACATCAGAGCTGCGATTTCGATCGCAGCTGCCGATTTTGGTTGTCCGTCCGTACTCTCTACAAAACTTAACAATGACGACGTGACAGCCTGTATCGCGCCCCTGTCTTCCCATGCACTCATTCCCGTATCCCCCATACCAGCGGTCAGACACCCAACCTTGCGATGGATTTACTTATAGCTTCCAAAGCGCTTTGGACATATCACGCAATCACGTGACAGACGCTACGTCATTAACTATTTTGGGTGGTGGTGAACTGTAAAAGACCCGATCCGATGCCTTTGATCGCGGCTGTTGTACGGTCTGCAACGTTCAATTTGTCGAACACGCGTCTGACCAGCGTATCGACCGTATGGGGCGATACCCCCAGTATGTCGGCAATCACACGATTGCTTTTGCCACGGGCGATCCAGTGAAGGATTTCGAATTCACGCGGCGACAGATCACGCTTTTTCCGCGCGCGTTCCGCCGTTAATTCGCAATAGCGCATATGGGCAATCTGGGCCGCGCATTGCAATTCGATGATCTGCGCGGGTGCCAGATCGGGTTTATCGCCCCCAAAACCCAGCCCGACATAGCCATTGCGAAACGCCGGTCCAAAGACCTGCACGGCAATGCCATCGCCCAGATCAGCATCATTCAGTTCCTGCAGATAGTCTTTCTGTTCTTTCAGCAACCCTTTGACCTGGGTTGCGTCGGACCAGAAAAAGGGCTGCGTGCTTTCCATCGCCAAAGCAGGGATCGGATCAACCTTATAAAGCTGGTCCGATATATAATAGTCGACCCAGTCCTGTGGAAAACCTGACGAATTGATAGTGATTCCGGTCAGCTCCAGTTCATTGCGATCCTGGGCGCCATAATGATGATAGCTGGCCATCTTGACGCCGTGCCCGTGAAAGTAATCAAGGGCAATACCCCAAAGATCAGTCGAATTGTTACACTGCTGACATCTTTCGGTGAACCAGCTTAAAGACTTTTGGTCCATTGCAACCCCTTTTCAGATCTTCAATAATGCTGGCAATATGACGTTACGTCAATATACACTTTAAGTTGCATTGACGCACCCGGCATCATTGTCTCTTCAATGCTTTTTGCAGGGCGAAATAGGATACTTTGGGCGTTCGGACCAATGTTTCAAAATCCATATGCACCAGGCCAAAGCGCTTGTCATACCCCAGGGCCCATTCGTAGTTGTCCAATAGGGACCAGATGAAATATCCTTTTACATCAACGCCTTCGGCCATCACTTGGCGCAATTGAGCAACGTGTTTTTCCAGATATTCGATGCGCACCTGATCGGACACACGACCATCTATGACCTGATCGTCATGTGACATCCCGTTTTCCGTGACATAGATCGGCCTGTCGCCATAACGGCTATGAATGTTTCTTAGAAAATAGGCCAGGCCTTCTGGATATATCTCCCATCCCATCGTGGTTTTCGGGGGCGGGCCATCGATTTCGGCAAGCGCTGGAAAGGGGCCGTCGGCGGCGGCAATGATCTTTTTGGTATAGTAATTCAGCCCGATCCAGTCGACCGGCGCGGCAATCATGGGGAAATCATCGGCCCAACCCGCGGGCAAATGCGGTTCCAGCCCGTCCAGTGCGGCTTTGGGATAGCTTTGCAGCAGGGCAGCATCAAGAAACCAAAGATTATAGATCGCATCATAGCGTTCGGCGGCGGCGATATCGGCCGGGTTTTGGCTGACCGGCTGAGCGTACTCCATATTCGCCACCAGGCCGATGTTGTCGATCCCTTCGGCGCGCATCGCCTGCACCGCCGCGCCATGGGCCAGCAAAACATGGAGCATCGACCGCGCAGTGGCCCGGATGTCCCGCAGCCCCGGTGCGTGATGACCCAGAAAATGGCTTAGCCAACTGACACACCATGGTTCATTGATCGTGGCCGTTGCATGCACCCGGTCCCCGATCCGCCGCATCAGAATAGACGCAAAATCGGCGAACCACTTCGCAATATCCCGATTGCGCCAGCCCCCCAGATCCGCCAGGGGCGCTGGCAATTCCCAGTGATACAGCGTCGCAAAGGGCTTGATCCCACGATCCAACAAACCATCGACCAGCCGATCATAAAAATCCAAGCCCTGCGGGTTTGGCTGGCCCGTCCCCTCTGGCAGAACACGCGCCCAGGATGTCGAAAACCGATAGGCATCGGCGCCCATGGCTTGGATCAAATCCAGGTCTTCGGGCCATTTATGGTAATGATCACAGGCCGTTGCGCCGTTTTCGGCACCTTTGATATTACCGGGTGTCGCCGCAAAGCTATCCCAGTGGGTCAGACCGGCACCGCCGAATTGATGCCCCTCAATCTGATAGCTTGAGGTCGCGACCCCAAAGATAAAATCTTCCGGAAAATCCGCACGTTTGAAACCGATCTCTGCCATCTTGCCCCCCCAGTTCCCCAAGCGCAGCTTTCGGCACTTCTGATCCGGTGACAAGGGCGGAATAAAAAAATGCGCCAACAAAGGGCGCATTTTCAGTGGTGATGCTTGGCGGTTATGCCCGACTGCTGCGCCAGTCGTCCAACGCCGGATTGCGGTCCGGCTGAACCGCCGCCATTGTCAGATTGGCACTTTGGGTCGTTTCAGCAACGCCAGGCGTGTCAGCCGACAGGTCCGCCAAAGCCCGCGTGTTTTCAATAACCTGAGGCACGCGCGTCATGGTTTCATTGATCGATCGCTGAAATTCCTGGCTTTTGACCTGATGGCGAGCGCCGAAGTAAAAGCTGACAATCGCACCCAGCAACCACCACAGCGGTTCGGGCACCAGCGCGATCCCCTGCATGCGGCTCGCAAACCAGATCGGGTCAACCATCGCCGCCACGAAAAGCCCCAATGTGCCCAAAGCCAGCGCAGGCCGTGGAATACGGTTCACCCCATCCATGAACTGGTCAAAACCGCCCTTGCGCGGCACAACGAATTCACTGCCATATTGTTGCAGGGCCTGGGTCCGCAAGGCCGCCTCGCGCACGGCACTTTCTTCCTTGTTCTCGATAAAGACCTCGGCGGTTTCTTTGATCACATTGCGACCGCCGCCAAAGATGAACCCAAAAATACGTTCAATCAGCCCCATGACGCGATCCTCTTGGCATGTTCTTCGTCTGTCAGATGATATTTTGGCGAAATGAATTCTTCGGCCCGCAGGATCCAACCGCCCTTGCCGCCATCCCGACGGCGTGCATATTTGCGTGACGCCGGGCGCGCATCGGCCAGACGGTAATAATAGTTACGGCGCGCGATGCCATAGGCATCGGCCAGGTGATCGGGCGCAGCTGTATTCGCCTCTTTTGTGGCAGTGATGGTCTGGGGTCCGATGACCCCATCAACCGATACGCGCCAGCCCATCTGCCCCAAAAGCCGCTGCAAAATCTTCACCGCATTGCCGCCCGCGTTCACATACATGTCGAAAACCGACGCGTGCAAAACGCGCGGCAGCGACGCTATCCGCGGCCGGTTGAAATAATGATCGATAAAGATTTCGATGGCCTGACCGCGACTTAGCCGCCGCACGTCCTGTTCGGTGACACGGCCATCGCCGGTCAGGTCCAACCCCAACCGGCGCATCGTATGGATCGTGACACCGTATTTTGTCGCCCCGCCCGGATCATCCGGGTCGTTGACATAGCCGCCCTCTCGGACAACGATTTCTTCTGCAATTTCCTGAACGGTTTGCATTGCCTATGCCCCATTATGGTTAACTGTGGGGCAAAGTTTGCGTAATGAAGGTTAATTCGTCGCTATATCACCGTTCGGATCCTGATAGACGCCCTGCTCTTTCAGCGCATCGATCACCTCGGCGGGCATATAAGTTTCATCGTGGCGCGCCAGAATTTCAGTCGCCTGAAAGGTGCCATTGATCAGCCGCCCGGTGCCCACCATGCCTTCACCTTCACCAAAAAGATCAGGCAAAACACCGGTATAGGCCACAGGGACCGAGCCACCGCCATCCGTCACCATAAAGGTGATCGTTTCCCCCTGATCCCGGATCAGCGTGCCCTCTTCCACCAGACCGCCAATGCGAAACACCTCATTTTCCGGGGGCGGCGCGGCGATCACCTCGCTTGGGGCGCGGAAGAACTGAAAGGCATCCTGACTGGCATACCAGATCAACAGAAACGACACGATCAGCGCCCCTGTTGTCAGCAGGACCACCTGGATACGACGTTGTTTTTTCAGTCCCTTCATACGCGCCTCATGGGAAAACAGGGGCCATCATCAGCCCCGTGGTTTCATCCTCACCTAACATCAGGTTTGCATTCTGCAAGGCCTGACCGCTTGATCCCTTGGTTAAATTGTCCAGCGCCGCGATCACAATGCTGCGCCCGGCAATCCTGTCCGCAACGACACCCAGATGGCAAAGGTTTGACCCCCGTATATGCCGGGTCGAGGGATGCTGACCAAAGGGCAGAACCTGAATGAACGGCTCTGACTGATATACTTCGTTCAGGGTCGAATGGATTTGATCTGCATCACCTTTTACATAGATCGTCGCCAGAATACCGCGGTTCGCGGGCATCAGATGTGGCGTGAACTGAACCTGAACGGGGCGACCCGCCAGCCGCGAAAATTCCTGATCAAACTCACCCAGATGCCGGTGCACACCGCCCACACCATAGGCATGTGCGCCCTCGCTCAGCTCGGCATGCAACAGGTTTTCCTTCAGCGACCGGCCCGCACCGCTGACGCCGGTTTTCAGATCGATGATGATATCGTCCAGATCAATAATACCCGCCGAAATCAGCGGCCGCAGGGCATATTGACCGGTCGCCGCATTGCAGCCCGTACAAGCCACCAGCCGCGCCGTTTTGATCTGATCGCGATAAAACTCGGTCAGGCCATAGACCGCTTCGGCCTGTAAATCGATTGCACTGTGTGGTTGGCCATACCATTTTTCGTACTCTGCCGGATCGCGCAGCCTGAAATCTGCTGATAAATCAACGACTTTCAGATCGTGCGGCAACTTGCTGATCACCGCCTGCGACGTCGCATGCGGCAAGGCGCAGAACACCAGTTCAATGCCCGAAAACTCAATCTGATCGATCTTTTGCAGAACCGGCAGATCAAGGTGACGCAGATGCGGAAAAACCTCGGCCATTGTCATCCCCGCCTTGCGGTCAGCAGACAGGGCCTCAATTTCGATCGTGGGATGGGTCGCAATCAGACGCACCAGTTCCGCGCCAGTATATCCACTTGCCCCTAGAATAGCGATTTTATGGGTCATTGACCTCTCCAAAGTTCTTAAAATGTCTGTAGGTCAGCTGGTCTGGAATTTCAAACGGGATCGCCTGTGGCAATCCCCAAGATCAGGCGGCGGTGAATGAAATGCGTCGTTTCAGAAACTGGGTCGCCTTGTTCGACACACGCCCCGGATCACCCGTCGTCAGGAACATCGAGTCCTGACCAGGCCCCATCATATCGGGGTGTCGGCCCAGATAGTCGGCCAAGCTGTCCGCCACCAGATTGGCCTGCGAATAGACCTTGACCTCGGGCCCCAGGGCATCCTGAAAAACATCCTCAAGCAGCGGATAATGCGTGCAGCCAAGTATCGCGGCCTCGGGCGTCGGCATCTTGCGTTTCAGCGCATCGACATGGGACCGCACCAGCGCTTCGGCCAGGATCAGGTCGCCTTCCTCAATCGCGTCCACGACCCCGCCGCAGGCCTGCGCTTCGACATCGACGCCAATCGCGCGAAACGCCAGTTCGCGCTGAAATGCACGGCTGGACACTGTCGCTGGCGTCGCAAACAGCGCCACATGCTTCACCGAAACCTCGCGCGGGGGTGAATTATCGCCCCACTGCCGTTCTGTCAGCGCCTCAATCAGCGGTACGAAAACACCCAAGACCCGTTTGTCGCGTGGAATCCAGCTTTCCTGCATCCGCCGCAGCGCCGCCGCCGACGCCGTATTGCATGCCAGAATAACCAGATCGCAGCCCGCGTCCCACAACCTCTGAACGCCCATGGTCGTCAGGTCATAGATATCATCCGCATCACGGACCCCATAGGGCGTATGCGCATTATCGCCCAGATAAACAAAGGGCACCTCCGGCAGCCGTTTTGCTGCGGCATTCAGAACCGTAAGACCACCAAGCCCGCTGTCAAAAATACCAATCGCCATCAGTTTTTATGTTGCTTTTCAAATTCATAGCCCTGATCAGACCATAGGATGGGTTTTGATGACAAACTATAGGTCGCCCGACGCAAATACGCCATCATCGCCTGGGGATCCTTACGCCGCACGTCTATTTCAGCGGCATCCAGCGGCTTGCCAATCACGATCCGCACCGGTTCATCGATGCGCGATTTGAATTCCTTGATCAGCAGCCCCATCCGCAACGTCGTATGCAGGTGGCTGGCAATCTGGAACAGGCGTGAGTTATGGCCCTCAAAAAACGCAGGCACCACGGTCGCCTCGGACTTTGCCACCATCTTGGCCGTGAACGACCGCCAACCGGGGTCCATCGGCCTGGCAAAGGGCTTGGCCGCCGTCGAAACAGTCCCACCAGGAAACACACCAATCGCCCCGCCCTGCGCCAGATAGGCCAGCGCATCCTTGCGGGTCTGCAGGTTCAGCTGCACCGCCTCTTTCGTCTGATCAAACGACACCGGCAGCACCACATCGTCCAGTTCTTTCGCTTTACGAAACACGCTGTTGGCCAGAATACGGAAATCGCCGCGCACGTGGCTTAGGATATGGCCCATCATCAGCCCGTCCAGAATGCCATAGGGGTGATTGGCCACCATGATCAGCGGGCCGGTTTTCGGGATGTTTTCCAGCGATCCGCCAACCACATCCAGGCTCAGGCCATAGCGATCAACCATCACCTGCCAGAAATCGCGACCCGCCGCGACCTCTTGTTCATAGCCCTTGGCGCGTCGGATCAGCCGCAACCGACCCGTCGCGTTTTCCATCAACCGAATAACCGCGCGCCCGCCCCGGCTGTTGGCCGAGCTGGCATAGCTGATCTCGCGGGCAATCTGACGCTGGTTCATGCGCTTAACCTTAATAATACTCAGCGCTATCTATGCATGTTTGGCCAATGTGGCTAGTCAGATTTTTGTCATCACGGCTATTCTGCCGCAGTGGAATATTCGGTTTGGGGTGCCCGAAACGCCTGCAGCAGTTCAGTGCGGCGGTTTTCAGCAGCCTTTGCGTTGGCGTCCTTCACCGGACCAAACCCCCGAATTTGAAGGGGCAGTTCCGCCAGTTCCACTGCGATTGGCAGCTTGTCAGACGTCAGATTGCCCAAAACCTCGTCCATATCGGCCTCATACTGGGCAATCAGGCCACGCTCCATCCGGCGTTCGGCGGTATAGCCAAAGATATCGAACGGCGTTCCGCGCAGCCCCTTCATGCGGGACAACGGGCCAAAGAAACGTCCGATCCAGCCACCGAACGCTCGCTTAACGGGCCGACCATTCGCGCCCATCGGACTAAGCAACGGCGGCGCCAGGTGATAGGTCAACGTCAGGTCGCCATCAAACTCGGCCTGCGCTTTTTCTTTTGTCGTCCGCAACAGCCGCGCGACTTCATATTCATCCTTGTAAGTCAGCAGCTTGTGATAGCCCATCGCCACAGCTTCTTTCAGCGCAGGGTCCTTGACCCGATCCAGCAGCGCCAGATACCGATCCGCCAGTTTGCGCGATTGATAGTCGGTGATGTGCTGCACGCGAAAATCAATTTTTTCCTTCAAAGACTTGGGCTTGTCGACCACAACATCCGTCACCAGACGCGCAGCTTCTTCGGGAAATTCAATACACCACCGCCCGATCTCAAACGCGCGTTGGTTTTTTTCGACCGCCGCACCGTTCAGCGCAACCGCGCGCAGGATCGCATCGCGGGTCAAGGGGATCAGCCCTTTTTGCCAGGCCGCACCAAACAGCAGCATGTTGGAAAAGATCGAGTCGCCAAGCAATTTCTTGGCAATCTCGGACGCATCGAACAGGCTTAGCCCATCCTGCAACCGCGCCTGCAGCGCCAGCGCAAGTTGGTCCGAGGGAATGCGGAATCCAGTATCGCGGGTGAAATCGCCGGTGATAATCTCATGGCTGTTCACCACCCCACCCGTGCGGCCGGTTTTCATCAGCCCCAGAGTTTTAGCCCCCGCGCTGACCACCAGATCACCGCCGATCAGCGCATCGCATTCCCCCGTGGCCACGCGGATCGCGCTGATATCTTCGGGCTTTTCTGCCAGACGGCAATGGATATGCACCGCACCGCCCTTTTGCGCCAGACCCGCCATTTCCATCATGGCAGCGCCCTTTTCATCAATATGGGCGGCCATCGTCAGAACTGCGCCGATGGTCACAACGCCCGTGCCCCCAACGCCCGTGATCACAATATTATGGGTGCCCTTGATCGCGGGCAGCTGCGGATCAGGCAGAGCGGGCAGCTCAAAATCCGTCGCCGCCTGCTTGCGTATCTTGGCCCACTGCACCGTCACGAAACTGGGGCAAAAGCCATTCACGCAAGAAAAATCCTTGTTGCAGGACGACTGGTCAATCGCCCGCTTGCGGCCCAGTTCGGTTTCCACCGGCACGATCGACACACAGTTCGACTGTACCCCGCAGTCGCCACAGCCCTCGCAGACATCCGTGTTGATAAAGACCCGTTTATCCGGGTCCGGAAACTGCCCGCGCTTGCGACGGCGACGTTTTTCCGCAGCACAGGTCTGAACATAAACAATGGCCGATACGCCTTTGATTTTCTCATATTTCTTCTGAACCGACATCAGATCGCTGCGCTCGAATTGTTCGACCTGGCTGGGGAAAACCGATAAATCCAGACCTTCCTTTGGATCATGTACCAAAGCGACGTTCCGAACCCCCATCGCCAGCAGCTCATCGCAAATCCGATCCGCGCTCAGGTCGCCCTCATTCGCCTGTCCGCCGGTCATGGCAACCGCATCGTTATAAAGGATCTTGAAGGTGATATTCGTGCCCGCCGCCAGCGCCGCCCGAATGGCCTGCGCGCCCGAGTGGTTATAGGTGCCGTCGCCCAGGTTCTGAAAGACATGATCGCGGGTCGAAAACGGGGCCTCGCCCACCCAGTTCACGCCCTCGCCGCCCATCTGAGTGAACCCGACCGTTTCCCGGTCCATCCACTGCACCATATAATGGCAGCCGATCCCGGCATAGGCGCGCGACCCCTCGGGCAGCTTGGTTGAGCTGTTATGCGGACACCCCGAACAGAAATAGGGCAGCCGCGCTGCGATTTCTTCGGCGTTATCGGCCTTGCGCGCCTCTTGCAGCGTCTGAAGCCCTGCGCGGATGCGATCCGTCTCGCGTCCTTCCTCAATCAGAATCTCGCCCAGCTTTTCCGCAATCCAGATCGGGTCTAGCGCGCCGCGGGTCGGGAACAGTTCGTCCCGGTGCATCCCACCTGCCCCGCCTTTGTACCAGCCATAAACACGCCGCCCGCGCCGGTCATCAAAGATCGCTTCCTTGATCTGCACCTCGATCAGCTTGCGCTTTTCCTCAACGACAACAATCAGATCCAGCCCCTCGGCCCAATCATGAAAGCCCTTCATATCCAGCGGGAAGGTTTGCCCGACCTTATAGGTTGTGATGCCCAGACGCTCGGCCTCGGCCTCATCAATATTCAACAGTGACAGCGCATGCACCAGATCCAGCCAGTTCTTGCCCGCCGCCACAAACCCGATCCTGGCGCCGGGCTTGCCCCAGACGCGCTTGTCCATCTGGTTGGCGTGGGAAAACGCCTCGGCCGCGAAGCGTTTATAATCGATAACCCGCGCCTCTTGTTCCGCCGGCGTATCCGGCAGCCGGATGTTCAGCCCACCCTGCGGCATGTCAAACTCTGGGCGCATAAAATCAAGCCGGAACGGATCACCGTTGACGACACTCGTCGCCTCGACCGTGTCCTTCATCGTCTTCAGCCCCACCCAAAGCCCCGAAAACCGGCTAAGCGCCCAACCATAAAGACCGTAATCCAGAATTTCCTGCACACCGGCGGGGCTGACAATCGGCATGTAGAAGTCGATCAAAGACCATTCGGACTGATGCAAAACAGTCGAACTTTCGCCCGTGTGATCATCGCCCATCGCCACCAGCACACCGCCATGCTGCGACGTGCCCGCCATATTCGCATGCCGAAACACATCGCCGGTGCGGTCGACCCCCGGCCCCTTGCCGTACCACAGGCCGAAAACTCCGTCATACTTCCCTTCGCCCCGCAACTCGGCCTGCTGCGACCCCCAAAGGGCAGTGGCGGCCAGATCCTCATTCAGCCCCGGCTGAAACAGAACCTGCGCGGCCTTCAGCTGCTTTTCCGCCCGCATCATCTGCATATCAACCGCGCCCAGGGGCGATCCGCGATAGCCAGTGACATGCCCGGCCGTATTCAGCCCCGCCCGTTCATCCCGCGCCCGCTGCATCAGCATCAGCCGCACCAGCGCCTGCGTGCCGTTCAGCAGAACCTGCGACTTGGCCAGATCATACCGATCGGACAAAGAAATATCCTGTCTGCTCATCGCGCACCTCCCCGTGTTCTGTTAGAGTAATTATAGGTCAAAAAACCTGACCTACAAAATGAATTTGACGTTAGGTCAGATTTTGTCGAATACGAGAAACAAAAGCCAAGGTAGCGGGCAGAAACGTTTAGGGTGATTGCGCAAAAATGGACTGGGACAAACTAAGAATATTTCACGCCGTTGCCGATGCCGGCAGCCTGACCCACGCGGGCGAGGTTCTGCACCTGTCTCAATCCGCCGTCAGCCGCCAAATCCGCGCGCTGGAAGAATCACTCAACACCACACTCTTCCACCGACACGCCCGCGGTTTGATCCTGACCGAACAGGGCGAGCTGCTTTTTGATGCAACATCGGCGATGAATAAGCGGCTTGATGCCGCCTCGGCCCGCATCCGCGACAGCGAAGAAGAGGTGTTCGGCGAACTGAAAGTCACCACCACAACCGGCTTCGGCACCCTGTGGCTGGCCCCCCGTCTGGCGACATTCTATGACACATACCCCGACCTGAAAATCGACCTGATGCTGGAAGAACGCGTGCTGGACCTGCCCATGCGCGAAGCCGATGTCGCCATCCGCATGAAGGAACCCTCGCAGGCCGATCTGATCCGCAAAAAGCTGATGACCGTGCGCATGCGGCTCTATGCAACGCCTGCATACCTGGCCCGTAACGGCACGCCGGAAAAGATCGAAGACATCCGAAACCACCGCCTGATCTGTCAGAACCCCAGCTCGACCCAGGTGGGCGCCGGCATGACCATGGTACAGCATTTGATGACATTTGACCTGCAAAGCCTGCTGACGGTGAACAATTATTTCGGTGTTTTACAGGGCGTTATCAATGACTTGGGCATCGGTGTCCTGCCCGATTACGTGATCAAGGACTTCCCCGACATGGTCCGCGTGCTGCCCGATCTTGAATCAGGCGAAGTCCCCGTCTTCCTCGCCTACCCCGAAGAACTGCGCCAATCCAAACGCATCGCCGCCTTCCGGGATTTTGTACAGGATGAAATCATCGCCCACCGCAAGCGACCAGAGGACCCCCCAAACAACTGAGGCTTGCACGCAACGCATGCCGGTTATGTCGCACTTGCGGCATGTTTGACCTTGTCTTGTTAATCTATGACACTTATCTCAATCCATGAAGGCGACTTATGACGTCTTCATACCTCCCTGTTGGACTTCGGCCGAGCATATGCTCGGCCTTTTTTCTTTTATTGTAATGTTGAGGCCAAATATCCGCTTTGCTGGACAAACCAAGCTTTCGCCCATCGCGAACCAAGGTCTGAGTTGAGGCGCGATCCTATTCAGACCGTGAAGCGACTTCGCAAATCTCTGTTAGTTCTTCGGATGTCATTTCAAGAATCCGGCTTTCTGCCCTAGCGAGGTAATGAGCATACGCCAGCTGGAATTCCTGTTGATCAGCGCGGTCGAAATCGTATCGTCCAGCCACACCATCGTATCCCCGAAAGGTCGGCATGAGGCCACAAGTTTGACGTAGAGCAATCATGTTTGCCAAAGACTCAGCACCCTTTTCCAAATTACTTTTCGCCGTCAGTACTAGAGCAAGATGAGATCAGGTTGAAGCGTATCCTGAGTTGACAAGGTAATTCGCACATTCCTGCGGGGTGAAGCGGTCGAGCAGCTTACCGATCCTGCGCCATGTTGCCTCTATCGTGCGTTCGGCGGCGTCTCG
>NZ_JACNMP010000016.1 GCF_017592335.1 Pseudaestuariivita rosea | reverse complement strand
GATGCTCTTTGCTCACCTCAAACGCATTCTGGGACTGGGACGGCTGCGATTACGAGGACCGTGTGGCGCAAATGACGAATTCCTGCTCGCCGCCACCGCCCAAAACCTCCGTAAATTAGCCAAGATCTTTCCCGCACCGCAGCAAACGTGCGAAGCCTGATAGAAAAGGCGCTCGCGCTCTGTTCAGAACCACACTTTCTGCATCAGCAACACGTTGTTTTTCCACAGAAGCGCCGCACACAAGACATTCGCTGCGCTTGCGAATAAATGGCTAACTTGGTTGTACAACAGGCATTCAGTACTGAAGTAGCATCCATTCTACAATATGCCTTACAAAAGGGATCAAGGTTCGCTAAAGCGACGCCTCCAGCAAGTCTTTGGAATAGGGGTGGGATGCTTGCTTTGCGCGCAGGGCGTCGACGGCCAGAACCTCAACGATTTCACCATCTTTCATAACGGCAAGCCGGTCGCACATATGCCCGACCACAGATAAGTCATGCGACACCATCAGGTAAGTCAGTCTGCGACTTGCCCGCAGATCAACCAGCAGGTTCAGGATTTCAGCTTGTACTGATACATCCAGCGCCGATGTCGGCTCATCCAGCAAAAGCAGATGCGGCTCTGGCGCTAAAGCACGCGCAATGGCCACACGCTGACGTTGCCCGCCTGATAATTGATGGGGATAGCGGAACCTAAACTTTTGCCCCAGCCCCACGTCATCAAGCAATTTCACAACGCGAGCATCAATGTCACGGAATCTATGCAAATACAACGTCTCGCCCAGCACCTGATCGACCGAATGGCGCGGGTGGAGCGACGCATAGGGATCCTGAAACACCATTTGCACGGTCTTGAAGAATGTTCTTTTGCGTTGGTGGTCCAGGGGGTGCCCATCCACAGCCATATGACCTGACCAAAGAGGCGCGAGCCCGGTGATGGCCCGCAATATCGTGGATTTTCCCGACCCGCTTTCACCCACTAGACCAAAGCTTTCCCCTTGTCCTACAGTGAAACTGGCCCCCTTTACCGCATCGACCCGGTCCCTGTGTTTCCCAAACCAGACATTCAGATTGTCGATCTCCAACATGTTCACAACCGCGCACTCACACTTGGGGCGACCGACCATTCCGGATCACGTTGCAACACCGCAAGCCGGTCGCGCGGCACGTCCAACCGCGGCAACGAATTGAGTAAACCGCGGGTATATGGATGTTGCGCCTTATGCAATTTATCTGCATCGCAAACTTCAACAATGCGCCCGGCATACATGATCAGGACCCGGTCACAGAAATCAGACACAAGGTTCAGGTCGTGGCTGATAAAGATCAGACCCATCCCACGTTCCTTGACCAACGTGTCCATGATATCCAGAACCTGACGCTGGACAGAGACATCCAAGGCACTTGTGGGTTCATCGGCGATCAAAATTTCGGGGTTCGGGATCAGCATCATCGCGATCATGATCCGCTGGCCCATCCCCCCTGACATTTCGTGCGGATAGGCTCGCATCACGCGTTCGGTATCGCGGATCGATACTGCCTCCAGCATCTCTAGCGATTTTTTGTAGGCCTGCGCCTTGGTGGTGCTGTTATGCAGACGATATGCCTCGATGATCTGGTCGCCGATAGTCATCACGGGGTTGAGCGAGAATTTGGGATCCTGCATCACCATGCTGATCTTCTGGCCACGCACAGCGCGCATATTCTTTTCCGACAGCTTCATCAGATCGACACCGTCCAGACTGATCTGATCAGCCTCGACAATCCCCGGCGGACGAATTAGCCGCAAAATGGCGCGGCCTGTCATCGACTTGCCGGACCCGCTTTCACCGACGATGCCCAATCGTTCCCGGCCCAACGAGAATGACACGCCGCGCACCGCATCGAACACGCCGTTGCGGGACGGAAATCTGACCCACAGATTTTCAACGTCCAACAGCGTACCCATTATTCACCTGCCTTGGGATCAAGAACATCGCGCAACCCATCGCCCAGCAGGTTAAAGGCCAGCGACACAGTAAAAATCGCCAGTCCGGGCATTGTTGCGACCCACCAGTGATCAAGGATGAAACGCCGCCCTTCAGAAATCATCGCGCCCCATTCCGGACTGGGGGGTTGCGCCCCCAGCCCAAGGAACCCAAGACCCGCAGCCGCAAGAATAATCCCAGCCATATCCAAGGTCACACGTACAATCAGGGACGATATGCAAAGTGGCCAGATATGTTTGGTGATGATCCGCAGCGGGCCTGCTCCTTGAAGCTTGATTGCGCTGATATAGTCGGATGACCGGATCGTCAGCGTCTCGGCCCGCGCGATACGTGCATAAGGCGGCCACGCGGTCAGCGAAATCGCAAGAACCGCATTTTCGATGCCCGCACCAAGCGCCGCCACGAATGCCAAGGCAAGAACCAATCGCGGGAATGCCAGAAAGATATCGGTGATCCGCATCAAAACGGTGTCCGTCCAACCGCCGACATATCCCGCCACCGTCCCAACCAGCAACCCGGCCACAGGTGCGATCAATGCCACCAGCGCGACGATATAAAGTGTGATGCGGGCCCCATAGATCAGTCGGGACAGGATATCGCGGCCCAGACTGTCGGTGCCCAGCACATGGTCCTCTGTTCCTAGTGGTGCTAGCCGGTTGCCTAGGCTTTGCACAAAGGGATCATGCGGCGCGATCAAGGGTGCTGCGAAGGCGACAAGCACAAGCAGGATCAATATCCACAACCCGATCATCGCCATCGTGTTGGATCGGAACGACAACCAGCCCTGATAAAGTGCGGATAGCTTGGCGTGCCTGCGCGAACTTGGTGTATCCGTCAGCAACCATTGGCGAAGTGTCTGTGTCTCGGACATTACTTCGCCCTCGGATCAAAGACCTTGTACAGCAGGTCTGAAAAGATATTCAGCAGGATAAAGACAAGGCCAACAACCACCGTGCCGCCCAGAACGGCATTCATATCTGCGCTCAAAAGCGCGGTCGTGATGTAGCTGCCGATGCCGGGCCAGGAAAAGATGATTTCTGTCAGGACGGAACCCTCCAACAGGGTCGCATAGCTTAGCGCGATCACGGTGATCAGTTGAACGCGGATATTATTGAACGCATGTCTCCAGACCACATTCCATTCCGACATGCCTTTGACCCGCGCGGTGGTGATGTATTCCGCACTGAGCTGTTCGAGCATAAAAGACCGCGTCATCCGGCTGATATAGGCCAGCGAGAAATAGCCGAGCAGCGATGCTGGCAGGATGATATGTGAAAAGGCATTTTTGAAGACATCCCAGTTTCCATCCAGCGCCGCATCAATCAGGATCAGACCAGTGACGCTGGGCACCACATCAACATAGAAAATGCCGACACGTCCGGGGCCTCCGACCCAGCCTAGGATGCCATAAAAGATCAGCAAACCCATCAGGCCAAGCCAGAAGATCGGCATCGAATATCCGACAAGCGCGACAACGCGGGCAACCTGATCAATCCAGGATCCCTTGCGCACAGCTGCAAGGACACCCAATGGCACCCCAAGTGTGACGCCAATGATGATGCCCAGCGTTGCCAGCTCGAGCGTCGCCGGAAAGACGCGCGCGATGTCTTCAGAGACAGGACGGGCGTTCAAAAGCGATGTGCCAAAATCAAGATGAATCACGTCCCAAAGGTAATAAAGAAATTGCACGATGAGCGGCTTATCAAGGCCAAGCTGCTCATAAACAGCGTCATAGGTTGACTGCGACGCACGTTCACCGACGATGGCAAGCACCGGGTCAATCGGCATCACCCGACCGATGATAAAAGTGATAAAAAGCAGCCCCACCAATGTCACCGCAATAGACCCCAAGGTCTTCAATGTCGTTGCGACCGCAGGCCAAGCCCGCTCGGAAAAAGGCGCCCGTGACGGGCGCCTCTTGTTGTTATCCTCGGCGAGGGCCATTTACTTGGTTACCTGCCAATAGGCCGCGTGCGTGATCGCCTGGCCCGTGGACCAGTCGGTGACGTTGTCGCGCAGGCCCGATTGCTCGATCTGCTGGAACATCACGACAAACGGCGATGTTTCACGGAACTCTTCCTGAATATCCAGATACATCTGCACCCGGGTATCGCGATCCCCCTCGGTCACGGCAGCCGCAACCTTTTCAGTCAAACCGCCGGTGTCCCAGCTATTGCGCCATGCCAACAGGCCGGTCGCATTCGCTTCGTCGGAGTTGTCCGGGTTATAGGCAAAAGTACCGGCATTCGTCTGGGGGTCAGGATAGTCCGGTCCCCATGCCCCAAGATACACATCCAACTCGCGTGCGCGGTAGCGTTCAAGAATTTGCTTGGCCGTGCCAACGGTGATGTTGACGGTAATCCCGACTTGTGCTGCGGAATTCTGGAACGATTGCGCAATCTCGATCCGTTCCTGCGCTTCGCGCACGCCAAGCTCGATCTCAAGGTTTTCAACGCCTGCTGCCGTCAGCAATTCGCGCGCCTTTTCAACATCATAGGTGAACGGGTTTTCTTCTGACGCACCAAGATAGGTTGCAGGCAGGAAATTTTGATGGATCGTATACTGCCCATTAAGGAAGCTGTTTTGCATCCCCTCATAGTCGACCAGGTACTTGAACGCCTGACGCACTTCGGGTTTTGACAGCTCTGGGTGCTTTTGGTTCAACGCCAGATACATCAGGCGGCCTTTCAGCTCATCAGAGATGACGACACCATCGGCACTGGACGCACCGGCCACGTCTTCGGGGTTCAGGTTGCGGGCAATATCAATATCGCCACGCTCCAGCAACAACCGTTGCGAGGCGCTTTCAATCACGTGACGCACAATGACGCGTTCCATTGCCGGGACACCGCCATAATAGTCCGGGTTGGACGACAAGGTGACACTTTCATTCGGGCGCCAGCTGTCCAGCTTGTAGGGGCCAGACCCGGCAGAGTTGGTCTTGAGCCAAGTATTGCCCATATCGCCATCAACTTCATTGGCCATGACAGTTTCCTTGTCCACAATGCCACCGATGGTAGCCGTCAGGCAGTTTAACACAAATGACGTGGCATACCGCTTATCCGTTGTGATGATCAGCTGGTTGCCTTCAGCCCGGATTGTCTCCATCGCGTTTTCAGGTGTGAAGCCAAATTGTGCGAGGATGAACGCTGGTGTCTTGTTCAGAATGACGGCGCGTTGCAATGAAAACGCGGCATCTTCCGCCCGCACCGGATTTCCAGAATGAAACGTCACACCCTCGCGCATGGTGAATGTGATGGTCTTGCCGTCCTCGGACACCTCCCAGCTTGTCGCCAGATCGGGCTGATATCCAGCAGCCAAATCCATTGGATCCAGGTTAACCAGGCGGCTATACACATTGCGGCTGATATCAGATCCCGCAAATTCAAAACTTTCCGCCGGGTCGATGCTGGTCACATCATCAATCCGATGCGCGATCACCAGCATGTTTGCCGGTGTTTCGGCAAGCGCCGCAAAGGATGTCACGCTGACCGCAAGGCCGATCGCGGCCCCCGTCAGTAGTCTGTTAAAAGCATTCATATTATGAACCTCTCCTGTTTTGTTTCAATACAGCTGCGCCAAGCCTTGCGGGTTATGTCCCCCAGGTTTTTTCAAGCACACGCAACCAGTTCCCGTGGCAAAGTTTGGTCATCAACGCATCGTTGTAGCCATGTTTTGCCATCGCGAGCCTTAACGCAGGCAGCGATGCACAAGAAGTAAGCACTTCAGGCACGATCGCTCCGTCATAGTCAGATCCGAACCCCACCCTATCTTCGCCCAGATGTGTGATCAGGTGATCAAGATGGCGCAGCATCTGTTCCAGCGGGACATCCGCCAGCATACGTCCATCATCGCGCAAGAAAGCGACCGCAAAGTTCAACCCCACCATCCCATCACTGTCGCGTATCGCAGCCAGTTGTCGGTCGGTCAGGTTGCGGCTGTGCGGGCAAATCGCATGCGCGCTCGAATGTGTTGCGACAAGCGGTTTTGTTGAATGCCGCGCCACGTCCCAGAACCCTGCCTCATTAAGGTGAGACAAATCAACCATAATCCCCAGCTCGTCGCATCTGCGAACAAGCCGCAAACCGTGATCGGTCAGCCCGTTGCCTGTGTCCGGGCTGCTAGGATAGCGAAAGGGAACCCCATGTCCGAAAATCGTTGGCCTGCTCCAGACCGGGCCAATCGACCGCAGGCCCGCCTGATACAAAACCTCAAGCGTATGCAATTCCGGGTCAATCGCTTCGGCCCCTTCGATATGAAAGATCGCGGCCATTTGGCCAGCCTGCAATGTTGCTTGAATATCCCGCATGCTGCGGCAGACCTTCAGCGCCCCACGGCTTTCCAGATCAAACAGGATGGCAGCTTGTGCCATGATGACCGGAAATGCATCCTCCCAATCGATCGGGTCAGGCAGCGGAAGATCATAGGCGGGTTTCGCCATTTCTTCCATCTTGAAATCGATATCGACGGGCGATGGGACATAGGCCGCAAAAAAGCCGCCACCAAAACCGCCATTACGGGCTGACGGCACATCAATCGCACCTTCACGGCCAGACAGAAATGTTTCAGCCACTTTCTGGCCGCCTGCGCGATACAGTTTCGACAATACGTCGTTATGCCCATCAAAGATGGTTGGTGATACTGCCATACCCGCCCCCAATCCGTTCGTAGTACATCCCAATAATCACCTTATGCCAATTATTTTCATCGACCAGTCAAAATGGCATGATATTAAATCATAGATTAATGAGCATTACGCAGAGGCATCCATGGTCACTAAGACATGGCATGGTTTGCCGGAATATCAGGCGCTACGGGCCCTGTTATAGGTGGTGATCAGTGCCGTGGTAAAGGCCTCTGCGGTTGGGGCATTCAGCGGCGATGGAGCATAAAACCGAGTGATCGCCATCACACCCGCATTGGCATCCCCGGGCACATGATAAAACCCCAGATTGTCTTGGCTGTAATCGCGGAACTCACTCTCGGCATAGGGCACGGTGATCTGACGATAGCGCCCGTCGAGTTGTCGGGCACCCTGAACCACACGGCGTGAGGATTTGGCAATACTGATGCTTGCACCCTCGGGCACGAACCGGTCCAGATCCCCCAAGGGCGTGCCCAGGGTCACCCCGCGAATAGCTGGGTCTGGAAAGATGCGGGCCCCATGGGGTGGACCGTTGACCTGGATCAGCTGCCCCTTTGTGCCTTGCCATTGATCCAGCAGTTCCAAGGCAAGACCCGCCTCTGTTCTCTGCAGCACCATCTGATCATTGCGACAATTGCCATTGCGGTCCTTGATAACGAAGGCTGGGAACTGCACCGCCTCTGACATCTCAGGATCGCGCGTCCCCGAGGGACCAATCGTTCAGTCTGATCTTGAACTTGGGATCGCGGAGTTATGCGAACAGAACCGCATACTTCGGGGCAGTTCAGATATTTCGGCGACTACAATGGGGAAATTTTGAAATCAGATAAACGATTAGCTTTCATCTGGTTCATTCTTGTAAAGGTAAAACCCACCGCCACCGAGAGCAAAAAGTACCACTGAAAGAAACAGTAGAAGATTGGCAAGACCAACATCTGAGCTACGTCTACCGATGGTGATTCCATCAAGAGGAGCGAATAGATACCCTGCGATACATGCCGTACCCATTATCACAAAAAGAATAGCTACACGCATGGTCGCATCTTTTCGACTTACATTTTTACCTTTCATTGTTGCGACAATGATTGGGTCGAGTGCTTTTCTGATCATCTGAGTGTCCTTTTCACTAAATCATATCTTCGATCTAACGTGAGCTAGTAGTGTATGGATTGCTGTGGCGCATGACCCAAATGGGCTAATTAATGGTCGAAGATTTATAGGTTAAAAAATGGTCCGTTTTGTTATGAAACGGGTGTTTCTGATTTTTGGGCAATCTGAAATAGGCGGTGGCCGGTGGTCAGGCCGCCATGACCTGATGCTTACTGCAATCTAATGCGAGGGGGGCGTGCAGATATATTCAAAGATCCCCCCTTGATTGGTGCCTTTTTTCAACCACTTAAGGGGTAAGGCAAAAATGCCTGATCTTATGCTGGACCATTCAATGTATCACTTCCGCTTAATCGCTGCACTGCTTGTCATGACCCAAAGCGCGACTGCCGACCCCACCGCCCAGATGCGCCCCTTGGGCAACTGTGCCGGGTGCGTTATCAGCAGCGAAGACTTCTCGGAATATCGTCTTATGGGGCTGGACCTGACGGATGCTGACATCAGCGACGTCAGTTTCTCGCAAGCGTTTATGTCTATCGCAGTTCTGAACGGCGCGCGGCTTGAGGGTGTCAGCTTTGAGGGCGCCGATCTGCGTGGTGCTACCTTTGTGAATGCACAGCTATCCAATGTCAGTTTTATAGGAGCCGACCTGACAGGCGCTATTTTCGAGGGTGCCGTGCTGACGAACAGCGACCTGACATTGGCCCGCCTTTGTAAGACCCAGATGCCCAATGACGATATGGCCAACGCAGATTGCGGGTAAGACAGTGGTTTGGTCAGCTAGGCGTGTTCGGGCTATGATTTGACCCTGTTGAACTGTTTCCGGATCGCGGCCACGTCGGCCTCAAAAATCGAATGACCCGTGCCGGGGACAGTATTGGATTGCACATCTGCACCAAGTGAGCGCATCACATCGATTGTGTCCTGCACCCGTTTCAGCGGGATATGTGGATCTTGGGTATGGCAGCTGACATAGACCTGAGTGCCGGTCAGGTCGGTGTCATAATCAAACCTTTTGTCGGCAAATCCGTAAAGGGCGCTATCGGGGGTGCCCGTATCAGACATGCCGATCAGACCGCCGGACAGGCCAAAGATGCCAGCCAGCCCGTTGCCCGACCGCGCCCCGTATTCCAGCGCCAGACAGGCCCCCTGGCTAAAGCCCGCCACAGCGATCCGGTCGCGGGGCAGACCGGCAGTTTGCAGGCTGTCGATGGCCTTGTCGACCTCAGCCAGCCCCGCATGGATGTAAGGCGACATCTGATCCATCGGCGCCAGAAAACTGGTGGGCCACCAAGACTGGCCCGGCGCCTGAGGGGCGACCAAGGCGACATCCGGCAGACCAAGCGATTGACCGAATTGCAGCATTCCATCGGCCGAGGCCCCGCGTCCGTGGATCAGGACCAGACCGAAAGACGCCCGCTCAGACGCCATTCCAGCGTGTTGCATGCGTTATCCTCCTATCAATCAGACCGTCAGTTCGGGCAGGACCCGTTCGATCCGGTCGCGGATGGGTTCGTATTGATCGGGCAGTTTCAGACTTTCGCCCAGATGTTCCAGCGTTTCGTCCTTGGTAAAGCCGGGTGGGTCGGTTGCGATTTCGAACAAGACGCCGCCGGGTTCGCGGAAGTAGATCGCGTTGAAATACTGCCGGTCGATGACGGGTGTCACCTGCATACCAGCCTGCAGCAGACGTTCGCGCCACTCCAGCTGATCCTCATCCGATGTGGCGCGGAAGGCGATGTGATGGATGCTGCCGGCACCCGGCCGCCCGATCGAGGGCGCATCGGTGCGAAGCAGGTCAATCACAGCGCCACGTGCATCGCCAGGCGCGCGCAGGCGGGTGCGTTCCTGACCCTCTTTGGCCTCATGCCCGACCTCTTCGTAACCCATGACATCGGTCATCAGGCGGTGGGTGGGCGCGATATCATCCAGCCACAGCGTGGCCGAATGAAAGCCATCCAGATCAGGACCGTGATCGCCGGGCGTCTCAATCAGTTCGACCTTGGCGCCATCGGGATCGGCCACAGTGATCACACGCTGACCAAAGCGTTCGGTCGGGCCATCGAAATCAACCGCATCCAGCGCCCATCGTTCCATCCAGTCGTCAAAGGCGCCGTGTCCAAGCGAATAGGCATAGGCCGAAGCCATACCCGGCCCCGCGCGACCGGGGCCCGCATCGGCAAAGGGAAAGAAGGTCAGGATCGTACCGGGATCGGCGGTTTGGTTGCCGTAGTACAGGTGATAGGTGCCAGGGTCATCGAAGTTCACGGTTTTCTTGACCAGCCGCTGGCCCATCACCTTGGTGAAAAAGTCGACATTGCCTTGGGGCGGACCGCTGATGGCGGTGACGTGGTGCAGACCGGGAATTGCTTTATCCGTCATGGGTCTTCTCCTTATATTTCGGTTGTGCCTGATATTGTTCAGGATGAACCCAAAGATAAGGTCTATTCCCGCGCAGAATTTGTGCGCAGATGCGCGATGGCTCTAAATGGCTGTGTTATTGTATATAAACCATGGACGTCGTGCTCAAAACAAAAGGGCCGCGAAACGCGACCCTTTCGAAAACTTGGGCTATTGCCCGGACAATCAGCTATTCACGCTGTCTTTCAGCGCCTTGGCGATTGTCATTTTGACGACTTTGTCAGCATCTTTCTTGATCTGCTCACCCGTTGCAGGGTTGCGCACCATACGCTCTGGGCGTTCGCGGCAATAAATTTTGCCAACACCTGGAAGGGTAACTGCACCGCCGGCTGATACTTCTTTGGTGATCAGGCCGGTGATCGCCTCAAGGGCTGCACCTGCGGTTTTTTTGTCTGCTTCCATTTCCTCGGCCAGCGCGGCAACAAGCTGGGTTTTTGTCATTGGTTTTGCCATTTGTCAGGTCTCCTTACTCCGCCCTCGTTTCTTGTGGGCCCCATTGCGCGCATTTAAAGGAATATCGCAAAGCGGCACAATGTGTAGTAGGTACCCGACAGTTAAAAATCCTTATATTGTGCGGCATTTTTGACGCGATTTTTGTGGATTAAAGGAATGCCGTCTCCTCAAAGCTGCGTAATTTCCTTGAATGCAGCCGTTCCAGCGGCATTTCGCGCAGATGTTCCATCGCCCGGATGCCGATCATCAGGTGGCGCGCGACCTGAGTCTTATAGAAGTCCGAGGCCATCCCGGGCAGTTTCAGCTCTCCGTGCAGGGGTTTGTCAGAGACGCACAGCAACGTGCCGTAAGGTACACGGAACCGAAAGCCGTTGGCCGCGATGGTTGCGCTTTCCATGTCCAGCGCGATAGCGCGGGATTGGGACAGGCGCTGCACGGGTCCGGATTGGTCGCGCAGTTCCCAGTTGCGGTTGTCGATCGTGGCGACTGTGCCGGTGCGCATCAGACGTTTCAGGTCAAAGCCCTCAAGCTCGGTCACCTGTTCGACCGCCGTTTCCAGCGCGATCTGGATTTCGGCCAGCGCCGGAATCGGCACCCAGACGGGCAGATCGTCATCCAGCACGTGATCTTCGCGCAGGTAAGCGTGGGCCAGAACGAAATCCCCCAGGGACTGGCTGTTGCGCAGGCCCGCACAGTGGCCGACCATCAGCCAGGCATGGGGGCGCAGAACGGCGATATGGTCGGTTGCGGTTTTCGCGTTCGATGGCCCGACGCCGATATTAACCAGAGTAATCCCCGCCTGACCAGCGCGCTTCAGGTGATAGGTCGGCATCTGCGGCATCTTGGCGGGCGGTGACATGGCGGTGACGCCATCGGTAATCTCATCGTTACCGGGACCCACGAAGCTGGTGTAGCCGCTGTTCGGATCGGACAGCATCTGGCGGGCGTAGGCCTCGAACTCTTCCACATAGAACTGATAGTTGGTGAACAGCACATGGTTCTGAAAATGTTCGGCGGCGGTGGCGGTATAATGCGCAAGGCGGGCCAGCGAATAATCCACCCGCTGCGCGGTAAAAGGCGCCAAGGGGCCTGAGCCGTCTTCGTGCGTGAAGCCATAGCCGTTTACAATATCGTCGTTGGTGGTCGACAGATCAGGCACGTCGAAGACATCGCGCAGGGTAAAGGCCATTGCGCCTTCCTGTGGGACCTGCACGTTGGCGTCATTGGCCACGGCGAAATGCACGGGGATCGGTGTGAGCGAGGCGCCGATTTCAACGCCCACTTTATGATTGTCCAGGATCAGTCCGATTTGCTGGGTCAGGTAATGGCGGAACAGATCAGGGCGTGTCACGGTCGTGGAATAGACGCCGGGGGCGGCGACATGGCCAAAGCTAAGGCGGCTGTCGACCTGGGCGAAGCTGGTCGTTGTGATGCGGATTTCGGGATAAAACGCCCGATAGCGCGACGCCGGTTTGCTGCCGCCCACGCTTTCGGTGAAGCGATCACACAGGAAGCGGGTCGATATCTGATAAAGCTCGATCAGGCGGTCGGCGGCTTTGTTGGCATCGTGAAAGATTTCCGGCCCCGGACAGTCAGGGGTGACAACGGGCAGGTTCGGGTCGCTGACGTTCATGCGGGGGCCTTTTCAAACAGATCTGTGATTTCGAATTTGGTGACATCGACCAATCCAAGATCAGAGATGCGTAACTCTGGGATGACAACAAGTGCAAGCAGGGAATGCTGCATATAGGCGTTATTCAGCGTGCACCCGCAAGCACGCATGGCCGCCACCATCTGATCGGCCTTGGCGGCAACCTCGGTGGCGGGGGCGTCTGACATCAGACCGGCGATGGGCAATTCCACAAGCGCCAGTTCCTGACCATTCTGCCAAACGGTGATGCCGCCGCCGACTTCGCCCAGGCGGTTCGCCGCGCGGGCCATGTCATCGCGGCTGGTGCCGACAACAATCATATGGTGGCTGTCATGCGCCACGGTCGAGGCCATGGCCATGCGACCCTGATAGCCAAAGCCCGAGACAAACCCATTGGTGACCTGGCCTGTGCCGCGGTGGCGTTCCACCAGGGCGATCTGGCAGATATCGGCGGCCTCATCCAGTTCGACCAGCCCGTCTTCCACGCTGAGTTCAGCAGTCAATGCTTTGGTGGGGGCCTGATTTTCAACGACGCCGATCACTTTCGCGGTGACGGTGTTTGCGCCGTCGGGGGCAGGGATATTGAAATCATCCGCCTGCAGATCTTTGCCCAGATGAACAGTGCTGCGCGCATCATCGGGCCACGCCAGATGCGGACAATCGACAGAGATCTGGCCATGTTCGGCCACAGTTACGCCGCGCGCAATGACCTGTTCAATTGGCAGCGTTTTCAGATCAGAGGTCAGGATCAGATCGGCCCGCCTGCCGGGGGCGATGGACCCCAGATCTCGTTCCAGGCCGAAGTGGGTCGCGGTGTTGATCGTGGCCATCTGCAGCGCGACGACGGGGTCACAACCACAGTCAATTGCGTGCCGGACCACACGGTTCATATGCCCGTCATTGACCAATGTGCCCGAATGGCAGTCATCGGTGCACAGGATGAAACTGCGGGAATCCAGACCCTTTTCAGTTACAGCGGTGATCTGGCTTTCGACGTCATACCAGGCGCTGCCAAGGCGCATCATGGCGCGCATCCCCTGACGGACGCGGGCCATCGCGTCGGCCTCAGACGTGCCTTCGTGATCATCCGCCGGACCGCCGGCGGCATAGGCATGAAACGCAGGGCCAAGATCGGGGCTGGCGTAATGACCGCCCACTGTTTTGCCTGCCTCCTGAGTTGCGGCGATCTCGGCCAGCATCTTGGCATCACCGTGGATCACGCCGGGGAAATTCATCATCTCGCCCAGACCGATGATGCCGGGCCAGACCATGGCTTCGGCCACATCATCGGGGGTGATTTCATGGCCCGTCGTTTCCAGCCCCGGGGCCGAGGGCGCGCAGGACGGCATCTGGGTGAAAATGTTGATGGGTTGTAAAAGTGCTTCGTCATGCATCAGCCGTACGCCGCGCAGACCCAACACATTCGCGATCTCATGCGGGTCGGTGAACATGGTCGTCGTGCCGTGGGGAATGACCGCGCGGGCGAACTCGGCCGGGGTCAACATACCCGATTCGATATGCATATGCGCGTCACACAAACCGGGAATCATATAGCGGCCATCGGCCTCGATCATACGGGTTTCGGGGCCGATTGTGTGCGTTGCGTCTGGCCCACAGTATGCAAATCTGCCCTTGACTATGGCAATATCGCTATTCGGCAACAATTCGCGCGTATGCACATTTACCCATATTCCATTGCGGATAACGGTATCTGCGGGGGCCCGTCCGGCGGCCACAGCGATCAGATCGGGGGCTACTTCGGCCCAGGACTTGATTTTAACTGACATAACCCACGTTGACACGCAAACCGGGGCTGTTCAAGCTGATCCGGTCGATAAGACAGCTGTAATGGAGTCACAGCACACATATGGATTACGAAAAAGTCAGCCCCGCGATGTTCGGACGATCTTTGCGCGGGTTTGGGCACAATTTATTGGTCAGAAACGTCCGGGAAGAAACAGAGTTTTTGGCCGATGTTTTTGGATTGCAGGTCCACCGTGTCAGCAATGATTATGCAATAGTCTTGCATGACGGGCATGTTTTGCAGCTGCACTCGGATGCGGCCTATGGGTCGCACCCTTTGCTGGGGATTGTGCCGGAAACCACGCCGCGCGGGGCGGGGGCTGAAATTCGACTATACGGGGTCGACCCCGATAAGGCGGCCAAGCTGGCGGTCAAACATGGGGCGACCGTCTTGCAGGACCCCGAAGACAAACAGCACGGTCTGCGCGAATGTTATATCATGTGCAAGAACGGCTATGCCTGGGTGCCTTGCGTCAAGGACGCGACGGTTTTGACCGAAACCGATACCGTGCGGGAAAAAACCCTGCTGAGTTTCGGGCACGGCTATTCCGCGCAGGCCTTGACGAAGCGTCTGCAAAAGCAGGGCTGGCGTATTTTTGCAACGACGCGGTCGCCCGAAAAGGTTGAACGGTTCGAGCTTGAAGGCATTGATCCCATCCTGTGGCCGGACGGCGATTTGAAAGAGGCGTTGCGCAGTGCGTCGCATATTCTTGTGTCCGCCGCGCCTGACGGGGATGGTGATCCGATTTTGCGGAAACTGCGCAACGACATCATCGGGATTGCGCCCAAGCTGACCTGGGTTGGTTATCTGTCGACGACGGGTGTCTACGGCGATCATGACGGGGACTGGGTGGATGAAAAAACGCCGCTGACGCCCACGACGGAACGCGGCAGAATGCGCATGAAGGCGGAAACCGACTGGCAGTCGATCCCCGATCTGCCGCTGCATATTTTCCGTCTGGCTGGCATCTATGGCCCCGGACGCGGGCCGTTTCAAAAAGTCATGTCGGGCAACGCGCGGCGGATTATCAAGGGCAAACAGGTGTTCAGCCGTATTCACGTCGATGATATTGCGCAGGTGCTTGAGGCCTCGATCAATCAGCCAAATCCGGGGGCTGTTTACAACGTATGCGATAATGAGGCCGCACCACCGCAGGATGTGATCGCCTATGCCGCCGAATTGCTGGGGCTGCCCATTCCGCCGGTCGTGGCCTTTGACGAGGCCGAGCTTTCGCCCATGGCGCGCAGTTTTTACGCCGAAAACAAGCGGGTGCGAAATGACCGGATCAAGGATGAACTGGGCATCAAACTGAAGTATCCCGACTACCGGGCCGGGCTTAAGGCACTGTTCGAGGCTGGCGTGGCAAAAGGCGGTTTAGTATCGCGGCCAAAATCACCACAATCGTCAGCATGATCAGAGCGATGGCAAAATTGCTGGCGTAGAAGCTGATGCGGTCGGGCGCTGTCATGTCGTTCAGAAACGGATAAGGCAGACCGCTGGTCACATTGCCCGCAGGCAGTGTGTTAAAGCGCTGAACGATCAGTTCGATCCAGGCGATGTAAATGCTGACGAATACCGCAATTCCCGCAGCGGCGCGGATCGGGCGGCGATTGCCCCGGTGGATGAACAGGGCGTCGATCCATTGCAGCATCGGGCCAAGCAGATGCAGATAGTATTCCCGCCACCAGACGGGTTCATCGTTGTTCACCAGCGCCGGATCGATGAAATAAAGCCGCCAGTACAGGAACACCACCATGCCGTTCAGAACGGCGGTGATGGTGACCATCGCATCCCACCGCATATCCGACCGATCTTCCATAATCGCGATCATGCGCGAGGCGCAGAAAAACGACGCCAGCAGCGCCCAGATCGTCATGAACCGAAACGGCCCGCCAAGCTGCGCATAGCTGCTGAAGAACATCATATAAAGCGAATACCCCGCGGCCAGCAGGAAGACGAGCCAGCGGTAATAAAGGACGGGTTTTGAGCGTCTGATATCGTTCATTGGTTTTGCATATGCGATCCGGGCCGCGACGCAAAACCAAATCTTGGTGACGCTACGCCAGTCAAGCCCGCTTGCTGTCCAGTTGCGCGACGCCCAGGGTGTCCAGCACCTTGGCCTCGATATCTTCGGCGTTCAGTTTGGCGACGGCGTACATGTCCCGCGGGCTGGCCTGATCGATGAAGATGTCTGGCAGCACCATGGACCGGTATTTCAGGCCGGTATCAAACACCTGCTCTTCGGCCAGCAGCTGCGCAACGTGGCTGCCGAAGCCGCCGATGGCGCCTTCCTCGATCGTGATCAGCGCCTCATGATCCGCGGCCAGTTGCAGGATCAGATCGCGGTCCAGCGGCTTGGTGAAACGGGCGTCTGCGATGGTGGGGGTGATCCCCTTGGCGGCCAGATTTTCGGCGGCTTTCTGGACCTCTTGCAAGCGGGCACCAAAAGACAGCAGGGCCACGCGGCTGCCGTCCTGAATGATGCGGCCTTTGCCTATTTCCAGTGGTTGCGGGTCCTCGGGGATCTCGACCCCGGTGCCTTCGCCGCGGGGAAAGCGGAAGGCGATCGGGCCGTCGTCATGGGCCACGGCGGTGGCGACCATACGGGTCAATTCGGCCTCATCCGCGGCGGCCATGACCACAAAACCCGGCAGATTGGCCAGATAGGCCACATCAAAAGCGCCCGCGTGCGTTGCGCCATCAGCGCCCACTAGCCCCGCGCGGTCGATGGCAAAGCGCACAGGCAATCGTTGGATCGCCACATCATGCACCACCTGATCATACCCGCGCTGCAGGAAGGTCGAATAGATCGCCGCAAATGGCTTCATGCCGCCCGCCGCCAGACCGGCCGAGAATGTCACACCGTGCTGTTCGGCGATACCCACATCAAAGCAACGGCTCGGATAGCGTTCGGCGAACAGTTTCAGGCCTGTGCCGTCTGGCATGGCCGCGGTCACGGCGCAGACCTTGTCGTCTTTTTCGGCCTGTTTGATGAGCGCCTCGGCGAACACCTTTGTATAGCTGGGCGCGTTTGAGGCCGCCTTTTTCTGTTCGCCCGTAACCACGTCGAATTTGCTGACACCGTGGCCCTTGTCACGCGCGGCCTCGGCCGGGGCATAACCTTTGCCCTTTTTCGTGATGGCGTGGATCAGGATTGGCCCGGTCGCGCGATCCTTGACCGTGCGCAAGACGGCCAGAAGCTGTTCCATGTCGTGCCCGTCGATGGGGCCAAGATAGGAAAAGCCCAGTTCCTCAAACAAGGTCCCGCCCACGGTCATATGTTTCAGCATATCCTTGGCCCGCCGCGCCCCTTCCTGCAGGGGTTCGGGCAACAGGCTGACCGCACCCTTTGCGGCGGCCTTCAGTTCCTGAAACGGGGCGCCCGCGTAAAGACGACTAAGATAGCTGGACATGGCGCCGACGGGGGGCGCGATGCTCATCTCATTATCGTTCAGGATCACGATCAACCGCTTTTTCAGGTGGCCTGCGTTGTTCATCGCCTCGTATGCCATGCCCGCGCTCATCGCGCCGTCGCCGATCACTGCAATGCAATCGCCAATCCCGTGTTCGGGCGCACCGCCCAGATCGCGGGCCACGGCAAAGCCAAGCGCGGCCGAGATTGAGGTCGAACTATGCGCGGCACCGAACGGGTCATAGGGGCTTTCCGACCGTTTCGTGAACCCGCTCAGCCCGTCCTTTTGGCGCAGCGTGCGGATGCGGTCGCGGCGCCCTGTCAGGATCTTGTGGGGGTAACACTGATGGCTGACATCCCAGATGATCCGGTCTTTTGGGGCATCGAAGACAGCGTGCAGGGCCACCGTCAGTTCGACCACACCCAGACCCGCACCCAGATGACCACCGGTGACCGACACCGCGCTGATCGTTTCAGACCGAACCTCATTTGCCAGTTGCCGCAACTCAGCATCGCTAAAGCCCTTCATATCGGCAGGGCTGTGCACTTTGTCCAACAGCGGAGTATTCGGTTTGTGTCCCATAATATAGCCTTCCAATGGCGCGTTATTTGTCGCGCGAGATAACAAAGCGAGCGGCCTCTTTCAACGGAGCGGCGTTGTCGCCGTAAGGGTCAAGCGCTGCTTCGGCCTGTTCTACCAGTTCCAGCGCGCGGGCCTTGGCGCCTTGCAGCCCCAAAAGCGAAACGAATGTGGCCTTTCCGGCACTTGCGTCTTTTTGCAAACGTTTTCCGGCGGTTGCCGCATCGCCCTCAACATCCAAGATGTCGTCGGCGATCTGAAAGGCAAGGCCAAGCGCCTGCGCATACTGCCGCAGTGGCGTGGGGTCATCACCCGCAAGGATCGGTCCGGCCTGTGCGGCCCAAGAAATCAGCGCGCCGGTCTTTTTCGCCTGCAGGTCGGTGATCTGGTCCAGCGTCAACGGCGCGCTTGCGGTTTCCGCGGCGATATCGGCGGCTTGCCCGCCGACCATACCCGCAATTCCGGCGGCTTTGGCCAGGCTGACAACCAGTTCCATCTTGATATCAGCTGATTGTGTCAAATGCCCAAGATGCTCAAAGGCCAGAGATTGTAGGGCATCCCCTGCCAGAACGGCTGTAGCTTCATCCCATTTTTTGTGAACTGTCGGTTTGCCGCGGCGTAGATCATCACCGTCCATACAGGGAAGATCATCATGGATCAGGCTATAGGCATGGACGCATTCGATCGCCCTGGCGGCGGGAAGCACCTTGGTGTAGTGAATGTTGTGCAGTCGCCCGCTTTCGTAAACCAGATAAGCGCGCAGACATTTTCCACCCGAAAGCGCATAGCGCATTGCATCTGCAATAGGGCCATTTTGATCTTTGAGTAAACTTGCGGCCCAATCGGGTACGAAAATGGATGTAAAGAATGCGCCCTCATCAAAAGGCATCGGGTCCAACCCAACCGGGTCAAAGGGTGAACCATCTATCATCTCACCCATCAAGCGGTGCCGTCCCTGCTGGTTTGCCATTTTCGTCCAGAGTGATCTTGGCCACCTTCTCCTCAGCCGCCTTCAGCTTGGCCTCACAATGCTTTTTCAACTCAGCCCCGCGTTCATACAGCGTGATGGATTGTTCCAGCGGTACGTCGCCGCCTTCCAACTGACCCACCACACGTTCCAGCTCGGCCATGGCGTCTTCAAAGCTCATCTCGCTGACCTGTTTTTCACTCATGCGCCTCGCTCCTTCAAAACCTGTACATGGGCAGCCACGCTGGCGGCCAATGCGTCCAAATCATAGCCGCCTTCTAAAGTCGAGACCACTCGGCCCCCGCAATGCTTGTCCGCCAGATCACAAAGCTGCCGCGTCACCCAATCGAAATCATCCTCAACCAGGGTCAGCCCCGCCAATGGATCAGCCTTATGTGCATCAAATCCAGCCGAAATCAGCAGAAGTTCAGGGGAAAACCTGTCAACGGCAGGCAAAACCTGATCCTGCATCACCTTGCGAAAGGCGGCGGAACCGGCACCATCGGGCAGTGCTGCGTTCAGCACGTTATCATGGGCGCCGGTTTCATGGGGGTACCCCGTGCCGGGATAAAGCGGCATCTGGTGGGTCGAGGCGAATAGGACCCGCGCGTCCTCTTCCAGCAGATCCTGCGTGCCGTTGCCGTGGTGGACGTCAAAATCCACAATCGCCACGCGCGACAGGCCGTGGTGATCCAGCGCATATTTGGCGGCAATGGCAATGCTGCCCAACAGGCAAAAGCCCATGGGCGTTTCCTTTTCGGCGTGATGACCGGGGGGGCGCACGGCGCAAAAGGCATTGGCGACCTGACCCCCCATGACCAGATCAACCGCCTTGACACAGGCCCCTGCCGCCCGAAACGCCGCATCCAGCGACCCAGGCGACATATGCGTGTCAGCATCCAGCGAGATCAATCCGGTCGTGGGCGCGGCATCACGCAAGGCGTTCAGATGGGCCACCGGATGCACCCGCAAGATATCATCGTCTGCTACCAGTGGGGCCTTTTCCCGTTGCAGATCAAAGCCTTCCAAGGCGTTCAAGACATACTCAAGCCGCGCCACCTGTTCGGGATGACCGGGCGGAGTGATATGTTCCAGGCAGTCGGGATGTGTGATAAGGGCTGTTGTCATATACTGATACAAGTCGAAACCATTCATCAGCACAAGGAAAGATTAAGATGTCATACCGCATCCTTATTCCAATGATTATTGGATTGAGCGTATGGCAAGCACAGGCGCAAGATATGCTGCTTATGGTTCAATCGGATTTGAACCAGGACGGCATAGTTGAAGACATTACACTTCTTTATGATGAAAACTCGGATAGTGCCGATCTGAAAATCCAATCGGCTGGCCAGCCTGATATAATAGCGCGGAATATTGCCTGGGTCGGCCAGTTCATGGAGCAAAAGCCATTTCTGGAACGACTTGAAGACGGGTCGATTTTGGTTGTGTCCCTGAACGAAGCAATCCACCGCATTCGTTGGAGTATCTCACTGGAACTTGGGTATGACGACGGCAGGTATGTGGTCACGCGGTACGTATATACGTATCGTGACACGCTTGATCTTGACAACAATGGCAGTTGTCAGTTGGACCTGATCAGTGGGCAGGGTATACGTTGGACGAATGATGTACCCAAAGACATTCAGACTACTATGCGGGCTATACCGGTCATGAAATGGGGGACGTCTGGGCAGATCACATCAGATATAAAAAATGTATGTGGTATCTGATCATGGGGGTCTGTTTTCAGAAATCCAGACACTGGGTGCGCAGCCCATCACGCGCAAAAATTCGCGATTGAAGTTGGACTTGGTATTGAAGCCACTGTTCAGCATTGCAAGCGTAACAGGCTCATCCGCTTTCAAACGGTCGCAGGCATATCGGATTCGAAATTCATTCACATAGCGCGACACATTCTGCCCCGTGGCCCGATTGATCGCGGCAGATACTTGTTTCGCAGGCACCCGCAACCGTTTGGACAGCCGCACCAACGTCAGGTCGGGGTCCAGAAAAAGCTGTTCGGATGTCATCAGGTGCTTTAGTCGCGCCATCACATCGCTGTCGCGTTGCACATCTTGCGGGCTTATGTCGGGCGCCGACTCGGGTGCATCAGTGGTCAGGCTTTGCGACAGGCTAAGCATGCCAATAATCCCCAAAGACAATGATGAAAACACACTGATGATCCACGGGCGCAACCATCCTGCGTCCATCATCTGTGTCATGGCGATCAATCCATCGCTGAAGGCTGACAGGATCAATGCCAGCGCAATGCCAGCCCAGATCCGCCGGGGCAGATCGCCTGTTTCAAGCCGCATCATCGGCAGCCCATCCGACCCTGCGCCCAAGGCCATCAGGATCGCCAGCCCGTAGATCAGGAAAACCCCCGGCACAACGATATCCAGCGCAACCGGTGCAAATACAACGCAAAAAACGGTGAAACCCACAGGCAAAAGATGCAGCGCATCGTGGGCCGGATCAAAAGCCCGCACTGCCGTCGCCCGAAAGGTTACCCAGGCCAGCGGTGGTATGATCACAGCGGTCACAGGCGCGATCCAGCGGAACGTCTCAACCCCGTAATGCTGGACCAGAGAAATCACCAAACCCTGCCAGGCACTTGCCGCCAGCAGGCTTAGAAACAGCCAGGATTTGCGGCGTGCCATCAGGGCCCTTAGGAATAAGAACGCCAGTAACAGCGACATGATCAAGGGTATTGGTAGGGCAATCATTTGCAAAAATCTCGTATTTGGCCCGTTCAATGGACCCAAAACCGGTTTTGATCGACCTAAAACCGGTTTCAGGACGCAGATATTCGCCAAACCTCGCAGATGGAAAGCAGATTTCAACGCAGAAAAAAGGAACGCGTTATGAGGAAACTGCTTTTAACCGTGGCTGTCACTTTGGCTGGGACTGCCGCGCAGGCACAGGATTTTGCAGGCTATGATCAACTGACCATAGATGCAGAACACCGCACGCGACCCATTGCTGGATCAATCTGGTATCCTGTTGGAACGCCGACCTATCGCGGTCTGATTGGCGACAATGCTGTTTTCCAAGGCACCTCGGCTTATGTCGGCGCAGCGGTCAAAGAGGGGTCTTACCCCTTAGTCCTGCTCTCGCACGGGTCAGGCGGCAACATGGATGGTCTTGGCTGGCTTTCCTCGGAACTGGCCAATCGCGGGATCATGGTGCTGGCCGTCAATCATCCGGGCAGTACATCGGGCGACTCCTCTCCTCGTCGGTCCATTCTTTTGGATGATCGCGCCGCTGATATCAGCGAAGCTCTTGATCACATTCTGGCCGACCCGACGTTTGGCCCAAAGATTGATCAAAGCCGGATCGTCAGTGTCGGGTTTTCACTGGGCGGAACGACCGTTCTGACCCTTGCTGGCGCCCGCCTTGAACGGGACCTTTATCGCGATTACTGCGCCCGCTTACCTGATGCCGAAGACTGTGTGTTTTTCAAAAAAGGCGGTGTCGATTTCGACAATCTGCCGGAAAGCTGGACCAATGATATGTCCGACCCGCGCCTGACAGCAGCCATAGCGGTCGATCCAGGCATGACATACGCCATCGCACCACAGACCGCCGCCACTATGACACTGCCGATCATGGTGCTAAGCCTTGGTGGTCCGGGTCTGTTGTGGAAGGCCACCGATGTTGGTCCAACAGGCAGCAACCTGATGGCAAACCTGCCTAATGGCACCCGTCAGACTGTAACGCAGGCCAATCACTTCAGCTTTCTAGGGCTGTGTAAACCCGAGGGCGCGGCAATTCTGGTCGAAGAAAAGGACGACCCCGTTTGCAATGATCCGGCGGGCTCTGATCGAAGCAATGCCCACAAACAGGCTATAGAAAAAATTACCGGATTTATACTGAACTAGAAAATTGCAGCTGGTTATGCACTATCACAGTTCATTGTTCCGAAAATACTCAAACCCAAGGGGCCGTTCAGGCCCCGAGATAAAAAACGTGACGCGCGTCAGCGCGTCTCATTTGGATCAGTCAGGCAGATCAGTCTGGGGCCAGCATGTATCCGGCGCCGCGGACGGTTTGCAGGTAGCGAGGTTGTTTGGGGTCGCTTTCGATCTTGCGGCGCAGCCGGGTGATCTGAACATCGACGGCGCGTTCCTGGGCCTGGCCCTTGTCGCGGCCCAGATCCTCGACCAGTTTGGCGCGGCTGACGGGTTCGCCGGGGCAGGCGGAAAAGATGCGCATCAGTTGCACCTCGGTCGCGGTCAGGCGCACCAGGTCTTCGCCTTGCCACATCTCGCCGCGTTCGATGTCATACCGGATCTGACCCAGATGCAGGACCTTTGGCCGCTCATCGGTTTTTTCGCTTTCCGGAACGCGCCGCAGGATCGCGTTGATGCGCAGCAACAGCTCTTTGGGTTCAAAGGGTTTCGTCAGATAGTCATCCGCCCCGGCCTCTAACCCCTTGATCCGGTCTTCGGTTTCGCCCTTTGCCGTCAGCAGTAAAATCGGCGTCGACAGGGTTTCGCGCAGCGATGCGGTCAGCGTGACACCATCTTCGCCCGGCATCATCACGTCCAGCACGATCAGATCAAATTCCAAGCCGCTCAGCACCCGTCGCGCGTGGGCGGCATCGCGGGCGGCGCTGACCAAAAAACCGTTGCGCATCAGATACTTCTGCAAAAGCCCGCGAATGCGTTCGTCGTCGTCGACAATCAAAAGATGGGCATCATCCAGACTCATGTACTTTTATCCTTCATCGCAAGAAAGTGCTTGCGCATGTCCCGGTCCATCATCGCTTCTAACACCTGACGAAACCCTTGAACAGCATCCGGTCCGGCCTGGCGGTAGGCGTCGCGCATACGACTGCGTTGCGCATCGCTGAGTTCGCGTTCAAGCGCCTCGCCCGCGTCGGTCAAATAAAGATGTCTTTCCCGTTTATCTTTCTGTCCCACCCGGCTTTCGACAAGACCATCTTCGATCAGACTGCGCAAAACACGATTAAGCGATTGCTTCGTGACCCCAAGGATATTCAGCAGATTATTGACGGTGGTCCCGGGTGAACGGTGAATGAAATGAATAGCCCGATGATGGGCGCGGCCATAGGATTTTTCCGCCAGAATACGGTCAGGATCGGCTGTGAACCCGCGATAGGCGAAAAACATCGCCTCAATCCCTTTGCGCAATTGGTCGTCGGTCAGAAAAAGAAGGCTTTCACCACTGTTTTGTCCCGAAGGATCTGTCATAATCGTACCCATCTACTTTTCTTCACTGTTTATGTCAGTGTTGTTGACATTCCAAGAATCAATTGATAGCGAATTGCAGATTTTGCGCAATATTGTGTCCGAAGTGGCCCTATTTTGCGAAATAATTGAAAACATCACTGTGGCGAGGAAGTGAAAATGTCTGGATATGATGATCGCGATGGCAAGATCTGGATGGATGGTCAGCTGATCGAATGGCGCGACGCGAATGTGCATATTCTGACGCATGCCATGCATTATGCCTCAAGCGTGTTCGAGGGCGAGCGCGCCTATGGTGGCAAGATCTTTGAATCACGCAAGCATTCCGAACGGCTGCATGCCTCGGCCAATATGATCGATTTCGAAATTCCCTGGACGGTGGATGAAATTGAGGCGGCGAAACAGCAGGTTTTGACGGCCAATGGCCTTAGCGACGCCTATGTACGCGCTGTGGCCTGGCGTGGCGCGGGTGAGGATATGGGCGTCGCCTCGACCCGCAATCCTGTCCGTCTGGCGATCGCGGCCTGGGAATGGGGCGCCTATTATGGCGACAGTAAATACAAAGGCGCCAAGCTGGACATCAGCAAATGGAAACGCCCCAGCCCCGAAACGATCCCCAGTCATGCCAAGGCGGCCGGTCTTTACATGATCTGCACCATGTCGAAACACGCGGCCGAGGCGAAGGGCTGCGCCGATGCCATGATGTTCGACTATCGCGGTTACGTGGCCGAGGCGACGGGCGCGAACATCTTCTTTGTGAAAGATGGTGAGGTTCATACGCCGGACCCCGATTGCTTTTTAAACGGGATCACCCGGCAGACCGTGATTGGCATGTTGCGGGATCGTCAGGTCAAGGTGCACGAACGCCACATCATGCCGGAAGAGCTTGAAAGCTTTGAACAATGCTGGCTGACCGGCACCGCGGCCGAGGTCACGCCGGTGGGGCAGATTGGCGATTACAATTTCGAGGTCGGTGCGCTGGCCCGGAACATCGCTGAAGGCTATGAAAAACTGGTGCGCGAATAGGGGCTTTTTGGCCCAATCACCGCTGGTCAAGTGAAAGCATCCTATGCTATCCATAGTGCTATGGTGCTTTCAGACCCCAAAATAAGCCAAAAACCGGTCATTCGTCAGCTGGACGAAGCCGCTGTCAATCGCATCGCCGCGGGCGAGGTTGTGGAACGCCCCGCCTCGGCCGTGAAAGAGCTGGTTGAGAATGCCTTGGATGCCGGTGCCACGCGGATCGAGGTGGCGATTGCCGATGGGGGCAAATCGCTGATCCGGGTGACCGACGATGGCTGCGGGATGTCTGCGGACGATCTGCCGCTGGCCTTGTCGCGGCATGCGACGTCAAAGATCGATGGATCGGACCTGTTGAACATCCACACCTTCGGGTTCCGGGGCGAGGCGCTGCCGTCGCTTGGCGCGGTGGGGCGGCTGACGATCACATCGCGGATGGCGGGGCAAGACGCCGCGCAAATCGCTGTCGCCGGTGGTCAGATGCAGCCCGTCCGACCCGCGGCGCTTAGCCAGGGCACGATTGTTGAACTGCGCAATCTGTTCTACGCCACACCTGCGCGGCTGAAATTCATGCGGTCAGACCGGGCGGAAAGCCAGGCGATATCGGATATTGTCAAGCGTCTTGCGATGGCCGAACCTTTTGTCAGCTTTACCCTGCGCGATGTCAGTGACGGCGGTGAAGGCCGCGTGACCTTTCGCGCGGATGCGGAAACCGGCGATCTGTTTGATGCGCTGCATGGGCGGTTGTCACGGGTTCTGGGCGCGGATTTTGCCGAAAACGCCCTGCGGATCGATACCGAACGCGAAGGGGTGCATCTGTCGGGCTACGCCGCCCTTCCGACCTATTCGCGTGGCTCAGCAGTGGCGCAGTTTTTCTTTGTGAACGGCAGGCCCGTGCGTGACAAGCAGCTGATCGGCGCCTTGCGCGCGGCCTATTCCGATTTTTTAAGCCGTGACCGTCATCCTGCGGCCTGTCTGTTCATCGATTGCGACCCACAGCGGGTCGACGTCAACGTGCATCCCGCAAAATCCGAGGTGCGTTTTCGCGAACCGGGCGTGGTGCGCGGGCTGATTGTATCAGGTCTGCGCCATGCACTGGCCGAGGCGGGGCACCGGGCATCGACCACCGTGGCGGACGCGACATTGGGGGCGATGCGACCGGAACCGACGGGCGCGCGCGTCTATCAGATGGATCGGCCAAGCCCCGCCGCGCGACAGGCGTCCTATGATCTGCAGTCGCCGGGGTTTCAGGAAACGGCCCAGGTTTTTGCCCGCGTGGAAGAGGTGGCCCAGGATGAACCGAACCACCCCTTGGGCGCGGCGCGGGCGCATGTGCATGAAAACTATATCATTTCCCAGACCGCGGATGGGGTGGTGATCGTCGATGCCCACGCGGCCCACGAACGTCTGGTCTATGAAAAGCTGAAACGACAGATGGCTGAAACCGGCGTGGCGGCGCAGGCGCTGCTGATCCCGGAAATTGTTGAGCTGTCCGACAGCGATTGCGCGGCCTTACTGGCGCGGGCGGATGATTTGCAGCGGTTCGGTCTGGGCATCGAAGCCTTTGGCGGGGGTGCGGTGGCGGTGCGCGAAACCCCTGCGATCTTGGGTCAGGTCGATGCCAGGGCGCTGATCCATGATATTCTGGATGAACTGTCCGATCTGGGCGAAACGCAATCACTGCAGGATCGGATCGAGGCGATCCTGAGCCGCGTGGCCTGTCATGGATCGGTGCGCACAGGGCGCCGCTTGCGTGGCGATGAAATGAACGCCCTGCTGCGCGAGATGGAGGCGACGCCGCATTCGGGGCAATGCAACCATGGGCGGCCGACCTATGTGGAACTGAAGCTTTCCGATATCGAAAAACTGTTTGGCCGCACATGATTCAGATCGGTGATCAGACACACAGTTTTCAGGACCCGCTGGTTCTGGCGGTCTTGGCCGGGGCGGGGGCCCTGGTACTGATCTTCATTCTGCTGATTATGGCGGTGCGGGCGGCGGGACGGTCGGCGCGGCTGGCCGAACCGCTGGCGATGCAGATGCAGGGGCTGGGGCAGCGGGTGCAGATGCTAAGCGACGGGCAACAGCAGTTGGCCGGTGGGTTGACTCATGTGAGCGAGGCGCAGGCGGCCAGTCAGGCGAATATGCTGCAACTGATGGAGCAGCGTCTGGGCGCGGTGACACAGCAGATGAACGAAAACCTTCAGACCTCGACCCGTCGAACGGCGCAGTCGTTGGGGGATCTGCAGCAGCGGTTGCAAACTATTGATAAGGCGCAGGAAAACATTACAAAGCTGTCGGGCGATGTTCTTAGCCTGCAGGATATTCTGTCAAACAAACAGACCCGCGGGGCCTTTGGGGAAATCCAGCTGAATGATATCGTCAGCAAGGCGCTGCCATCGGACAGCTATACCCTGCAGGCGACGCTGTCGAACGGCAAGCGGGCCGATTGTCTGATCCATCTGCCGAACCCGCCGGGGCCGATCGCGATTGACTCAAAATTCCCGCTTGAGGCCTATGAGGCGCTGCGCAGTGCCACCACCGATTGGGAGCTGAACGAGGCCGCCAAAGCCCTGCGCATAGCCGTCAAAACGCATATCAAGGCGATATCGGAACGTTACATTATCGAAGGCGAAACGGCTGACGGCGCGCTGATGTTCCTGCCGTCCGAGGCCGTTTATGCCGAATTGCACGCCAATTTTCCCGCTATTGTGCGCGAAGGGTTCGAGGCGCGTGTGTGGATCGTGTCACCCACGACCTGCATGGCCACGCTGAACACGATGCGCGCTATTCTGAAAGACGCCCGGATGCGCGAACAGGCCGGGGCCATTCGTAAGGAACTGGGTCTGCTTTATGCCGATGTCGACCGTCTGGGCACGCGGGTCGAAAATCTTGATCGCCACTTTGGACAGGCGGCGAAGGATATAACCGAGATCAAGATTTCGGCTGAAAAAGCAGGGAAACGCGCGCGGCGGTTGGATAACTTTGACTTTGAGGACGTGCAGGTTGAGGACGACGGGACTGTTGTTCCGCTTGAGTCGTCGAAATCTTGATTTAAGGAAATCTTATCGCTGACAAACTGTGGCTTAGACGCAATGAACTTAGGGCCGCGACCGACCCGCCCCCCCAGGGCGGCGCGGCCCGGTGGTTCCACTGGGCGGAGATAGGGTGGCAGAGTGTTTCGAGGGGTCGGGCAGGACTATGTTTCAGTCCACAACCCGATATTCCACAACTTCACTGATCTGAAAAAAGCGGAAATTGTTGTCGGACACCATGGTCAGGCGTATCTGACCCGCCTGATCCCGCCAGACCGCCAGACCTTCCAGATTGTCATGCTTGCGGGGCAGGGTTGTCAGCAGGGTCTGCTCATTCCCACCATCCAGATCAAACCGTCTGACACGGCTGGCAAAGGCAAGGCCGGTGAAATGCCGTTCCAATAGATAGAGCTTTCCGTCCGGGCCGATATCGGCGCCCACAGGCAGAAAATGATCACGTCGGGGCAGGGTGAAAGGAATGCTCCACGCCCCCCGGCTATAGCGATAAACGGGAAAGGGGCGGTTCAGATCGCCGGATCGTTCAGGGATGGCATAAAGCCTGCCGCGTGCATCTATTGCCAATGCTTCCAGCGATGAATTATCCTGCATCGTCTTGAAATCAGGGTGCCGCGGCAGCCAGGCGGCCTGAGATGTCGGGGCGCTGTAGGTCCAGATGCGGTGGTATTGCTCGAAGGAAATAAAGATGCGGCCGTCGGGACGGATCGCCAGACCCTCGGCGTCAGACAGGAATTTCGAGACGGTCTGATTGTCGGTGTCGCGCAGGGATATGTCGGCGTTGAAGCGGGCCTCGCTCAGTTTGCCATTTTCGCGCAGCAATTGGCCCTGAAACAGCCGCCCGCGATCGCTGACAACACTGAACCGGGTGCCGTCCGGCGACAGATCAAAGCCGGATAGCCCGCCGAAGGCATCCGACGGATGCACCAGCGTCAGGCGACCGGAAAAGACGGCCTGATCAGCCAGTGCTAGTGTAGGTAATAGCGCAACAGCAAGTGTCGCCAGAAAACGAAGACTCATAGCGTTGCGTCTATAGGGATAAGTTTAACGCGATGACAACACCGTGCGGCATTGTGTGGGCAAATCGGACAAACGCAGCTCACGCCGGCGCTGTGGGGCCGGGGCGTTTGGATCAGGTTTGGGGGGATTGAGGATGTTTTTCACCCATTCTTCCGCCTGTTTGCAGCCATCGCCCCGCGGGATCGGGTCCTGTTCGACGCATCCCCGTGACCCGCGGGGGCAGTTCAGGCGGACGTGGAAATGGTAGTGATGCCCCCACCATGGCCGGATTTTGCGCAGCCAGTCGCGGTTGCCGCGGGCGTCTTTGCACATTTGCACCTTCGCGCCGGGAAAGACAAAGATTCGGGCAACCCGGCTGTCACTTGCAGCGGCTTTCAGAATTTCATGATGCTGACGTGTCCAGTTTTCGTTGACATAGGCGCCCTTGGCCCGGCGGGTTGAGATGGACGACAGGTTTTCGCGTTGGCCACGGGTCAGGTTCAGGTTGGTTGCCGGGCGCATCCAGATGTCGATATCCAGCCCCATCTGGTGACTGCGGTGCCCCGTCAGCATCGGACCCCCGCGGGGCTGCGAAATATCGCCCACATAAAGCCCGTTCCAACCGGGCTGGCTTGCGGCGAACCGACTGAGATCCTTGACGAATTCAATTGCGTCCGGGTGGCCCCAGTTGCGGTTGCGCGACAAGCGCATGGCCTGCCATGTCGGTCCGCTTTCAGGCAGTTCTTCGGCACCGGCAAGACACCCGCGTGAATAGCTGCCCAAGGGGGCCGGATTTTGCCGCGACGCGCGATCTTTGGCCCCGAACTGCTGTTTGGCCGGTGGCTCTGCCGCCAAAGGCAGCGTTAGGGTGATCGCGATGAGGATGCCAAGGAAGCGGACCATTCTGCTTTGTCTCCGTCTGCGTTGACCCAGCGTAGCAAAATCAGCCCTAAAATAAAGAGAAAGATGACCGGAATAAAGCCAAGTTGATTGCTGTTGAAGACCCACGTGAACAGCGCGATCATGGCCGGCGCCAGGAATGCGGTGGCCTTGCCCGACAGTGCAAAAAGGCCGAAGGCTTCGGTCGGGCGATTGGGGTTTGCGTGACGCACCATCATGGACCTGGATGATGCGAAAAGCGCACCGCCCGCACCGCCAATGCCCGCCCCGCAGAGAAAGAAGATGACATCGGGCACAATCGATCCTTCGGGCAAGGGGATGCCAAAGATCTGACTGCGCGACATGCTGACGATGACGACGCCCACGGCCACAAGTACATAGATGCAGACCCGGATCACTGGCTTGGGCCCAAGCTTGCGGTCAAAGAACCCGCCGACATAGGATGTAACCGCTGCCGTGATCGCGCCGATGATCCCAAAGATGCCGATCATGGTCAGCGACCATTCCAGCACAAGTCGCGCATAGACCCCGCCAAAGGTGTACATCGCATTCAGCGCATCGCGGTATAGCATGGACGACAGCAGAAACGACCCTAGGCTTTTGCGGCGAAAGACGGATTTGATGGTGGCCCACAGGTCTGTCATCACCTGTTTTGCAGGGATTTTAGGTTTGTTTGGCAGTTTGTCATCCCGCACCCACATGAAGAAGGGGATGATGAAAATTGCGTACCACATCGCGATGAACGGCCCGATAAAGCGGGTGCCTTCACGGGCCTCGGCATCAAAACCGAAAGCTGGATCAAGACCGATCAGCGTTTTGCCACTATCCTGTTCGACAAAGAACAACAGCATGACAATCAGCCCAAATACGCCCCCCCAGTACCCGACGGCCAGGCCGGAACCTGATATACGGCCGACCTCATCATCACTGCCAAGGGACGGCAGGATCGCGTTGACGAAATTCAGGGCGGATTCTGCGGCGATGAACCCCACATAGAACAGGATCAGTGTTAGCCACAGCCCGCGCCCATCAGGGTAAAGCCACCACAGGGACCAGGCGGCACCGATGTAGATGACGGAAAAGAAGGCGATCCATGGGATCTTGCGCCCGCTGGCATCGGCAAAGGCCCCCAGAACCGGCGCGGTAAAGGCGATGAAAAGACCAGCGACCATTTGACTAAAGGACCACAGGCTTTGCGTCCGCGCGTCGGCATCCTGTTCGGCCATGCCGCCCGCGATGAAATATTCGGCCGCGACGCCCGCGAAGTAAGGGCCGAAAATGAATGTCAGCCCCAAAGTGTAGTACGGCTGGCTGGCCCAATCGAATGCCATCCAGCCCCAAATCCGCTTTTTCAGCGCTATCTCTGCCATTTATGACCTGCCTTCAAAATCACCGCGATAAGACAGGCAAAGCGCAGGCATCGCAAGTAAAGCTTGTCAGTTGGGCGCGGGGTTTTGATTTGGCGGCCAGGGGCGTTGCGCTTCGGCATCAATCCAGGCGGCAACCCAGTCGGGGCAGTCCGGCGCGCTGTCATCGGCGCCGATCGCGGCCAGGACGCGCTCGGGTGTGACGATGCCGTTCTTATCCGTGACCGCAGAACGATAAAGCGCGTGGCTGGCGCATTCGCCGTTCTTTTTCCAAAGCGATTGTTCGATATAGATGAATTTATCGTCCCAGAACAGCGTGTTGCTGCGCATCTCGATCTTTTCGAACGCATGGATGCGGCGGCGATAGCGGACCGTGACGCCGGCCATCGTCAGCCCCCATTTTTCCCGCCGCAGCGCCGAAAACAGCCCCACACGCTGCGCCAGCGGCAGGCGGCCCAGATCGTATAGGGTCAGGGTGCGGCCGTTGTTCAGCTCCATCCACATATCCAGGTCCCAGGGCCAGCAGATGTGGTGGCTGACATGCATCCCCATCAGGGGCAGCGGCGGTGATTTTCTGTTCACCGCCAGTTCTTTAATCATTCTGACAAAGGGATACATGACAAAATCCTTTCGCCCGCCAAATTGCCCCGATTTACGCTGTGGTCAACTTTGACTTTACGGAAGGTTCTTGCGGCGGGCATAAGGGCGACTTAGGTGTGGTGACGAAACAAGAGGACCCGCGGATGCAGTCGATTTACATGATTTTGATGTTAATTGTTAATGTCGCCTATTTCATCATGATCATTCATATCATCATGAGCTGGCTGATCACCTTTCAGGTCATCAATCCTTATCAGCCGACTGTCGGGCAAATCTGGAACGGTCTGAACCGCTTGCTTGAGCCGATTTATGCCCCAATCCGCCGTATTCTGCCAAATACGCCCGGCATAGATCTGGCGCCGCTAGTGGCCTTCATAGGACTGATAGCTATCCGTATTATTCTGATCAATAATCAGGCTTTTTTCTATTCGTAGAAGGGCTTAACCCATTCATTTTAAAAGGAGAACGACCGCATGGCCGTTTTTGCCAACACGCCTTACGACAAGCTTGAAATCGGGATGGAGGCGCAGAGCGAGCGCCTTTGCGTGGCCGATGATCTGTATGTTTTTGCTAATAATTCCGGCAATCTGAACCCGATGCACCTGCCGAAAGAGGACGGCGATGGCGATGGTCGGCCCGAGGCCGTGGCACCGTCGATCTGGGTTGCTTCGCTGATCTCGGCCGTTCTGGGCAATCAGCTGCCGGGGCCGGGGACGCTTTATAAAAGTCAGACCCTGAATTTTGTGGGCCGCGCCCATGCCGGTGATCAGCTTGTCGCCAAGGTCAAGCTGGTCGAAAAGGGGCCTGATAATCTGGCCCGTTTTGACACATGGGTCGAACATCAGGATGGGGCGCGTGTCGTCGAAGGTGTGGCCGAGGTTACGGCCCCCACGTCGGACCAGTCGTTTACAGCCGATGACGTGCCTGGCCTGACGGTGCAAAAGCATATGCATTTTGACCGTTTGCTGGAACTGGCCGAACCCCTGCCGCCCATTCCGACGGCGGTGGTCTGCCCCGAAGGCAAAAGCTCGCTCGGGGGGGCATTGCTGGGCCGCGATCATACGCTGATCACGCCCATTCTGATCGGCGATCAGGCCAAGATCGAAGCGGCCGCCGACGCCCTGGGCGCGGATATCAGTGATCTGGTCATCGAACATATCCCTGATCATGGCGCGGCGGCGGCCCGTGGTGTGGCCCTGGTGCACGAAGGCCGTGCAAAGGCGGTGATGAAGGGGCATTTGCATACCGACGTGCTGCTGAAGCACGTGATCAAAAGCGATGGCGGGCTGCGGATGGGGCGTCGTCTAAGCCATATCTTCGTGATGGATGTACCTGGTCTGGATCATCTTTTGCTGGTCACGGATGCGGCGATCAACATCTATCCTGATCTGAAGACGAAGGTGGATATCATCCAGAACGCGATTGATCTGGCGCATTCGCTGGGCATGCCTGAACCCAAGGTCGGCATCCTGTCGGCGGTTGAGGTCGTGAACCCCGCGATCCAGTCCACGCTTGATGCGGCGATCCTTTCCAAGATGGCAGATCGTGGCCAGATCAAGGGCGGTATCGTGGATGGGCCGCTGGCGATGGACAATGCCATCGATCTGGATGCGGCCATGACCAAGGGCATCAAATCGCTGGTGGCGGGGCGTGCCGAAATTCTGGTCGCGCCGAATATGGAAACCGGCAACATGCTGGCCAAGCAACTGACCTTTATCGCCCATGCCGAGGCGGGCGGTGTTGTGATGGGCGCGCGTTGCCCTGTGATCCTGAACAGCCGTGCCGATGACGACAAAGCGCGGCTGGCATCCTGCGCCGTGGCCGCCCTGCACGCGGCGAGGGTCGCGGTGTGAACGCGATCCTGACGCTGAATGCGGGGTCATCCTCGATCAAATTCGCGGTTTATCAGGGCACGGATGATCCGGTTGAACTGGCGCGCGGGCAGATCGATAATCTGGGGCGCGACGCTGAAATGGTCTTCGGCGATCGACGCGAACCCGTGGTGGCGCCGGATCATGAGGCGGGCGTGCAGGCGATACTGGACCTGCTTGAGCCGGTCCTGCAGGGCAGGGCGGTCGCGGGCGTTGGCCACCGGATCGTGCACGGCGGGATTACGTTTGACAAACCGCAGGTGCTGACCGGCGATGTCTTGATGAAACTGGCGGAACTGACACCGCTGGCCCCGCTGCACCAGCCGCATAACCTGGCCGCTGTTCACGCCGCGATCCTGGCCTTTCCACAGGCCGTGCAGATCGGGTGTTTCGACACAGCCTTTCACCGCGGGCATCCCTTTGTGAACGACACCTTTGCCCTGCCGCGCCGGTATTATGAAAAAGGCGTGCGGCGGTACGGGTTTCACGGGCTGTCGTATGATTTTGTCTCGGGCGAGGTCGCGCGCCTTTATCCGGATCTGGCCGACGGTCGTGTAGTCATCGCGCATCTGGGCAATGGCGCATCGATGTGCGCGGTCAAGGCCGGGCGCAGCATGGGATCGACCATGGGCTTTTCCGCGCTGGACGGTCTGCCGATGGGCACGCGATGCGGTCAGCTTGATCCGGGTGTGATGCTTTACATGATGGATCAGGAGGGCATGGATGCCGATCAGATCAGCACGATGCTGTATAAGGAAAGCGGGCTGAAGGGCATGTCGGGCGTCAGTCACGATATGCGCGATCTGGAAGGCTCGGACGATCCTGCCGCGGCCCAGGCGATTGATTATTTCGTCTTCCGCATTCGGCGAGAACTGGGGGCGATGGCCGCCGTTCTGGGCGGGCTAGACGCGTTGGTGTTCTGCGGTGGCATCGGCGAAAACGCCCGCAACATCCGCGCACGGGTCTGCGACGGGATGGAGTGGCTGGGCCTATCTGTCGATGACGCCGCCAATCAGGACAATGCGCCTGAAATTCAGGCGGGCCCGACCCGCGTTCTGGTTATCCCGACGGACGAAGAACGCGTGATTGCGCGTGCAGTGGCGGATGTCATCTGATCCACGTGGGCGCCTGGGAACACTCTTGCCGAGAATTGTAAGGCGATCTTGACCTAAGCTGCGGCCCGTGTCCTATGGGCCAAAAGAGCAGGAGCCCGTGGATGTTAAGACGCCTTTATGACTGGACGATTTCGCTGGCCGATCATCCGCGTGCGCTTTGGGTTCTGGCCTTTGTGTCTTTCATCGAAAGTTCGGTCTTTCCCATCCCGCCCGATGTGCTGATGATCCCGATGATCCTGGCGCGTCCGTCACGGGCCTGGTTGATTGCCTTTGTTGCGCTGGTCTCATCGGTGCTGGGCGGTCTGGCAGGTTATGCCATCGGCGCGTTTTTCTATGAGGCGATTGGTGAGCCGGTTCTGACGGCGCTTGGCAAGGCTGACACGATCGAAGCCTTCAACGAACGTTTCAACGATTTCGGGTTCTGGGCCGTTCTGATCGCGGGTCTGACACCCTTTCCCTATAAGGTCATCACGATCATGTCGGGTTGGACGGGGATGCCACTGGGTACCTTTATCGTGACCTCGATCATCGCGCGCGGTGGGCGGTTTTTCATCGTGGCGGGGCTGCTTTACTTCTTCGGGGCACCAATTCGTGATTTCATTGAAAAGCGGCTTGGTCTTATGTTTACCCTGTTTGTTGTCCTGTTGCTTGGGGGCTTCTTTCTGGTGAGATACCTGTGACACGCACATCGCTTTCCTTACTTGCCGCGGCGGGGTCGCTTGGGTTGCTGCTTGGGGCCTGGGGGTTTGAGTACATTGGTGGTCTGGCGCCCTGCCAGATGTGCTATTGGCAACGCTGGCCGCATATGGCGGCGGTGGTGCTGGGGGCTTTGGTTCTGACGGGCTTCTATCCCCGGGTCTGGACTGGGCTTGGCGCATTGGCGGCCCTGACAACCGCTGGTATCGGGGTCTATCATGTGGGGGTCGAACAGGCCTGGTGGCCCGGTCCGGCATCCTGTTCTGGCGGTTCGCTGAGCGGTCTAAGCGGCGATCAACTGCTGTCGCTGGAGGGACCGGGCATCGTCATGTGTGACGAAATCGCATGGCAGATTCTGGGGATTTCGATGGCCGGATGGAACGCGATTGCGTCCTTTGGACTGGCCGCGCTTTGGGTGGTGGCTTTAATGCGACCCATTTCGGCGCATCAACACGCCTAGAACACTGATCTTGAGACCAATCGCCCGGTGTGAAACACCGGGCAGCGCCCGACCGCCCCCCGTCACGCCGAAGGCGTGCTTGCAGCACGACGGCGGGCGCTTCACGCCCACCCGCGGACGGCCGCTGCCCTCTGAATATTGCGGATTTTAAAGATAATATCCTTAGCCACGCGTGTCTGGCAGGCTGATCCGAGCGACCTGTTCTGCAATCGGGTCCACTGATAGCGGATGGGTGTCTGACGAATAGGCCTCGGGGTCGGCCATCGTTTCCCAGGCACCTTTGCGATAGACCTCAAGACCGGAAAATTTGGCCTTATATCCCATCTTGGGCGACCCTGGGACCCAATAGCCCAAGTATACATAGGGCAAACCGGCTTCCCGTGCGATTTCGATATGGTCCAGTATGATATAAGTGCCGATTGAATTGCGGGCCTGTTCGGGATCATAAAACGAGTAAACCATACTTAACCCGTCATCCAGAACATCGGTCAGACAGACCGCCGTCAGGTCATTTTTCTGATCGGGATCATGTGTCGCCGTCGCATATTCGATAATCCGGCTGCGGATTGGCGTTTCTTCGATCATCGCTGCAAATTCAAAGATATCCATATCGGCCATGCCACCGTCGGCGTGGCGACTGTCCAGATATCTGCGGAATAGCTCGTATTGTTCTTCGGTCGCCCATGGGCTTGAGGCCACGCGCTGCAGATGTCCGTTGCGTTTCATCGTGCGCTTCTGACTGCGCGAGGGCTCAAAATCAGCGACCTTGATCCGGGCCGACATACAGGCCGCACAATCAGCACAGGACGGGCGGTAAAGCACATTCTGCGATCGACGAAAGCCTTGTTTCGACAAGCCATCATTCAGTTTTTCAGCATGTTCACCCTGCAGCGCGGTAAACAGTTTCCGCTCCATCCGGCCATCCAGATAGGGGCAGGGCTGTGGTGCTGTCACATAGAACTGCGGTGCAATCGGTAGGGTGTGGCGCATGGAACCTGTCGAAATTGAGTTGCCAAAGGTTAGCAACCGAATCTGCGTCCGCCAACCCCTAGTTGTTATGACGCATCAAAGACCTTTGCCAAATATAATTCAATCAGCTTTCTGCGGCGCGGTTCAGGGCCACGGTTCCCAGGACATGGTCGGTCAGCCCTTGCCGTCTTGGGGTAGCCAGCATCAGAATGATTGAAACGAATTGGGCCAGAGCAAAACCCATGGACATGTAATACCCAATGGTGTGCAAAAACGCCATTCCGGTATCAAACTTGCTGCCCGAGGACGTGCGCAGCTCAATCGCGACCAGACGCATACCAAGCGTCGCAGACTGACCCGACAGCGTGATGACCCGATAGGCAAACCCGATCAGGAACATCAGCAGGAAGAAAAAGAAAAACCCGACACCCAGTGACAGCAAACTGATCACCGTCACGATGAGGGTCACGATGAAAACATCGACGACCCATGCGAAAAACCGCTTTGTGGGAATGTCGCTGTAAAATTCAGACTGATAGTCCGGATCGGGCAGGCCGCGATATGGGTTTTCGTAACTCATCATGTCGATATGTGCTTTTTCGCTATGGAATAAAAGGGGCAACCCCGCCCTGGGGCTGCCTTGGTTTTCCGATCAGGCGGCGTCTTCGCCGTTTTGTGCGGATTTTGCACGTTCGTCCATGAACTGGTCGAATTCGGCCTTGTCCTTGGCGTCACGCAGCCGTTCCAGAAACTTCTCAAAGCTGGCCTGTTCTTCTTCCAGCCGTCTGAGGGTTTCGTTTTTATAGGCATCAAAGGCGCTGTTACCACTTGATTTATGGGTCATCATCGTGCGTTTGACGCGGCGGTTGCAAGAGCCTGAAAACATGCGTTTACTCCAGATCATATAGGCAAGAATGGCCAGACCAAGGGGCCAGAAAAAGACAAAGCCAAGGATCATGGCCGCGATCCAGGCACCTTTGCCGCGCTGATCCATCCAGTGTTCGGTGCGGGTGAACCAACCTGCGTTGCTGTGCATCGCATCTGAGGTTGCGGGGGCGGGGGTCATTGAACTCTCCATCTGAATGTTGATGTGAATGCTTTTCACATAACAGATATTGGAATGCTGTTTGGTACAATCAAGAGTTAATGTAAAATTAATTTACATTAGGCTTTTTATATAATGAAATCAGAGATTTCTGCCCCTGTCAGGTCATGTAAATCCGTCGGAACGATCGAAAATATATGTCGCGGCGTGCCTCCGGCGGCATAGACCAATGGGAACTCAAGCAGACGTTTGTCCAGAAACGACCGGATCGGGGAAAGATGCCCGACCGGGGCGACCCCGCCGATGGCAAACCCCGTCTGCGCGCGGATCAGACCGGCGTCGGCTTTGCCCAGTGGCTCACCGGCCAGCTGCGATGCCTTGTCATGATCCACCTGATTTCCGCCCGCGGTGATAAAAAGGATGGCTTTGTCCGAATTTTCCCCGCGAAAAATGATCGACTTGGCAATCTGATCCAGATGACACCCGGCCGCATCTGCCGCCTGCTGCGCGGTCCGGGTTTCTGTCGACATCTCCAGAACGATGGTTTCTACGCCCGCGTCCTGCAGTGCCTGTTTCACGCGTTTCAGGCTTTTGCTCATCTTTGTGATCCTCATGATTGACCGGGGGCTGCTGTTCTGACCATTTATAGCCCCATGAGTTTCATCAAACGCATGACCCGGTGTCCAGCCGCATATGATCCCGATCAGGGGCATGATGTTCTGGGGCTGTTTGATCATTTGCCCAATGAATTGAAAGAGTTGGTGAAAGGGACGGCAGGCTGCAGCCCTTATCTGAAATCCCTGATCCAGAAAGAGGCAGATTGGATCGCTGCGGCCTTCGATGACCCCGAAGCGGCTTGCGGGGACGAGTTTCAGCAGTTGCCTACGATAGTCTTGGCCGACCTGCCCGTCCGACTGCGCCAGGCCAAGCGGCGGATTGCCTTGATAACGGCACTGGCTGATCTGGCCGGGGTCTGGCCGCTTGAAGATGTGACCAAGGTGTTAACGCAGTTTGCCTATATCAGCGTCGATACGGCCATCAAATCACTGGTCGGGGCTGAGATAAGGCGCGGCAAGGTGCCGGGGCAAACCGAAGACGACATTGCGACGGCAGGCGGAGTGGTCGTGCTGGCCATGGGCAAAATGGGCGCGCATGAGCTGAACTATTCGTCCGACATTGACCTGATCTGCCTGTTTGACGAAACACGTTTCAATCCCGGCGATGAATATGAGGCCCGCGCGGCCTTTATCCGTGCTACGCGCAAAATGACCGCGATGCTCAGCGATTTGACCGCCGAGGGCTATGTTTTCCGCACAGATCTGCGGCTGCGCCCCGATGCGTCGGTCATGCCGGTTTGTATGTCGATGGCCGCGGCCGAACGATATTATGAAAGCGAAGGGCGCACCTGGGAACGGGCCGCTTATATCAAGGCACGTCCCTGCGCCGGTGATCTGGGCGCGGGCGAGACGTTTTTGAAAACCCTGAAACCCTTTGTCTGGCGCAAGCATCTGGATTTCGCGGCCATTCAGGATGCCCATGACATGCGGTTGAAAATCCGGTCCCACAAAGGGTTGCACGGCTCCATTACCCTTGAAGGTCATAATATGAAGCTGGGTCGGGGTGGCATCCGGGAAATCGAATTTTTTACCCAGACCCGACAGCTGATTGCGGGTGGCCGGGATGAGGCATTGCGCCTGCGCGGCACCGTTCCGGGATTGGATGCTTTGGCGCAGGCGGGGTGGATCAGATCGGATGCGGCGGGCATCCTGCAGGATCACTATCGCGCGCACCGGTTGGTCGAACATCGCGTTCAGATGATCGGCGATGCCCAGACCCACGATCTGCCGAAAAACGACGAAGGCTTTGCGCGCCTTGCGGCCTTTATGGGCACGGACAGTGATCGTCTGAAGGGCGATTTGCACAGGCGCCTGACCGAAGTGCATGATCTGATCGAAGGCTTCTTCGCGCCCTCGGTTCCGCAGGAAAACCAGGGCGACGATTTCGGTGACCAGATCACGCAGCGCTGGCCGGGGTATCCCGCGCTTAGGTCCGAACGCGCGGTTAAGATATTCAATCGCCTGAAGCCCGAGTTGTTGCGCCGATTGCAGCGGGCTGCCAAACCGGACGAGGCGCTGTTGCAGTTTGATGGCTTCCTGTCCGGGCTTCCCGCTGGTGTGCAGTTGTTTTCCTTGTTCGAGGCAAATCCGCAGCTGATCGATCTGATCGTTGACATCTGTGCGTCGGCCCCGGCTTTGGCGCAGTATCTGTCGCGGCATTCGGGCGTCTTGGATGCGGTCATCGGGGGCGATTTCTTTGCGCCATGGCCCGGTGCATCTGGTCTGGCCAAAACGCTGGAGGAACAACTGACCGCGGTGGCGGACTACGAAGGTCAGCTGGATATGGCGCGGCGGTGGGCCAAGGAATGGCATTTCCGGGTGGGCGTGCATCACCTGCGGGATCTTATTGATGCTGATCAGGCGGGGCAGCAATATTCAGATATCGCGCAGGCCTGCCTGCAGGCGCTTTGGCCGCGTGTCGTCGCGCAGTTTTCGAAAAAACACGGGAGGCCCCCAGGGCGCGGTGCAGCTGTTGTGGGCATGGGATCGTTGGGCGCGGCCCGGCTGCATGCCAGTTCCGATCTGGATCTGATTGTGATCTATGATGATCTGGGTGTTGAAAATTCGGATGGACCGCGCCCCCTGGTCGCCCGCAGCTATTTTGCGCGTTTGACACAGGCGCTGGTCACAGCCCTCAGCGCGCCGATGTCCCAGGGAAAACTGTATGAGGTCGACATGCGGCTGCGTCCCTCGGGGCGTCAGGGACCTGTTGCGACAAGCTGGACGTCGTACCGGAATTACCAGCGGGACGAGGCCTGGACCTGGGAACATCTTGCCCTGACCCGCGCCCGCGGCATCGTCGGACATCCCGATTTGCTGGACGATATAGAACAGTTTCGGACCGAGGTTCTGAAAACCACCGGCGCGCCTCAGAAGGTATGCCAGGACGTGTCCGAGATGTTGGATCGACTGGCTGCCGCGAAACCTGGCGATGGTCCGTGGGATGTCAAACTGGGGCAGGGCGGCCTGCAAGAGATTGAGCTTTTCGCCCAGGCGGCCGCCCTGATGGCTGGAAGTGATCGGCGTGACACAAAGATGCAGTTGGCTGCGGGTCTGACCCTAGGCTGGTATAATCAGGACACCTGCGACCGACTGGTGAAGGCCTATGATCTGCTTTGGAACATCCGCGCGACAGGCAAGCTGATCAGTCAAGACGGGCTTTCGCCCGAAAAGCTGGGCCAGGGCGGCTGTGATATTCTGCTGCGGGAAACCGATGGGGCGGATATCGACGGTGTGCTTGCAGATTTGGACGCAAAAAGGCGCGATGCGCACGGCATTATTCAGGATGCTCTTGCTAATCCGCCGCAACCGTCTAGCTGATCATTCAGAAAAAGAAAGGCGCACCGATGCATGATCAAGAAGATCCCAAGGGCCTGATCCGCGAGGCCTATAATATAGAAGGCATCGCGCTGCCTGAATGCCGATCGATCTTTCTGGACTGGGCCATCAGCGTGCCGCAGGATCAATCGGCCAAGGGCTATGTCAAAACGCTTCTGTCCCATTATAGCCCCCTGCATCCGGACCACCCGATGACAGACGTGCTGCGCGAAGCCCTGCAGGATGCGCCGACCCCAAAACGGCGCGGTGGCCGCGCGGCGCGTGTGTCGTAGTCTGCACGCTGCGCAGCTGATAAAGGATCAGGTCACTGCCTGTGTCTTGGCCAACAGACGCAACCGCGATGCAAACTCACCCCGATCGACATAACAGCCGTGAAGGTGGCGAAAGCCCGTTGACGGATCAAAGGCCTGGCGCCCATGCAAGACGCGGCGATTGTCGAAAACAACCATCTCGCCCGCTTTCAGCTTTAAGGTCAGCTGGTATTTTGCGTCCCGCGTCTTGGCCATGAAAGCGCGATAAGCGCCGTAATAGTCCATCATCACATCGGCTGGCATATCAAAGACACCAGCCAAATGGGCGTTGTATCGGATTTCGATGACCTGATCATCATCGCCCAAAGTGATCACCGGTCGATGCACGCGAATATCTGCGTCCTTATCGTGAAACCGAAATGGAATCGGGACATCACACAGCAGACGAAATGCATCCGGGTCCTGCGCCCTTAGGTCCTCGGCCATCGCAAAACCGTCCGCGAAAACCGACCCGCCGCCGGTCGCGTCATTCGCAAGGCAGTGCAGGAACTGATAGCCAGGCGGGACTTCCTGGTTTGGCAGATCGGTGTGCAAGGGCAGCGCGACCGAGGTATAGGCCAGATTGTTTGGATCGGGCTTGTTGATCACCTCAAATGTCGTGCCAAAATTGGTTTCGCGCAGAAAACCGATGCGTTCGGCCACTTGGATGCCGGCCTCGGTTTGGCCGGGCAGGTGATCGACAATCGCAAGCCCTAAGGTCGCGATGTCATTCATCCAACGTGCCAGCGCTGCGTCCTCATCGATGATGGCCGCAGAAGGATGGCGGGGGATGTTTTCGGCCCCAAGATCCCCCCGCCAAAGTTGTGGGGGTAAACGACCAGGATCGGATGCGCGCTGACCCGAACGATTGGCCAGCATCAATGACAGCGGCATATGACTGACATGGTGATCGCGATACTGCAAAACGGCCGTATCGTCAGACAATTCGGCCGACACCAGTTCGGGGGTCTCATTGATTGTCAGCAGATCGAACATGCGTTCGTGCGTTTCGGGATGCAGCCCTGACGGGCAGTTATCACGCAGCCAGAGTGTTGGGAACTGGGACGAGCTGCCATCTGACCACTCGACGACAAGGGCATCGGTCTGGACCGATAGATGTGTTGCATTCATGGGTAAACCTTTGTGGATATGGTGAAAATGATCGTAAAGGATCATTTGGCGGGCGGTGGCCACCATTCCTGCGTCTTGCCATAAGGCCAGGCCATGACGCGCCCCGCTACGATCATATCTGCAACAGGTGGTTTTTCCATGCTGAACGCTACTGCGGCGGGGGCGTTATCGCAAGTTTTTCGGACGATTTTGGCGGGTTGAATGCAAAACAGGCCTCCGAAGAGGCCTGTCGCTGTCAGTCGTTTCTATGACTGGGGTGTCTATTCGATGAACCCGGCAATACAGCTCGATTCAATTTCGGGCGCATAGTATTCGGACCGGCTTTTGATCAGCTGTTCCAGTGTAATCTGGGCCCGTTGAGATGAGTAGAACGTGCCTGCCGGGATGACAGACTCAGCCGGGGTGCGCACGGACATCAGGGTTTTGTAGCCCCCGATGATTTCCAGCGACTGGCTCATGCATTCGGGATCCACGGTGCCGTTTTCACAATTGCCACACAGCGTGGCCAGCATGCCAAGGGGCGCGTCGACCTGTGCCATGTCGTTCAGCGCATTACGGATCATGATGACATTGGCATCGTCGGGCAGGGCATAGCGCTGACCCTTCAGAACCGTGATCAGCACTTTGACATCGTCAGAGATGAACTGGCCCAGGTTCAGCAGGCGCGACATCTTATCCAGCGCTAAAAGACCGGGCAGCTTGGCCGGATTGCTGTCTTGCGACAGGCGATCCATGGTCATGACCTTGTTTGAACCTTCGATATAGCCCCGCAGCCAAAGCAGAAAGCCCGCCTGGCCCAGACCATAGTTTTCCGCGGGCATGGCGTTGACCAGATCGAACCGACCGTCGTTCAGCGTGGTCCACAAGACGAACTCGGCCGCGACGGTTTCATCAACTTCGCGCAGGGCCACGGCATTGCGGATCGGGGTACGCCCGACACGATAACCGAACAGGCGCATGCCATAGTCCGCCGGATCAGGGTTCGACAAATCCAACAACCAGTTTTCGGTGCCATCTGTGCCATTCCGTCTAAGCAGGCTGTCACGTGCGTCATTGCCAAGGGACAGCAGATAGGGCGAAAAGCCACCGGGCACCGTATCGCGGTCGATCTGGCCCAGTAGGATCTGCGCGGTTGTATTGCCCCCGGCCGCGGCCTGGGCCAGGGCAGCCAGACTGTTTTCATCTTCGCCTGACAGCCAGGCCTGGATGTGACGCTGCACGTCGTTTTGCTGAGCTGACGCGATGCTGGCAAAGCCCGCAACGGCGACAGACATTAGAATTGACCAAAATCTCATAATTTCACCGACTGACCTGATGTTGAAGTCTTTTGCGTTGTCCCACCCATTATTGTGCCTGTGCCTGAACAGTGTCCTTCACCCATACCTCGACGCGACGGTTGATAGCGCGCCCGTTTTCGCTTTGGTTACAGCTGACAGGCGACATTTCACCGTAGCCCATGGCGCGGATCCGGACATTATCCAATGCACCGGCCGGGGCTGCATCCAACAAGGCATTTCTAACAAATTCCGCACGTCGTGCGCTAAGACGTTGGTTCGAAATGCCATCGCCGACCGAGTCGGTAAAACCGATCAGCAACACTTCCCGGTTGGTGAAATCCCCCGTCGTCAGGATGTTGGCCAGACGATCAATATCTTCACGGGCCCGTGCATCCAACCGGGACGAGCCGAAGTCGAAGCGGAAAGTGATTGACATGCGGTCTCCGGCCAGCATCTGTTCGGACATCTGGCGCAACTGGCCAAAGCTGACTTCGACATCGGACGGCAAAAGAGCCGCCAGATAGCGCAGGCCCTGTTCATTATTGTCCTGATACGACACACCCAGATCGATCAGGTTCGATCCGCTGACCGCCGCCTGGGCCTGGGGCGAATCCAGAAAGTCAAAGAAGCGGTTATACACCGGGCGGTTCTCATCCTTGGCTTGATAGGCGTAGATCCGTTGGCTGAGGGGATATTCCTCGGTCTTGATGGTGTAGGGGGTCGGCGACACCTGCAGTCCACAGACACCGCGAATATCGACAATCTTACCGAAGCGGGCATTGGAAAAAGTTGTGATGCCGATCCCGGTAGGGTCGCTTGCCACTGCAGCGACAACCGCCTGATCTGAATCTACCTGCGTGACATTTCCCGTGAAATCAAGACGCCGCGGGTTCAGGATAACTTCGTCAAACCGCTCGGCAGTGGCCTCGGACGTGTCCTGAAGGTAGACATTGATCGGGGCATCCGGCAGACCCAGTTGCGACCAGTTCGTGATACGGCCTGCAAAAACATCCGCCAGCGCGTCTTCGGATATTGTCCGCAGCTGGTTGTTGCGCGATGTGACGACAACGACACCATCAAGGGCGATCACCTTTTCCTGGGCTTCGTCAAACACGTCTTCCAACCGGCTTGCACCTGCCTGGGTAACGTCGCTTAGACGAACGGGCCGACGCGACACCACCAGCCCGGCATTGCCATTGATCAGTTCGGCAAAACCGGCGGTCGCACCCTGAGTATCAAAACTGATATTTGCCAGGGTTTCGCCCGTATCCGTGCCGATTGTGACTGCCATCCGGCCTTCACCCGCCATCTGCAGGCTTGAGCTGCCACCGATGTTGGCCGCAAAACGGTCCGCAATAACAGGCAGCAAGTTATCAGCAATACCCTTGTCGCCGGTGACAACAAAACCAAGGTCCTGTTCGGTGACTTCAGGGCAGGCAGATCCTTCGCATTGAACCTGCAACGCATCGACCTGCATTGTGCCAACAATTGTACCGATCGTATAGTTCTGACCATCGAAATCCAGTAACTCGCCACTGACGGTCATGCTGCCATCATCTGATCGCAAAATGACCTGCTGTGCCATGGCTGATGTTGTGGCCGCTCCCACAACCGAGAGAGCCGCAAAAGCAGCGGCTTGAACGCTTTTTAGGTAAGACAAGCGAGTATCTCCTGTTTTTTCGTGATGATCGCGCCGCCCCAATCCCCAAGGCGGCACGTGTCCCTGACACTCGCTTTTCAGATTCGTTAACCAATTGTAAGGGGCGGCTGGCGCGAAGTCAGTTTATCGTTCTAAACTGTTGCAAAATATACATTTTTTATGACACACTAACGATCTATTAACTATTTCGCCACTATTTTGCCAGAATCCTGACCGAAAAACGCCATAATCACCGCTCGGGGATCAGACCGCGTGGACTGAAGCGCAAGACCAGCAAAAGGATAATGCCCATGGTCAGCAAACGCATGTGCGCGGCTGAGTCGAGCAGGTGTAATCGCAGCGCGTTTTGCTCGGGCAGCCAAGCGGTGATCAACTGCAGGAACGCCAGGCCAAGCGGTTCGACTTGGACCCACAGGAACCAGATCAGAAACCCACCCAGAACGGCGCCAAAGTTGTTGCCCGATCCGCCGACAATGACCATCACCCAGACCAGAAAGGTAAACCGCAGGGGCTGATAGCTGGCCGGGGTCAGCTGACCATCCAGCGTGGTCATCATCGCCCCCGCAATCCCGCAGATGGCACTGCCCAGAATGAAGATTTGCAAATGACGTTTGGTGACATTCTTGCCCATGGCGGCCGCCGCGACCTCATTATCGCGGATCGCGCGCATCATCCGGCCCCACGGCGATTTCAGCGCAAGCTGGGCCAGAACCAGCAGGATCACCAGCACGACGGTAAATAGCACCGAATATCCAAGCTTGACGTAAAGCGACGATGCTGTGACCGGGTCCAGCCCAAGCCCCTGCGCCCGTTCGATAAAATCGGCGTTTTGCTGCAGGTCGATTTCACGCGGGACAGGGCGGGGCAGGCCGATGACGTTTTTGACGCCACGGGTCAGCCAATCTTCGTTTTTCAGAACGGCAATGACGATTTCAGCAATCCCAAGCGTCGCGATGGCCAGATAATCTGACCGCAGGCCCAGTGCGGTTTTGCCGATGATCCATGCAGCACCGGCCGCCAGCAATCCACCCACCGGCCAGGCCAGCAAAATTGGCAGACCCAAGCCCCCCAGATAGCCGGTGACGGCGGGGTTCACATCCTCAATCGCGTCGACGGCGGGGTCAAAGACAAAGCGATAAAGGATGAAGCCCAGTACCAGAACCGCCAGCGTCGCCAGACTGCGATTGCGCTCAGGGGCCATGCGCCTTTGCACCAGAATAGCCGCAACAATCGTCGCCGCGCCCGTCAGTAGCCCCAGCAGAACACGCGCGCCCCCGGCAGCCCAGGCGGTGGTGGTGGGGGGCATCGATATCAGTACAGCCGCCAGACCACCCAGGGCCACAAAGCCCATCACACCGATGTTGAACAGCCCCGCAAACCCCCACTGCAGGTTCACCCCAAGCGCCATGATGGCTGAAATCAGCCCCATGTTCAGGATCAACAGCGCCGTGTTCCAGCTTTGCAGCACACCGGTCAGAATGATCAGCACGCCGACAAGGGCAAACAGCCCGATCGTTCTGGCCTGCGCGCTCATACCGCTTTTCCTTTCATTAAACCGGTCGGTCGGAAAAGCAGTACGATCACAAGGATCGCAAAGCTGACGGCGAATTTATAGTCGGTGGACAAAAGCTGAACCAGGCCTGACGGCTCAAGCGCCTCGGGCATCAGATAGGTCAGCACTTTTTTCCAGGCATAGGTGAACATGACCTCGGAAAACGCGATGACGAAACCGCCCAGGATCGCACCCACAGGGTTGCCCAGCCCGCCCACGATGGCTGCCGCAAAAACGGGCAGCAGCAGCTGGAAATAGGTGAAGGGTTTAAAAGATTTATCCAGCCCGTAAAGCACACCGGCCGTCGTCGCCAGAGCCGCCACCAGCAGCCATGTGTACATCACCACGCGTTCGGGGTTGATACCTGACAGCAGCGCCAGATCCTCGTTATCGCTATAGGCGCGCATGGATTTGCCGGTGCGTGTTTTGTTCAGAAACCAGAACAGCGCGATCACGGCGATCGCGGCCACAACGATGGTGATCCCTTGCGACGTCTTGAACGCCAGTCCTTCGCGCAGGCCGGTCATTTCGCGAAAATCGCGGGCCGAGATGATGAACCGCGCCCCATCCCCAAACCGCTGATCGTCCGGGCCGATGATGAACCGGACAATGCCGTTCATGATGAACATCACACCCATCGACACGATGACCAGTATGACGGGGGCCGCTTTCTGGCGGCGATAGAATTGGTAAACAGCTTTATCCGTGGCCAGCAGCAGCAGTGCCGTCACGGCAATCCCCACCGGCAGCGCCAGCAGGGCCGTGGGCAGCACGCCGAATGTGATGCCAGCGCCTTGCAAGGCCCATGTCACCAGGATTGTGGCCATCGCCCCAAAGGCCATCGTATCGCCATGGGCAAAGTTCGAAAACCGCAGTATACCGTAGATCAGGGTCACCCCAAGCGCCCCAAGCGCAAGTTGGGCACCATAGGCCACGGCAGGGATCAGTACAAAGTTGGAAAGGGCCACAAGGGCGTTCAGGAAGTCCATTATTGTTTTTCTTACACTGGCTTTCGTCTGTTTCGCGGGCTTGTAATGATTTTGGGGTCACTTGCAAAGCCTCAAACACAGTTTTTGAACCGCTCTGCCTGTAAAAAGGGCATATGCACTATGCTCAAACCTAACTTCTGTGCGGGGCGAAGTTACAAAGCCTTTGTGTCCTTGCCGGGGCGGCGCAGATAGTGTGGCGGCCCTTCAGGTGCGGATGATGTTCCGTGCGGCGTTCAGCAAGTCGTCGATGCTTTGGCTGCTGTCCAGTCTGTGCCAGGTGACCGGGCCAATCTTAAAATCCTCTTGCATTCTGGGCACCTCGGCGTCTGCGTCTGACGCATCGTGATCACGGCGGCTGACGCGGGTTTGACGTGTGGCCAGATCGCTTTCCAGCCAGATACCGGCAAAGGGGCAGCCCAGTTCACGGGCCAATGCCTCAACCGATTGCCGTTCTTGCGGCTTTGCATAGACGCCGTCCAGCACTACCGGATGGCCCGCTTGCAGAGCAGCTTGGGCTTTGGTCCGCATGATGGCGAAGACCTGATCGCTGACCTGGGGTCGATAGGCCGCGGCGGGCAGGCGGGTCAGGGGATCGACGCCCATCAGCGCCTTGCGCTCCAAATCGCTGCGGATGTGCACGGCACCCGGCACCCGACCGATGCCCGGCGCGAATTTCCGGGCCAGGGTGGTCTTGCCCGTGCCCGACAGCCCGCCGATGGCAAACAGATGGGGGGCAGGGGGCTGCAGATACCGCAGCCCCTGATCCAGATAGGCTTTCGCATCTGAAATCAGTTTACTGGGGTCATCCTGCCCCTGCGCGGTTTGAACATCGACCATCGCACGAATGCCTGCGCGGATTGCCAGAAACAGGGGCAGGGCGGCCAGCCCCGACAGATCAGCGCGGCCGTAAAACAGATAGGCATTAAAGACGTGGCACGCGGCATCCGGCAAGCCACGGTGATCCAGATCCATCAGCAAAAACGCCAGATCGTAAAGCACATCACAGGTGCCAAGCCGTTCGCTGAACTCAAGCGCGTCAAAGGGTGTCGGTGCGCCACGCCACATGATGATATTGCGTAAATGCAGATCGCCATGACAGCGCCGCACCTGACCCTGATCGGTGCGCAGTGTCAAAAGGTCCGAGACATCCGCAAAATGCCCTTGGATCCGATTTTTGAATGCGCTCACACGGTCGGGGCCCACCTGATTGGCCACGGGCACGAAAAACCTGTTCAGCTCATCAATGATCTCATCGATCAGATCCGCACCATCCTCAGGCCGAACTGTCGCCGCCGCGTGATAATCCGCAACCGCGCGGCCAAGCCCATCGGCCAGATCATTGGGGATGCCTTGGGTCTTTGCGATATGGTCCAGCTCGGCCTCGGGCGGAAAGCGGTCCATGCGCAGTACCCATTCGACAGGGTCGCCCGCGCCGCCGATGCTCAGCCCGTCACTCCCGCGCATGATCGGCACCACGTCGTGGTAAAGATCGGGGGCTGCACCTGCGTTCAGCTGTAGCTCGCGCTTCAACATCTGAAGGCGCAGGTCCAGCGTCGAATAATCCAGATAATCGTATTTGACGGCGCGTTTGATCTTCAGCGCCTCGCCCGCGTACAGAAAAACATGCGCACAGTGGGTGGTGATGCGGGTGTCGAAATCCGGGCGGCCCTCAAGAAAGCTGATAGTCTGTTCCTGACGGGCCTCGTCATTCATGAAACAAACTGCCCACGTAAAAGGCAATCGCCGCGGCGACAGCCCCGATGGCAAGCGTTTCCAGCCCCGACCGCCACCAGGGGGCCAGGGACCATTTGCTTTTTACGGCCCCAATCAGGAAAAACACGACACCCGTTGCGATCGTGGCATTCAGAAAGGCATTGGGTAGCCCGATCAAAAAAGGCATCAGCGGGATCATACCGGCAATCAGAAAGGCCACGAATGTTGCCACCGCAGCGGCCATTGGGCGCGGTTCAACCGGGGCCAGACCATATTCATCGGTCAGCATCATCTCGATCCACTTGGCGCGGTCCGATGCGATCGCCCGCACGGCTTCCTCAAGAACGTCGCCGGACAATCCCTTTTGCGCCAGGATCTGGCGCAGCTCTTCGGTTTCGCCTTCGGGGAAATGGTCGATATGCCGTTCCTCAATCTGCCGCAGACGCTGACGATCATCCAGTTCTGCCTTGGTGCCCGAATAATTGCCCGCAGCCATCGAAAATCCATCGGCCAGTACATTGGCGATCCCCAGCGCCAGGATCACACCCGTCGGCAAACCGGCCCCCTGGACCCCTGCCACGATCGCAAAGGTCGTCACCGCCCCGTCGATGCCACCATAGATCACATCGCGCAGATGACTGGCTTTTCCCGGTGCCGCAATTCGTGCGGCGATTTCAGCTTTGCTATGGCCGTGTTCGCGGTGCAATGGTTATCCTTTCGGAGTGGCTGATCTGACCATGATCCGGGCTGACAAACGGCGCATTGAGGTATATCAAACAGATGCCATTCGTGGACTGGTGGCAGACTGGTTTGATCTTTGAAATATCTGGATAAATGGATGAAGGTGTTTCTTGCTTCGATTGGCGTATTTCTGGCCTTTCATGCCCGTGCAGATCAGATTTTGACAACCGCAACTGTCGATTGGAACGCAGATGGGCACGACGATCAGATCAGGGTGGTGCGCAACAGCGACGATCCTGCGTTGGCCGATATCGAATTTTTCATTTTCAGCATTGCAGACAATGAGTTGGACAAAATCCAGATTATCCCCAAATTTTTGCCCGCCTCTGATGGTATATCGCGGGACGTCCAGCTTGAGGCGACAGCAGGCGGTCGTGGTGTTGAGTTGACTCAAACCGGCAATCATCTAGGTGCGGGCACGGGATACTGGTTTCAGCGCTGGACGATTGCCCTGCAAAAGGATGCGTTTGTAGTAACGTCCTATGTGAACGACTGGGCGATAGGGTTTTATTATGACGGGGCGGAGGGGTGCCATATCGACTATGCCAGCGGGGATGGTGTCTTTTATCATGTCGCCGGTGACGTAATGCTTGAGGGCAGCTTTCAGGTTTTGCCGATAAGGGATTGGCAAACCACGCCTTTGCCCCAGAAATGTCAGGAAGAGTATGTGACGATTGTATATTATATGTCTTCACACACTAAACCACCCGATCAGACGATCAAATTGGACATGAACGGTGATGGTCGAAATGATCACGTTATTCTTGATCAATCCTATTATACCTTGTTTTTTGTCACGGCACAGCCCGATACACCTGCGCAATATATGGGGGTCAGCCATGCACTGGCCTGGGGCCGTAACGTGAATGGTCAGTATCAAACATTTGGGCCTATCACCCGCGCGGAGTATCCTGAGTTGATCAGTCATCCGGAAAAATCCGACACGGTTCTGTTGAACACATATCTTACACGCGACATAGGCAGTCCGTTAACCCTGTTGTCGGTTGAGATTGCATGGAAAGAGAATCGTCCGATGATTACTCAATTCGGTGTCGAAGGGCGCCACAATACTGAAACTCATGCAGATAAAGGCAAATTCAGCTGTCTTTATAACTTTGAAGATAGGGCGTCACAAATTCGCCATGGGCCACCCGATGTTGCACCCATAATTGGAAGGCTGGATGCAAAACGCCCGTTCATGCTAAGCGAATGGGGTGTGGATCAGGTGAATACCTATATCAGCCATTGCCTGGACTCTTAGGTGGGTTGATCCAGGTCAATGTAAATAATATCTGACACTGTCACTCTTGATTTACATATATCAGGAGGGGCGCCCATGCGCATCGTGCTTGTTCACCCGAATTATCACTCTGGCGGGGCCGAGATTGCGGGGAACTGGCCGCCGGCCTGGGTTGCCTATCTGGCCGGACATCTGCGGGATGCGGGCTTTGACGACATCCATTTTATCGACGCCATGACGCACAACATCGACGATGATGCCCTGCGGGTGAAGCTGGCCGAGCTGCAGCCCGATGTTGTCGGCACCACCGCGATCACGCCGTCGATCTATGTGGCCGAAGGCGTGCTGAAAGTCGCGCAAGAGGTCTGCCCGAACGCCGTGCGCGTGTTGGGCGGGGTCCACGCGACCTTTATATACAAGCAAGTCCTGTCCGAGGCCCCCTGGATCGACGTGATCGTCCGGGGCGAGGGCGAAGAGATTTTTCGCGAACTGATCCTGACCATCGAAGATGGCCGCTGGCCCGCTGATCGCAAGCGGATCAAGGGGCTGGCCTTCCACGACGGCGATGTGATCAAGGCGACGCAGGCGGCCTCGACCGTCAAGGATCTGGATGCCATCAACCCCGACTGGACGTTGCTGGAGTGGTCAAAGTATATCTACGTGCCGCTTGGTGTGCGCGTGGCGATCCCGAACATGGCGCGGGGCTGTCCCTTTACCTGTTCCTTCTGTTCGCAATGGAAATTCTGGCGTGATTATCGCGTGCGCGACCCGATCAAGGTGGTGGATGAAATCGAAACGCTGGTGAACGAACAGGACGTTGGCTTTTTCATTCTGGCGGATGAGGAACCCACGATAAACCGCCGTAAATTCATCCAATTCTGCGAAGAGCTGATCGCGCGCGACCTGCCGCACAAGGTGCGGTGGGGCATCAACACCCGCGTCACTGACATCATGCGCGACAAGGACCTGCTGCCGCTTTACCGACGTGCGGGCCTTGTGCACGTCAGCCTAGGGACCGAGGCCGCAGCGCAGCTGAAACTGGACCAGTTCAACAAGGAAACCAAGGTCCAAGAAAACAAAGAGGCCGTGCGGTTATTGCGTGAAGCCGATATCTTTGTCGAAGCGCAATTTATCGTCGGACTGGACAATGAAACGCCCGAAACGCTGGAAGAGACGTTTCAGATGGCCTGGGATTGGCAGCCCGATCTGGCGAATTGGGCGATGTACACGCCCTGGCCCTTTACACCGCTGTTTCAGGAATTGGGCGATAAGGTCGAGATCTTCGATTTCTCGAAGTACAATTTCGTCACGCCGATCATGCGGCCCGACGCGATGGATCGCGCCACGCTTCTGGATCGTGTGATGCATAACTATCGCCGTTTCTATTCCCGCAAGGCGCTGTTTCACTACCCTTGGCGCGGCACAGGCTTCCGCCGCCGCTATCTGCTTGGGTGTCTGAAGGCGTTCCTGAAGGCCGGGTTTGAACGTAAATTCTATGATCTGGGCAAGGCAAATTACTGGGGGCCGCAGTCGAAGGAAAAGGTCAACTTCAACTTTGACCGCACCCGCAAAATCGCCAAGGCACAGCTGGACGATTGGGAAGCCGCCGCCGATCGCGCCGCCCGCGCGAAGGCGCGCCGCGAAAGCACGGCGGTCAAGGCCTGTGGCGGCGGGGATCAACAGATGGATGATGCCGTGCCGCAATTGGCGGGTGAATAGTTGGATGGCAGCGCCCATATCACGCAGGGCGTCGTTGGGCCGAACGCTGTAATTCAGCTTGGCCGGGCGGTCGAACATCATCTGGGATTTGACGCGGCGCATGATCTGTTTGCTGGCACAGGCTTTGCACATTTGCTGCTTAACCCGCCGCAACAGATGATTGATCAGGCCATTCCGGCAGCGCTGTTTCACGCGCTTTGGCAGGTGCATCCGCCTGACGTTGCGGCAAAAATCGCAGAAACAGCGGGGCTGTGGACAGCGGACTATATCATCGCCAACCGCATTCCCCGATTTGCCAAAACCCTGCTGCGCCTGGCCCCGCGTCGCTTGGGCGCAGCTTTGCTGTCAAAAGCGATCCGGAAAAACGCCTGGACCTTCGCCGGGTCCGGCCGATGCCACGTTGTGGGCCATGTAATCGAGATTGCCGATAACCTATTAACCATGCCCGGCAGTGTCTGGCACAAAGCCGTTTTGCAGCGCCTTTTCAACAGGTTGATCGACGCAGATATCATCATCACGCACAATAGCTGTTGGCGCGATGGGACGCCTGTCTGCCGTTTTACTGTTACAGGATAATACCTGCGCCACATGTCTTGGCACAGGCCCCCAAAACAGCCCGGATTTGCGGCATTTGCTGAAAAAATCGATCATGACGCTTGCATGACAGGCCCGCGCTTGCTTTAGTTAGGCGACAAAAGCGGGCCAACCGCACGAAAATAACAGGGAGCCAGTTTTGGCATCAACCGTGTCGACGGACGCATTCGTGGAATTTGACCGCGTCCAGAAAAGCTACGACGGCGAAACGCTGGTCGTGAAAGACCTTAATCTATCCATGCCAAAGGGCGAGTTTCTGACGATGCTGGGGCCGTCCGGGTCGGGCAAGACAACCTGTCTGATGATGCTGGCCGGGTTTGAAACAGCGACCCACGGCGAAATCCGGCTGGACGGGCGTGAAATCAACAACATCCCCCCGCACAAGCGCGGTATCGGGATGGTGTTTCAAAACTACGCGCTGTTTCCGCATATGACGGTTGCCGAAAACCTGGCCTTTCCGCTGGAAGTGCGCGGGATGGGCAAGTCTGAACGCGAGGATCGTGTGCAGCGTGCGCTGGATATGGTCCAGATGGGCGATTTCGGCGGTCGCCGCCCGGCGCAACTGTCGGGTGGTCAGCAACAACGCATCGCCTTGGCCCGTGCCTTGGTCTTTGATCCGGCACTGGTGCTGATGGACGAACCACTTGGCGCGCTGGACAAGCAGCTGCGTGAACATATGCAGTATGAAATCAAGCACTTGCACGAAAATCTTGGCATCACGGTCGTCTACGTCACCCACGACCAGTCCGAGGCGCTGACAATGTCTGATCGCGTTGCAGTGTTCAACGACGGTGTGATCCAGCAGCTTGCCCCACCCGATGAGCTTTATGAACGGCCCGACAACAGCTTTGTTGCGCAATTCATCGGCGAAAACAATAGGTTACATGGTAAAGTTATCAATCGTGCCGGCGATGCCGTGCTGGTTCAACTGCCAGATGGGAAGCAGTGCGAGGCGCTGGCCGTGAATTGCGGGGAAACTGGTGCCGAAACGCTGATTTCTGTCCGGCCTGAACGTGTCAATGTTGGCGGGGCGGCTGGCCCCAATACGACCGAGGGCCGCGTGCTGGAACTGATCTATCTGGGCGATCACATCCGCTGCCGGATGAACGTCCATGGCAACGATGATTTCATTGTCAAAGTCCCCAATGCCGCGGGCCACAAACATCTGTCGCTCGGCGAAACCACCCAAGTGACCTGGGCTACGGAAGATGCCCGCGCGCTTGATCCGATTTCATAAGAGCCGTGCCAAATCGGCCAACAACAGTCCTAAACGGGAGAAACCAAATGAAGAAAACACTTATCCTAACCACCGCCTTGACAGGCTTTGCCTTTGCCGCATCCGCGCAAGAGGTCACAGTCATGTCCTGGGGCGGCGCCTATACCAAATCGCAGGTCGAGGCGTATCATAAGCCCTTCATGGCCGAGACCGGGATCACCGTGAATTCGGTTGATGCCGACAACCCCGCCACGCCTATCAAGGCTCAGGTCGAGGCGGGTAATGTCACAGTCGACGTGGCCGACGTGGAATATTCCGACGCCATTCGTCTGTGTGACGAAGGCCTGCTGGAAGAAATCGACCACTCGATGCTGCCCGACGCCCCTGACGGCACTTCGCCACAGGATGACTTCATCGAAGGGGCGCTGACCGATTGTGCGGTGGCCAATATCGTCTGGTCCACCGTCTTTGCCTATAACACCGAAAACGTCACGAGTGCGCCCGACAGCATCGACGATTTCTTCAATCTGGTCGACTACCCCGGCAAGCGCGGCATGCGTAAATCGGCCAAGGCGAACCTGGAAATGGCCCTGATGGCCGATGGTGTTCCTGCAGCCGAGGTCTATGACCTTCTGGAAACCGACGAAGGCGTTGATCGTGCCTTTGCCAAGCTGGACACCATCAAGGACGAGATTGTCTGGTGGGAAGCCGGTGCACAACCACCCCAGCTTCTGGCCGATGGTGAGGTCGTGATGAGCACAGCCTATAACGGTCGTATCTTCAACGCAGCTATCGGTGAAGGCCAGCCGTTCGAAATCGTTTGGGACGGTCAGATCATGGACTTTGACCTGTTCGTCGTGCCACGCGGCGCGCCAAACAAGGAAGAGGCCCTGCAATTCATTGCGTTTTCAACCGATACGCAGCGTCTGGCGGATCAGGCCAGCTGGATCAGCTATGGCCCCGCACGCAAATCCTCGGGCGCACTGGTCGGCAAGTTCATGGACGGTGAAACCGACATGGCACCGCATATGCCAACCGCTGAAGCCAATCTGGAAAACGCGCTGGTCAATAATTTTGAGTTCTGGGCCGACCGTGACACAGAACTGTCCGAGCGGTTCAACGCCTGGCTTGCCCAGTAATTGCAAAATCGGGGTGCGCAGTGTGCTGCGGACCCCGGACCTTTAAGGAACGCCCATGCTGCGCCATTTGATACTTACTGCGTTTATTTTGACGATCAGCGTCACCGCGCCCGTCATCGCTGAAAACCCGATTGTCGATTTTGAACAGACTGACAACCAGATGAATGCGGCGATTGCGGCGGCCAAAAGTTCACTGAACGTGTTTGAAAGCGAATATTCCTATACGGCCACCACTGCCGATAATTTCCTTTTGAAGATTGAGGTACCGACAGGCCCCGATGGCGCGTCGGAACATATCTGGACAGCTGTCACCGGACGGCAGGACAATGGCGACTATACCGGCATTCTGGCCAATCAGCCCGTTGATTTCGACATGAACGCCGGTGATCCGGTCAGTTTTCCGGCCTCGATGGTGTCGGACTGGTCGTATATGAAGGGCGGCAAGCTGCATGGCAATTACACCACCCGCGTGATGTTGCCCCATCTGCCCGACGATCAGGCCGCCGGACTGCGCGCAATGCTCGCGCCCCTGCCGGAGTAGCGCATGGCCGACGTCAGTCTGACATCACCGATATCTGCACCCACGGGGGCCGCACTGACCACGGCAGACGGCAAGCCGCTAAAGGCCGCGCTGGCCTCGGCCCAGGCCCGTGCGAAACGACGGGCCTTTTTCCTGGTTTTGCCGCTTTTGCTGTTCGTGCTGATCACCTTTATCGTGCCCATCGGCCAGATGCTGCATCGGTCGGTCCATAACAACAGCTTTACCGAACATCGTGATTTCGGCACGAATGAACGTACACCGATCATGACGAACCTTGGCGCCTGGTTTGATGAAAACCCCGCAGGTACTGAGCCGGATGAGGCCGCCTATGCCGCGTTGGTCGCAGATCTTCGGGGTCTGCGGGAATTGCGCGCACAGGGGCAGGTGGGCACGCGGATCAACTACGATGTGTCGGGCACGCGGTCGCTGTTCACCAAATCCGCCCGCCGTGCCGAACGGTTGGAGCCGCCGTTCAAAGAGGCCCTGCTGGATGTCGACGAAGACTGGGCCGACCCGGAACTGTGGCGCGCGATGCGCGATGCGTCCAGCCCCTATACCCTGAATTTCTACCTGGCCGCGGTTGATCTGACCCGCGATGAAACCGGCGCTGTTGTGCAGGTCAATGAAAACCGTCGGGTCTATGTAACGCTGTTCATCCGCACGCTTTTGCTGTCGGCGCTGATCACCGGGCTTTGCTTTCTGCTGGGCTTTCCCGTTGCGCATCTGTTGGCCACTTTGCCGTTGCGCTATTCCAACCTGCTGATGATCCTGGTGCTGTTGCCGTTCTGGACATCGCTTCTGGTGCGCACGACCAGTTGGATCGTTTTGCTGCAATCGCAAGGCGTCGTGAATGACACCATGGTGGCCCTTGGCATCATCGGCGACGATGGGCGGGTGCAGATGATCTATAACCAGATCGGCACGATCATCGCCATGACACATATCCTGCTGCCCTTTATGGTGCTGCCGCTTTATTCGGTCATGCGGCCCATCGACCCCAGTTATGTGCGTGCGGCCCGGTCGCTTGGCGCATCCAGCTGGACAGCGTTTCGGCGGGTCTATCTGCCGCAAACTGTACCGGGCATCGGGGCAGGGTCGCTGTTGGTGTTCATTCTGGCTGTCGGCTATTACATCACGCCTGCGTTGGTGGGCGGGTCATCGGGTCAGCTGATTTCGAACCTGATCGCCTTCCACATGCAGGATTCGCTCAACTGGTCACTGGCGGCCGCGCTGGCGTCACTTCTGCTTGGGGGCGTCTTGATCCTGTATTGGCTCTACGACCGGCTGGTCGGCATCGACAATCTGAAACTGGGATAATCCATGGCCCTGCCGAAACACGCATCGCCCCTCGAACGGATCTGGCATTACACCTATCTGGTGATCTGCGCGCTGATCTTTCTGTTCCTGATCGCGCCGATCCTGATTGTGATCCCGCTCAGCTTCAACGCCGAGCCCTATTTCACCTTCACCGACAAGATGCTGAGCTTTGACCCAGAAGGGTACAGCACCCGCTGGTACGATCTGTTGCTGACCTTCGGAATGAATGCACCGGGCGCTGAACGGGATTTCAGCTGGTGGTCAGATGCCTGGGCGAACGCCGCCTGGATCAAGGCTGCGAAAAATTCGGTCATCATCGGCTTTTTCTCAACCATCCTGGCCACCGTTCTGGGCACCCTTGCGGCCCTGGGTCTTAGCCGCCCCGAGATGCCCTATCGCCGCGCCATCATGGCCATTCTGATTTCGCCTATGATTGTCCCGATTATCATTGTGGCCACGGGGATGTTCTTTTTCTATTCGTCCGTCGGTCTGGCCAACAGCTATCTGGGTGTGATCATGGCCCATGCCACGCTTGGCATCCCCTTTGTGATCATCACGGTCACAGCCACGTTGGTCGGCTTTGATCATTCGCTGACCCGCGCCTCGGCCAGTCTGGGGGCCAATCCGACCACGACGTTCTTCCGCGTGATCATGCCGCTGATCCTGCCTGGCGTCATTTCAGGCGCTCTGTTTGCCTTTGTCGTCAGCTTTGACGAGGTCGTCGTGGTTCTGTTTGTGGCCGACTTCGATCAGCAGACCATTCCGCGCCAGATGTGGAATGGAATCAGGGAACAGATCAGTCCGGCCATTCTGGCGGTGGCGACCCTTCTGGTTGTTGTTTCGATCGCCCTTCTGACAACGGTTGAATTTCTCCGCCGTAGATCCGAGAAGATGCGCGGTCTCAGCCCTGGTTAACCACGTCATAACTTGATTGAAGGCCCTTAGAACGTTACCAAATCGTTAATTTTGGTAACGAGTTCGAGAATGCCCGATTATTCAATCTATGTTCTGGATGAAGCTGATGTATTCCTGACCGGTGGCGTTGGTCTGGATGGTGTGACCCAAGGGGACGGCAGCCATCTTGTTGGTGAAACACTGACGATCAATGCCAACAACTGGCGTCCGATCGAAATCAGCGATACCGGCGATAACAACTTTGAGGACAACGACGGTAATCAGACTCTGAACGGCGATCAGACTATCGACGGCACACTCTACAGCGATGGCACGGTGGTCGAGGCCGAATATTCCTTTGTCGTCGAAGACCCGGATGGCAATCAGTACACCCTTGTCGGGTTCAATGTCAGGGATTCCTCGCCCCCCTTCGCAACCATCGAAGGGCTGGCCTTTATCGGAACTTTCCCGCCCGTCGGCGTCCCTTTGACAATCCAGTCTGCTGCCGAGGGCCCCGATTTCCCCGCGCCCGATTACGCCGTTCCCCCCTGTTTTGTCGCGGGCACGCTGATTGAAACGGACCGCGGCGATATCCCGGTCGAGGCGTTGCAGCCGGGTGATCAGATCCACACGCAACATGATGGCTATCAGACGCTGCGTTGGGTCGGGTCAACCCGTGTCCCTGCCAAGGGCCACCTGGCCCCCATCGTCTTTGATGCGGGCTCCATCGGTAACCGGCGGGTTTTGCGCGTGTCCCCGCAGCATCGCTTTGTCTGCGCCAACGCTTCGGTCGCCCTGATGATCGGGGAGGATGCCGTTCTGGTCGCGGCCAAGCATTTTGTTGGAATGCCGGGTGTGCGTGTGGCCGAAGGTGGCGTGGTAGACTATTTCCACCTGCTTTTCGATGACCATCAGATCATCTTTGCCGAGGGCGTTGCAACCGAAAGCTTTTACCCGGGTGACGCTGGCGTGAATGGTTTTGATGCGCCTGTACGCGCCGAACTTCTGGCGCTTTTTCCCGAACTTCAACAAACCTACGGCCAGACGGCCTTGCCTGTGCTGAAAGCCTACGAGGCCTGCGCGGTTTTGAACCTAAACACCTAATCTGCGATTACTCAGCAGCCTTTAGCGCCGTTGATGGACTGGCCGGATCTTCATCCCACTGGATTTCCGGAAGCTTGACCCGCCGCGCTTCGACCTGCAGGGCCCAGTCACGGGCTGCGCGGCTTTGTTCGCCCAGGGACATCTTTTGCAGTGCCCAGGCCACCCAACCGGCATAGCTGGTCACCCAGACCCGCGCGGCCAGCATGGACGGGGTGAAGACCAGTGTCAGAACCGTGGCAATCCCCAGGCCGAACACAACGGCCGTGGCCAGCTGTTTCCACCACAGCGCCGTCGGGCTGTCCACCGAATATCCACCGTTGATGAAATCCAGTGACAGGCCAAACATCATCGGCGCAAGCCCCGCCATCGTGGTGATTGTTGTCAGCAACACAGGGCGCAGGCGGTCTTCGGCAGTGCGAATGATCGCCTCGATCCGCGGCATATAACGGCTGTAGTCCTGATAGGTGTCGATCAGCACGATGTTGTTGTTCACCACGATCCCCGCCAGCGCAACAATCCCCGTGCCGGTCATGATGATCGAAAACTTCTGCCCCATGACAAGCATCCCGATCAGAACGCCCGCGGTCGACATCACCACGGCCAGCAGAACCAGAACCGAGTTATAAAACGAATTGAACTGCGCCAGCAGGATAATGAACATCAGCCCCAATGCACCCGCAAAAGCCTGCGTCAGAAACGCCTGGCTTTCGGCCTGATCTTCCTGATCACCGGTCCATTCCCATTCGACGCCTGAGGGCAGGGGGTTTTCGGTTTCCAGCCATTCGGTTAAAACATCAATCCTTTCAGTCGCCGTCAGGGGCGCCGCCGAAAACGAAGCACCATTTCCGATGGCTGCCTGAATGCTATTCGCAGTCCAACCTTCGGCATAATCACTGATCAGGTAGTTCGAAACGACGTCCGCAAAGGGCCAAGTACGCTCTTCGATGAGGGTCAGGTTCGGTCTTATCCCACTTTCAACATCTGCCGCTTCCAGAACCAGGCCGACGCCAACAGTAACCTCTTCCGCTTCGTCACTGGCAACCGCCTGGCTATCATCCGCCTCAGGCCCTTGTTCCAATGTGATCTTGAAGGCGGTCAGATCACTCAGAACATCCGCCTTAACATCATAGTGACGCTTCTGGTCCACGCGGTCGATCTGGGCAAGGGTCTGCACCGGCTTGCGGCTGATGAAATTCGACAGTGGGACCAGCCCGTCAGCTGTACGCACCCTCAGCGTGTCCAGCGTGCTTAGCACCCGGTCCTCACGTGGCAGGCGGACCCTAATTTCGATTTCCTCGTCCGAGGTGTCAACCCGCATCGTATCCAGCAGAATGCCGCGTGTCACCAGTTGCACCATAGCCCCCACAGTCGCAACATCGGCGCCATAGCGGCCAGCCTTTTCAACGTCGACATCGATTTCCCAGTCGATGCCGGGCAGGGGCAGCGTATCTTCGATCAGGGTCAGGCCGGGCGTGGCCTCAAACCGGGCGCGGGCGGTCAGGGCGGCCTGTTCCAGCACGTCCAGATCTTCGCCCCGGATGCGCAGGTGAATGGGTTTGCCCGATGCAGGACCCCGCGACATATCCAGGATTTCGATCTGAATGCCGGGCAGTTGCCCCAACTGTTCGGTCAGTTCGTTCAGCACGATGTTGCCGTCCAGATCGGGCCGGTCGCGGCGATCTTCCCAAGGGACGGTTTCGATCTGGATCTGCCCGATTGTATCGCGCGGGGCCGACCCGCCACTGGCGTCAGTGTTCAGACCCCCAGCACCCGCAAAGGCAAAGACATTCTGCACGCCGGGGTGGGCCAGCACGATTTCCTCGGCCTGCTGGACCAGAGCATCCTTTTCGGCCAGCGACAGGTTTCCGCGGGCCCGGACATAGACGATGGCCTGTTCAGGTTCGGATTCAACGAAAAACTCAACACCCGGATTATTCTGTCCGAAGATGCCGAACGTCATAAAGACAAAGCCGATAACCGCAGCGATGGTTACAATCGGCATGATCGGGTTGCCGGTGATAAAGCGGATGGCGCGGCCAAACAGTGTTCGGGCCCGTCCGGCCCTGATCCGCGTTTTCTGATGGGGATGCTGGCTGGCGCTGACGGTGATCGAAACGGCGATAGCGCCTGCGGTAAACAGTGCCGCACCGACGAATATGGCAAAGCCCGGCGCCGTTTCCCCGGCCTCGCCCAACAGATAGCGTGGGTTCAGAACTTGCATCGCGCCCAGAAAGACCATCATGATTGCGGGCGCGATCAGCGCGATGATCACAGGGCGTTGCATGTTGCGCTTCAGGGCATCTGCCGCGAAGCCAAATGTGCGGCTTAACCGGCCCGTCACACCCCCCATCACCGGCAGATAGATCAGTGCGACGACCAGTGACGCGGACAGAACGAAGATCAGCGTGACCGGCAGCATGCCCATGAACTCACCCGGCACACCGGGCCAGAACAGCATCGGCAGAAAGGCACAAAGCGTCGTCGCGGTGGAACTGACGATGGGCCAGAACATGCGCTTTGCGGCCTCGACATAGGCGCGCATGGGGCCAGAGCCCTCTTGAATGCGTTTGTCGGCGTATTCGACGACCACAATCGCGCCATCCACCAGCATGCCGACGGCCAGGATCAGACCGAACATCACGATGTTCGAAATACTGATCCCCATCAGCGCCAGGAACAGAAAGCACAGCAGAAACGACGTCGGAATTGCGAACCCCACCAGCAGGGACGGGCGCGGCCCAAGGGCGGCCAGCACAACGATCATCACAAGCGCAATTGCGGTCAGCACCGACCCTTCCAGCTGCGTCACCATCGAATCGACGACGCGCGACTGGTCGTTGGACGTGCCGACCTGGATGGCGGTCTGCAGTTCCTCGGGCCAGCCGGCCTGCGTGTCGGCGACCACCTGTTTGACCTCTTCCACCGTGTCGATCAGGTTGAAGCCCTTGCGTTTCACCACCTGCAGCGCAACGGTATTTACGCCATCAAAGCGCGCCACACCTTCGCGGTCTTCGAACGTCAGTCGGATATCCGCCAGATCGCCAAGCGTGATCACCCGGTCGCCGTTCGTCTTCACAGGCAGGTTAAAAACATCGATCCGGTCATCGAACGACGATGGAATTTTCACCCCGATGGCGGAACTGTCTGTTTCGATCTCGCCTGCCGCGATCAACAGGTTGTTGCTTGTGACCACATTGATCAGCTCATCTGCAGTCACATTATAGGATTCCAGCCGCAATGGATCGATGATCACCTCAAGCATCTCGTCACGTTGCCCGGCCAGCCCGGCCTCAAGCACGGCATCCACGCTTTCGATCCGATCCTGCAGGTCCTTGGCGACCTGCACCAGCGTCCGTTCCGGCAAGGCGCCGGTCAGGTTGATGATGACAATCGGAAATTCTGAGAAATTGAATTCCGTGATTGTATATTTTTCGGCACCGGTGGGAAATTCAGCCTCGGCCGAGTTCATCGCGTCGCGCACATCCGCCATGACGCGGGTCTTGTCCCACCCGAACTCAAATTCCAGCACCACCCCGGCATAGCCTTCGGCGGCGGTGCCGGTCATGGTTTTCAGCCCGTCGATATCGACCAGCTCATTTTCCATCGGTTTGACCAGCAGCTTTTCACTGTCGATTGCCGAAATGCCGGGGAAGGGGACGGACACGAACAGCGCCGGAATTTCGATATCCGGCTCGCCTTCCTTGGGCAAAGACACATAGGCCACGGCGCCCACAATGATCGACAGCGCAATGAAGGCCAGGATCATCCGTGCACGTGCGGCGGCCCAATCGACAAGGCCCGTCATCAGTTGCCCCCCCGATAGGTCGGCGTCACAGGCACACCGTCGGTGACATATTCCTGACCCACAACAATCACCTCGACGGTCTGCGGCAGACCATCGACCCAGACGCCTTCGATGCTGTCGCGGATAAAGGTAACAGGGGCAAAAGACGCCTTGCTTTGATCATCGATCACACGAACGCCAAGTGTGCCGTTGTCGTCCAGCGTCAGCGCAGACCCCGGCAGCAGGTGCGCATTAAGACCGTCGGACGCGATCAGGATTTCGACGGTCTGACCATCCCGAATAGCCAGATCGTTGTTCTGAACCGCAATTTCGACCTCAAACGTGCGGGTCAGTTCATCGGCGGATCGGGCCACGAAAACAACATCGCCAGTGACGTCGCGCCCTGACGTTAAACGAGCCGCCGCGCGGGCACCCACGGTGATCCGGTCAACATCCACCTCGGGCACAAAACCCACCAGTTTGATCGGATCAAGCTGTATCACCGTTGCACATTGATCGCCGGGCTGCAAAAGACTGCCGATTTCTGCGGTGTCAGACTCAAGCAATCCTGCAAAGGGCGCATGAATAGCAAGGCGGTCGATTTCGGTACGCGCGGCCTTTACCCCGGCTTCGGCGGCCTGAACGGCCGCTGTGGTGGATGCGACACGGGTTTGGGACGCAAAGCCGCCTTCGCTGAGTTGTGATGCTGCGTTGTCATTGATCCGTGCCTCTTGCAACCGGGCCTCGGCCTCGGTCAGTTGGGCCTCGCGCGTGCCGGGGTCAATCTGACATAACAGATCCCCTGCATTAACGCGGCTGCCCTTGCGCAGGGGGTCGGATACGACCAGACCCGATGTTTCGGCACGCACGACAACTTCGCGCCAAGCTTCGGTCTGTCCACGCAAAATGACCGCGTTATCAATCGACTGCGCGTTAGACCGCAGCGCCATGACCGACACCGGCTTGATCCCTGCGCTTTCGGTGTCTGCCGCCGTATCCATCGTTTCGGCCGCACCCGCAGCAAAGGCCATCAGCGCGTCGCGTTCGAATACCATTAGATACAGAAAACCTGACACCAAAAGGGCTGTCAGGATCGGAAACAGTCTCATAGCGGCCTCGTGTCGTCTTCGCAATTGGCCCGGGTGCTTTAATACATCACCACATGCGCCCATTGCGAAATCAATGTGTCCTTACTGAACACTCTGGTTCAAATTATCGTTTTCGCAAACACAGCGCAACGGAATAAGCGGTTTGGGCGATTTACCACTTGTCTGCCGCCCCTTGGCATTCCCTTTATCTTTCCGTAAGACAGCCGAAAGAAAAAAGGGAAGTCTCTTGTCCAACTCCGACAGCTTTATCGAAGAGGTCAGCGAAGAACTGCGCCGCGATCGTTTGTTCAAGATGATGCGGCGGTATGGCTGGATCGTTGTGCTGGTGCTTGTCGCGCTGGTGGGGGGTGCTGCGTTTAACGAATACCGTAAGGCCCAGAATGCACAGGCCGCGCGCGCAGCAGGCGATCAGATCATCACAGCCTTTCAGGCGGATCAGGCTCAGGCTCGTGCCCAGGCCTTGCAGGGCGTTCAAACCGAAACCAATGCCGATGTGATCGTGCAGCTTTTGCTGGCCGACGCGCATCTGGAAAATGACGACCGCGATGCGGCGCTGGCGATTTATAATGCCGTGCGGGCAGATGACGAAAATGCCGATATCTATCGTGATCTGGCATCTTTCAAGGCGCTGCTGTTGCAGGAAGACACGCTGTCGTTTGACGAACGCCGCGCGGGCTTTGCCACGCTGTCCGCCCCCGGTGGGGCCTTCCGCCTTTTGGCCGAAGAACAACTTGCTTTTTTAGAGATTGAAGACGGGCAGACCGACGCCGCTCTCTTGCGGCTGCAACAGATTCTGTCAGACAATACGATTACACCTGGGCTGCAACGCCGCGTGTCGCAGCTGATTATTTCACTTGGCGGCGAATTAGAGGCAACCTAAGCCGACCTGCGGCAGCGTCCGCACGAATGAAAAGGACAATCAGGCCGTGAAGCCGTTTCAGTTTATTTTCCTGTCGTTTCTGACACTGATTATATCTGCCTGTGCCGAACGGGAAGAGCGGCTGGAAGGTGAACGGCTGGATCTGCGCACGCCCCTGTCGGATGATGCCGCAGCCCCCACCGACGCGCAGGTCAATCGCGCTGTCCCGATCCGGCTGCCCGCCCAGGTTAATCACAGCAGCTGGACCCACCGCAACGGCAACGCCCAACACCAGATTCAGCATCCCGCCTTGGACAGCAGCCTGTCGCTGGCCTGGTCCGCCAACATCGGCGCGGGTGAAACCCGCAGGCACCGCATCACAGCCGACCCCGTTGTTGCAGGCGGCCGTATCTTTACGCTGGATGCCAAAGCCGGTGTGGCGGCCCATACCACAGGCGGCCGCAGCATTTGGACCCGCGATCTGACCCCGCCGTCGGAAAACGAAGGCGAAGCGTCGGGCGGCGGGTTGGCCTATGAAAACGGCCGCGTTTTTGTGACCACCGGCTTCGGACGCCTCAGCGCGCTTGATGCGGAAACCGGTGCCGTGATCTGGCATCAGGATCTTGAGGCACCCGCAACAGGCGCCCCCACCGTGGCCCGCGGGCTGGTCTATGTCGTGTCTGAAAACAATGTGGGCTGGGCGATCAATGCCGAAAACGGGCGCGTGCGCTGGCAACTGCCCGGCACACCAACGATTGCGAATATGGTGGGCGGTGCAGCCCCCGCTGTGAACGATCAGATTGTCGTCTTCCCCTTCAGTTCGGGCGATCTGCTGGCTGCCTTCCGGCGTGGCGGTATCCGCCGTTGGGGCGCGACCGTGTCCGGCGAACGTCAGGGCCGCGTCTATGCCACCGTGTCTGATATCACCGGCGATCCCGTTATCGACGGCAATACGATCTATGTCGGTAACCAAAGCGGCCGTATCGTGGCGCTGTCAGCCGCCAATGGCGCGCGGCTTTGGACCGCGACCGAGGGCGCCTATAGCCCCGTCTGGCCCGCTGGCGGGTCTGTCTTTGCCGTCACCGATCTGGGCGAACTGGTGCGGCTGGATGCCTCGAACGGCGAACGCATCTGGGGCGTTTCGCTGCCATTCTACACTCGCGAACGCGAACGCCGTCGCAAGGGTGTCTTTGCCCATTATGGCCCTGTGCTGGCGGGCGGCCGTCTGATCGTGGCGTCAAACGATGGTCTGATCCGGTCGTTCAACCCCGTCAACGGCGCCCGCATCGACGAAGTCCGGCTGCCCGGCGGGGCGACCACGAACCCCGTTGTCGTGGGTGGCACGCTCTATCTGGTGACAGATCGCGGGCAACTGCTGGCTTTCCGATAACGGTGCATTGGTGTAAAGCCGGGGTCTGATCCGGGTCGGAGATTTTTGGGATGAGCTTTACCCTGGCCATTGTCGGCCGTCCAAATGTTGGAAAATCCACGCTGTTCAACCGCTTGGTGGGCAAGAAACTGGCGCTGGTCGACAACCAGCCCGGGGTGACGCGCGATCTGCGGGAAGGTGCTGCCAGGCTGGGCGATCTGAAGTTCACCGTCATCGATACCGCCGGACTGGAGGAAGCCACCGACGAAAGCCTGCAGGGCCGGATGCGCCGCCTGACCGAACGCGCCGTCGAAATGGCCGACATCTGTCTGTTCATGATTGACGCCCGCGTCGGCGTGACCCCAACGGATCAGATCTTTGCCGACATCCTGCGCAAGAAGAATGCCCATGTGATCCTGGCCGCGAACAAGGGCGAGGGCAGGGCGGCCGACGCTGGCGTGATTGAGGCCTACGCCCTGGGTCTGGGCGAACCTCTGCGCCTGTCGGCTGAACATGGCGAAGGCATGGGCGACCTGCTGGCCGTTCTGATGCCACTGGCCGATAAATTCACTGAGCGCGCCGCGCAGGATCAGCCCGATGTTGACGTCGATATCGACGCCGAAGACGTGGCGCTGGCCGATCGTAAACGCCCTTTGCAGGTCGCCGTCGTCGGGCGGCCCAATGCCGGAAAATCCACCCTGATCAACAAGATACTGGGCGAAGATCGTCTGCTGACGGGGCCCGAGGCCGGGATCACCCGCGATGCGATCTCGCTGCAGATCGACTGGGATGGCCTGCCCGTGCGCATTTTCGATACCGCAGGCATGCGCAAAAAGGCCAAGGTGCAGGAAAAGCTGGAAAAGCTGTCCGTTTCAGACGGCCTGCGCGCCGTGAAATTCGCCGAGGTCGTCGTGGTCCTGCTGGACGCCGCGATCCCCTTTGAACAGCAGGACCTGCGCATCGCCGATCTGGCCGAACGTGAAGGCCGCGCGGTGGTCGTTGCCGTCAACAAATGGGATATCGAGGACGATAAACAGAACAAACTCAAAGCCTTGCGCGAAGCCTTTGAACGGCTTCTGCCACAACTGCGCGGCGCGCCTTTGGTCACAGTCTCGGCCAAAACCGGTCGGGGGCTGGACCGTTTGAAAGCCGCGATCGAACGATCCTACGACGTCTGGAACCGTCGCGTCACGACCGCCCAATTGAACCGCTGGCTGATCGGCATGGTCGAGGCACACCCACCCCCCGCACCCGGCGGCAAGCGCATCAAGCTGCGCTACGCGACCCAGGTCAAAACGCGCCCCCCCGCTTTTGTCGTCATGTGTTCGCACCCCGGTAAACTGCCCGAAAGCTATTCACGCTATCTGGTCAACGGATTGCGCGAAGACTTCGACATGCCGGGCACACCCATCCGCCTGACGATGCGATCCCAGGCGGACAAGAACCCCTATAAGAACAAGAAAAAATCAACCCCATCCCGCCTGCGCAAGCACCTTGGTAAACGTCCCCTGGCCGATTAGGCATTGGTACCTTTTTTTGTCCTGCCGCCTTCCTATCTGTTGCTAACACGGGACGCGGGGGACAGATGTCAAAATCACTGCAGAAAACGGCCAATATGGCCCCCAAAGGCCCGTCCGAGGCAGGCGCGCTGCTGGGCCTTTCGATCCCGATCATTGCGGGGCTATCGGCGACATTGCTGCTTGGTGTGATCGACACGATCATGGTCTCGCCCCTGGGCACCGTGCCGCTGGCGGCGATTTCACTGGCGGCGACGGTTCTGATCATCATCTATTCCGGGCTTTACGGCTTTCTTTCGCCCATCGGGGTCGAGGCCGCGCAGCGGTATGGCCAGGGCGATCATGCCGGCGTGCGTCGGTTGCTGAAAGGCGGGCTGTCCATGGCTGGTATAGCCGGGATCACCGCCGCCGCGATTTTCGCGGTCAGCTATTTCCTGCTGCCACTCTTCCGTCAACCGCCCGAGGTCATAGCCGAGGTGCGCGGCTATTGGTTCATGGTGTCACTGGTTCTGATGTCCGTCGCGGCCCTTATGGCGATTTCTTTCGTGCTGAATGCCATCGATCGGGCCTGGACCGCAGCGTGTTTTGCGTTTTTCGGCGTTCTGGTTAACGTTCCGCTCAATTACGTGATGATCTGGGGCATCGGCGGCTGGCCGGGCCTTGGATTGTTTGGCGCAGGGGTCGCAACCGTGATCGCCGACGGTCTGGCCTTGGCTGTTGCCTTGGGATGGCTGCGCCGGAACGGGTTTCTGAAGCAGGAAACAGAAAGTGGCCTGCGAAGCCAGATGGCGACCGAAGGCATGCCCCTGACAATCGCCTACGTGGGCGAGGGCGCGGCCTATTCCGTTGTCGGCTTGCTGCTTGGTCTTTTCGGGGCGGCGGCGCTGGCGGCCAATCAGATCGTCCAGTCAATCGCGGGTGTCCTATATATGCTGCCGATTGGCATGGCGACGGCGACGACGGTCCGCATCGGGCAGGCCATCGGAGCCAATGCGCGAAGCCGTCTTAGACCGATTGCACGCACGGCGATGATCATCGTCGCGGGATGGATGCTGTGCGTGACGGTGGCGCTTCTGCTCACCGGGCGGCACATTTCCAACGCCTTGTCCGATGACCCCCAGGTGATCGGCATTGCCGTTGCGATGTTTGTCGTCGTCGCCCTGATCCAGGTGGCCGACGGTATCCAGTCCACGGCCCTGGGTGCCCTGCGCGGGGCAAAGGATTTCGTCTGGCCCACAGGGTTCACCCTGGCGTGCTATTGGCTGTTCGCCCTGCCGCTTGGCTACACGCTTGGGATTATCCTAGACTTCGGCCCGCTTGGTCTTTGGGCTGGCTACGGCACCGGCATCATACTGGCCGCCATCGTACTGCCGATCCGGTTCTGGCGCCTGACGGGGGCTGGGGCGCGACCATAGCGGATATGTTTTATCGGGCCTGGAGTTTGAGAAACGTTAACGTCGCAACGAAATCGTTAACGCGAGCCGAGTATTAAAGATCTCCCACACCGCAGCGCTTATTGACAGGCAGTTTCGTACGTCCCGGAATCGTACAAAAGCTGCGTACGAAACGTACAAATTGCCACAAACGCCTCGTTCGCCCTGGCCGATTTCGCCAAAAATGTGCAATTTGCACATGCGATTTGGCGTGCGTACGGGCGGTTAAGAGTTATGACGTTGCGTTCCTTTGGCCGATCCGCTGCCACAGAAAAACCGCGGCCAAAATGACTATGGCCGCGGCGGCAAAGACCTGCACACCGATGTTTTCACCCATGTTGGCGACAATGACGCCGATCAGGGCCCAGACAACGGCCAGGCTATATTCCGGGGCATCCGGCCGTGTTAGCTGGACGGCAAAGGCAATCACTGTTGCTACCGTAAGCCCGGCATACGCCCAGCCTATCTGATTGAAAACAAAACCATATCCAGCGCCCAATAATCCAAGCGAAACCGAGCTGGCCGCCGTCAACCATCCGGCATAAAGGGCAATCGGCACCTGAAAAACCCAACGATCTGTGCGTGGCGTTTTGATCAACGCAGCAATCGCGCTGATCAGCATCACCCAGATCAAAACCGTCGCCCACTCCGCACTGCGCACCGCGATCGCCAACCAGAATGTCCCGACCCCAAGGCTAATGATCAACGCGCTGCGCGCCGCGTCCCAGTCCGCGCTGGTTCTTTTGAAGATCGCCCCGTAAACCGCTGACATCGCAAGCCAAATATATATCACGCCCCAGATCGCAAAAGCATATCCCGCCGGCTGAACGGGCGGATCAATCTGCGGAATCGGCAGTTGATCCGCGCGAAACCCGCTAAAATCACGTGTCAGAAAAGGCGATATCACGAAACTAAGCGTGACGATCAGAACAAGGATGCTTTTGATATGTCTCATGTTTCTTAAACGATGACATGGTCGGAATGGTTCACAATTACCCATTCAGGAAGCGTTGTAAAAGAATCACGGGTAAGATTTTGGTAACCAAACATCCCACAACACGTTGACAGAAAACAGATTTTTGAGATGATGGCAAAAAAAAGGCGGAAATAAGGGCGAGGCTGCCATCATTTTGGGTGTGAGGCGGCGCAAGATTGGGGTTGGACGAAATGGTACGCATCAGCGGACTTGGCCAGTTATTGGCCTTTGGGAAAAAGGGGCAGCATCAACCTGCCGTCACAGGGCAGAAAAAGCCTAAATCCGTCACGCGCGACGAGTTGAAAGAGCTTTTTTCGGTTGAACTGGAAACGAAGCGTAACCCATTGTCAGGGCGGAAAAAATCATCACAAAGCCGCGCCTAGCACAAGCGGGCCGCGTGAATTTTTGGCAGATCGAAGAATTTTCCTTGTGTCGCAGTTGCGACCTTCCGTAACATGGGGTCAGGAACTATTTTTCTTGGCCTTTGATAGACTAAGTTTAAGTAACTGAAGGTCACAGCGGGGATTGTCATGTTCAAATTTCTGTTTCGCAAACGCGGGGATGAAATCGAAGCCAAGGTCGAAACTCAGCGCGAGGCATTCGAGCGCGTGATCGATGAATTGAACGATCTGATCGGTCGTCAGGCGAATAAGCCCAAAGTCACCGTCGATCCGGCCAGCGGCCATATCTCATTGGCGTTGCCAGGCCAGTTGCAGGACGAAGCACTGTCATTGCCGGCACCGGAAGATGAGGGTGAAAGTCCGATTGAAGAAGAGCCCTCGCCCGAACCAGACACCAGTGAAACTGACGAGAAAGCCGAAAAAGCTGCCTAGTCAGACGTTATGTCAATTGGGTCCAACGGCCCGTCTGAGTGTCGAGCACATAGTTGCCTGATAAATCCCAATATTGGCCGCGGACTGACACTTTGCCCCCGGAAACAGTGATTCTTGATCCATGAACCTGGGCCCTATGGCGGCTTATCCAGCCGGGGGCGTCGCCACTGGTCTGGACGCGGTGCATGCTGAAATCAGCCAGATCAAGACGAAAGACAGGTGTGACGCCATCTTGCCTGTCGCTTGCGTAGCCCAGCCCGCCGATGATCCAGATCGCGTCGTCAATCAAAGTGGCCGTGTGAAAATCCGTAGGTGGAAAAACCGATGCCGGATAGAAGAAAATACGGACGTCATTGCCCGGACCCTGAACCACAACGTCACTGAAAATCACGAAATCGGGATCATAGCTATCCTCATGCTCGCCCCCAATCTGAACCCAACGTCCGTCGGGCAGACGGGTCGTCGATTGGCCAAACCGATCTGCGGACCACACACCGTAAGGCAGATCAGTCATACGCTGACGCGCCAGATCGGAACTTTCGCCTGTTCGCAGCATCTCAAGATGATAAGGCAGCGTACGTTCCTCGGGGTTGGCGGTGCCCGAACACATTTTAGCCCCCTCCAGAAAGTCTGGGGAAGAGATATCCTGCGGTGGAATACGGTAAGCTTCAGTCACATATCGAATTTGAGCGCGTTCGTATTCGAACAGATCCTCGACGCTCCAGCCCGCATCCACTAATGTCCTGACATACTCAATGATAGCTGGTCGGCCATTCTTATCTAATACATGAAGTGGGTCGTTATGAAACAGTAGAAAGGTTGAAATCTGATGCACATCCGCGCCATGTTTCAGCAGTGTTTTCAGCATGTCTGTGTCAAAGGTTTCCAACGTCGCATCTAGTGCAATTTCCGAGCGCAGATCGTCTTGCAGAAACACATCCAGTACCTTGGCTTTTTTCAGCGACACTGCCAGACTAAAGCACAAGGCGGTTTCGTCGTCCTCAATCCGTCCCTCGGCGGCTATCTGATCCAACAGCGCAGCAACGACATCAGGTTTGTCCGCTGTGACGGCCTCATGCAGGACCGAAGTTGCATCAAAATTTTTCCATAAAATATCAAATGTACCGATCAGCGGCGCAACATCGGTGATCGTGCCATAGCGCACAGCGTGATGCAGTTTGCTAAAGCCCGCCTTTTCACCATCCGCGCCAAGTTCTATCAGCAGGTCAAAGATATCATCGTAACCCCAGTAGCGTGCATAACTGAGTGGCGTGTCCTTAAGAAGCGTGGCGCCGTTGGGGTCTTCGCCATCTTCGACAAGTGCGCGCACCCGGTCCGCCATTCCGTCATGCGAACCTTTTTCAATCAAACGGATCAAGGGCGGTTTTGTCTTGGCATCCTTGGCGATCCACTCCTGACTGCGCTGCTCAACCTGTCGCTTTGTCAGCTTTTGCCCGTCGAGCAGCGCCCGTTCCTCTGGTGCCGTTTCGAAATCCCAATAGGTCCAAGTGTCGCTTTTCCAAGCCGCGCGTTTTTCGTAGCGGGCCAGAATATCCATATTGTTTTGATAAGATTGCCGTTTATTCTCGGCCATGGTCGACAGGCCTTGCGCAATCATCTTGAACGGGTCAGAGAAATCCATTTTGTACAATCACATAATTAGTGTTGCCAATGCGCGGTTCTAAAGCCCTTGGCCATCATCCACATAGATCACCTGACCTGTCAGGAACCGTTGCGCGGGGTCGGCCAGATAGAGGATCGTTTGATCCAGATCCGATGGCTCTCCGATCCGGCGTCGGGGCATCATGGCGATCATTTGTTTGCCTTTGTCGGTGTCAAATGCGGCCTCATTGATTTCGGTTTTGATGTACCCCGGTGCGACGGCGTTGACGTTTATTCCGACGTTGATCCATTCGCGCGCCAACATCCGGGTCATATGGCTGATCGCTGCTTTTGTCATGGCATAGGTCGTCAGCCCGGGGATGGCCCGTGCGACGGACAAGGAACTGACGTTGACAATCCGTCCCTCTTGTTTGCGTCCGATCCAGCGGCGGCCCATTTCGGTGGCCAGAAAGAAGGGTGCTTTCAGGTTGACGGTCATGATGTGGTCGAAGTCGTCCGGGGTCACGTCGGTGGCGCGTTGTTCGGTGCCGATGCCCGCATTGTTGATCAGGCAGGTGATCGGCCCGGCCATGGCCTCGGTCTTATCCAAAGTGGCGGCGATGCCCGCGATATCAGTCACATCCATTTGCAGCGGATGCGCTTTGCCGCCAGCATCAGCGATTTCGTCACAAAGGGTGGTCAGCCGGTCTTCGCGTCGCGCCGCTGCGATCACCGTATAGCCGTTGGCCGCCAGAACCCTTGAAAACTGCGCGCCAAGTCCCGAGGAAGCCCCGGTCACCAATGCAATCTGCTCTGTCATCTTTTTCCCCCTAATGTGATGCCGGTGCGTGCAGCGGCGTCTTTGAATTCCATGCGGGCGACGGTGCGGCGGTGCACCTCGTCCGGGCCATCGGCCAGGCGCAGGCAGCGTTGCCAGGAATACATCGCCGCCAGCGGTGTGTCGCCGGACACCCCTTCGCCCCCGAACGCCTGTATCGCGTCGTCGATGATTTTAAGCGCCATGGTGGGGGCCGCGATCTTGATCAGCGCGATTTCCTTGCGCGCGGCCTTGTTACCCACGGTATCCATCATCCACGCGGCTTTCAGGCACAACAGGCGGGTCATTTCGATCTCAAGCCGGGCATTCGCCACGCGTTCTTCCCAGACCGAATGGGCGGCGATGGGTTTGCCGAACACCTGACGGCTGATCAGGCGTTCGGTCATCAGTTCCAGCGCGCGTTCCGCCGTACCGATGGATCGCATGCAGTGGTGAATACGGCCTGGGCCAAGGCGGCCCTGGGCAATCTCAAACCCGCGCCCTTCGCCAAGCAGGATGTTTTCGGCAGGCACACGGACATCCTTCAGCTCAATCTCCATATGTCCGTGGGGGGCGTCGTCGTAGCCAAAGACAGTCAGCGGGCGCTTCACCGTCACACCCGGCGTGTCGCGCGGCACAAGGATCATGGATTGTTGTTTGTGCGTTTCGGCCTGCGGGTCTGTTTTGCCCATGACGATGAAGATTTCACACCGCGGATCACCCGCGCCCGAGGACCACCATTTGCGTCCGTTGATAACGTAGGTCGAATTCCCCTCAAGCGTGATCGAACACTGCACATTCGTCGCGTCCGAGGATGCTACATCAGGTTCGGTCATCAGAAAGGCCGACCGGATGTCGCCCGCCAGCAGGGGGTTCAGCCAGCGGTCTTTCTGCGCATCGGTCCCGTACATTGCCAGCGTTTCCATATTACCGCTGTCCGGGGCGTTGCAGTTAAAGACCTCGGGCGCGATGGGGCTGCGGCCTGTGATTTCGGCCAGCGGGGCATATTCCAGAACGGACAGGCCCGCGCCAAGTTCTGGGTCGGGCAGGAACAGGTTCCACAGACCTGCCGCGCGCGCCTTGGCTTTCAGCTCTTCGATCACGGGCGGGATGAACCAGCGGTCGCCTTTGGCATTATGCTGTTCATTATAGACCGCCTCGGCCGGATAAACGTGATCGTCTATAAAGGCTGTGACGCGGTCGATATACTCTTTCGCTTTGTCAGAGGGGGCAAAATCCATCGGTCAGCCTTTCGTCAGATCAGTGGCGCGACCCAGCAACATGATGCCTGCATCGCGGAAGGGGCCCTGTACATCGGGCCCACCGGCAAAGCGCACGTGGACCTGCAGTGCGATGATGGCCAGTCGGAACAGGCCCATCGCCTGATAAAACGTCATGCTTTCGGGGCGCTCAAAGCCGCGGCGGGCGCAATAGGCGTCGATCAGGTCTTCGCGGGTCATCATGCCGGGAATATCGGTTGGGCCGCGCTTGAACTGATGGGCTGTGGGGGGATCGGCGGCCTCGATCCAATAGGCCAGCGCATTGCCCAGATCCATCAAGGGGTCACCACGACCGGCCAGTTCCCAATCCAGCAGACCGATGATGCGGGTCGGATCATCGGGGTTCAACACCATGTTGTCGAATTTGAAATCATTATGCAGCAGCGAGGTATGGGGGCTGGGCGGCGGTTGGTTCTGATCCAGCCAGTCCACCAGGTCGGTAAAATCCTCGGCCAGGCCCAGCTTGTGATAGCGTTTCGTCCAACCGGCGACCTGCCGCGCGACAAAGCCGTCGGGGTCGCCAAAGATATCGCGGGCTGTGTCCGGGATCGGGGCCTCATGCAATGTTGCGAAAACATCGACGAAACTGTCGCACAAGGCGCTCGCCTGCTCCGGTGTGATGTCCAGTTTCTGGCCGGGCTTCAAAATCAACCCCTCGCGCTTTTCCATGATGAAAAAGCTGTCACCGGTCGCGGACGGATCATCCGAAGACCCGATCGCCTTTGGGGCGAGCGCAAAGACGGGATGAACCGCCTGCAGCACGCGCGCCTCACGCACCATGTTATGGGCATTGCCGCTGCGGGCACCGGGTGGTGGGGTGCGCAGGATCAGCGGTTTGTCATCCGTTTCAACCAGATAGGTGAAGTTCGATACGCCACCGTCCAGCTTTTTGATCGCGCTGACCTGCGGGGCCGCATCCATGACCATATTCAGCGCAGCCTGCGCCTTGGTTTCGTCCATCGCTCTCCTCCGGTTGCGACGACATCACGTCACTTTGCTGAATCTAGGGGTATTTGGTCTTGTCAGCGAGTGCAAAATAAATTTTCATCCGCTGTGTCAAAAGTTTGCGGTCTGTAAAAATGGGGAGGGATCAGCGGCATGGCCATTTCTCTTTACGTAGCGTTACAAAGTTCTGCGGACTTTCCGCGCCTTTTAGGATATTGGTTTTACAACTAGGTGTTGAGCATAAAAACGATCTGCGCCGTAGTCAGGCGCTTCAGACGAACACATCGCGCTGCAAAGGGTTTTGCCTTTGGGCATTTTGAAAAAAGGGGAGGCCAAAGTGGCTGAAGAAGCATATATCTATGACGCGATCCGCAGTCCGCGGGGCAAGGGCCGCAAAGACGGCAGCCTGCATGAAGTCACCAGCGTCCGGCTGTCAGCCGAAGTGCTGAACACATTGAAAGAGCGTAACAATCTGGACACGACGCAGGTCGAAGATGTGATCTGGGGCAACGTGACTGCAGTTGCTGAACAGGGCGGGTGCCTTGCCCGCGCATCGGTTCTGTATTCCGATTATGGCGAACAGACCCCCGGTGTGTCGATCAACCGGTTCTGCGCCAGTGGACTTGAGGCCGTGAACATCGCTGCAAATCAGATCCGTGGCGGATCGGGCAATGCTTATGTCGCGGGCGGGGTTGAGATGATGGGCCGCGTACCGATGGGATCGGACGGTGCCGCGATGGCTGTCGATCCCCATCTGGCAATGAAAACCTATTTCGTGCCGCAGGGCATTTCGGCCGACATCATCGCGACGGAATTCGGTTTCAGCAAGGATGACTGCGACGCCTACGCTGTTGAAAGTCAGAAACGTGCGGCGAAGGCCTGGGAAGAAGGCCGGTTCAAGAAATCGGTCGTGACGATCAAGGATCAGAACGGTCTGCCGATTTTGGATCGTGACGAATACATGCGGCCGCAAACCGATATGCAAAGCCTGGGCGCGCTGAAGCCCGCGTTCAAGGAACAGGGCGAGGTTATGCCCGGCTTCGACGCCGTCGCCATGCTGCGGTATCCGCATCTGGAAAAGATCAACCATGTGCATACGGCGGGTAACTCCTCGGGCATCGTGGATGGGGCTGCGGCAGTGCTGGTCGGGTCGAAAGAATTCGGCGAACGTAATGGCCTGAAACCCCGCGCGCGCATTCGGGCGAATGCCAAGATCGGCACAGACCCGACGATGAACCTGACCGGTCCCGTGCCTGTGACCGAAAAAATCCTGCGCGAAAGCGGGATGAAATTCAGCGACATCGATCTGTTTGAGGTGAACGAGGCGTTCTCGGCCGTTGTTCTGCGTTTTATGCAGGCGTTTGATGCCGATCACGGCAAGGTCAATGTGAACGGTGGTGCGATTGCGATGGGTCACCCACTGGGGGCGACCGGTGCGATTTTGATATCGACACTGCTGGATGAAATGGAACGCACGGATAAGGAAATCGGCCTTGCAACATTGTGTGTGGCCGCCGGAATGGGGTCGGCCACGATCCTGGAACGCGTGTAAGGGGGGACAGATAAATGGCTGAATTTACGCATGAAGTCGATGCCGACGGTATTGCAACCATCACATGGGATGTGCCGGGCAAGGCGATGAACGTGATGACCCTGCAAGGGTTTCAGGAACTGAACGATATCATCGACACGGTTCTGTCCGACGACGCGATCAAGGGCGCTGTTCTGACCTCGGGCAAGAAGGATTTTGCGGGCGGTATGGATCTGAACACGCTTGGGTCTTTGCGGTCTGAGGCGGGCGATAACCCGGCGCAGAAACTGTTCGATTTCACGATGCAGGGCCATCAGGTTATGCGCAAGATCGAACGCGCAGGGATGGATCCGAAAACCAACAAAGGCGGCAAGCCGATTGCCTGTGCGATGCCTGGCACCGGTGCGGGCATCGGGCTGGAACTGCCGCTGGCCTGTCACCGCATCTTTGTGGCCGATAACCCGAAGGCCAAGATCGGTCTGCCGGAAATCCTGATTGGCATTTTCCCCGGTGGCGGTGGCACGACCCGTGTTGTCCGCAAGCTGGGGCTGATGAACGCCAGCCAGTTTTTGATGGAAGGCAAGATGGTGTCGCCCGACCGCGCAAAATCTGCTGGTCTGGTGGATGAAGTGGTGCCAGCCAATGAACTGATCGCGACGGCCAAAGAATGGGTCAAAAACGCCAAAGACGCCGATATTCTGAAACCTTGGGATCAGAAAAGCTTTAAATTCCCGGGTGGTACACCGTATCATCCCGCGGGTTTCATGACCTTTGTCGGCGCCAGTGCGATGATCCATGGCAAGACCCAAGGCGTTTATCCGGCGGCCAAGGCGATGCTGTCTGCGATCTATGAAGGTGCTCAGGTGCCATTCGATACTGCGCTGAAGATCGAGGCGCGCTGGTTCACGAACGTGCTATTGAACCCATCGTCCAGCGCTATGATCAACACGTTGTTCCTGAACAAAACCGCGTTGGAAAAGGGCGCAAACCGCCCCGCTGGCGTTCAGGATATGACCGTCAAGAAGGTCGGTGTTCTGGGCGCGGGCCTGATGGGTGCGGGCATCGCCTATGTCTCGGCCAAGGCGGGGATTGAGGTCGTGCTGCTGGACCAGAAGATGGAAGCGGCCGAGAAGGGTAAAGACTACTCGACCGGTTTGCTGGACAAGGCCATCAGCCGCAAACGGTCGACGCCCGAAAAGAAAGAGGCGCTGCTGTCGCTGATCACTCCGACCGACAGCTATGATGATCTGAAAGGCTGTGACCTGATTGTCGAGGCTGTGTTCGAAGACATGGGCGTTAAGGCCGACGTCACCAAAGCGGCCGAGGCGCAGTTGGACGATGACGCGATTTTCGCCACCAATACCTCGACCCTGCCGATCACGGATCTGGCCAAGGCCAGTCGGAATGATGAACGCTTTATCGGCATCCACTTTTTCAGCCCTGTGGACAAGATGAACCTGGTCGAGATCATCAAGGGCAAGGCGACCGGGGATGAAGCCGTGGCCAAGGCCCTGGATTTCGTGCGCCAGATCAGAAAGACCCCGATTGTGGTCAATGATGAACGGTTCTTCTATGCCAACCGCTGCATCATTCCCTATATGAACGAGGGTTGGCGCATGGTGGCAGAGGGCGTTGAACCGGCGCTGGTCGAAAACGCTGCGAAACAGATGGGTATGCCACTGGGACCGCTGCAGTTGGGTGACGAAACGGCGGTCGATCTGGCGGTCAAGATCATCAAGGCGACCAAGGCCGCGATGGGCGATGCCTATCCTGAAAGCCCGTCGGACGATGTGGCGTTCTTCCTGCATGACAAGGGACGCCTGGGTAAGAAAACCAAGGCTGGTTTCTATGACTATGACGAAAACGGTCGTCGTCAGGGTCTGTGGGACGGGCTGCGCGATCAGTATCCGCCTATGGAAGAGCAGCCCGATGTGACCGAGGTGATGCACCGTCTGGCCTTTTCGCAAACCCTTGAAGCGGTGCGTAGTTTTGAGGATGGTGTGCTGATGGACATCCGTGAAGGCGATGTCGCGGCGATCCTGGGATGGGGCTTTATGCCTTGGACCGGCGGGCCGTTCAGCTATCTGGATATTCTGGGTGCGACGCGTGCGGTTGAGATTGCCGAGGCGTTAACGGCGAAGTTCGGCGATCGGTTCGAGGTGCCGAAATTGCTGCGCGAATTGGCAGAGAAAGGCGAAACTTTCTATGGACGCTTTGGCCCCAAATCTGAAGACATGGCTGCCTGATCCAAAGGTGCCCGGGCCGCTGGCCCAGGCATTTTTTCTGGCACTGCGTGCGATTGGGGCTTTGCCCCAAACCCCAGAGTGCTTTTTCCAAGAAGAAGGTCATGACGGCATTTGATTATGTGATTGTTGGGGGTGGCTGCGGCGGGGTGTACGCTGGCGTCGCGGCTAAGTGAGGACCTCGCGGTGACTGTCTGACTGCTGGAGGCCGGCGGGCAGGGCACCGATATCAGTGTGATCATCGCCTGAGACTTGGCTTTGACCACACTATCTCGCGCGATCTTCAGGTGGCGGATCATCTCCGACGAACCAGTTTGCGCCTTAGCATGGGCCGTTGCTTGTCCGTTCAGCACCGATCTGGCAGCGCTCTCGGCATCGAGGCAGTCAGATTTGCCATGAAGATAGCGCAGCTGGCGATTGGCCGCATGACGTCCAGAACCTTATGCCCCTGGCCTGCAGATCTCTAGACAGGCCTGCGCCGTAAGAGCCGGCTCCCTCGATGCCAAAGGCTTTGACATGACCGAACTGGGACCCCCAGGTTTGGAGATCATTGTATCCCTTCCGCGTCGTGGGAATGGTCATGCTGCCTAAACGGGCGCCATGCGCATCAATGGCAACGGCAATGTGATTGGATTTGTGCGTGTCAACGCCGACGATGATCTGGTTCATGAATGCCCTTTCGCTGGAATGGCCCGGGCACCGATCGAAGCGGACAGGACTGTGATGGTACGCAGACCGTCAGGCTCCTATAAAGTCACATCTCGCCCGCTGCCGGGGCAACCTGACGGTCGACACGTCAACGCAATGACACGGAGTCAATCGTAGCATGGGTCAGGCCGTCAGGCTGCGATACCACATTCACAGTCGTGACAATTGCCGGTTCCGCTCATTGATACCTTAAAGCCGTGCTGTCGCAGCAGCTTCTGGTAGTCGTGTGAGTAGTACCTGCTGCTGCGGTCGGTGTGGTGAACGCAGCCCCTGGGCAGTTATCGCAACGCGATGACCATTTTTGATGCGCGGATCGCGAAATCAGGTTTCATGCGATTACTCACTGCCCAACCGATCTCCCGGCGTGAATGCAGATCGAGGAGCGAGCCTTTGTCCGCCATTGGTCCGAGGACAATGGCGAGTGCCAGCTAGAGCGTGATGAAATCGACCTGAATCAAGGGGGATTCACATAGGCTTATTTTGCTGATTCACTGTCGCCGACCACAAGATGGAGGGCGAGCAGTGGGTAAGGCACTTTCGATGGACCTTCGGGAGA